>JAAVFG010000001.1 GCA_014800895.1 Bacteroidales bacterium
CTCGGGCCAAGCAAAAGATGTTCAAGATATTCCTTAGCCTCCTCTGCATCTTTTATAGAGTAGAAAATTGAGTTCCTTGAAAATCCGAGTCCCTTTATCTGAGGAAAGATATACCACATCCAATGAGTGCGTTTCTTCCTGATTCTATTTCTTCCAAGGCACGATTATATGCTTCTCTTTGTACCTGTAAAAATCTTTCAATCATTTTTCAATAGTGTTTTAATTATCTATGAGCTCTCCCACCCTCCTTTACACTATCAGGAAGTATATCTCTGCAATTATAGATTATAACTGCTGCCGGAATTGCAAAATACCGTACATGATAACTATTTTGAATGGCTTATGATTAGTTTTTTACCGGGATTATCTATCTCTATAGAACCGAGTCGTCCGAGAACTGACTGACCAAGCAAAAGAGGAGCTTTCTGATTCCGGACAACAGAGGCTCTGACATTACTAAGTTTTAACCCTCCGAAATCCACATCTCTAAGGTTTACGATTGTTCCCTCGGAAATATCTCCATTGGCATCTACGAACCTACCTGAGCCAACAAAGTCTTCTCGTTTCAGATAGCCGTTCTTCAGCATGAAGTTGGCTTCGACCTGCGACAAAGATACTATNCTTGCGCCNGTATCAAANATGAAACTAAGNGGGAGTTCNTTGATAGNNCATTTNACAGANACNCAACCACCATCGGGANTGAAGGGTATNTCTACCCGTTCACTCATCTGACCTTGTTCTGNCTCGACAGCGTTNTCCTGTTCTTTAATAGCGGTGTATTCATCCATGAGAGTTTTGAAGCCCTCTGTTGCACGCAACGCGTCCAAATCATCATCTAACATAACATGGTGGAATCTTCGNAATCCNTTNTCAAAAGCNGTNCGTANGTNNGCCANTGATNNNTCAAGGTCTCCAAGTCGAGAATAGAAACATGCTCCATCATAGTAGTTCCCGCAATCTGTGGAATCATTAGCGATTACTTTCTCCATAAAATCCACTGCTTTGTCCCTCTCGCCCAGAGCAAGGAAAGCNTACATAGCGCATGATGAATTATTTNGCACTGTATCAAGTTCTATGACCTTTCGATAGNCTGCCATTGCTTCATCAGNCTNNCCTTTGCGCATCAGCATATCTCCTTTCCCCANATAGGAATAAGCNTTATCNGGATTAAGCATTATCGCCATATCATAGTCTTCTAATGCCTTATCAGTCTGNCCGGAATTATCCTCAAAGAAGCCTCTGCGATAGTAACCTCCAAAGAAATCAGGAGTCTTTTCGATGTATCTTGTCCATTCGGTAATTGCACCTTCAATATCTCCGGACTCNCCAAGTATATCGGCTTTAGAAGAAATAAGATCAAGGTCATCGGGCCTCATCTGTTGCGCCTGTGTAATGGCTTCAAGAGCCTGAGTATATTCTCCAAGTTCCTGATGGCAGTCCGCNATCATTTCAAGAAATACNGGATGGGCGTCAATGTCAAATGCTTTACGNGCNGCNTCAATCGCCTCGTTATATTTCTTTTTGNTCTGATACANNTGAGCGATATAGTATTGCCATNCNGCATCATGAGGATTNTTNACNGACATTCCTCTCANTTTAGTAATNACGAGCGTCAACTGATTNTCAGGAAATTCAAANNGATAATGATGAGCTTTGGCATCATTGTCNATTGANAATGATTTCATAATGTCNTCAANNGCNTCAAGGTACTTACCCTGNTTGAGATAACTCTCNGCTCTGAAGGAATANCCNGANGAATAGTCATNATACATCTTGATAACAATGNTATATTGCCGNATTGCTTCGTCGTAATTGCCAGAGGCGTAAGCATTACGACCAAGCCCCATATATCCCATTACACTCGTAGGATTTGCTACGACCATACGGCTATAAATCTCATTTGCATCAGAGTACCTCTTCATTTCATACAGCAGTTGACCATAGGTTTCAAGAATATCAGAATCATCAGGATTGATTTTTATAGCCTGATTGAAGTCATTGAGAGCCTGAATCGTATCCCCGGCAATAGTATAAAGGTTTGCTCGTGAAGCAAATGCGCGGGCTACATATTCCTTGTCCTTTTTAGGTAATTTCTTGATTGCCATATTCACAGACTTCATGGCATCGCCATAGTTCTCTGCATCAGCCTGTAGAATCGCAATGGTCATGTGGGCATAACCATTCCCCGGTTTTTCTGCTATCTCTTTTGTGAGAAAATCCATTGCCTCTGACTTATTGCCCTTTTTTATTTCCTCCAGAGCACGGGTAAAATTGTATGATTGCTTTGCGCTCTGAGGCTGAGCACATATATGAATTGAACAGGAAAGAGTGGCGATCAGAATAATCACCAATGATTTGAGTTTGCTGCAAGTCATAATGGCTTCGCCACCGCGCACCGGCCTTTGGCCGACTTGCGCTTTATACTTGCTCGCGAATACTTCGTATTTCATTTCTTTTTACCGAATACAGTGTTTATTATTGCGTTGCCGATTTTTCTCTCAATGCCGTTGCGTGTTGTGGGGATTCCGATAGATTTTGCAAAATCCCGTTTCAACTTAGAAACGCCGAGAGCACGTTTCCAAGAGAAGCTGAGACCGGGGATTTTCATAGTTTAANAATCGAAATCATCGCGTTCTTTCTTATACGAGGCATAGACCTCTTTCATTTCATCGTCATCACAGGCACCCATCAAGACATCAAAATTACAGCGAGCCTTCATAGATCCCCTTGACATTACCGATGCTCTGACAAGTTCAGCAGTCTTGTAGCCGGTATGGAATGGTACACTGACTCCATTCGTCATAGCCGATAGTTCCTTGAACCAAGGAGAATCGGAAATTGTCACAGTGTCGATTTTGATTTTCTCATCAGCTGCTTTACGGGCCTCGATGCGCCAGTCAATCTGGTTGCCGACAACAAAATCCTTATAGGTATAGCCAAGCTCATGAGGGATAGCATCGGCTATAAGAAGAATGGAGCGTGTAGACCCCTCGCGCCACTGTGTTTCCTCAACAATTTTCTTTATAACCAGTTCGTAGAACTCGGGACCGTCACCGCCGGAAGTATCCTTGGAATTGAGCATAAACTTTATAAGGTCATTCTCGTTGGCGGTAGGTGCAATACATTGATAAGCGTCTCCATAATCCTGCGCATTATTCATGTCGCAGTAGTCGCCAAAAGCGACGATACCCAATCGGAGGTCTTCATTGTCTTTGAAGAGTTGTGGTATCAGTTCTGACACCTCTTTACGCACAGCACCAATATATTGCGCCATTGAGCCGGTGGTNTCAAAAGCGATTACCATATCAAGTTTACCTATATTCTTAGGAGCTACTTGGGCGAAGCTTTCTTCATTNTTNACCTCTGAGGTNGTTGTTGTGACGGTACCTTCCACCGTCACAGTCTTTTTCTTTTTGCTGAAAAGTCCCATAATCTTTTTAGTTTTGATAATTAGTCGATATTCCAGTATGCATCCGGGTCTCCATCAAAGATTGTGTCGATGTCATCATCACTGTAGCCCTCGACATCATGGGCGTAAGTACCGGCGTATTCGTCCTCGTACTCATCGTAATCGTAGTAACTCATGTTTTATACTTTATATTGGTTTTGTGAATCTATATACCGAGCCTGATCCGATGGTAAACATCAGGCAGAGATTTTTTCATCTTTTTCTTGTAAATTTTTCGTCGCAGGTTCCATGTACTGTTGAGGAAGTCTCTCATGTCCTATATGCCACTTACCGCAATAGTCACATTTATATGCCGACATGGGACACGAATCTTCTGGATGCGCCATCATGTAACGCGTACAAGCCTCTACGGCTTCTTCATAAGTGTTATAACTGAATTTAGCGACCAACACTTTCTTGCCTTTAGAGTTGTGAATACTGACCTTCCAGTGGGTACCGCGTGCGCGAAGTTCGGCGTCATATTCTGCGTATCTCTTGTTATAGAGGTTGAACGATACGGCTCTTTGTATCGAATGACGATACCGATTGGTTTCACGGTCATGTTTACCGGCATTCTTATGTGCTTCTTGTGCAGCACGCTTTTCGATAATACGTCGCACCAGTCGTGTAGTCTCGGCATCGTCAGTATGACGATCAGTATAGATAACTTCTCTGCCAATCTTACGTATCTTCTCTTTTGCAAGACGTTTTGAAAGCGGGCGATATCGTTCTGTCATCCCTTGGTCAGCATATGCCTTTTTTACTTTACGAAGCTCTCTGTTCTCTTGTGCCTTGCACAAGAGACTCAAAGCCGAAGTGAGGGAACGGACAAGGTTCGTAATTTGCATTACAGCGGATAAAGCATAGTCGCGGCAGCGTTGTACGGCTCGTTTGATGTCTTGTTTTGTCTCATGCGATTTTACCACTTTGGCAATAACAATAAAGTCATTCTGAAGTGTGGTCTCATCGAGCTTGCCGTAGTTGGTAAGCATCTTAAGCCAGCGGTTGAAAATGCGAGTGAGGTTGAGAAGGTCGGAGTTTAGATTCTCTGACTTGATTACTGTGGGAAGTGTAGCAGTGTAGCACATAGTTTAGGGAGGTTAAATTCGTTTGATTCTATATGCCAACACTACGTCAGATGTAAACATCGAAAAGCAAAATCCCTTGCTGCAATAGTGTACAACAAGGGATTATTAGGGGCATCGAAATACTAATCTACGACTTCTCCTTCTTTTATAAGCAGGAAAGGCAGCGTGTCCTTATCGTTTATATGCCGGAGCATTGCATCCACCACCCATCGATCATCTTCATTAGCATGATGTAACAGCACTTCTTTTGCTTCTTCAAAGCGTCCGGTCTCCCGAAGAAGTTCCGCATGAAATAGTTCATAGTCGGCAGACTTGTCTATTCCATCCAGTAGTTCTTCAATTACTTTCTGATAGAATGTTTCATCCTCTTCTGATGGAGGAAATGCTTTTGTCTCAGGGCTGCGACGGAAGGTATCGTTATATGCCATGAAAAACTGATGGTTAAGGATCCATCGCTGCATCTTCGATAACGAAAGCGATTCCATCTGGAGGATTGCCTCCTTTAATTCACGAAACGAAAGATTCCCAAGTTTCATGAAACTTCTCATTTCAGACTTCGGATCTTTGGAATATTCTCTCTTAGCCTGTTCAATGAAGTAATATTTTTTGCAGTGGGGACACTGCTGTATCGGTGATACTTCCGGAAGCATCGGGTACTCTCGACGGGTGTCGCTCCATACTGTGCCTCTAAAAGTATTACCACTAACGAGGCTCATCACCTCTTTTGTGCCGCCGCAAAAGGGACAGCTTAAAACATTTGCTGGTCCTGGTATCATATTGATTTATATTTCATCTAAAAACGGAAGAATTCCGCTTGCATTCCTTTCTGTTGATTTCGGGTAATTATCTTCAAATTCACCATTACGGAGCTGGTCGAGAGTAATATCCGGATACCGTCCCTCGATATACAACTTAATAAGAGCCGCATGAGAGAGTGGAGATTTGAGGTTGGTGTAATCCTCATTGGTATTGTAGTCAAGGAAAACAATATCCGTAGTAAGCGATTTGGTTCGTATTCTTTCGACTAAATCTCTAGCCGCCGGCACATTCTCCAATACCCACTTATACGTGGGTAGATATATGGCAATCCTTGCTTCAAGATAATTCAGTAGTTCTGCCGATTTAGTACCATACCTATGACCTAACGGTTTTCCAAGGGTTCTGACTGTACGTTTTAACCCCTTCATGGAAGCGTTTTGGAAATGAGAGTAAGACACCCCCTGCGTCTCAAATACCTTTAGCCCTTGCCATATTCCTTCCACTGACATTCCAGTCATTCCCTCCGAATTGAGGATAGGGATTCCACCATGTGGATAGAACGGGCTCAGTTGCTGTGCCCATCCGGCTTTGGACGTAACATCGAGAATTATGGCATTAGGATATTGTTTCTTGATGCCTTCCTCTTTTCTTCTTTTATTGGCAATATATATCATAGTTATGCGCAGTTAAGATTGAGAATATATTTGGAGGGAACGAATGTTTTTGGCATGATTTCTGCCTGAAGAGCCTTAAAGTCAGGATCATCCCTACGTACAAACCTACGTTGGGTTGCCGGAATGTTGATTCTTTTGAGGTCTTCGAAAGAACCTCCATGATGATGGCTGGAGTCTGTGGCGTTCATGTCGGAAAACAAGGTCTCCTCCAGTTCTACAACATCAAGACTGATGCGCAGAACGACGATGTCCTCACCAGCTTGTTTGAGACGGTAAGCCATCGGATGCTCAGGGCAAAGGCTAAGTCTCACATAGTCCTGAAGACCATTATATCGGTCAAGTTGTTTAGAGAAATCGTTTCCTCCCGGACAAGGAATTGTGATACCGTGATTGTCGAGATACCACCAAGAGTAAAGACCTCCGTGACGTTTGATGGATTCAAGGTTGCGTCGAGAGGTAAAGTGGTAAAGGCAGTTTATGCCTGACTTGCGGAGGTGTTCTACGAATGATGATGCGTTTGCTTTAGTAGCCATTTTGTGGAATCTTTAATGCCGGACTTCATTGTCCTTGCATTAATAGATACCGAGATAATATATGAGGTAAACAAAGCACCTAGAAAATTTTCCAAGTGCTTTGTTACTGACAATGACTTAATGTAAATTGACTGAAATTGCATTGATTAACTCCGAGAAGTCTTGTCCTTTAGCCCTGATTGTCGACTGTGGAACCACACACTTATAATCTCCGCCAATTGAAACCAAGCGATCATCCTTACCCAAGGCAACCGAGGAAATTTCATCGTTTATGAAACCAATATCAGTCAGCACCTTGATATATGGTAGTACTTCCATCAATGAAGGATAATGGTGTTCATCATCTTCAGATACTCCTAAGTGAGACATATCCACACAACATAGTGCGTAATTACCTGATTCCTCTACAGACATCCGCATCTGCAGCGGAGACATCATCACTGATTGATTGGCTCCCCACCGAGATTTCACTTCGATATAATATATGGGATTGCCATTCTTACAGATGCTAACGTCACAACCATATTGTTCCTTCTCAACCGTAATCCCGAGATTTGGTAATTTCTCTTTAAGATGAGATTCTATCATCTGCTCCACGTATTCACCGAGCATAAGTTTGAAATTGAAATCCGCTTCTTGATTCTTTCTTTCAATTATAGCTGCACGTCCTCGAGTAATGATTGCTTCAAGATCCACCTCATCAGCTAATTCTGCCAGCTGTTCCAGTTTGTCAGGATTATCTACCTTCATCAATCTAAAGATACTTTCCTTGCAATCTTCATGAACTTGTTCAAGAAAGAGCTCAGCCTTCTTCTCCGCTATCAGAGGAAACCATTCCTCCCAACGTTTATCTTTCGACAAACTGTTTATGATATCAAGAACAGACGAATGTCTGAACTTCTCCTTTTCCAAATGAGACTCAATCTCACCTGCGATATCTTTTCCTGCTAACTCAGGGAAATCACAAACTGATTCGAATCGCTCATCAATCAGTCTCTCATTAAGATCAGCTCCTATAACCTCCTGATAAAGTATTGAAAGTTCTTGAGGAATATTCACGCCCCTTTCAAGATCTCTATACAAACATGGTTGCCCGTTGCGATTGGGGAAAGCTCCATATTTTATGCAAAGCCCCTCCTTGGTATTGCGATTATAATATTCGGTCCATGTGGAAAGATCTGAATGAAGAGAGAGAATATAGTCCATATTGGCTTCAGTCCACTCCGAATTTCGCTGTGAGATGTCAAGCAAACTGTTCTCTACAAGATGCTTAAACGGAAGCTCCGCAATCTCACGTTCATTACTATCAAGCGGAGTCAGAAGTCTATACTGGATCTCTAAATTCAGTTGCTTTCCGATAGTTTCAACTGCATTTCGTCTTACAATGCCTACTGTTTCGGAAGAGAATACCGAACTCAATTTAAGCAAAGTCCTGATTACTGTATCGGTGTATACCCTCCCCTTATCCAGAAATTCCTGACGTAAAATTCTGAGTTTACTTGAGATGGCATCACGAAGATCATTACGGGTGCAAGCTGACATATTCACTAAAGAGATGAATGAGTCATCTGCCAGCTTACCTACCTTATCCTCTACCAATGTCTTTGCTATATCGCTAAGCCAATATGGTATAGTGGAGGCATTGTAAAGTTCAGAAGCCTTCATCTTGACCCCATCTCTATTGGGGATTAGCTTATAGGTATTGAATAGAGCAAGCAAACCCTTCTGAGAAAGATATGTGTCAAATGCCCGTAGTACATCAACCGACACCATCTCTTCCACACTCAGATTATTGGCAATCTGATCAATACTGAGCAATGATGAATGAGAAGGATTCCAGGAAGCTACTACTTTGCTCCACAGTAGCATTTCCCCGCTACTTACCAATTGGTTCTTAAGCGCGGCTGCATTATAAATTGAATTGAATATATCAGTGGAATTCTCCGGATTACTTTCAATATCAGCCACAATTTCCGGCGAGAAAAAGCGGAGAGAAGAATTATTGACACTCCAGCGATTACCACCGTTTTCTACAATGGGTAGATTCTGATAAAAGTCGCTCCACAACTTTTTGTAGTCCACGAAAAATTGCTTTGTTTCCTCCTCTTTGTGATGCTCACAATCAAAAGCGACAGCGGCAATATTTACCCAACCGGAGATATTCTCGGCATGACTGCGGTAATAAGAGTGGACCATCTGAGTCAATGCCTTGAGCACACGCACATTCTGTTCATACTTCGCCCTTACATTGGGATTCGACACAGGCAAATGTATTCCGTCACGACTTTCAACCGGAATAAACTTTTTAGAATGGAAAATCGCCTCCATCCCGAAATCTTCAGTACCCAGCAGAGGGAAGAAAACAAACAGTTTGGCTTTTCCCATCAGGCTTCGTGCCTTAGTCGGCGATTCCAATGGTAGAATAGCTACATCTTCCCCATCTTCCGATTCAAGATAGTAAATACGTTGCTCTTTGATAGTTCCGTTATGAGTAAGCGAAACCTGCATAACCTTTAGTCCGGCTTCATCCGGAAGTTGCCTCTTTACAAAAGTGTAAGTATCTCCCGTCAACTTATTCTCAAGTACGACATCAACAATAGGCTTATTGATAGTCATGACATAAGGAATCACACCGATAGAAGAAGTTATAGCTGCCGAGGCAGTTTCCATAGCTCCCTCCATTGAAGAAAGATCATAGCTGATCTCTGTCCATCGACGGCATGAATTACTTTTGGGAGCATCCGCAAAGTCATTGACGGCAACCAGCTGATGAGCTACTTTATCTACGAACTCGGTAATATTGCAATATGTACGATCAATTTCAAAGCGTTCAATATTTGCAAATGCTCCTTCTTCATATTTACTCATATCCAATGAACCGGATACGTATAATTTTCTGCCAAATACATGTGTTCTAAGGAACCCCGTGCCATATTGACCAACACTATCCTGATTCTCCTTCACTTGA
>JAAVFG010000002.1 GCA_014800895.1 Bacteroidales bacterium
TTTTTACAGATGCCCCCCTATTTGAGTAGAGCATCTAGTTCACTGATAGCATTCATCATGTCAACTATATGATCACTATTCTTACCAAGCTCCATTATAATGGAACACTTTCCCATTGTTGAAATTTGTCTCTTTCTTTCCATTTCTTCAAGGGATTCATTTACTCCTATTATATTTTTAGTAATCATACGTACATCTCTTGCTAGTCTCAGTAAAAGTTCATCTTTATTCATATCTTACAACTTTAAAAAAAAAAGGAGAGCTACCTTTATCAAACGGGTAGCTTACATATCTTTACTTTCCAATCAAACAACAATAAATGATGAAAAATTTTTAGCAAATTTAATAAATTTCACTGACAATAAATAGCAGTATCAAACAAATTTTAGCTACCGGCGATTTTCGTATGCTATTATAGCAGGATATTTAGGTTCTACCCTCTAAATAAACCTCCCCCCCATATTTGCCGAATAAAAAATAATTATTACCTTTGCTTAAGGAAACTAAGTGAACCAAGGTGAAAATCCTTGACAGTCCCGCTACGGTTACAGTCCGACCCTTCGCTTTCTCTACTAAATTAAAATTTTTCACGAGGATGAAAAGACTTCTTTATACGCTTTCCTGCGTTATTCTTCCGGGCTTACACTTATATGCAGCTGACACGCTGCCTGATTCCAATGATTCCACATTAAATTATACCCGGACTCTTCCCGAATTAAATGTCAAATCGCAGAAGGTGGAGAAATCCATCAGTTCTGCCGTGCCTATTCATATGCTTTCTTCAAAAGATATGGGAGAGCGCGGAGTGTCTAATATTTCTGACGCTCTTCTTAGATTACCGGGGGTAAATCTGAGGGACTATGGCGGAGCAGGAGGATTAAAGACGGTTTCCGTGCGTGGATTAGGAGCTCAACATACCGGAGTCTCATATGACGGTGTCATGCTGACCGATGCGCGTAGCGGCGAGATTGATTTGTCACGCTACTCCCTTAATACGATATCAAGTCTCTCCCTCACCTCCGGCGACAATTCAGATATTTTCATCCCTGCTCGCAACGCCGCCTCCGCCTCTACCCTATCCTTATCTACGATTGCGGCTCCGGAAGCATGGAAAAAAGCTTTAAAGGGAAAGATAAAGATCAAAGGAGGAGATTTCGGCATGATAAATCCCTCAGGAGAAATAGGATATTCAAATGGGAGTAATTTCAACCTCAATGCTCTTGTAGATTATTTTCATGCTAAGAATAATTACAAGTTCCTTTTGAAGAATGGAGACTTCTCTTCTCATGAGAGACGCAACCATTCAAGGATGAATTCCATTCATACCGAGCTGACCGCCAATTACCTCCCCACTCCCTCCTCTTCCCTTTCCGGTAAACTCTATTTTTATGGTAATTCACGGCTTTTGCCCGGTCCCGTCATCTATTATGCCGCGGAGGGCAACGAGAGTCTGAAAGATAGAAATTTCTTCGGTCAACTGAAATATCGCAATAAACTCAGTTCCATTTTCTCTGTATCGGCTTTAGGAAAGTTTAATTTTGCCGGCAATCATTATGAAGATATTGACGGGAAATATCCGGGCGGGCGTTTGGATCAGAAATATATACAGCGGGAAGTCTATTCTTCCGCCTCCCTTCTTTGCCTTCCCGCAAGATCATGGGCCATGGACTATTCTATGGATTGGTGGTGGAATAATCTCAGTTCCAATCTCCCATCAAATAATCACCCTTATCGCCATTCCATATTGCAGTCACTCTCTGCTTCCTACAAAAAGGGAGCAGTAGCGGCAATGGTCAGGTTGTTATATTCCATCTATTTAGATAAAGCAGCCGGTCAGGGAATAGAGATTGACAAAAGACACTCGCGCCTCTCTCCTGCTGTTTCGGTCAATTTTCGTCCCTTCACTGTCGTTCCCTTTTATCTCAGAGCGTCATACAAGAATATATTCAGAATGCCGACCTTCAACGAGCTATATTTTGATAATTACGGCACAGTTGAACTGCGTCCGGAAATTACCGACCAATGGAATGTGGGAATGACATTCTCGCTTCCGGAATCATACGGTATTTTCAAATCGCTTGATCTTACCGTCGACGGCTATCTGAATACAGTAAAAGACAAGATTGTGGCTATCCCATATAATCTTTTCAAATGGACCATGACCAATCTCGGGAAAGCGCGTATTTATGGTCTGGATGTCACTCTTAATACTGAGATAGGCCTGACAGCCACCCAATCCTTAATCGGTGCGCTTACATATAGCTATCAGAGAGCCCAACCGCGCACCTCTCCTGACATGATAGACTGGATGAAGCAGATCGCATATACTCCTCTCAATTCAGGATCAGCCTCCATCTCTTGGCTTAATCCTTGGGTATCAATCGTTTTATCGGGCAGAGGAACTTCAGCACGCTACACTACCTCCGCTAATCTCCCCTCCACCCGACTGCCGGGGTATGCGGAATTCGGCACCTCTCTATTTCATGAATTTAAATTTAAAGCACAGTCTCTTGAGATCAGGGCGGAGGTATCCAATATTTTCAACAAACAATATGAAGTTGTCGCTCGTTATCCTATGCCGGGACGTGCATGGACCGCTTCCCTATCCTATTCTTTCTAACAAAAATAATACTATTTATATAAAAACCTACTGCAATGAAGAAAACAATCCTTCATGGCGCTCTCTTGGCGTCGCTATCCCTCCTCTCTCTCATTTTTACATCTTGCTCTGAAGATGAACCCAAAAAGGAAATTGACCGGGTACCTGTGTCCGAGGGCTTCTTTGTGCTTAATCAGGGAAATTTCTATCAGAACATCGAGGGTAGCCTCAATTTCTATAATCCTTTCACTGACAAGGTAGAGACAAATCTCTTCCGCAATGCCAACAAACGAAGTTTGGGCGATACGCCTCAATGTGCCGCCGCATATGGCTCGAAAATCTATATCGGCACATACAGCTCCTCGACCATTGAGATTCTTGACGCCGAGACCTTTATCTCTCTCAAACAAATCAAACTTAATGCCGGAGAGACGGGCTCTATGCCTCGATCAATGGTGACAGAGGGAGGAAAAGTGTATATCACGATGTATGATGGTTATGTTGCACGTCTGGACACAGTCACTCTTGATATAGATGCAAAAGTGAAAGTCGGTCCAAATCCCGAGGAGGCGGTTATCTTCAGAAATAAGCTCTATGTCCCCAACTCTGACGGAATGAATCAGGAGGGTAAATATGGCAAGACCGCTTCCATCATCGACCTCCCCTCTTTCACTGTTACATCTACGATTGAAGTGCCTGAAAATCCATCGGCTTTTGTAGTTGCCAATAATCGCCTCTTCCTTCTTTCTAAGGGTAATTATCGTGATATAGCAAGCAAGATTTATGAAATAGATCCCGATATCGTTTCTCTTCAGAAAGAAGGGAAAGAAGGATACACTCCATTGGTCAATGCTACTTTCATCGCCGAATCTCCGCAATATCTTTATTATATGGATGTACCTTTCTATAGCGATACGCGCGTGATCGGTCGCATAGATCTTTCTTCGGGTAGAAATGAGACTTGGGATGCCGAGGAAGTGGAATATCCTAACTCCATAGCTGTTGACCCCAACACAAGAGAGGTAATAATAGGCTCTTACATATATGATGGACCTTATCCGAGCTACATAGCTCCGGGGTATATCGTACGCTACACCGACAACCTTATCTATAATGGCAAGAACACCGTCGGTAGCGGACCATCATTCATCTTCTTCAGATAAATGATCACAGTCCACTAAAGTTCTTTTATAAAAAGATGTGCCCGGATAGTTCAACCATCCGGGCACTTTCTTTTTTATTTCTCCTTATTCCATTTCAAAGCATTATCATTACCAATATCTGGGCTATTACCACGCGGGAGAACATCGCGAGAGGATAGACCGTTGCATAACTTACTGCAGGATTATCCCCCTCCAAAGTGGTATTGGCATAAGTCAAAGCCATAGGGTTTGCCATCGAGCCGCAGAGCATTCCGCAGGTCGCACCGAAATCAAGATGCCATATACGCATTGCCGCCAAGCCGGTAATGATTACAGGAATCACTGTTATCACGAATCCCCAGCCTATCCATATCCAGCCGTCGCCTCCCGTAAGTGTATCTGCTATGTTCGCTCCGGCACTCAGACCGAGACAGGCAAGATATAGCGAGAGTCCGATGCCACGCAACATAAGGTTGGCACTTCGCGTGGTATATGTCACAAGATGAAAGCGGGGACCAAACCTGCCTATAAAAATACCTACAATTATCGGACCGCCGGCAAGTCCAAGCTTTACAGGTGTCGACATTCCGGGGATAAAGATTGGTATAGAACCCAACAAAAGCCCCAGAACTATACCGATAAAGATAGCGGCAAGGTTCGGGTCCTTTAGCTTGATTGCCGTATTGCCCACTACCTTCTCGACTTTAGCGATCTGATCTTTCTTCCCGACTACGGTAAGGATATCTCCAAGTTGCAAAACAAGGTTCGGACGTGCCAGAAGCTTAACACCGCTTCTCAGCACACGCGTTATATTCACACCATAATCATTGCGCAGTTTTAACGATCCAAGCTTACGACCGTTGATCTCAGGACGACTGATCACCACCTTCTGGGATGTCAGAGAGGAATCAATCTTATTCCAGTCTATATCACCTGTGTTCCAGTCGCGGCTCTCATGCTCTCCGAATAATACAGTGAGGTGAGGAAGATCCTCCACTGTAGTTATCACCAATATCTTGTCATTCTCCTGAAGGGTAGTGTCAGAAGTAGGAATAGTCACCTCCCCTCCGCGCCATAATCGGGAAATTACAAATTGCGGTGGAATAAGCTTGGCGGCTTCCTTCACGCTTTTGCCATATACAGCGGGATTATGAATGAGGAAGGTAGCTATGAAAGTCTGGTTCTCATCATCGTGAAGATCAGGATGTATATCTGCGGGACGCACAAAACATTTCCTAAGGAAAATCATCGCCAAAACCACTCCCACAACACCCAACGGGTAGGTCACCGCACAACTGAGCGCCGCGCCCGTAGCAGAGAGTCCGAGTTGCTGCAATGCCTGCTGGGCGGCTCCCAACGCGGGTGTATTTGTCGTGGCTCCGCATAGAATACCTACCATATCCGACATTGATATACCGAAAAGGAGTGAGATAGCCACAGCTACCAAAGTGCCGATAATGACATTTCCGAAACTTATGAGATTCAGCTTCACTCCCCCTTTCCGGAAGGAACTGAAGAAACCCGGACCTACCTTAAGTCCAAGCTCATAGACGAAGAGAACGAGTCCGAAGCTCTCCGCATAGAGGAGCATGGAGGGATCAATAGAAAATCCTAAATGCCCGGCAAGGATACCCACGAAGAACACCCACGTCACGCCTAATGTCAGTCCTCGGAAGGATAGCTTTCCCAAGCCGAGTCCGATAGCAATAATGAGAGAGAGAATTATCACCGCCTGCACCGGCGAATGATCAATAAATACTGAAGTCAACCAATTCATTTTAATCGTAACCTGTCAGCCTCTGCTGATCGAGTATTGTCATAGATGATTTTAATAGCTTGCAGTCCTCCTCTCAATTAATCAAGGAAACGTTTAGTAATATTTCCATAACACTCTATCCGTCTGTCGCGGAGGAATGGCCACCATTGACGCACATTTTCCGTACGCTCTCTATCCACTTCCACTATCTGCTCTGTCGGAGCATTCTCGGGAGCCATGAAGATCACTTCACCCTGCGGACCTGCCACAAAACTGCTCCCCCAGAAATCTATGCCGGAGGTGGTCCCGGACGGATCCTCCTCAAATCCGCAACGATTTACGCTGATCACCGGCAGACCATTCGCTACGGCATGTCCTCTCTGCACTGTGATCCATGCCTCTCTCTGGCGCTCCTTCTCATCACTATCATCATCCGGATTCCAACCTATAGCGGTGGGATATATCAGCATCTCCGCGCCGCGCATTGCCATTAACCGCGCAGCCTCCGGATACCATTGATCCCAGCAAACAAGTACGCCCAATTTCCCCACACTTGTCTGTATGGGTTCAAATCCAAGATCGCCTGGAGTGAAGTAGAATTTCTCATAGAAACCGGGATCATCGGGAATGTGCATCTTACGGTATTTTCCCGCTATACTTCCATCTTTATCAAACACTACCGCTGTATTATGATATAGACCCGGGGCACGACGCTCAAATGTACTCGTCACCAACACCACATTATTAGAAGCCGCCGCGTCACTATAAAACTCCGTATAGTCTCCGGGAAGTTCCTGCGCCAGATCAAAATTGGCTACATCTTCCGTCTGACAGAAATATAGGGAATCATGAAGCTCGGAGAGCACTATCAGTTCTGCACCTTCCGCTGCAAGATTCTCGATTGCCGTTAGATTACGGGCACGGTTGAAGTCTATATCCTCATTAAAGGAATGTTGCACTATTCCTACTTTTATCTTCTGTGACATCTTTATTTCATTTTTAAAATTTTCCTATCCCATCGTTATTTCCCTTTCCACACGGTTATCTCCTTACTTATTTCACTCCTTTTCTCCGATTACCGGATTGAACACTCCCTTCGGAATCTGCATTGTCGCGCAATGTAGGGAACCATGCTGCTTTATCAGTGTGGTGCAATCCACACCTACCACCTCATGCTCCGGAAAAGCGACCCTCACCATCTGGAGAGCCAACATGTCATTCTGTGGCTGGCGATAGGTCGGCATGAAAATATGCGTAGGAGTGACGAGATAATTTGCGTATGTGGCGGGCAGTCTGTTTCCCTCCTCATCATATATTGCCGAAGGCATCGGAAGCTCCACAAGATTATACGGGTTTCCTTCCGGTGTGCGGAATATCGTGAGTTGAGCCCTCATCTTGAGGAGATCTTCAAAGTGATCATCCTCCATATCCCTGCATCCTACAAAGAGAATGGTGTCATGTGGAGCAATACGGGCGAGTGTATCGATATGCGAATCGGTATCATCCCCTGCTAAATGTCCGTAATCAAGCCATAGGATATGGTCAGCTCCCAAACGGTCTCCAAGAATCTCATTCAATTCCTTCTTTGACTTCCCTCCGTTTCTATTAGCCGATTGCAGGCATTGGGATGTAGTGAGGATTGTGCCGGCGCCGTCCGCCTCTATTGATCCCCCCTCAAGCGTGAAATCCCTTTCATTTCTATATGCCTGCGGTAGTATTATCTTCCTATCCTTTGACCTTAGATTGACCAGATTATCTTTATCGGAAGCGAACTTCAACCCCCAACCGTTAAATCCAAAGTCAAGACCTCTTCTCTCCCCATCTTTTTCTATTGATATCGGACCATAATCGCGGGTCCAGGTATCATTATAAGGCAGTTCGATAAAGGTGACGTTGTCAAGACCGCAATCCTTGAGTGTATCCTCTCCATACTCCACGCTTGGAGTGATTACGACGCAATGGTAACCGGCGGAGGTAAATGCCTTAACCATTCTTCGGTATTGTTCGCAAGCTTCTTCCAGGATATAATTCCAATCCGTATGTTCGGCGGGTAATGCAAGAAGTATATATTCACACTCCTCCCATTCCGCAATCATCCTTTTTTCCATAGTTGTCATTTTCTATCTCTTCAAATTTAGCAAAAAATTCACGCATAGACAAAAAAACCTTATCTTTGCAAAAAAATAACTCGTTATGACTGAGAAAAAACATGACACCGCGGCTGAATTTGCTGCGGTTAAAGAGATTTGTCGCTCTTTATTTGAAAAAAAACTTCAGGATTATGGCACCTCCTGGAGAATCATGCGTCCGGCAAGTCTTACCGATCAGATTTTCATAAAAGCCAGACGTATCCGCTCTCTGGAAGAGAAAGGTGTGGAAAACGCTTCTGTAAATGAAGGTATCGAACCGGAATTTATCGGTATCGTGAACTACTCTGTAATAGCTCTGATCCAGCTGAGACTCGGACCGGGCGAAGCGATCTCGACAGAGAAGGCTATGGAGCTATACAATGAGGAGCTGCAGAAAGCCACTCAGCTGATGACTGATAAGAATCACGACTATGACGAGGCGTGGCGGCTGATGAGAATAAGCAGTTTTACGGATATCATTCTCCAGAAACTACTCCGCACTAAAGAGATTGAAGATCACAACGGGCTCACCATCGTTAGCGAGGGTATCGACGCCAATTACATGGATATGATTAATTATGCACTTTTCGCACTCATCAAACTCCGATTCTAAGCTCCATAACGCTTTCTCTCCCGATCGTCCCATATTCAAGTGTATCACTTGGCTTATTCGTGAGGCGGTGGGTGCTTTATTCATATTCTCAGGCTTCTCAAAGGCTATAGACCCTTGGGGCACTCTCTTCAAGATCGAGGATTATCTTGCCGTGCTCGGACTTGATATATGGCCCGGGCTTGTAAAAGTGGGATGTTTCGCTCTCTGTGCCGTCGAATTTCTTATAGGTGTGCTCCTATGTTTCGGCACATTCCGGCGTACAGCTACCTGGGGAGCGGCTGCAATCATGGCGTTCATGCTCCCCCTCTCCCTTTGGATCGCCACTACTAATCCCGTGCCCGACTGCGGCTGCTTCGGTGACGCATGGGTGATTTCCAACTGGGCTACATTCTGGAAAAATGTCGGCATCTGCATGGGGGTTGCCTGGCTTATCTTCTTCAACCGTTACATAGGCTGGCTCGTTACTCCGGCTCTACAATGGATAGCTCTTCTGCTATCGGGCATCTTTATCATCGGCATAGAAGCTGCAGGCTACATGTATCAGCCCCTCATTGACTTCCGACCTTATCCCGTAGGGAGTACCATCTCCGACAATGCTCCGGATGTGGAACCGGAGTATAAATTTATCTATGAGAAGAATGGGGAGAAAAAGGAGTTTTCAGAGGATGCGGATCTTCCGGACGAGGAGTCGGGATGGATATTCATAGATCGTGTTCCTGTCAATCCCCCGACCGTTGATGATCTTGTCTCAATCCGTAATGAGAAGTCCATGCGACTCTGGGATGAGGAGGGAGAAGAGGATGTGACGGAGGAAATTCTCACTAATGAAGGAGATTATCTCATTCTCGTCATGCCTGATCTTGATAAAGTATCTATCGCCTCCACATGGAAGATTAATTCCCTCCATGACTGGGCGGAGACTCACGGAGTAAGGATGTTTGCCGCCGTCTCTTCTTCAAAAAAGGGTCTGGAGGATTGGAAAAATCTCTCGATGCCTGAATATCCTATCTATAGCTCCGAAGATACGGTGCTTAAAGAATTGGTAAGAGGTAACCCAGGTGTGGTATTTGTCAGAAACGGAGTAATCATTTGGAAGAGCTCTCTCAGAGCCCTCAATACTGATGATTTCATGTCGCCTGACACGGATTCAGACCCTCTATCTTTCGCGCGCGATAATGAAAAGATTCTATTCAACTGGTCGGGACTTTACCTGATTGTGATGGTTATTCTTATCGGCTTCTCCTTTCTGTCAAAGATAAAGATATTCAGGCGGCGCGAGATTACTCATGATGATACGGCTCGCCACGAAGAATCGTCATCGCACGATACACCTGCTCTGTGAAGAAGAGACGGACCATCTCATGATTGAATGTCATCTTTGACAAGGAAATCTTCCCGTCCGCCCTATCATAGACCGCGCGGCTGAATCCATAAGGACCGCCTACTACAAAAATGAGACGTTTTCTTCCCGCTACCATCTGCTTTTCAAGAAAAGTTGCAAATTCCATAGAGCTATACTCTTTCCCTCGCTCGTCAAGCAGAATCACATGGTCGCCGGGAAGCAATTTTGAAATTATCATCTCCCCCTCCGCTTCTTTCTGGCGTTCTACGCTGAGAGAAGCGGTTTTCTTTATATCAGGCAACATCTGGATACTGTATGGAACATAATGCTTGAGACGTTTGGTATATTCCGCAATTCCATCCAGAACAAAGTCGATTGTCGTCTTTCCGACTGTCAGCAATACTATTTCCATCGCTTTTCCTTATATTTTCTAAAATAATATTATCTTTGCACAAATTTACTATTTTTTTCAAAGTCATGAAAACAAAAGAAGAATTGATTGACGATCTTCTCGAACTATCTTTCCTTGAAGATGTAGGTGACGGAGATCACACCACCCTCTCCACCATTCCCGCTGATGCTATGGGGCGTTCGCGCCTGATTATTAAGGAGGATGGCATCCTCTCAGGCGTGGAGATGGCTGAAAAAGTGCTTCATAAAGTGGATCCTTCTATCAAGATGGAGGTATTCATCAAGGATGGTGCCGAGGTGAATAAGGGAGATATCGCTTTCGTTGCCGAAGGACCCGTACGCTCTCTTCTTATCGCGGAACGCACCATGCTCAATATCATGCAGCGCATGAGCGGCGTGGCTACGATGACCCGCCGATATCAGGATGAGCTCCGGGGACTGCATACCCGAGTGCTTGATACACGTAAGACCACTCCCGGAATGCGAATGTTGGAGAAAGAGGCTGTCAAGACAGGTGGAGGCACCAATCACCGAATCGGGCTCTTTGACATGATTCTTATAAAGGATAATCATATTGATTTTGCCGGCGGCATTGAGAAAGCAATCTCACGCGCTCAGGATTATTGCAAGAAGAATGGCAAGGATCTCAAAATTGAGGTTGAGGTTCGCTCTCTTGATGACATCAAGAGAGTACTGGCACATGGCGGTGTGGATCGGATAATGTTCGATAATTTCACACCCGAACTCACTAAGGAGGCGGTTGCATTGGTGGATGGTCGCGCCGAGACTGAATCTTCCGGAGGCATCACTCTTGAAAATCTCCGTCAGTATGGAGAAGCGGGAGTTGACTTCATCTCTGTAGGAGCCTTGACTCATAGCGTCAAAGGTCTGGACATGTCGTTTAAAGCTTTCTGAAACATTTTGAATAAGCAGCTTCTTATGGAGCGTAGACAGCAAGGTAAGGAAAACCGCGAATGGGGAGCGGAGGCTGAACAAATAGCAGCCGACTGGCTCCGCGTTCGCGGTTATATTGTCAGAGAGACCAATTATCGCAGGAAAAATGTGGAGATTGACATTATCGCCGAGCTCCCGGGAGAGATGGTATTTTTTGAAGTGAAAGCAAGGCGCGGAGATAAAGTCGAGCCGCTTGATGCCATCAATGAGAAGAAAATCAAAATGATGGTGAGAGGTGCTGACGCTTACCTCCGGGAATTTGACAAACTCTTTAAATATCGATTTGACATAATCACAATCACGGGCACGCCTGATAATTTCAAACTCGACCATTTTCCCGATGCTTTCCTCCCCCCGTTCTCAAGACGCTGAGGGAGTGGCGAAAATATCATATATCCATTAAAAATAGTGGTGATTTCTTATTAAAGTTTATACCTTGGAACGGAAAGTGGAAAGTGTAACAGCTGTGGCGATTGCTACATTCAGGCTCTCCCCATGAGCATCAGGGTCATAGGGAGGTATGAGCAAAGGAAATGTGACCGACCGGCGAAGCATGGGACTTATCCCTTTCCCTTCATTTCCCATCACTATAAATCCTTTCCCCTCCAAGGACGCCTTATAAATATTTTTACCTTCAAGCAGCAGACCGTAGACCGGAAGTGAAGGATTAGCTGTTACAACCTCCTCAAGGTTACAATAAAGCACCTCCACATGAGGGAGCGACCCCATCGTCGCCTGGATAGTCTTTGGATTATAGATATCAACTGTATCCTTGGAAGCAAATATTCGTTTTATTCCAAACCAATGCGCCGTCCGTATGATTGTCCCCAAATTGCCGGGATCCTGCACGCCGTCAAGCATAAGGTATAAATCTTCCGGAAGTTGCGCGAAATCCTTTATGTTACATTCCGGCAGGTGATAAATCGCTATCATATCCGGACTGGTGGAGAGGGATGATAACTTATCCATCCCTTGCTGGGAGGTCTCACATATCTTATCCTCTGGGATGAAATGTAGAATTGTTTCCGGTAATTCCACACCCTTCTTCATTACCAAAGCCACCAACGGGTAATATCCAAGCGTATCCGATACACTTTTCGTCCCTTCCACGGCAAATAGTCCGGATTTGAGGCGTTGCTTCTTGCTCTCCAGACCGGAATATAACGCCAGTTTTCGTTTTGATAATTCTTCCATCAGTTGTCTGTTTTTATACTTGGCTCAATATTTCGGCAAATTTAAATCATCTCCCTAAAACAAACAAAAAATTTCTTATTATCGTTTAGATTTATCATTGATTATTCACTTTAGCTATTTAAAACACGACTATATGGCAAAAGAGATGCTTTGGGGCTATATCAACAAATCCGGCGACATGGTCATAACCCCGCAATACCATGACGCCACTGTATTTGCCGGCAATCATGCTTTCGTAAAAATCGACTGGCAATGGTTTGAGATTTTTCCGGATGGAAATTTAGGTCCTGAGACAGAGGATCACAAAGTCAATGACAATCCGGTGCCGACACCCGGAGCTCCCGTTCCTGTCCTTATTGATTCAAAATTCGGATATACTGATGCAGATGGTAATATCGTGATTGCTCCTCAATATTGCGAGGCAGCACCTTTTTCCGACGGATTGGCAAGAGTAAAGAAAACGCCGGCAGGAAAATGGCAATATATCACTCCCGAAGGGAAGTTGGCTTTCAAGTCCGGTTTCATTCAGGCAAAAGACTTTCATAATGGTTTAGCCCCTGTATTGCTGAAAATTTAGACTTCATTGTTTACAAGGTTGAAGATGGGCAATAGAAACTGTTGACGGATAGCAAAAATTTTTCTACCTTTGTAAGATAATTAGACTGCACTCATTCTATAGATGCGCCCCGGAGGTCCGATTAGAGCCGGGAATGTTGAAATCTATGGAAGGGTTACACCAACGATTTATATTACGAGATGAAATATATAGGAGCACATGTCAGCGCGGCGGGTGGCGTTTCCAACACTCCCATCAATGCCAATGAGATCGGAGCGAGAGCTTTCGCTCTCTTTACCGGCAGCAACACGCGCTGGGTCTCAAAAGCTATTTCTAAAAAAGAAGCTGAGGCTTTCAAGGCTAATTGTGAAGAATTCGGATACCGCCCGGAAGTGATTCTCCCTCATGACAATTTCCTGATTAATCTCGGGAGTCCGGATGAGGAGAAGCTGGAGAAATCCCGTAAATCCTTTCTTGATGAGATGCGCCGTTGCGAACAGTTAGGTCTGACCCTGCTGAATTTTCATCCCGGCTCTCATCTGAACCAGATGGAAGAGGATAAATGTCTTGACCTTATAGCCGAAAGCCTGAATATGATTCTCGACCAGACACAGGGTGTGACTGCAGTGCTGGAGTCAACAGCGGGACAGGGCTCTAACTTAGGGCATCGTTTTGAACACCTCGCCCATATCATTGACAAAGTCGAGGATAAGAGTCGTATTGGAGTATGCGTCGATACCTGTCACACTTATTCTGCCGGTTATGATCTAAGGTCGGAGGATGGCTACACCAAGACCTGGAAAGACTTCGATGACATTATCGGAGGTCATTACCTCAAGGCTCTTCACATCAACGATGATAAAAGGGAATTGGGATCGCGTATTGACAGGCATGAGGAGATCGGAAAGGGCACTTTAGGTCTGGAGTTCTTCCGCCGTCTGGTTAATGACCCGAGATTTGACGACATCCCTCTCATCCTCGAAACACCCAATCCTGAGATATGGCCCGAGGAGATCGCTCTCCTGTATTCCCTCATTGATAACAAATAACTCTCCTCATAAACTATTGACTTGAAACAACAAATACAATCATAGCATTAACTAAAATTTAAGACATGAAAACTAAACCTGACTTAAGTTTCTGGAAGCTTTGGAATCTGTCATTCGGATTCTTTGGCGTACAGATTGCTTACGCTCTTCAGAGCGCGAACGTGTCGCGTATTTTCACCACTATCGGTGCGGATCCCCACGACCTTAGCTATTTCTGGATTCTGCCTCCATTGATGGGACTGTTGGTACAGCCGATCGTCGGCATGATGTCCGACCGTACGTGGAATCGTTTCGGACGTCGTCTCCCCTATCTCATCGTAGGTGCACTCATCGCCGTAGTCGTGATGTGCTTCCTTCCTAATGCAGGTAGCTTCTCATTCACTGTTTCAAGCGCCATCCTGTTCGGTCTTATCGCGCTTATGCTTCTCGACACCTCGATCAATATGGCTATGCAGCCTTTCAAGATGCTTGTCGGCGATATGGTGAATGAAAAACAGAAGGGTCTCGCCTATTCTATTCAGTCATTCCTCTGCAATGCCGGTTCGATCGTCGGTTATATCCTCCCCTTCGTATTGGTATGGCTCGGACTTCAGAACACTGCCGAGACCGGTAAAGTGCCTGACACTGTCATCTGGTCTTTCTATATCGGTGCGGCAGTCCTGATGATCTGCGTTATCTACTCATTGGTTAAGATTAAAGAGTGGCCCCCTCAGGTCTACAACGAATATAATGGCGGTGAGACAGCTAAGGATGCACCCAAGGAGAAGACAAACGTTATTTCTCTTCTTAAGAACGCTCCTTCCACTTTCTGGACTGTCGGAGTGGTACAGTTCTTCTGCTGGTTCGCGTTCCTTTTCCTCTGGACTTATGCTACAAATACCGTAGCTTTCAACGCATTCCATACACCGGCTGCCACTACCATCTCAGGTATCAACTACAACGGTGAGGTAATCAACGGTAAATATCTTATTGCCAACGGCGACCAGATTATCGTTAATCATGGTAAAGAGGTGTCCGACTTCCTTTCCACTCACGAAGGGCCTTTCAGCCTCACTACTGCTGATATCGTAGAGACCCGTGCCGATGGTTCTCTCGATATGAGCGGCGCAAATACCGTTGAGATTGCCAACGCTAAGGACTGCTCTTACATCACTCGCACTGTTCTCGACGCTTCTTCCAAGGAGTATAATGAGGCTGGTAACTGGGTAGGTCTGCTCTTCGCGGTTCAGGCTATCGGTTCTGTAATCTGGGCAGTCGTGCTTCCTAAATTCCGCAGTCGTAAGCTCTCATATATCCTTTCTCTCATCCTGGGAGCAGCAGGTTTCATCATGACCGCATTCTTCACAAACCAGTATCTTCTCTTCATCGCGTTTGCTCTTATCGGCTGCGCATGGGCTGCTATGCTGGCTTGGCCTTTCACCATCCTTACCAACTCACTGAAGGGTGGAAACATCGGTGCATACCTCGGTCTCTTCAACTGTACAATCACTATTCCGCAGATTGTTGCGGCAGTTGCCGGCGGTTGGATTCTCGCATTCTTCAGCACTCCCGGTGAGTTAGCTCCCGAATACCTTATGATGTTCATCGCAGGTATCGCCCTTATCATCGGTGCCGCTTGCGTTCTCTTCATCAAGGAGGGTAATGGCACTGCCGAGCCTGTAGAGACTCCCGCAATAAGTGAAGATATTTGATCGTCTTCTGAACAATGATATAAGAGGTCGGATAATATGCTTTCCGACCTCTTTCTATTAATACTAATATTACTCTTTTTACTAATTTACTTATGGAGGAAAATCAGAATCATGAATATGAATATCGCGGTCCGATTATCAACGGCTTCCTTATGATATTCTTCACGTTTATCCTTATCCCGGTGCTTTTCATTATTACAATCCTATATGCGAATGATTATAATATAGGACTCTCCATCGCCATCTCAATCCCCCTCTTCATCCTTTTTATCCTGGGACTGGTAGGCTATTTCATTCAGGAGCCGAATGTGGCGCGGGTGATGATATTCTTTGGTAAATATAAAGGTACTTGCCGGAAAGTGGGTTACTTCTGGATGAACCCCTTTATGACTCGTAAAAAGCTTTCTTTACGTATCCGTAACATGGATATCGACCCTATCAAGGTAAATGACAAGATCGGCAACCCTGTGCTGATCGGTATGGTGCTTGTGTGGAAGATACGCGACACTTACCGCGTGGTTTTCGATCTTGATTCAGAGAGCTTCGGAGGCACGACAGGTTCTATATCCAATCGCGCCTTGGATGCTTTCGTGCGTATTCAAAGCGATGCGGCTCTCAGAGAGGTGACCGGACATTTTGCTTACGATCAGACAGATTCAGGCGATCCCGATGAGCTGACTCTGCGTGATTCAGGCAATGAGATATCCGACCTTCTTGAGAAAAAGATTAACGAACGCTTGGCTATGGCAGGCATTGAGGTAGTGGAAGCTCGCATCAATTATCTTGCTTATGCTCCCGAAATTGCAGCTGTAATGCTTCGTCGTCAGCAGGCATCGGCTATCATCACAGCTCGCGAGAAAATCGTAGAGGGCGCCGTTTCAATGGTTGAGATGGCTCTCAAGACTCTCGACGAGAAACAAGTCGTAACCCTGTCCAACGAACAGAAGGCGTCAATGGTAGGCAATCTACTCGCCGTTCTTTGCGCCGACGAGCCCCTCACCCCCACCATTAATGCCTCTGCCTGAGTAAGCCACTTATATTAGCAACTACTGAGCAATAAGGCTCTATCAAAAAAGAGAGAAAGCTTCACCGCCTTCTCTCTTTTTATTTACTTCCACGTAAGACTTTTATTTACTTCTGCGTAAGACTTGCCGGTTATTTTCCGGAATCTTTACTACCGTCATTATTATCAGTATCCGGAGCGCTAGTGTTCTCAATATTCTGAGCCTGCTTGGAGGCGGCGGCTATAAGCTCCTTCACCTCCTTAGTGTCATTCTTATCAGCTCCATCAGGATGATTCTTCACATACTGGTGGTAGGCATCAATAAATGATAGAGTGGTGCCGTTTTTCTTTGATTCCTTATTTCGCTGGGTCACAATATTTGTAACGTAAACCGTGAAGATCGGGAACATCATCATACCCAAAGCGGCTAACAGTACTGATAATACTCGTCCGACACCTGTTACGGCGGTGATATTTGATCCGACTGTCGTAACGTCCATCGCCGCCCACCATAGGGCATCCGTATACTTATTCACTAACGGATTGACTCCCGCCTCGAAAAGATAGAATGTCAGACTGGCGAAGTAGACCGTGGAAAGAAGGATGATAATATATGTAAAGAATAGACCGGAAGCACGGTTATATGTAAACCAGCTCATCACGATCGCCAAGGCATAGCCTCCACGAATCAGGGGCATATACCTTATCAGATAGCTAACCTCCTGCGAGAGTTCGATGTGGTAGTGATATATGATCGCCTGATATGGGATAGAGACAAGAAGGAAAATGAAATTTGTCCAGAAGAAATGCCATTTATCCTCTGAAACCAACAGCTCCGCGAAAAATACAAAAATAAATACCATACAGATCCAGAACTGCCAACGCTGGAAGCTATACGCCTCGTAGAAAGTGGTATTCTTGAAACTATCATAGGAAATCATGCCGATAAGAAGAAGAGACAACAGAAGAACGATAATCTGTAGGATCATCATGATTCCCCTTTTTCTAAAAAAACCGGCTAATAAAGAGTCTTTCATATAATAACCTTGATGCTTAAATTAACTAAACTATTATAAACATTAAACGTTAAAATTATGTAAGAGTTCAAAAATAAGAATTCTAAAATCCTCGGATATTTGCGTCGGCACAGCAAAGAAATAATATTAAAAACAGTATAGAATGGCACAACTTTATTCTCCTTCACAGATGTTGAAGGAATTTCCCCGCACTTGTCTTCGCGGTGTAGGACAAGTAATGTTCCAAGATAATATGTGGACCGGACTCCTTTTTATGGCAGGTATCTTCTGGGGTGCTTATGCCGAAGGTTTCCCTACGGTTGCGTGGGGTGCAGTGGTTGGTTTGGTGGTATCTACCCTCGCCGGCTATCTTCTTCAGCTTCCCGATAAGAAAGGGGCTCAAGGTCTCTGGGGCTTCAACGGTGTATTAGTGGGATGCGCTTTTCCTACCTTCCTCGGTAATACAATATGGATGTGGATAGCGCTTGTTATCTGTTCGGCCATGACCACATGGGTCCAGTCAGGATTGGATAATGTCTTCGGGAGATGGAAACTATCCGCTTTCACTTTTCCCTTCGTGCTTTCCACATGGTTCTTCCTTCTTGCTGGAAGAATATTTCATGGGATGCCGGCTGAATATATGGGTAGCCCCGAGCTTCCTCATGACGTACATACTGCACTGAATGCAGGTTTTGGAGATCTTGTAGTCTACTGGCTTAAAGGTATTTCCCAGGTTTTCCTAATCAATAACTGGGTGACCGGTATCTTCTTCCTTGCCGCGCTTGCGGTATCTTCCATTCGTGCTGCCGTATGGGCAGCCATAGCATCTGCAATAGCACTCGCTACAGCGATATTATGGCAGGCTCCCGGAGCGGACATAGCGGAGGGTCTTTACGGTTTCAGCGCCGTATTGACAGGTATCGCGCTCGGTGCCACTTTCTGTAATTTCTCTTGGAAATCCGCTATCTGGGCGGTCATCGGAATTTTCATCACTGTCATCATACAGGCGGCGATGAATGCCTTCTTCTCCCCCATGGGTCTGCCTACCTTGACCGGTCCCTTCTGTATCGGCACTTGGATCTTCCTCCTTCCCGCCTATCAGATGTTTGCTCCTAAGGCTGATAATTGATCTTATCCTGCCACTTTTCAATCATAAATTCATCTACGTTATCAATACAGAAATATGGCTGATATAACAAAGCAGAATATCAATGATATGTCTCTTACGTGGAGACATTATTATATTGTTGCTGTGGCATCGCTCGGGCAGCTGATTGGTACGGCTGTCGCTACAGTTGCCGGGGTGATTATACCCATGCTTAATATTCTTGCTCATCCCGAATTATCTACTTTTATGCAGGGACTCATAGGATGTGTGGATCTGATAGGTATAGCTATCGGGTCGGTCATCTTCGGCTCTCTCAGTGACCGATACGGCTATCTCTTCTTCTTCCGATTCTGTCCTGCCCTCATATTAGTGGCATCTTTAATCTCTATCTTTATTCCGAATGTAGCTGTCCTTACAGTCTGCCTCTTCCTCGTAGGATTAGGTATCGGTGGAGAATACTCGCTCGACTCCGGCTATGTTTCTATTCTTATGCCTGTACGCTATCGCGCACTCATGGTCGGAGTGACCAAGACTGCATCTGCTTTGGGTAATATTCTGGCGGCTGCTCTCTGCTTCTGGATTATTCTTGATACTAAGAATCCTAAGGACTGGCACTCTCTGATGTGGATTGTTGCGGGAATTGCTGCCTTGATGTTGCTATTGCGTGTCAAATGGTATGAGTCTCCTAACTGGTTGCTTAATCATGGCGAGAAAGAAGCGGCTGAAAAAGCTACTGAAGACTTTCTCGGGAAAGATGTATATCTTCCTGAGCCAGATCCTCAGGCACCCGGTGCCGCTCCCGCTGTTTCTACAAAGCAAGCTTTGAAGAAACAGAATGAATCTCTATTCTCCTTTATTATCAATAACGGAAAACGAGTGATTCTGAGCGGTGTTCCCTGGGCATGCGAAGGATTAGGAGTATATGGTATTGGTGTCTTTCTCCCGATTCTGGTGATGGCGTTGGGATTGCAGCATGTCGAGCCACATGAAGCGGAGATTCTTCATGTAGCCTCTTCCGTAGAGATCACACTATGGATCAGCTGTATCATGCTCCCCGGCTTTATCCTCGGTCTTTGGCTTATTAATAGGAAGAAGAGTATTACAGCCATCCAATCTGTTGGTTTCTGGCTATGTGCCGCAACATTGATAATCCTGCTCCTCTCCTATCATTTCAACTGGAACAAATGGATATCTATCGGCGCATTCATGGGCTTTGAGCTTTTCCTCAATATGGGACCGCATCTTATCACATACGTTCTTCCTCCGAAAGTATACCCGGTAGAGACTCGTGGTGAGGGAGTCGGTATAGCAGCAGCCATTGGTAAGATAGGCGCGGTAATCGGTGTATTCTGCATCCCAATGCTTCTCAAGGGAGGAGGCGCCTCATTAGTTTTAATCGTTTCTATAATCGTGATGGCAGCAGGCGCGATCATCACAAATATCTACGGCCATCTCGTACAGGATAACGAAAAGAAACAGGGATCGAATCAATAGCTTATAGAATATAGTATACTATACTTTTATACATTTATATAAAACATGTCCATAACTTGCTGATTTGTCAGCGAAGTTATGGACTATTTATATTGTGCGAAAAGAGGCAATTAACGAGATAATTCTTCAATAACGGCAACTGCTTCTGCCTGATTTTCTTCTGTGGCTCCGACTTTTGCAAAACGCACTATCCCATCCTTATCTACAACAATAGTCAAAGGGAATCCTTCTTTTCTAACAAGAGCAACTAAATCCGACGCCTCTTGAAGATGTATCCACGTAAATTTAGTTTGAGGTGTACGTCCATGATAACCATACAACAGTTTATCACCATATTATCTTCTTTTACTGATATATTCACGATTTACTCGATATACAAGCACTCCATACAGAACAGCGAAAATAATTGTAAATAAGGCTGCCACTCCTTTGAGAAACAATACATTTAGATCAGAAATTTGCTTCACCCAAATCACCCTAACCAACAGGAGGGCGATCGTGATTGAAATGAATATGACTGCACAGTATTTTAATTTTCTATTAGCTGGTTTATTATATAAATTTTTGATTTCGTCATGCGGACCAATTTCAATCATTCCCATAAGACCATAATAAACTTTAATTTTGTAATCAGCTTCCAATTGGTTATTTCAATAATCTCCTCTCATCATCACTTTCCAATACACTCATCTGATGAATAGCGATTTGGTTGAGTTTGATAAGTCTTTCGGATTGCGGAAGTCCCTGCTCGATGAATACAGCATTAAGGCTTTCCATATTGGAGAGGCATATGAGTTCGTTGATAGATGCATAATCGCGGATATTCCCCTTCAATTCAGGATTAACCTCACGCCATTGTTTCGCAGTCATTCCGAACATAGCCACGTTCAATACATCGGCTTCATTGGCATAAATAATGCATGCCTGTGCTTTAGTGACCTCAGCCGGGATAAGATTTAGCTTGATCGCATCTGTATGTATTCGGTAGTTTATTTTCGACAACTCTCGTTTCGCTGACCAACCCAGTGTCTTTTGTTCCTCTTCCTTTAATCTTTGGAACTCCTTAACGATGTAAACTTTGAACTCGGGGCTTATCCACATTGCAAACTCAAACGCTATATCCTTGTGTGCGTATGTGCCACCATAACGCCCTGCTTTGGCTTGAAGGGATATTGCTTTGGTACGCGCTACAAATTCTTTTACACTTATCTTAAAACTGTTAAGACCCGACTGATTTCTAATTGTGGCGAATTCGCCATAATTAAAATTGGGATTATACACTTTCTCCCAAATACCGATAAACTCAAGTGTATTACGATTTCGTAGCCAATCTGTTATGAAAAACTCCCCATCCTTGGCGCGTATCATATCAGTGAGGCAGATATAGTCCTCTCCGTTGACTTTTACAACATTAACTTCTGTGTCTTTTACTGTTATTTTAGCCATTTGAATTTATATGCTTTGTTTAGAATGCAAAAATACAAAACTAACGCAAGGGAACACATTTTTTGCCGTATCCTTTCAAAATCTGTACCATTCCTGTGTTCTTTTCTATAAATCTATGCTGATTATAAGCATAGTAAGAACTTTCAATATGATTATTTTCATATGCTTGTTATTAAATACACTTACTATTCTCTACTCGCTGCAGATTATTTTGAGTTTCGTTTTACCTTAGCAAATACTTTGGTAAAGTAACTATTCATATAATCCACGAGAGCGGACGAAGTTGGAGCAATGACATATTCCGTTTTTATCTGCCCCATAGAATTATCTTTAACTGAATCCAAAGGAACAATCATTAAGGTTTCAGGCGCCGATGGCGTGCCTCCTACTCCAAGAGCAATCAGAACTTTTCTATGGCTATCCCTTTGGAATTGACGGTAGCGGGTGAGTTGCCAATCCTTAAAAGCTACTTTTCCGTTGTTCCAGTTAGAACGATACTTACATTCAATGTAATAGTCTATCTCTCCATTGCCTCTTTTCTGTTGTATATGCAAATCAGGATTCTTGCAAGACTCAGCAACTACACCGGCAGAGGATACGGCGTCTTGAGTACGATCAAGAAGCTTGAATCTCCAATCTGCCAATAGATTCACAACAAAATCCTCAAAGGAGTTACCCTTAGACTTCGAATCTTCTTCTGGAGTTTTTGAGGGTTTCTCCAGCTGTGCCGTAGATTCAGTTACTGACGGCTCAGTTACAGCCAAAGCATTTGCAACCGTAGAGTTATAATCAGAGTAATTTGTTTGATTCTCAATAGGCGTGCTATCAACTAATGACTCCTTCCTTTCCGTCGGATTAGTTTTTGTTGTTACTATTACTATTCCACTTATCAGAAGGACTGCGCCTATCACAATCATTATTATTCCCATATTTCGTCTTTTCATAAATTGACATTAATTTTGCCTTTTCATTCCTTATTTTACCCCAGATCTTTCTCTTAAAATCTTATCTTATGCCTGGTAGCCTGAAATGATACTTTCTGGAGCATGAAGATGGGAATGGTAGCTCCTATCACCATGCCTAATAGAATAAAGAAGCAGGTCAGTCCGTTGCTGGCAAAGAGATAAAAATATTTCTCAAAATTCCCTTCCGACCCCTGATATAGACACATCACTAATCCTCCGAACATCTTATAGGCATATATACCCGGTATCATCGGCAATAAGGAGGGATAGAGATAAGTCTCCGCCGGCACTTTCGTCTTCGGTGAAAGCAGCACTGATAATGTCCCTATCAATAACGATGCCAAGGTCGTGGCTATAACAATATGCACAGTCAATGGAGAGAATTTCATCAGAAGAAAGCGGAAAGAATGTCCCACAGCCGCTATGAGCGCACACCATATATAGGCATTGCGCGGCGGACGGCTGATTGCTGCAAAACCGATTGCTGCGATCCCGGCAAATATAGCATCCTGTAAAAACTCAAAGACTATATCCATAGTATAAATAGCTGCTAAAAAATTTCTAAAACAATGATACACCCATCAGCCACATCCCTAATCCTAAACCCACGGAGAGACAGAATGTGAGCACGACAGCATTCATCAGGCGTCCGAAGGCACAGATATAATGCTTGTCAAGCATGTCTGAGAAGGAATTGATAAAGGGGATGCCGGGAACAAGATATAAGACTGAGGTACCGATGGCAATATCCGGAGTGGAGGAAATCCCAAACACTCCATCGCCGGCTGCCAGGATGGTTGAGAAAAAGGCACATAGTATCACCGTTACCCTAAAATCCACTTTCTTCTCCGCCAACAGGATCTTCAGATTATATCCTATGAAAACAGCTACAAAAACCACTGCCATCGCCAGAAAGTCACCATTGAAAAGACGACAGAAAGCGGCATTAGCAAGCCCTACTATAAATGGTAATGAAAAAAGATCCTTGTATGGCATATGGATCAATCGCTTCAACACATCTCTCGCCTCATGAAAGGATATCTTACCATCGGCAATCTGCCAGCTAAGCTTGCTTAATCTGGTATTGAGATCAAAACTGATCGGTCCATCCCCTATTGATGTGATTTCCGTAACAACCTCCTTATAATCGGGATCGCTGACCGTCAGATGTATATGCCGGGGGAGAATGGTGACCTCCACTTTCATTCCGTATGCTTCCGCAATTCGATCTACATTCTTTTTAAGGCGTATGCACGTTGCGCCGGCTGTAAAGAGCGCGGCACTATACCGAGCAAGGAATGCACACATCTCCAAAGCCGGAGCGGCACATCCCTTGCTATCATTATCTATTAGTTCTATTACTTCTTCTTGCATCAAAAGGCGTTTTAGTTTATCTCCAGGGAAATTCCTTAGGTACAGGCTTACCCTTTACCTCCATTCTTACCTTTGAACAGAATTCCCGTACTATTTTCTTCACCGGTCCCGGCTCCATTCCCAACACTTTAAAGAGAAGACCCGCATCATTAGGGAGATGTGTGATACCGACAGCTATCTTATTCTCTCTGTCAATATAGGCATCAGTAGCGGCATATATCTTATCGGCATGCTCTTTGGGAGTCATGACAATAACATTAGCGAAAACGTCATACTCCCCCATCACGCCAAGCTGACGCACCGGCACTTTATTGGGATCTATCACAAATTTCTCACGGAAGAGCTGCTTCCCGTCCGGACGCTCGCCATGCGAACATACCGACAGTATATCATACTCGAAGAGCTCTCCCTCCTTGTAATATTTCCGTCCTCCCATATATATCTCGGAGTAGAATACAGTCGCCGTAGGATGCACATTCATACGGGTGTCACAAATAAAGCGGGTATGCTTACAGGGAATGACAGGCTCGGGCATAAACTCCAGATAGGCATTCTCCTCAAGCACGATATTCTGGATCATACCGCTGTAATTATAACGCATCTCCGCAAGCTTTGTCGCCGCGCCGGTTGAGATCCATGCAAACGCATCTTTCTTTACCGTGATATCCTGCTGATAACGGTCGCCATCCACATTCGGACCTCCGGACGACAGGATATAGACACACGGCATCTCCGGCATAGCCTGATCGAAATAGAGCTCCTGCTGCACGATCAGAGGCACACGTCGGTCAAGATCACGCATGATGCTTTTCCCATCCTTATCAAGCTCGAATCCCATCCGTAGATAGCCATGTTTACCCGGAGCTCCCACATACATCTGCGGGGGCTCGGTAAGATATGGCTGCATCTCCCGGGCGGTGGCGAAATCTACCTCCGGAATGGTGAGATCCTTCAGTTTTTCATATTTCTGAAAATTGCTGAAATCCATAGGCTTTACCCTTCTTAATCCTCTTTCTTATCAAAGAGTGCCATCTTGAAGATGAGGTCTACCAATTCGTTGATACCCTCGCCGGTCATGGCATTAGTGAATACGAAAGGTTTGCCGGGACGCATGAGCTTGGAATCATGATCCATCACCTCAAGACTTGCATTCACATAAGGGGCGAGATCAGTCTTATTTATCACGAGAATATCGCTCTGTGAAATACCCGGACCATCCTTACGAGGTATCTTGTCGCCGGCTGCCACATCAATAACGTAGATAAAGAAGTCTACAAGCGCAGGTGAGAAAGTAAGTGTAAGATTATCGCCTCCCGATTCGATAAGTACGATATCCGTATCGGGAAATTTCTCCTCCATCTCCTCTACAGCTGCAATATTCATGGAGGGATCCTCGCGCACTGCTGTATGAGGACACGCGCCGGTCTCTACACCGATAATCTTATCTTCCGCCAATACTCCCTTTAGGGTCTTGCGGACATGTTTAGCATCTTCGGTTGTGACTATATCATTGGTGATGATAAGCACTTTCTGTCCTAATTCGAGGAGTCTCGGTGTGATAGCCTCGATAAGAGCGGTTTTGCCGGATCCGACGGGACCGCCTACCCCTATTCTGCATGTCTGTGACATATATGATTCTTTTTTTTAATAAATTAGTTCATAAACATTCGCATCGCTCCCTTTTCATGTAGCGAAGCGAGGATATCAAGTTCGGGAAAGAAAGCATTCATATCGGTAAGTTCCATCTGTGATGCCTCCTTATAGAGATCCTCCACTTTATTAGAGAGATCGAAGAGTATCTTCTGAGTGTCATAATGCGATACTTTCACACATCTCAAAGCCGCAGACAATACCATGTTGACTACACCATATTGATGAGCGACGAAGAGGTCCTGCTCGCTGACTCCCGCCGCGGCATACGCTATACCCTGAGCTACAGGGAATGTGCCGGGCACCTCCTCTTTCTTAATATCCTCCAGCCATCTGCCTATGATTGGCGAGTCGAATAGTTTCACTGCAAGCTCAGCTAATTTCTTGCCCATTCGTTTCAGCATCAAACGTGCCTCATCGTTCATCTTGAAGAGTATGAGCATACGGTCGGCATCAGCTATGCCGGTATAATCACCTTTAAGATATGCTCTATGGGCATGTATCGCTGCAACTCCGTCGCTGAAAGCCGCCTGAAGCGACTGACTCCATACGAACTCCCGTAAGGTATCAGCATCTTTCACCATATTCTCAAACTGCGCCGTCTCCAATCCGTTTGAGAAGGAGAAAGTACCGACCGGGAAAGTTGAGTCGGTAAACTGCAGCAGTCTTGATATGGCTGAGAAGTTATTATCAGTGGGTGTGCTCATGCGCTATTCCGTTTTCATCAAAGTGAACGTGAGTCGTGGGGTGATGGTGATGACCTCCCTCGCCATGTGCGTGACTTTCATGACCCGCACCTCCGAAAAGACGGCGGATCTCATGAGGAGCAAGATAAGGGATTATCTCAACGCCCTGTTGGAATTCAAATTCCACCCCCTCGAGATGATGTGTCTCCATCACCGAGAGCATAACCTTCTTATCCACTGTAAGCGGAACATATACTTTAGTTCCCTTCACTACCGCGGGCCAGTGCTGATTACCGATAGCGTGTCCCAATTCTACGGAGCGGCGTATTATTGCCTCCGGACTCTGATCAGCGAGTGAAGCGAGATCTATTACGAGCACCGGATTCAATTCTATCTTCAGGACTGCAGCTTTATTTGTCTCGGGATCATATTCTATCACATCACCGTCCACTACCTGTGTATGACGCTTCAGTGCCACAGGATATTCCTTACCGCTTGTTCCTTTTGTAAGGAAGCGGCTCTTCTGTGCTGTCCATTGGTCAAGAAAGATATAGTCGATTTCCGCATCTGCGAGCTTCTCCTTCCACTCTGCATCGCGGTTCATATTCCCCAATACTTCGCTGTATACTTTCATTTCTATAATCAGATTAAAATTTCAATGTAAAGATAATAATTAAGGGTTACATATCCTAAATTATATTAGCGTTTGAAGCCTTTAATTGTTCAGACTCGATGTAATTTTGGTTAAAAAAAGACGGGAGTCTCTAAGCGACTCCCGTCCTTATTATTTAGTTTTCTATATTTCCGGTTTAGCTGAACCAGTAGAGCTGAGCCAAAGGAAGCACTTTCGCAGGGGGAACAGTAGCGAGATGTCCATCTACTGTCACATCGAATGTCTCGGGGTTAACCTCGATAAACGGTGTTGCTGTGTTGCGCACCATATCTTTCTTGGTGAGCTGGCGTGTACCCTTAACAGGCATTACAAGGCTCTGGAGACCATATTTACCCTTCACGTCATTCTCAAAAGATGCCTGGCTTACGAATGTTGCTCTTGTGTTGTAGAGAGCCTCACCGTAGCAACCGAACATCGGACGCATGATCTTGGGCTGAGGGGTAGTGAGCGATGCGTTCGGGTCACCCATGTTTGCCCAGTTGATAAGACCGCCCTTGATCACGAGCTGGGGCTTGGTGCCGAAGAATGCGGGCTCCCAGAGCACGAGGTCTGCCATCTTGCCTTTCTCGATTGATCCAAGAACATCACCGAAACCGTAGCAGATAGCGGGGTTAAGTGTGATCTGTGCAAGATAACGGAGCACACGGAAGTTATCGTTATTGGGTGAATCCTCAGGAAGCTTACCGCGCACCTGCTTCATGTAAGACGCCATCTGGAATGTACGCATGAATGACTCGCCTACACGACCCATAGCCTGAGAGTCGGAAGATACCATTGAGATGATACCGAGATCATGGAATACATTCTCCGCAGCCTGAGTCTCAGGACGCACACGGCTCTCTGCGAATGCCACATCAGAAGGAATCTTCGGATTAAGGTTATGACATACCATAATCATATCGAAGAGCTCCGCCTGTGAGTTGATACCGAAGGGAAGGGTCGGGTTGGTGGATGAAGGAAGGACATTCATCATTGATGCCACTTTCAAAAGGTCAGGAGCGTGTCCGCCGCCGGCACCCTCGGTGTGATAAGTATGGATTGTTCTGCCGTCGATCGCAGCAAGAGTATCCTCTACATAGCCGCTCTCATTAAGGGTATCTGTGTGGATACATACCTGTACGTCATAGTTGTCAGCCACCTCCATACAAGTGCGGATCGCTGCGGGAGTCGCACCCCAGTCCTCATGGATCTTGAAACCGGCAGCACCGGCATCAAGCTGATTGCGGAGAATCTCGGGAGTTGAGCAGTTGCCTTTTGCAAGGAATGCAAGGTTGATGGGAAGACCGTCAGCCGCCTGAAGCATTTTCTCAAGGTTCCACGGACCTGCAGTGATAGTAGTACCGTTTGTTCCATCTGTAGGACCGATACCGCCACCAACGAGAGTTGTGATACCATTAGAAAGGGCATCGTATGCCTGCTGGGGTGAGCAGTAGTGTACGTGACCATCGATACCGGCTGCTGTCAGGATCATGTGCTCGCCTGAGATAGCATCGGTAGAAGGACCGGTCACGAGTTCGGGAGTGACACCCTCCATGATGTTGGGGTTTCCTGCCTTACCTATTCCGGCAATCTTGCCATCCTTGATACCGACGTCAGCCTTAACCACGCCCTGTATCGGGTCAATGATAGTGACGTTAGTGATCACAAGGTCAAGAGAACCTGCCTTAGATGTGCACTCATTTGCAAGACCCATACCATCGCGAAGAGTCTTACCACCGCCATAGACAACCTCATCGCCATATACGCGGAGGTCTTTCTCGATTTCTACATAGAGATCGGTGTTACCGAGTCTGATCTTATCTCCGACTGTAGGGCCGAAGAGCATATTATTTTCCTGTCTCGTTACTTTTGCCATGACGGATTATTTTTTTATTTGATTTTCAGTGTACTCGCCTTCGGCTTCCTCTTCCGAAACGCATTTGTAACCATATTCTTTAACGCGGCGCATTGCCTCTATCTTCTTGGGATAGAATGTAGGCTTGTCCTCAAGACCGGTGTAGCCGTTCACGAGATCATCAAAGCCGATCACACGGCGCTTGCCTGAGTATGCCACCAACTCTACCTCTTTCTCCTCGCCCGGCTCGAAACGAACGGCTGTTGTGGCGGGGATATTGAGATGATAACCGAAAGCGAGGCTACGGTCAAACTCCATGTAACGGTTCACCTCAAAGAAATGGAAGTGACTGCCGATCTGTACGGGACGGTCGCCTGTATTACGCACTACGACCTTTACTGTGCGACGGTTTGCATTATACTCTATATCGCCATCTGCAAGAATCACGCCGCCAACAGGAACGTAATCAGCAGGTTTGAAACCCGGAGTATTGGGGTAAGCAATCGGCGGATTGCCGGGGAATACGCCATTAGGCTGAGCATATGTAGCCTCTGCAGCGCTATTTGTTGCAGCTGTGCTGCTTGTTGTATCACTCATGATTGTCTCTTTTTATAAGTTTTTGCATGGCCTCTGCATCTCCGGACTATGCCAAAATGCCAGTGGTCTATGTCTCTCTTTTAAAGGGAGCGAATAGTGTCTCTTTTTCCCTCTCCTTATTTTATAGGATGGTGGATGCTGACAAGGCGTGAGCCATCAGTAAATACCGCCTCTACCTGAAGAAGAGTAATCATGTCTGCTACGCCCTCCATCACCTGCTCTTTGGTGAGAACGGTGGTTGCGTCATGCATCACTTCCTCAACAGTTTTTCCTTCTCTCGCTCCCTCAAGCGCGCAGCTGGTGATATACGCTACCGACTCGGGGTAGTTAAGCTTAAGACCTTTCTTCAGACGACGCTCTGCTATCAGTCCTACCATCAGAAGGGTAAGCTTGTCTTGTTCTTTCGGCGTAAAATGCATAGTCGATTATTTTTATAATATGTGGTTTCTTTAGATTCAGCAAATATAATAATATTCCCTTAATAAAAAACAATCTTTTCCCCTCTTTGTTCCTCTATTTTTCCTTATTTATAATCTTTCTAAATAAGGCTCCATCCAATAAAGAATGTTATTCCGTTAATGGACGGGGGGATACTATTGCATTAGTGATATTAGCAAAAAACATGATGGAGCATCCTCGCCGGACACCCCATCATTCCATTCATGTAGCTTAACTAAGAGTTTTTCTATAATCTACATACCCATACAATATAATCTACTAATATTACCTTTCTCCTTATTTATATAAGAAATATATAAGTCCGGGCAAGATATTAATCCGGATTATTCAAGCAGTTTTAATTTCTTCATGTAGCATCCGTTTCCCCTCTCCCTAATTCCTTTCTGATCATCTTTATCTTCCCCAGAGACGGCGGAAGATATTGAGAGGATTGCCATATTCCTCCTCTGCTTCCTGACGGCATGGCAGCAGCGGATTGTAGGATTCCTCTTCCGCACTGATCTCCTCATCAAACAATCGGTTGATGCATAAAATACTCATCACCATACCTACCATAACCAATCCGATTAAAACTGTCTTTACTATTACGATCATCATAATTGCTTGCTTGTGTTAAAAAATTATAATTTAGCTTTTATCTCTTCCCGATCTGTTGCTTTCGCTGTGTGAATCGGTGTTTCATATCCTTATAACACTCAATTTTTTAAATGTATCATAAAAATACTAACTTTTTCTTAAAATTTATTAAAATATTTTATATTCTTCTTATTATCAAATATTTAAATTTTAAAATTTTCTTTAATTCTTAAAATAGTATTTATCCCATCTTCCTTCCTCCCATTTTATATCGTAATCTCCATGTTTCTCCAGGTCTCCAACGGCATCTCCTTGTTTCCCCTTTCGTTCAATAAAAATATTATTATTCCGAACCCTCATTTCCCTTTGGTTGTTATAAAGTTGATATTAAACTGAAAACATAAAACAATAGGTTACAAAGGATATAATTATGAAAAGAACTCTGTTATTTCTCGCGGCAGCAATGACCCTCGGGGGTGCATTCGCTCAGAATCTTAATAAGAAGGAAGCTAAGGCTCTAATGACTTATCTCGCACAGCCTTCAGCCAAAGGCGGCACAAACGCACAGGCTCTCGGTATCTCCGCTTCAAATGTGGCAACGGCTCCGGGTCTCACTATTGAGAATGGTCACGTAGTAGCAATCGACTGGAAAGGTAAAGACCTTGCGGGTGACCTCAACCTTTCCGGTTTTGATGCCCTTACCAAAGTTGACGTGTCTGACAATAAGATCGCAAGTCTTACTGTAAATGCGGACCCTGTGCTATATGATCTCAACGCAGCTAAAAACCGTATTTCCGAGATATCGATCACTGACGCTCCCCAGATGCAGAATCTACGCCTGCAGCGTAACCGAATCGCGGATTTCTCTCTGGCAGGCACTCCCCTTCTGAAGAAATTCAATATCTCGGGAAATGTGCTTGAAGCTCTTAACGTGAGCAATCTTCCCGATCTTGAATATCTGAATGTGATTGGCAACCGTCTTGATAACCTTGACGTTTCAATGTGTACAAATCTTAAGAATCTGTATGCAGGTTACAACGACCTCACCTCTATCGAGCTTCAGGGACTGGTGAAACTTGAGAATCTCAACATTACCGACAATAAGATCATGAAGTTGTATGTGCAGAATCTTCCGGCACTTTCAACTATCATGGCTTCCGGCAATCATATGACCGAAATGGTAGTGAAGGATTGCGAAGCTATCAATCAGATCTGGGCGCCTTACAATAATCTTACAGCCTTCTCTGTAACAAAGGCTCCTGCATTGGCATTTATCAACCTTGAGTGGAATAACCTCACTTACCTCAACCTATCCAATCTTAATTTCCTCCAGCAGGTGAATGTTGCCAACAACCAGCTGCTCACACTCGATGTATCATTTGACCCCTACCTCCGCACGGTTAATGTCGCTAACAACGATATGCTCAGCGACTTCCGTTGCATGGGCGACCCGATGCTGGCTCATGTGATCGGCTACAGCGACTGGGATTTCTAATATAAAGAAGCTAATATTCAATATATATTAAGGCTTCAGCCGATAAAATAGCTCTGATCTCTGATTGGAGCTATTTGTTTTTTTAGCTTTTTATCGTATTTTTGCATAGATATAAAAAATAGGCGAAATGTCACTTTCAAACACCCTTATCGCAGATGCAGGCGCCACTAAGATCGACTGGTATCTGCTTGCCCCTATGCAGAGTCCCGGTTTGAGATTCCAGACTTCGGGAATGAACGCCATGATGGTCGGAGAGGATCGGATATTAAAAGAATTCAAGGCTGTGGCGGAAGAGTTAGGTGCCGGTCGCGCTCCGAAAGAAATTTACTATTATGGAGCCGGCGTAGCCACTCCTTCTGCCCGTGAGAAAATCAGCAGAGCCTTCCTGAAGGTATGGCCCGATGCAAAAGTGGAGGTCGCTTCCGATCTTTTAGCTGCTGCCCGTTCACTTTTTGGGAAAGAGAAAGGTATCGCCTGTATTTTAGGAACAGGGTCTAATGCCGGATATTATGATGGAGAGAAGTTGGAGAGCAAAGTCCCCTCTTTAGGTTATATCCTTGGCGATGACGGCAGTGGCACAGCTTTAGGTATAAGACTCATACGCGAGATATTCAAGGGAGAGATGGATGAAGAGTTGAAAAGCTATTTTATCAACTCCTGCGGCTTAAATCTCCCCTATGTTCTGGAAGGAGTTTACCGCAAAGAGGGTGCGAATAAATTTATCGCCTCCTTTGTTCCTTTTATAAGAAATAAGATAGACCATCCGTTTATCAAGAATATGGTAATGGATGAATTTCGCAAATTCTTCCGTTTGAATATCGCTCCTTACGATAATTCAAAATCCCTGCCCGTGGCGTTTACCGGCTCCATCGCTTTCCATTTCGCACCCCTGCTCAGAGAGGCTGCCGAGGCAGAAGGTTTCAAGGTCGGCAAAATATCCGATGCTCCGATGGAAGGGCTGGTGGAATATCATTCCAAAAATTAGTTCTTTATGGATTCATTTCTTTATTTCAATAGATATATCAGATCGTTAGTGGCATGCTCAGGTTTGGCGGTTGCCGCAGTGCTTTCCCCCCTCTCTGGTTGGGCGCAGGAGAACAGCGCCCCGGGTATCATCTATATCGAACCTCTTTTTGAATATCCCGTCGCTCCGGAAGATCTTACTACACTTGAAGCCAAATCTGATTGGCTCTTGCAGCATTTCTGGGATAGCTTCGACTTCAAGAATAAGGGCGCTGTAGATCAGAATGCCCTTAATGATGCTTTCAGCGTCTGGTCAAATCCGATGCAGTGGGCGGACAAGGAGGTAGTATTGGGCTCTACCGACAGACTTATCTCCAACATTGCGAAGAATCCGACGATGGTGATGCAATTCACTAAAGCGGCGGAAGAGAATCTTTATGGTCCGCGTGCAATGGCGTATATTGATGAGGTATATGTGAAGTTTCTTGAAGCTATGGTAAAGAATAAGAAACTGCCCGAAGCACGCAAAGCCAGATATGCCCGTCAGCTCAGATTGCTTAAAAATACTCTCGTAGGCAGCATACCCCCTTCCTTCAAATTTCAGAACCCTTCGGGCGCGACAGAGACTTTCCGACCGGGTCTGCTTACAGTCATTGAATTCGGCGACCCCGGCTGCTCCGACTGCCGCCATGCGAAACTGAAGATGGATACCGATCTGACATTCTCCAGTTTTGTAGAAAAAGGGAAGATAAATGTCCTCTTCATCATCCCCGACCCGGAAGAGGGATGGGAGCAGGAATTGGCTGACTATCCCAAGCTGTGGCATACCGGAGCTTCAGATGAAGTGAGCGATATCTACGACATGCGCTCCACCCCCTATTTCTATGTTCTCGGCACAGACGGCAAGATAATCGATAAGTCTGACAATGTGGAGAGAGCGATGGCGAAAGCGATTGAGAATGTGAAGTAAAAATGTTAGCTATATGAATCCTATAAAACGACTATATATCCGCACCACCGGATACTCATACACAAATATGGGTAGACTCTTCCTGCGTCTATTCGTGGGTATAATGATGCTTCAGTTCGGATTGAGACAATGGGTTGATTTCGATCAGGCGCTGGCTACCTTCCCCGAATTTCTCGGCATCCCCTCAAATGTCGGGCTTGTGCTGATGATGATTGTGGAGATCGTCTGCTCGATATTCATCATGTTTGGGTTTCTGACCCGACTGATGTGTTTCTTTCCCATGATCGCAATGACCCTGGCGGAGATATATCTGCTTTCTAATGCCGACACCTCCTCTTATCTTCTCTCCTGGCAGCAGTTAGGTTATCTTCCGGTAATGTTTATCGGCATCTACTTCTTTATCATATTGGTTGGGCCAGGTAAGATATCGGCAGATTATTTTCTCTCCCTCTATATCATTCATTCCAATAATCACAGCGAGTCAGAATTGGAGGAGGTATGAGAATTGCAGTGCTTGTATCCGGCGGCGTTGACAGCGCTGTCGTAGTGGATAGATTATACAAGGAGGGACATGATCTCACATTATTCTATATCCGTATCGGCATGGATAATGATCAGGGTGATTGCTCAGCCGAGGAGGATATTGAGATGTGCACTTTAATTGCGCGCAAATATAACCTTCCTCTCAGGATTGTATCTCTTCATGAGGAATATTGGGATAACGTTATGGCATACACCCTCCGCACTGTCAAGGAGGGTCTGACCCCTCATCCGGATATGATGTGTAATAAGATGATCAAATTCGGTTTCTTTGAGGAGCGCTGGGGAAAAGATTTCGACAAGACCGCCACAGGTCATTACGCCTCGATTAAGGAGAAGGATGGCAAGCTTTATCTCGCCACCGCCGCTGACCCGGTGAAGGATCAGACCGACTTCTTAGCTCAGATTTCTTACGATCAGCTCTCGCATCTCCTCTTCCCCTTAGGGGATATTCCCAAGAGTGAAGTCAGGAGATTAGCATCGGAGGCTGCTCTGCCCAATGCTGTAAGAAAAGATTCCCAGGGTATCTGCTTCCTCGGGAAAATCAATTATAATGATTTCCTCGAGCGTCAGTTGGGCACCAAGCCCGGTCCTGTGGTGGAGATCGAGACCGGTAAGAAGATAGGCACTCATAAGGGATATTGGTTCTATACTATCGGTCAACGCAAGGGTCTGGGGCTGAGCGGCGGTCCATGGTATGTGGTGCGCAAGAATATCCGGGATAACGTTGTCTATGTCTCCAACGGCTATGACACCCGCGCGCAATATGGAAGAGAGATACCGGTGGAGGAGATTCATTGGATCACACTCAACCCCTTCTCTCAAGAAAATAATGTTGCGGATGTGCAATCCACGGGAAGCATCAGAATACCAATCTCCTTCAAGACCCGCCATTCTCCCGAATTTTACTCCGGACATGTGATGCAGACCCCGGAGGGGGGATACATCATTGAGTCTGACACTGATATTCAAGGCATCGCTCCCGGTCAGTTCGCTATATTATATACTCCCGACCGTCAGTTATGTCTTGGTTCGGGAATGATCTCTATTCCTCACAGCTCCCGAAGGAAGAGAGAAAGGCATACTAAAAATAATGAAACCTTATCCTGAAAACCAAAAATGGAAAAACATAAACTTGAACTCGTAGGAATAACATATAATCAGATAGAGTCGGGCGTATATGCCGTGATTCTGCGCGAAGTCGGAGGAGAACGCCGCATACCGATCATCATCGGCTATCCGGAGGCGCAGGCTATCGAATGTAAGTTGCAGGATGTGGTGACTCCCCGTCCTCTTACTCATGATATGATAGTAAACCTCATGACAGCGTTCGGAATGTCTCTCCGGGAGGTCAATATCCACCGCCTTCCAAATGGAGTGTTCGCCGCCGATCTCCTCTTCAGTAATGGCACGGATACCCGAATTGTTGATGCCCGATCTTCCGACGGTATCGCTCTCGCCATCCGCACCGGAGCCCCGATCTATACATCCGAGGAAGTGCTCAATGAAGCCGGATTTCTTCCGGAGGAGACTCGTCCGAAACCTCGCTCCTCTCACAGCACCGATCGCCCCTTGGATAAAAAATTGTCGCGCAATAAAGCTGAAGGCAATGAATTATCACGCCTCTCCGAGTCACAACTGAATGAAGAGATGCAGAAGGCGGCTGAAAATGAAGACTATGAGAAAGCAGCTAAGATAAAGGCAGAACTGGAGAGAAGGCAGAAGGAGATCTGATACCTCCTTAGCGATTCAAGCTCTCCCGCGATCGGCATACTCAGCTATTGAAAATGTCCGGATAAGAAAATTCAACTCCTTCAAAGGTGAAAAAGAGTAAAAAAATAGAAAAATTACAAATCATTTATTTGAAACGTTTGAAGTGCTAAATATTTTTTGTAATTTTGTGGCGAAAGTTAGGGAAATTAATATCCTCCCGTTAAGAAGTAGTTTTAACTAAGTCTAATACTGCCGTCTTACCCTCAAACACCTTATTATTATTATGAAGAATAGAAAAAAAAGAGTCGAATTAATGGTCGATCTTATCCGCAATCAGTGCATCAGCAGCCAGGAGGAGCTTGCTGATCTCCTTGCCAAGGAGGGATATATAGTTACCCAGGCTACCCTCTCACGCGATCTCAAGATGCTTAAGACCACCAAGGTCCCTACCGACCGCGGAGGCTATATGTATATTCTGCCCGACAGCAACAGCCTTAAGGATAAGCTCCTTGCCACCGGACAGATCACGATGGATGCCAATTATCAGGCAGGCTTCATCTCTCTCCGTTTCTCCCGCAATATAGCCGTGATCAAAACGCGCAATGGCTATGCTGCCGGACTCGCTTATGATATCGACATGAGCAATGCTCCGGAAATTTTGGGTACTATCCCCGGAAGCGACACTATTATGTGTGTCCTTCGTGAGGATGTCACTCATGACCAGGCTCGTGAGGTTTTCTCCCGTCTCCTCCCTCTCGACCGTAAAATTCCACCGTTTTAAGTAAATTATTATGATAAAAGTGGCTATTTCCGGCGCGGATACTCCCGAAGCCGGCGAATTAATCAGGATTCTCGTCAATCATCCGGATGTGGAAATCGTGGCGCTTATCGCTCAACGCCATGATGGCAAACCGGTCCAGTCGCTCCATCACGGACTCTTGGGAGAAATAAATATCCCCTTCTCCTCTTCTTTACGTCCCGAGCAGGCTGATCTGCTTATTATCGCAGATAAAAAGGTGAAATACGATGATTATAAAAGACTGCTCAAATCATTCCCTGATCTGAAAGTCATCACTCTCCATAACTTTGTTTCTGATGAGGAGCGTCCGATTAATTTCCCCGAGGATATATCTGAGGAGGATGTAGTCCAAATGGAGGAGCCGGTCTACGCTCTTCCTGAAATCAACCGTAAGGCTCTCGTGAGAGGAGCTAAGGCGGCGGAAATTCCTTCTCCGCTCGCCTCTCTCGTGTTAGTGCCGCTCTATCCCCTTGCCAATCATATGCTCCTCTCAGGGGATATCACGCTTAATATATCCGCCCCGGATGATATGCTTACGGAAGAAAATAGAGCGGAGGGATTAAAAGAGATTAAGGCGGCTCTTCAAATTGCACAGAGAAGTTTCAACGGAGATATAAAGATCAATCCTCTCCCTGCCAAGTCGAAACGCGGGATGGAATTGGAGATCGATCTCCGCTCCCCTCTTGACCTTGATCATCTCCTCTCCACTTATGATATATATGATGATCATAATTTTGCCTTTACTGTCATAAATCCGGTGCATCTTGATGATGTGAAGGGCACTGAAAAAGTTATCACCTCTCTTTCTCTCTCCAAGGATGGGATGCTCAATATCCATGCCGTGGCTGACGGTCGCCTGAGAGGTTCGGCGGGCGAGGCGGTGCATGTCATGAATCTGATGTTCGGGCTGCATGAGAAAACGGGATTATATCTCAAACCTTACGCTTTTTAATCCCTTTGCCGATGTCAGTTAATAAAGTAATATTGATCGGCAACGTCGGGCGCGACCCGGAGATACGCTATCCGGAAAAGGATTTTCCCGTGGCTTACCTCTCTCTCGCCACCAACGAGCGCCAGCCCAACTCCGACACGGAATTAGTGGAATGGCATATCCTTGTCATGACCGGCAAGAATGCCGAATATGCAGAGAGATATATCCGCAAGGGTACAAAACTCTATGTGGAGGGCAAACTAAGAAGCCGTGAATATGTTGATAAATTAAAGATAGCACGCCGTCGAACGGAAATCTACGTGGATGTCATGGAGATTCTTGGTCGTGGCTGACGCGGAAACCCGAATGTCAATCTGACGGTTTTCTTATTCTTTCAAGACAATTATTTAGATAGATTATAAAAAAGTGATAGAAATATAAAATGAGAAAGTGGCGTATAGAAGACTCCTCCGAGATATACAATGTCCCGGGCTGGGGTCTTAAATATTTTTCAATCAATGATAAGGGTCATGTGCAGGTCACTCCCCGCGAGAATGGACCTGCCGTCGACCTCAAGGAGGTGATGGATACTCTCCAGCTCCGTGATGTCGATGCCCCTCTCCTCCTCCGTTTCCCGGATATTCTTGACGACCGTATCCGTAAAATCTCCAACTGCTTCAAGAAAGCTGCCGAGGAGTATGACTATAAGGGGCAGAATTTTATTGTCTACCCTATCAAGGTGAATCAGATGCGTCCTGTCGTGGCTGAGATCGTAAGTCATGGCAATAAATACAATATCGGTCTGGAGGCGGGCTCAAAACCTGAGCTTCACGCCGTCCTCGCTGTCAATACTCATGAGAATTCAATCATAATCTGCAACGGCTATAAGGATGAGGATTATATAGAGCTTGCGCTTCTCGCTCAGAAAATGGGCAGGCGGATATTCCTCGTGGTGGAGAAACTGAATGAATTGCGTCTGATAGCCGACGTAGCTAAACGTCTGGATGTCTCTCCCAACCTCGGTATCAGGATCAAGCTTACTTCCTCCGGCTCCGGAAAATGGGAGGAATCAGGAGGCGATGTAAGCAAGTTCGGTCTTAACTCCTCCGAGCTCCTTACCGCCCTCGAGATGCTTGAGAAGAATAAGATGACGGATTGCCTGAAGCTCATCCATTTCCATATCGGAAGCCAGATCACTAAAATCCGCCGCATCAAGAATGCCCTCCGTGAGGCTATGCAGTTCTATGTGCAGCTTTCCAAGATGGGATTCAATCTTGACTTCGTGGATATCGGCGGCGGTCTGGGCGTGGACTACGACGGCACCCGCTCCTCTTCGGGCGAACATTCCATGAATTATTCCATTCAGGAATATGTCAACGACTCTGTATCCGCTCTCGTGGATGCCTGCGTGAAGAATAATCTCCCGCAGCCGAACATAATCACCGAATCAGGAAGATCTCTCACCGCCCATCACTCAGTCCTTATCATTCAGGTACTGGAAACCGCTCAGCTCCCTATCTGGAAGGATGATGAGGAATTGGATGAGAATGCGCACGAGCTCGCAAAGGAATTATATAACATCTGGGATAAGATCGATCCCTCCCGTGTCTTTGAGGATTGGCACGACGCCCTGCAGATCCGCGAGGAGGCTCTCGAGCTCTTCTCTCTCGGTCTGCTCGACCTCAAGAACCGCGCCATGATCGAAAAGCTCTTCTGGTCAGTAGCGCGCGACGTTTATGATCTCACTCGCAGCATGAAGCACCCACCGGAGGAGCTTAGGAAAGTGGCGAAAATGCTTCCTGAGAAATATTTCTGTAATTTCTCCCTCTTCCAGTCTCTTCCTGATGCTTGGGCTATCGACCAGATTTTCCCGATTATGCCTATCTCCCGGCTCGATGAGCGTCCCAACAAGGAATGCACCATTCAGGATGTGACCTGCGACTCCGACGGTAAGATAAATCACTTTGTCTCTCCCTCGGGCATGGCTTTCTCGCTCCCCGTGCATGAGCTGAAGCCGAATGAGCCTTACTATCTGGGTGTCTTCCTTGTCGGCGCATATCAGGAGATTCTCGGCGACCTTCACAACCTCTTCGGCGACACTAATGCCGTGCACATCTCCGTCACAAAGGATGGTTATGATATCGCTCAGATCATTGATGGCGAGGCTGTGGCTGACGTTCTGGACTATGTGGAGTATTCCCCCAAGAAACTCGTGCGTAATCTCGAGACCTGGGTAACGGCTTCCATGAAGAGAGGCGTGATTACTCCTGAGGAAGGAAGACAATTCCTGAATAATTACCGTTCCGGCCTTTATGGCTATACATATCTGGAGCGCGACTTATGAGATATTTCCTGAAGCTCTCTTATAATGGCACGCCTTTCCACGGATGGCAGATTCAACCGAATGCCTCCTCCGTGCAGCAGACTATTGAAGAGGCGCTATCCACCATACTTCGTGCGCCCGTCTCCATCACCGGAGCCGGGCGCACTGACACAGGGGTAAATGCAAAAGTGATGTATGCCCATTTCGACCTCCCGCAAGAGGCGGATGACAAGCGGCTGCATGATACACGCCGTTTTCTCCTTTCCATCAACCGTCTTTGCGGACCGTCTATAAATATCGAGGAGATTTTCAAAGTGCATGATGAGGCTCACGCGCGATTTGACGCTTCCTTACGCACTTATAAGTATTTCGTCAGTTTCTGCAAGTCTCCCTTTCTGGATGGTATATCATGGCATTCCCCTTCACTCCTCGATAAGGATAAGATGAATGAGGCGGCGCGCCTTCTCCTCTCTACTAAAGACTTCACATCTTTTGCAAAGCTGCATACCGATGTGAAGACTAATATATGCGACCTCTCCCACGCTGAATGGAGCGATTGGGACTCACCTTTCCTGCCGGAGAAGGGATTGGTATTTACCGTTTCCGCCGACCGTTTCCTGCGGAATATGGTAAGGGCATTAGTCGGCACTTTAGTGGAAGTAGGCAGAGGGAAGATCACTGTAGAGGATTTCAAGCGCATCATTGATGCCCGCGACCGTTGTTCAGCCGGAACTTCCATGCCCCCGCAGGCACTTTTCCTCTGGGATATCAAGTATCCATATATTGATTAGCGCATTAATCCGGGAATACATACGCCCCCGATTGTTCCCCCTTAGTTAATTCAGACCATGAAAGAAAAGATTGAAAGACTTCGCGCGGATCTTAACCGCCACAATCATAATTATTACGTCCTTAATGCCCCCGAAATTTCCGATAAGGATTTTGACATGATGTTGAAGGAGCTTGAGGAGTTGGAGAAGGCTCATCCCGAATATGATGATCCCCTCTCCCCGACTCATCGTGTGGGCTCGGACCTTACAAAAGGGTTTGAGCATGTAGTGCATGCCCGCCCCATGATGTCGCTCGCCAATACCTACTCTATTGAAGAGGTGGATGAATGGTTTGAACGCATCCGCAAGGCTCTCGACAGCGAGGGTTTCTCCATTACGGGAGAGATGAAATTTGACGGCACTTCCATCTCCCTGACTTATCAGCACGGCAGATTGGTGCGGGCAGTGACTCGCGGCGACGGCACTCAGGGTGATGACGTTACAGCCAATGTAAAGACGATACGCTCTATCCCGCTCCAGCTTCTTCCCGGCAACTGGCCCGATGAGTTTGAGATTCGCGGTGAGATTCTGATGCCCTGGGAGGTGTTTGAAAAGCTGAATGCGGAGCGATCATATAATGAGGAGCCGCTGTTTGCCAATCCGCGTAACGCCGCTGCCGGAACATTGAAGACGCAGGATCCGCGCGAGGTGTCGCGCCGACATCTTGACGCCCGCTTCTATTATCTCCTCGCCGACTCGCTCCCCACTGATTCCCACTATGAGAATATGAAGATTGCCGAGAGCTGGGGATTTAAAGTCTCCAAGGCTATGAAGCGGCTTAAGACTCTTCAGGAGGTGGATGAGTACATCTCCTATTGGGATGAGCACCGTAAGGAGCTTCCTGTCCCTACTGACGGACTCGTATTTAAAGTGGATTCGCTTCGCCAGCAGCTTAATCTCGGATATACAGCCAAGTCTCCCCGCTGGGCGGTGGCGTTCAAATTCAATCCGGAAAAGGCATGCACCCCTCTCCGCTTCGTCTCTTTCGAGACAGGCAGAATGGGTATCGTCACTCCTGTAGCCAATCTTGAGCCGGTACAGCTTTCGGGCACAATCGTGAAGCGTGCCTCCCTGCATAATGATGATATCATGCAGGAGCTTGATATTCATGAGGGGGATTCCCTTTATGTGGAGAAAGCGGGTGAGATTATCCCTCAGATCACCGGAGTAGATAAAAGTCTGCGTCCGGAAGGAGCACGGAAGGTGACCTTCGTAACAACTTGCCCTGAGTGCGGCACTCCCCTTACACGTATCTTCGGCGAGGCGGCATGGTGTTGTCCCAATAAATATGGGTGCCGTCCTCAGATAACGGGGCGTATCGAGCATTTCTGTGCCCGACGCATGATGAATATTGACGGCATCGGGGAGGAGACTGCTGAATTACTTTACGCTACCGGACTCGCCACCACTATCGGTGACCTATATGACCTTACGGAGCAGAAGCTTATAGGCGTAGGGAGAATTGGCGAGAAGACTGCCGCAAGGATTTTGGCGGGTATCGAGGAGTCAAAGAGTGTACCCTTTGACCGTGTGCTATATGCCCTCTCTATCCCCAATGTCGGAGAGACAACAGCAAAACGTCTTGCCCGCGCTGTAGGAAATATGGAGACGCTGCAGGCTATGGAGCTTGATCAGCTCTCCATGATTCCCGATATCGGTCCGATAATTGCGCGTAATATATATGAATTCCTACGCGAACCGGTGAATATATCCAACATCGACCGTCTCCGAGCTGCCGGCGTGACTCTCTCTCTTCCTGAGGATGCCCTGAAGCCTTCCGGCAATGCGCTCGAAGGGAAGTCGATTGTAATATCAGGCACTTTCGCTCATCGTAGCCGTGACGAATATAAGGATATTATAGTCAATGAGGGGGGAAAGAATGTCGGCTCAATCTCCAAGAAAACATCGTTCGTGCTTGCCGGCGAGAATATGGGTCCGGCAAAACTCCAGAAATGCGAGCAACTCGGTATCCCGGTTATCTCCGAAGATGAATTTCTCAAGATGATAGGGAAATAAATCTGATATTTTATATTGTAAAGGATAATAAGGAAATAAGAATCCCCTACTCAAAAAAAAGAAATTTTTTCCCTTTTTATAAAGGTTCAGACTCCATACAGCAAACTCTCTTTGTGGTATGGAGTTTGAACCATTTTTAATACCTATCCGTTTAAAAGTAAGAAATTACTAAAAAATATTATTATGTTTAAATCCACTATGATTGCAGGTATCGGTGGATTATTAGGTACCTGTCTTCGTTTCCTCTCTGAGAAATTGGGCGCTGCCATCTGCCATCTCCCCTTCCCGTTAGGAACTTTCATCGCCAACATGGTCGGCTGTATCTTAATAGGTATGCTTTACGGTTATCTCAATAAAACCGGCAAACTCAGCAAGACTGCAAATCTTCTTTGGATCACAGGCTTCTGCGGCGGTCTGACCACTTTCTCCTCTTTCTCCGATGAGATGGTCACTCTTCTTCAGAACGGCGAAGGCGGAATGTTCGCGTTCTATATGGTGACAAGCCTCGTATTCGGTATCGCAATGGTAGCACTCGGAGCCGCTTGTATCCGCAAACCGGCTGCTAAAACTCAAAACGCTTAACTTATTAAAGAATTTAGATTATGATTATTGTATATATGCTCATAGCCGGGTTAGGCGGGTTTGCAGGCACTTGCGGTCGTTATCTCACCGGCGTGGCGGGAAAGAAACTCTTCGGTGATAAATATCCTGCCGGTACTTTTGCCGTTAACGTCCTCGGATGTTTCATTATCGGTATATTCTCAGGAATTTTGCTCCGTCACGAGATGAGTCCCGTGGTCAGCGCACTCCTCATCTCCGGTTTTTGTGGAGGATTCACCACATTCTCCTCTTTCAGCCATGACAGCTTCGCAATGATTCAGAAAGGTCAATGGTGGAAATTCATCTGCTATATCGTCCCTTCAGTAGTCCTCGGTCTCCTTATGGTATGGCTCGGACTCAAATGCGTAGCGTGATTATAAAAAAATTATCAGGAAATATGCAATATCCGTATGCGGTAGTTAAGTCCAAGCATACGGATATTTTTACATCTGCAGATAAGGCTCCATCCACTAACATTGACGGCGACTGGGGGCGGGAGCCTCCCGGCTTCCGCTAAATTTTTACGGGCTCGATGCCAGTAAAAATTTAAACTACCTTATATTATTTATATCACTGATGATTAAGAGATTGACACGGATTCCTCACAGATTTTTAGATCTTTTTCATAACGCCATGAGATTTTTAATCCTTAAAAGGATTTAGATTTAACACAGACACCATCCGGATGCGCTCCGTGTCTCATCTCAAAATCCTTTTAAGGATTTAAAATCTTCAACCTATCCAATCAATGACTAACCCACAAACCTATCCAAAGAAAAATCCCCCATCTGTGAAGCATCCGTGTAAATCCGCGCCTCATCTGTGATAAGGAAAATTTAGACAGTAGAATTTAATGTCAGACAGCAGGACAGCATGACAGCAGTACAGCATAACAGGAAGATCCGGATGGTAGCCGCGGAGCGGCGAGTCCTTGTTTACCCCCCGGTAAGGGCATAGCCCGCAGCCGGGGGATTTTACATNTGCACGTCCACTCGGCGGCGGANCCGTCGGTCTTCCAATATTCAGAGAAAGGCTTCATATACATTTGCACAGTAGCTTAGAATTGTGTAATTTTGCAATCTAACCTCTAAGTAAACGAATTGTATGTTAGTCTCACCTTCACTGCTCTCTGCAGATTTCGCTCATCTCTCGGATGATATTGATATGATCAATTCATCGGAAGCGGATATGCTCCATCTTGATGTCATGGATGGAGTTTTCGTCCCTAATATCTCCTTCGGTTTTCCGGTGATCAAACTCGTGAAGCACATATGCGAAAAACCGCTTGACGCCCACATGATGATTGTCGAGCCTCACAAATGGATTCCCCAGATGCGCGACATGGGTGTACGTATCATGAATGTGCATCAGGAAGCNTGCCGTCATCTCCACCGCACCATCTACCAGATCCGCGAAGCCGGGATGGAAGCCGGCGTTACAATCAATCCCGCCACTCCCGTAATGATGCTCCAGGATATCATCAATGATGTNGACCTCGTCCTGATTATGTCCGTTAACCCCGGCTTCGGAGGTCAGCCCTTTATNGAACATTCCATNGANAAAGTGCGTGAACTGCGTGCGATGATCGACAGAACAGGCTCTAANGCNAAGATTCAGGTNGANGGCGGNGTNAACGCCGAGACCGGNAAACGACTTGCTGAAGCGGGTGCCGACATTCTCGTGGCAGGATCTTANATCTTCAACGCAAAAGATCCNCANGCAGCTATCAAATCNCTCAAAGTCCTCTGATTTTGAACCGCGCCANATACTTCATTCCAATTATATCAACCCTACTCTTCGCGTCNGCTAATGCANGCGCGGAGAGTAATCTATTATCTACCGACTCTCCGCTCTCCGACATTCNCCCTTCCAAGNCCATACCCTCCGNCTCGCTCCCCTCGGGATGGAATATGAAGAAGCAATGGAGAGTAGGAGCTAAAATAACACCCTCCGCCGTGCTTCCAACCAACGTTTTCTATAAGGGAGCNAATATCAAAGGNAAAAAGATTCATGCGGGACTGGCGGAAGATATCACCNCATCCTTCACTTTTGACCCGCTTTCTCAAGAAGGAGCATTATATCCNGAGCTCTANACGGGCGCNGGNTTGAGCATCCGCACATATTTCGACCGGACATTATTAGGCACGCCNGGCTCTTTCTATCTCCTACAAGGNNCACCTTTCGCTCATTTCGGCAATCATTGGAGTCTCGGATATGAATGGAACTTCGGTATATCTTATGGCTGGAAACATACCTCTTACGATCCGATTGAGACCGCCTCAGCTATNAGCACTCCNGTNTTNGCNCANATGGGNGTNGCCTTGAAACTCAATTATGAGATCGANCCTCGCTGGCGTCTTACTCTCGGACTGGAAGCCACTCACTTCTCAAATGGTAACACATCCTGGAAAAACGGAGGGATGAATACCGCCGGTCTCTCTTTCGGCGCATCTTATCTTCTCAATCCCTACTCTGGTAGAAGAGAGGAGAGCAGTGATATCATATTTTCCGATAAAGGGAAATGGCTCTTCGACATAATGGGTTATGGTGCATGGCATCAGGCTGTACGCACTGTCACCCTCCCTATTGATTACCCTGTTGATTTTGATACTACAGCCGAAGTATTGGTTCCGCGCAAATTTGGTGTGGCAGGAATCACTTTCTCCGCCCTTCGCCGCCTCAATCAATGGATAGNAGTAGGACCGGGCGCCGAATTGAAATGGGACGGCTCATCCGGTCTTTCATATTACTGGGAAGATGGAGAAGACCCCACATTTGAAAACCTTAAATTCAGAGAAGCACGTTTTGGCAAGCAGATCAGCGCCGCCGTCACCGGACAGGCGGAACTGACCACCCCCATCTTCGCCGTCAATGCCGCCATCGGTCTGAATGTACTGAATCCGCATGGAGACAAATTCTTCTTCCAGCAGCTCACATTCAAAGCTTTCGTCACCGAAAAAGTATTCCTCAATATCGGCTACCGTCTCGGCAATTTCTCCGACCCTCTCAACCTCATGCTCGGATTGGGAGTGAGACTTTAAGACCAATGCGCGAATGGATCTGCCGCCNCGTTGAGCTGATCGACTCCGNNCCCCGCTATCTGCTCTATCAGTAATTAATTCNTATTTTGTCAAAATGTCAATTTGTCAATTTGACATAATGACAAATTGACAAAATGACAAAACGACCCANCAACAATGNTAAAATTNANTTCCGCNCCCTCCTATTTNTGGCTTAACGCNTGGGTGCTGGCCAACATNATAGAGCTGGCGACACAACGCTTCTGTGACCGCTTTGTTGATTTCCGCATCGACCCCGGTCATCGTCTCTACGACCAGATGACACAGGCGGCACGTTCCATCCGCGCCAACATTGCGGAGGGTTCCGGACGCCACGAAACATCGCTTGAGACNGAGATGCGCCTTACTGATGTGGCACGCGCAAGCAGNCATGAATTAATGGGCGATTTTATGAATTTTATGATGCGTCATTCCTTATCCGTCTGGACTTCAGACGACAGCCGCTTTCTTAGCATTATCAATCTGCGACTTGACAAACCTGAATATGGCAATAATTTCATTTCGGATGCGATGAATCATATTTCAAGGCAATTATCTCGTTTTGATGGTTTTGTAAAGAATGGCAGTGCATCCGATGCTGCCAACTGTTTGGTTGTCTTATGCTTAAAAATCAATGCGATGCTGACAAGTATGCTTGCAGCTCAACTTCATGATTTCAAGGCGCAGGGTGGGTTTGCAGAGAATCTTACACAGGAGCGTCTTGAGGTTCGTAGAGAAGCCTCGGCTGCTACCGGTGCGCCACAATGTCCACAATGCGGAAAACCGATGTTGCGACGAACAATTCAACGAGGCTCGCGACAAGGACAACAATTCTGGGGTTGTTCCGAATATCCTAAATGCAATGGAACACGTAATGATTGATGATTTCTCCTTTTGTATCTGCAAAATTGACAAATCCAACCTCCCCACCTTCGACTTATAATCTTCCTTTTTCACTCCCAAAAGCCCATATTCCTAAAGTAGAGTAATTTTACGTAAGTCACATTATCAGAACTTCGAGCCACCGTTCGAGATTCCTGACTCGTGGGAATGGGTAAGACTTGGGGATATAGGTTTATGGCAGTCAGGAGCAACCCCAAGTAAAAGTAATCCTAATTACTTTGGCAAAGGTTATCCATGGTTAAACACAGGAGACCTCAACGATGGTTACATCTCATCAATTCCAAAAGAAATTACACCTTTAGCACTAAAAGAGACATCCGTAAAGTTGAATCCTGCGGGTAGTGTGTTAATTGCAATGTATGGAGCAACCATTGGTAAATTAGGAATCTTAAATATTGATGCAACAACAAACCAAGCGTGTTGTGCTTGTTATAAGTATTGGATAAATCAAAAATATTTATTTTTTTTCTTATTAGCTTGGAGACCTCAATTTATTCAAATGGGTGGAGGTGGAGCTCAACCTAATATTTCAAAAGAAAAAATTGAGGAAACATATATTCCATGTCCACCTGCTAATGAGCAGCTTAGAATAGTACGACAAATAGATTTTATTTTTGAATTACTTAAAAAACTTGAGATTAGCAAGAATGATATAGAAAAAGCTGTTGTAAAGACAAAATCCAAGATACTTGAACTCGCGATGCAAGGTAAACTTGTAGAGCAAGATCCGACTGATGAACCGGCAGCAGGGATGCTCAAACGCATCAATCCGAAGGCGAAAATTATAACTGATAACCCACATTATCCGCAATTACCGGATAATTGGGCTTATATTTCTATAGATGATGTAAATTCGTATGAATCCAAATCAATCAATCCCTCAGTTATGCCCAATAATATTTTTGAATTGTATAGTGTTCCCGTGTTCTCAACAGGAAATCCAGAAATAGTATTAGGGAAAGAAATTGGCTCAACAAAACAGAAAGTAGAAAAGGGTGATGTCTTATTGTGTAAAATTAATCCTCATCTTAATAGGGTTTGGGAAATTGAGAAAAACTCAACAAATATACAGATTGCATCCTCTGAGTGGATTGTGATAAGAAGTACGGAGATAGAACCAACATATCTCAAATTATACTTTGAATCTCCACGCTTCAGGGAGCTACTATGTAGTCAAGTATCCGGTGTTGGTGGTAGTTTAACCCGAGCTCAACCATCCGTAGTGAAAAGCTATCTGATTCCAATTCCTCCGGCTAATGAGCAAAAGCGCATATGTGACGCTATTAAGTCATATCTACACATTCTTGATGATATTATTCTGCATTTAAACAATTAGACATTGTATCAAGAGTTGAATATATTTCTTTAATATGGCTAACAATCCTACTCTGTTCCTCTAATGGAGGCAATGGAATAGGTAGCTTACTATATTCTGAAATCCAATATCGTTTGTGAGTATCACCGACTAAGCGTGTCACTGACATAAAATAAGATACATATTCAATGTTGATTCCATTCTTTACAGAAATAATCTTCATTGCAGACGATTTAACTTTGAAAAGAAAATCAACGAAGTGTGAGTCTGTCGTGAAGTCATCAAATATTATGACAGGAACATTCTTGAATATACCAGTATCCTCATTAGTATAACCAAGTATAAATGATTTACCAGCTGTCAGAACAGGTGTTGGATAGTCATCGGAATAATCTGTGCTGCTTACAATATAAGGTTGAGGCTGTTCATAATCTGTAATATCCTCAAGTTGAGTTACAGCCCAATTATCCGGTAATTGCGGATAATGTGGGATGTGTTATTATATAATCATGTTCAACTTTAATTGAATATGATATGATAACGAAGTACAAATCTTTTCTTTCGCACCAAGATTTGGCGGCGAATACTGTCCGCTCCTACTTGTGGACGGTAACTCACTTCCTTGATAAGTATAAGGAGGTGACACGTGAGAATTTGCTTGCCTATAAGGGTTATCTGGTGGAACACTACAAACCACAGACTGTAAACCTCCGATTGCAGGCTATCAACAAGTATCTGGAATTTGTAAAGAAGGAAAAACTCAAAATGCGCTTTGTAAAAGTGCAACAGAAAAACTTCCTTGAAAATGTAATCAGTGATGCTGATTACAAGTTCCTTAAAACGAGGCTTAAGAAGGACGGCCATACCTCATGGTATTTTGTCGTATGGTTTCTGACGGCAACAGGAGCTCGCGTCAGTGAACTTCTTCAAATCAAAGCAGAACATGTATATCTCGGCTATCTCGACATCTACTCGAAAGGAGGTAAATTACGCCGTCTTTATATTCCGAAGAAATTGCGTTCGGAAGCCATTCAATGGCTAAAAGAGCGTAACCTTGAATCAGGCCATATCTTCCTCAATCGATTTGGGGAAAGAATTACGACCAGAGGAATTGCGCAGCAACTCAAACTCTTTGCCCGAAAATACGGCTTAAATGAAGCTGTGGTTTATCCTCACTCATTCCGCCATCGTTTTGCCAAGAACTTTCTTGAACGTTTCAACGACCTTGCCCTGCTTGCAGACCTGATGGGTCATGAAAGCATAGAAACAACACGAATATATCTGCGTCGCACAGCTACAGAACAACAAGCCATAGTTGACAAGATAGTTAACTGGTAAGACTCTCCAGCGTCTTTGTAGTCTTAAAATTAAGATTGCAAAGACGCTTCTATCTTATCAAGAACAGAATACAACTCCTCAATCTTAGCCACAATCCGCTTTTGTTCTTCTAAAGGTGGTAACCCAATAACATAAGGAAGTAAATATTGGAAATGTCGGCTATAACCTTTATTTGGAATCTTTTCTGAGACGTATGTAATCAAATGGAATAGGAATCGTTTGTCAAAATCCCAATCAATTAATTTTACCCCGTCTGCACCTATAATAAAGCTACCAGAAAAGAATTTTACATTTTTAGTATGATCTCCAAAAATTACTATTCCGTTATTAGGATGGAAAGCTTTATCTACATTTTCTGAATATCCCTCAATGAAATTTGAACTTTGACTAATTACCGGGATAAGTCCATCTTGTTTTATTTGACTTTGAAGGATTTGAAATTGCTTGGAAGATGGGCTATATATCAATTCCTTAAGATTTGCAATTACCCATCCTTGAGGTATATTCCAAGAATGTGGGTTATCAGTTATAATCTTCGCCTTCGGATTGATGCGTTTGAGCATATCAGCAGCAGGTTCATCAGCTGGATCTTGTGGCACAAGCTTACCTTGCATAGCAAGCTCTAGAATCTTTGATTTTAATTGAGTAATAGACTCGTTTATAGCCTTCTTGGAATATTCCATACTGATAACATTCAGAGTAAAGTCCTGAGTGTTTGAGACTATTCTTCGTTGTTCGTTTCGTGGTGGGATTGGCAACCATAACAATCCTAATGATGTGCCATTAACATTGGGCTGACCAATTCCAACTGCTCCTTCAAATATTTGCTGCCAGTAAAAGGTTGATTCAAAAAAAATCTTTAAGTATTCTGGTAATATTTCTTCATTAGTCCGTATGCGAATAAGGTAGGAGGCATAAATCGAATTAGAAGGTACGCTCTCTACTAAATATGATTTCCCAACGGTTGCACCAGTTCTTGCAAATACAATATCCCCATTCTGCAGAATGTATTGAGTGGCTTTATTCTTGTCAAAGTCAGTATACGGGACATTTGCCCATTTTACGCTATTATCCTGAATATCTGTAATGCGAAGTAATTTGTATTCTCCTTGTGACTTCGCAGATTCACTTACTCCATAAAGAATAGTGGTCGTAATATCATTAACTTGTACCCATTCCCAACTATCAGGAATCTCGAATGGTGGTTCGAAGTTCTGATAATGTGACAGACAAGAAGATGCCCTACTCTTTTTGGGTCGCTTGATTTTTCCTTCGGCTATGAGGCGTTCTTTCTCGGCACGGATGCGTTCGAGTAGTACTGATGC
>JAAVFG010000003.1 GCA_014800895.1 Bacteroidales bacterium
CGGGGGCGGCCTAAACCGCCCCCAAGAGCGGACTGCGGCAAGACGTTTTTCAAATAATCTAAGGTGGATGAAATTTTTACCTCATTTTATTTGGATTTTAATATAGTTCGTTCTCCTGTCAAAAAATATCTTGCCGGCGGCATAAGGCAACAGGAGGATATATAAACGCGAAAGCGGCTAATCTCACGATCAGCCGCTTTCACATGTTTTCCATAATACTTTTAACTTAACTAACCTAACATCATGAAACGATTTACTTTTCACCTATATAACATTATGGTTATAAATATTGTTCTAAAACATATTGTTAATATATGTTAAGCCACATTTCTCTCCTTTTTTTATCTCCCCCTCCCTTTCCTCCTTCCCCATATCCGTTTCGTGCCTTTAATATTTTTTTCTATCCTTATAAAATATAGTGCAGAATTAATTTGGAGATATAAAAATTAATTTATAAATTTGCGGTCATAAGGAATAAAAAGATGGTAAAACGTATAAATATACAATCATGGTGGCGCATCGGCAATAATCTCCGATGGCGCTGATCGCACATTCCCTCCTCTCTCAGTTGTGATTTATATGGCAGTCATCGGCAGGCAGCGGCCCGATGACTTTTTTTATTAAGGCGCTGCAGGTAATTAATAAATTTTCCTTATCTTAGCCCCGGCAATTAAAATTTAGCCGCCCTGCTATTAAGGTCTGAAACTTATACACCATTAATATATGGAAACTTATACCCCCGATCCATTTCTTCCTGTTGATGAAAATGGCTATTACGGCCCCTACGGAGGAGCCTACATTCCGGAAATACTTCATTCCAATGTCGAGAACCTTAAAAAGGCGTTCAGCCGATATATCGATGACCCGGAGTTTATAAAGGAATATGAGGATCTTCTCAGCCAATATGTGGGTCGTCCCACTCCTCTCTATCATGCGAAGCGACTCTCCGAGCATTACGGCACTAACATCTATCTGAAGCGTGAAGACCTCTGCCATACCGGCGCCCACAAGATCAATAACGCTATCGGACAGGTGCTCCTCGCAAAACGAATGGGCAAGAACCGCATCATCGCCGAGACCGGCGCCGGACAGCATGGCGTGGCTACGGCGACAGTATGCGCCCTCATGGGTCTGGAATGTATCATCTACATGGGCGCCACTGATGTGGCTCGCCAGCGTCCGAACGTGGAGCGCATCAAGATGTTGGGAGCGAAAGTCGTGCCGGTCGAATCAGGCAACAAGACCCTGAAGGATGCCACGAATGAAGCGATCCGCGACTGGTGCTGCAACCCGGCTGACACTTTCTATATAATAGGAAGTACGGTAGGTCCTCACCCTTATCCCCAGATGGTGGCTCGTTTCCAGTCGGTCATCAGCCGCGAGATACGCAAGCAGCTCAAGGAGCAGACAGGACGCGAGATGCCGGATTATGTAGTGGCTTGTATCGGAGGAGGAAGCAATGCCGCCGGAGCTTTCTATCATTTCCTCAAGGATGACAATGTAAGGCTGATCGCCGCCGAAGCTGCCGGATTGGGAGTGGACTCAGGAGAGAGTGCCGCCACAATCCAACTCGGCACGGAAGGGATTATTCATGGCTCACGCACTTTAGTGATGCAGACTCCTGACGGTCAGATCGTGGAGCCTTATTCCATCTCCGCCGGACTTGACTATCCCGGTGTCGGACCTCTCCATGCCTACCTTGCCAAATCGGGACGCGCGGATGTGACAGCGGTCACTGACGATGAAGCGCTCAAAGCCGCAAACACTCTCACACGTCTGGAGGGTATCATCCCCGCCCTGGAGTCGGCTCATGCGCTTGCCGTGCTGGATCAGCGTAAATTCGGCAAGGACGATATCGTAGTGATAAATGTCTCCGGTCGCGGAGATAAGGATATGCAGACCTATCTCAGCCGTATGTCGTCAACTGAGGAAGCATAAACCCGCATAAGAAGCATAACTCTGCTTAAATAGAAAGAAAAAGATGAAACTTCGTCAAAAAATCACCGTCCTTTCCGCTGACCTGGAGACACCGGTCGGTCTCTATCTCAAGATACGCGACCTCTACCCCTGCTCCGCTCTTCTGGAAAGCTCGGATTATCATACCTCCCAGAATTCCCTATCTATATTGGGTATAGACCCGATCGGAAGCTTTACCGTGGCTGACGACAAGGCTATCCTGAAATTTCCTGACGGCACGCTTGAGGAGCGTCCTGCCGGAAACGTGACTGATTCTCTCAAGGATTATATCTCCTCTTTTGAGATAGAGAGCAGTGAGAAGGGTCTTTTCAACGGTCTTTTAGGTTTCACTGCCTATGATGCCGTGAAATATTTCGAGCCCTCCGTCCCTATCCGTCCGCGCGAGGAGAAATTTGCTGCTATCCCCGATATGCAGTATCTCCTCTATCGCTTCATCATCCAGATGAATCATTTCCGTAATGAAATGACTATCATCGAGAATATACCCGTCTACGGAGAGGGATGTGAGGAGAGAGGAGACGGGAATGAGGGAAGCCGCACGGATGAGCTCCTTTCCATCATCCGCAATAATAATATCGCGCTCTATCCTTTCCGGGCAAATGATGACATAGAGTCGCCTGTCACCGATGAGGAATATGAGAGGATGGTGGAGCGCGGCATCGCTCATTGCCGTCGCGGCGATGTATTCCAGATTGTATTGTCGCGCCGCTTCTCACAGGGCTTCCAAGGGGACGAGTTCAATGTCTACCGCGCGCTCCGTTCGGTCAACCCCTCCCCTTACCTTTTCTTCTTTGACTTCGGTGATTTCCGCGTATTCGGTTCGTCGCCGGAGACTCACCTCCGCGTCACTTCCGACCGCCGCGCCTATATCGACCCGATCGCCGGAACTTTCCGACGCACAGGCGATGACAACCGCGACCATGAGTTGGCGGAGAAACTCCTCACCGACCCAAAGGAGAATGCGGAGCATATCATGCTGGTGGATCTCGCGCGCAATGACCTCAGCCGGAGCGGAGGAAGAGTGGAAGTGGAATATCTGAAACAGATACAATTCTATTCTCATGTGATCCACATGGTCAGCCGTGTCGTGGCGCAGCTCCCCGAGGATGCCGACCAGTACCGCCTTTTCGCGGCAACATTCCCTGCCGGCACCCTCAGCGGCGCCCCGAAAGTGAGGGCGATGCAGCTTATCAATGAGATCGAGCCCCACAGCCGCGTCACTTACGGCGGATGTATCGGCACATTCGGCTTTGACGGCTCGCTCAATCAGGCTATCACCATCCGGTCTTTCCTGAGTAGCGGCAACCGTCTCTACAGTCAGGCGGGAGCCGGAGTCGTGGCGAGATCAAATCCGCATGGAGAGCTTTGCGAAACCAATAACAAACTCGGAGCGCTTGTAAAAGCTGTGGAGCGCGCCGAGAAAATCTGAGAAGAATATTATGAAACTCCTTATACTTGATAATTACGATTCCTTCACTTATAATATCGTGCATGCCGTGCGCAGGGCAGGCATCGACCCCGTGGTCAGACGCAATGACGAGATCACGCTCGATGAAGTGGAGGATTTTGACAAGATAATCATATCTCCCGGACCGGGCATCCCCTCCGAAGCCGGGATATTACCGGAGCTCCTGAAGCGCTACTCCTCCCGCAAACCGATCCTTGGCGTCTGTCTCGGACATCAGGCTATCGGCGAGTGTTTCGGCGCCGGGCTGGAGAATCTGAAAGAGGTATATCATGGCGTGCAGACCCCTGCCACCCTTACCTCCCCCGATTATATCCTCAAGGGGATGGGAGAGACCTTCCCTATCGGGCGCTATCATTCATGGATCGTAAGCCGCGAGAACCTTCCCGAAGAGCTTATCGTCACTTCACGCGACGAAAACGGCGAAATCATGTCCATGCGTCATCGCGACTATGATGTGCATGGCGTACAGTTTCATCCCGAGTCTCTCCTCACTCCCGACGGAGAGAAGATAATCACCAATTTCCTCTTTCACAAGGCTTAATCATGAATAGAATATTATCCAATCTTTTCGAGCATAAAAGCCTCACGCGCGAGGAGGCAAGAGATGTGATGCTGAATATCGCCGACGGCAAATATAATGACAATCAGCTCTCCGCCTTCATGACGGTGTATCTGATGCGCAGCATCACTCCCGAAGAGCTGACCGGCTTCCGGGATGCGATCCTTCAGCGCCGTGTCGCCGTAGAGCTGGGTGAGGCTGCCCGCGACGCTATCGATATCGTAGGCACAGGCGGCGACGGCAAGAATACTTTCAATATCTCCACCGCCTCCTGCTTTGTCGTGGCGGGAGCGGGAAAGAGAGTGGTGAAGCATGGTAATTACGGAGCTTCTTCCGTTTCCGGCGCTTCCAACGTGCTGGAGGAGCATGGGGTGAAATTCACCGCCGACAACAGTCAGCTCCGTCATTCCCTCGAGGAGAGCGGTGTGGCTTTTCTCCACGCCCCATTCTTCAGCCCTGCCCTTAAATCGGTCGGTCCGGTGAGAAGGTCGTTGAAGATGCGTACTTTCTTCAATATGCTCGGGCCGTTGGTGAATCCGACACTCCCCAAAAATCAGCTGCTCGGCGTTTATAATCTCAAACTGATGCGCCTATACCGTTATATCGCGCAGAATGAGAATATCAACTGCACAATCGTACATTCCCTTGACGGATACGACGAGATATCCCTCACCTCCCCCTTCAAAGTGGCAGACCCCACTCATGAATGGCTGCTCACACCCGCCGATCTGGGTCTGGGCAAGGTCACTGAGGAGGATCTTTACGGGGGCGAGACTGTAGCGGAAGCGGCTCATATATTTGACGATGTGCTGAAAGGGACCGCCTCCAAAGGAAAACGCGAATGTGTCATCGCCAACGCCGCCTTTGCCATCCGCACTCTCGATCCCTCCCTCCCCCTTTTGGACTGTGTGGCTATGGCACGCGAATCTCTCGAAAGCGGAGCCGCACTTGAGAAGTTCAGGAAGTTTGTAGCTATCAATTCTTAAATCGCCCGGCAATCATGAATATTTTAGAGAAAATAGCTGCCACAAAAAGGATTGAGGTCGAGGCTCTGAAAGCCACCATGCCTCCTGAGGCGGCAAAGATGAAGGCTCATTCCGTGTTACGCTCCGTGCTTTCGATGAGCGAGTCGATACGCAGTCATAACCCCGGCATTATCGCCGAGCATAAGAGACGGTCCCCTTCCAAGGGGGAGATCTCACCCATGAGCGAAGTGGCGGAGATAGCCAAGGCATATGCTGAGGCAGGAGCGGCGGCTATGTCTGTCCTTACCGACACTCCCTATTTCGGAGGCTCGTTGACGGATCTCGCTGTGGCACGCGCGGCGGCTCCACGTCTCCCGCTCCTCCGCAAGGAATTTATTATCGATGATTTCCAGATATATCAGGCAAGAATTTTCGGTGCGGACGCCATCCTCCTGATAGCGGCTATGCTGGATAAAACCTCCCTGCATCATCTCAAGGATACCGCCCACTCACTGGGACTGGAGGTGCTCGTGGAAGTCCACTCCACGGAGGAGATAGGGAAAGTGCCGGAAGATGCGGATATGGTAGGGGTGAATAACCGCGACCTCACCTCCTTCTCCACCGACATCTCCAACTCCGCGCGTCTTATCGAGGCTCTCCCCGACGAGATGGTGAAAGTGGCTGAGAGCGGCATACGCACGCCGGAAGATATCCGCCGTCTGTCGGAGGCGGGATTTGACGGTTTTCTGATTGGCGAGGCGTTCATGTCCACTCCCGACCCGGGGGCGACTCTGAGGCGTTTCATTCAAGAGTCGCGCCTATGATGAAGGTGAAAGTATGCGGCATGCGTGAAGCCGGAAATATTAAGGAGGTGGCTGCTTCGGGCATCGACTATATGGGTTTCATATTCTATCCCAAGTCTCCCCGCTATTGCGGCTATACTCTCACTCCGGAGGATATCGCAACCCTTCCTGCGGGTATAGTTCCGGTGGCTGTCACGGTAAATGCCTCCGAGGAGGAGATAGAGGATATCGCCCGTCGCCTCGGTATCTACACTTTCCAGCTTCATGGCTCCGAATCTCCGGAATTATGCGCCCGGCTGAGGGAGAAAGGATATAAGATTTTCAAAGCTTTCGGCATAAGGGAAGATGAAGATTTCAGCCGGATGCTTCCCTATGTCGACGTGACGGATCTCTTCATTTTCGATACCTCCTCAGCCCGGCATGGCGGCACGGGAAGGAAATTCGACTGGTCATTGCTGAAAAAATACCGTCTCCCGCAACGCTTCCTTCTTAGCGGAGGAATAGGACCGGAAGATGCCGGAGAGATCAATAATTTCCTACACCCTTGCTTCGCGGGAATTGACCTCAACAGTAAGTTTGAGACTGAACCGGGACTTAAAGATGCAGGACTATTGGAAACATTTCTCCATAAACTCTCCCGCATCTGACCCCCCTACCCGATTATTTTACCCTAATAATTTTTATAACCCCTAATCCTCATTTCCAATGAACAGACTGACACAATTACTAAATAATAAGAGAAAAGATTTACTGGCGGTATATTTCACTGCCGGATTCCCTAAGAAAGATTCCACAGTCGAGGTGATCGATGCACTTGCCAATGCGGGCGCGGATCTTATAGAAGTAGGCATCCCCTTCTCCGACCCTATGGCTGATGGAGCGGTGATACAGCAAAGCAGCAACATCGCGCTCCAAAACGGCATGTCCCTCCCACTTCTCCTTGACCAGGTGAAGGAAGCACGGGAACGTAATCCTCATATCCCCTTCGTGGCTATGGGTTATCTCAATCCCATCATGCAGATGGGGCGCGAAGCTTTTTTCGAGCGCGCGAAAGCGGCGGGGATTGACGGCGCTATCATTCCGGATCTCCCCTTTGATATCTATATGAAGGAGTACAAGGAGCTGAGTGATAAGTATGACCTCCCTGTGATAATGCTGATCACTCCGGAGACATCCGACGAGCGTATCCGGCTGATTGACGATCATTGCGAGGGATTCATCTATATGGTATCGACAGCCTCCACCACCGGCGCGAAGGATTCCTTCTCCGCAGAGGCTAAGGATTATTTCAAGCGCATTGACACCCTCAATCTCTCTCATCCGCGTCTGATCGGCTTCGGCATCTCGAATAAATCCACATATGATGATGCATGCCGTTACAGTTCGGGAGCGATAATCGGTTCGCAGTTCATCAAGCTGCTTGAATCCGAGCCCTCCCCCAAGGCTGCAGCTGAAGCCCTCATGAGCAAGATCGGAAGAAACGTTTAGCATCCATAAACGAAACCGGAATATTCCCAAATTACACTGAAAAGTTCGGAGAAATGTGAATTTTTACATTTTTCCGAACTTTTCAGTGTAAATGACCGCAGTTTTATTACTTATTACTTTTTTATTATCATCTTATTTCTTACTTTTACCGAACTATAGTAAACCGGAAAAAGATGGAACTCAAACGAGAGATTATCAATAAATTCATAGAATGGAAAAAACGTTCCAACCGTAAACCTATTCTGCTGAAAGGAGCGCGTCAGATCGGGAAGACCTGGGTAATGGAGCATTTCGGAAAGGAATATTATAAAAATTATGTGAAATTTGATTTTGACCGCCAACCGGAATTGAAGGAGGTCTTTAAAATCACCAAACAGCCGGACAGAATAATAAAGGAGTTGAGTCTCTATACAGATGAGCCCATCCTGCCGGAGGAAACACTTATAATCTTTGATGAGATTCAGGAATGTGAAGACGCTCTCAACTCCCTTAAATATTTCTGTGAGGATGCTCCTCAATATCATATCATTGCCGCAGGTTCCCTGTTGGGAGTGGCGGTGCGCCGACGCCATATGACAGTGCCGGTAGGAAAAGTCACGATTCTACGGATGTTTCCACTATCCTTCCGCGAATTTATTGCTGTCAGCGATCCTAAAATATATCAATATGCCGAAGAGCTGTCGGAAATAAAGCGATTGCCCGAAATCGTACTCAATAAGCTCAATTCGGAGTATAAGAGATATATGATTTGCGGCGGCATGCCCGAAGCCGTGGTGGCTCTCCTTGAAAACAGAGGGATAGGAGAAGTAGATATGATCCTGCAGGATATCCTTGATCTCTACGAGCTCGACTTCGCCAAATACGCGGAGGCCCGGGAGATACCCCGGATACATGCCTTATGGCATTCCCTTCCTGCCCAACTTGCAAAAGAGAATAGAAAATTCATATATAAAGTGGTCAAGACAGGGGCAAGATCCAAAGATTATGAGGATGCTCTTATGTGGCTGGAAGATGCCGGGATGATCTACAGGGTATATGATATCAGCAAACCGGGTATACCCCTTTCCGCCTATCAGGAATTTAATTCATTCAAGGTCTATGCCTGCGACTGCGGATTGCTCAGACGATTGGCGAATCTCCCGGCGGCAGCCATCCTGGATAATGTAGCGGGATATACCGAATTCAAAGGGGCATTGGCAGAAAATGTAGTGATGCAATCAATGCTACCTTTTATGGATACTACCCTTTTCACCTACTGGACATCCACCGGCACAGCGGAAGTGGAGTTTGTGATACAGTGGGATTTGGATATCATACCTATTGAAGTAAAGGCAGGAAACAGTATCGGAGGGAGCAGTCTCTCGGTCTATACCAAGAAATATGAGCCTGCTTATCGCGTCCGGTTCTCCTCATTGAATCTCCAATTCAACGAAGGGCTGCTGAGTGTGCCCGCTCCCCTCGCGGCATGGTTTCCTAAGCTCTATTCTCTTCTTTCAAATTCCCAGTCATGAATGCGGCAATAATTACTGTAATCCTTCTGATCATCTCCAATATCTTCATGACATTCGCCTGGTATGGCCACCTCAAGATGAAAACTATGGGGATCGGCACCAACTGGCCCCTCTATGTCGTGATTCTTATCTCCTGGGGTATGGCACTCCTTGAATACTGCTTCATGGTGCCGGCTAATAAAATCGGATTCCATGAGAACGGAGGTCCCTTCTCACTTTTCCAATTAAAGGTGATTCAGGAAGTCATCTCCCTCACTATCTTCACGGTTATTGCAATGTTCATATTCCAGGGCGAAAAATTGCAATGGAATCATATCGCCTCCTTCATCTGCCTCATGGCAGCGGTGGTGTTCGCCTTTCTCCCTGCAAAATAAGAAGCGGAATAATGTTGTAAAAAAGATACGGCGCGTTGAACTTTTCAACCGCCGTATTCATTTATAACACAAAAGCATATTGCATACATTTATACTTAGATTAACACACAATTTATTATGAAAACAGGTCTCTATACAAGAAATAGTCTTATAGCCCTCCTTTGTGCCACCTCCCTTTTTGGCGCCACAGGATGCTCATCACTCAAAAATACATGGAACGGCATGACACAGACCGGTCAGGGAGCCACTGCGGGAGGCGCAGCGGGCGCAGCCGTAGGCACAGGTATCGGTGCGCTGATAGGTGGCGGTAAAGGAGCATGGATCGGAGCCCTTGTCGGTGGTGCGCTCGGTGCCGGTACTGGTGCCGTAGTAGGCAATCAGATGCAGCGTCAGAAAGATGCCCTTGAGGCTCAGCTCGATGAGCTCCGCTCCAAGGAGGCAGCCAACGAGCAGGCTATCAACGATATAAAGGTAGAAAGCGTAAAGGATAGCAATAATCTCGATGCTATCAAGGTAGTGCTCGGCAACTCTGTCCTCTTCCAGACCGGCAGCTATTCACTTTCCGCCGAGGCACAGGCAGCGCTTGCAAAAGTGGCATACAACCTCAAGCAGTTCCCCAACACTGACGTCACTGTAGTAGGATATACCGACAATACAGGCACAGAGGCAGTGAATGAGAAGCTGTCGCAGGAGCGTGCCGACGCCGTAATGGCTTATCTTATCAATGCCGGCGTGAATCCTAACCGTCTCAAAGCCATCGGCAGAGGCTGGAATGATCCCATCGCCTCCAATGCAACAGCCGAGGGACGCGCACAAAACCGTCGCGTGGAGATCTTCATCACAGCCGACAGCCAGATGATCAAAGATGCCGAGCAGGCAGCGAAATAACCTCCCTCCGGATAAGGCTCCATCCACTAAGATGCGACCCTGCATTAACAAATCTTAGTGGATGAAGCCTAAAAAAATAGCAGATTTTCATTCATAAATATAAATAAAAGAAAATAATGGCAGAAATGTCATTATTTTTTTGTATTTTTGCCACAATTTTTACAGGTAAACAGATAAAACTGTTCCCATATTGCATAAAATATGGGCAGAGAATCTGTCCAATTAATACAATCTTTCGGAAACAAAATGGACATTAAAGACATCACTGTCAAGTTTGCCGAACCCTCCGAGGCGAAATACGCCGAGCTGATCGTAAGGCTTATCTATGAGTCTGCACTTCAGCGCGGCACCGGTATCGCAAAGCGTACACCGGAATACATCGCCCAGAAAATCAACAGCGGTAAAAGCGTCGTGGCTCTTCACGGCGACCGTCTGGTAGGGTTCAGCTACATCGAGAGCTGGGGTCATGGAGATTTTGTTGCGACATCCGGATTGATTGTCGACCCAGAATACCGCCATCTTGGCCTTGCCGGCGCCATCAAGGCGAAAACTTTCGAGCTGGCTCGACTTCGATTTCCGTTTGCCAAACTCTTCTCCATTACTACTTCACTCCCCGTAATGAAGCTCAATTCAAAAATGGGTTACAAACCCGTGACTTTCTCCGAGCTCACCGACGACGAAGAGTTCTGGCGCGGCTGCGAGGGTTGTCGCAATTATGACATTCTCCAGCGTAACAACCGACGAATGTGCCTCTGCACCGGTATGCTCTACGACCCGAAACAGCCTCTCTCTCCCGATGAGAGACCTAATCCCTATGTGATGAAGATGAAAAATTCCATCAAGAAAATTTTCCATCTTAAATAATCATACAGGTAGTGTTATCTTCCCCTCCATACGGGGAATATTCAAGAAATCGAAATTTTAAGGAAAATAATAATGACTGAAAATAAGAAAAAGAAGGTGTTGCTTGCCTTCTCCGGCGGACTCGATACATCTTTCGCCGTGAAGTATCTTTCCGAAGATCTCGGATATGAAGTGCATACTGCTATCGCCAATACAGGCGGCTTCTCCGAAGAGGAGCTCAAAGTCATAGCTGACAAGGCTAAACGCCTCGGCGCTGCAAGCCACGCCACTCTTGATATCACTCAGGACTACTATAACAAGAGTATCAAATATATGGTGGCAGGCAATGTGCTCCGTAACGGCACTTACCCCATCTCTGTCAGCTCGGAGCGTATCTTCCAGGCTATCGCCACCATCGAATACGCGAAGAAGATCGGAGCTGACGCTATCGCTCACGGCTCTACGGGCGCAGGTAACGACCAGGTCCGTTTCGACCTCACTTTCCAGATTCTTGCTCCCGAGATCGAAATCATCACTCCGACCCGCGACCTCACCCTCACACGCGAATATGAGATCGATTATCTCAAGAAGCATGGCTATGAGGCTGACTTCGTGAAGATGGAGTATTCCATCAATAAAGGTCTTTGGGGGACATCTATCGGCGGCAAGGAGACTCTCCATTCCGACCAGACTCTCCCCGAGGAGGCTTACCCCTCACAGGTGACCGCCACCGAACCCGAAAAGCTTACCATCTCCTTCAAGGAGGGTGAGATCTCAGCAGTCAACGGCAAGGAATATGACGATAAGGTGGAGGCTATCCGCGAAGTGGAGCGCATCGGCAGCCGCTTCGGTATCGGCAGAGACATGCACATCGGCGACACTATTATCGGTATCAAGGGTCGTGTAGGATTCGAGGCTGCAGGTCCGATCCTCATTATCGCCGCACACAAGATGCTTGAGAAACACACCCTTACCAAATGGCAGCAATACTGGAAAGACCAGGTCGGCACATGGTATGGAATGTTCCTCCACGAGGCGCAGTATCTCGAGCCTGTGATGCGCGATATCGAGAAGATGCTTGAAAGCTCTCAGCGCAACGTGACAGGTACTGTCGAAATCGAACTCCGTCCCCTATCATATACTCTCGTCGGCGTCGATTCACCCTTCGATCTGATGAAGACCGACTTCGGCGAATATGGCGAGGTGAACAAAGCCTGGACTGCCGATGATGTGAAGGGATTCACTAAAATCATGGGCAACCAGATGAAGATATATCACAACAATCAGGTAAAGAACGGAAAAGCGGAGTAATACGACTCCCGACAGTAACTTCCAATATATGAAGAAAGTAGGAATAATCGGAGGAGCAGGCTATACTGCCGGAGAGCTCCTCCGATTGCTCATCAACCATCCGGAGGTGAGCATCAGTTTTGTACATTCGGAAAGTAACGCCGGGCGCCCGGTCTCCTCAGTGCATGTCGGTCTCCTTGGAGAGACCGATCTCGTTTTTTCCGATAATCATCCCCTTGAAGATATAGACATCCTCTTCCTCTGCTCGGCTCATGGTCATAGCCGCAAATTCTGGGAAGACAATGATCGCCCCGCCAATCTCAAAGTGGTGGATCTCGCGCAGGACTACCGCGATGAGAGCGACGGCTATGTGTATGGCTTGCCGGAAAAGAATTTCGACAAGATAGCGGCAAGCGATTCGGTGGCTAACCCCGGTTGCTTCGCCACTGCTATCCAGCTCTCCCTCCTCCCCCTGGCTGCGGCAGGATTGCTACCCAAGGATGGAGAAATCAATATCACAGCCCTCACAGGCTCCACCGGTGCCGGTGTCAAACCCGGCGCTACCACCCATTTCAGCTGGCGCAACGACAATATCTCTGTCTATAAAGCCTTTACTCATCAGCATCTGAAGGAGATAGGGATGACTCTGGAGCAGTTGCAGCCCGGCAATAATTGCCGCCTCACTTTCATACCCATGCGCGGCGACTTTGCAAGAGGTATCTTCGCTGCTGTCACTCTCGACACCACCCTCTCTCAGGAGGAAGCGGAAAAGCTATACAAGGATTATTATGCCAACGCTCCCTTTGCCGTGGTGAGCGATGAGCCTATCCATCTCAAGCAGGCGGTCAATACAAATAAAGCGGTGATCCATGTGGATGTGCATGAGGGCAAGCTCCTCGTCACATGCGCTGAGGATAACCTCCTCAAAGGCGCGAGCGGTCAGGCAGTGCAGAACATGAATATCATGCTCGGTATCGACCAGCGCACAGGTCTGCGTCTCAAACCCTCCGCCTTCTAAGACTCCACCCACTCTGATTTTTCATCTCCTTTCAAAACCAAATCCGGTATGAAACTATTTGATGTCTATTCTCTCTACGATATAGAACCTGTCAAGGGAAAAGGTTCACATGTATATACCGCCGATGGCACTGACTATCTTGACCTTTACGGAGGGCATGCCGTCATCTCTATCGGCCATGCTCATCCCGATTATGTCAAGGCGGTTGCCGATCAGGTGGCAGCCCTCGGATTCTACTCCAATTCCGTGCAGAATTCCCTTCAGGAACGTCTGGCGGAGAAATTAGGGAAGATTTCAGGCTATCCCGATTATTCGCTTTTCCTCTGCAATTCCGGAGCGGAAGCTAACGAGAACGCTTTCAAGCTTGCCTCCTTCACCACCGGCAGAGCAAAAATCCTTGCCTTCGGAAAGGCTTTCCACGGACGCACTTTCGGCGCAGTCGCAGCTACTGACAATCCCGCTATACGCGCCCCCTTCAACTTCACCGATAATGTGGACTTCGTGCCTCTCAACGATAAGGAGGCTATGGAGAAGGCGCTCGCTTCCGGCGAGTATGCCGCGGCGGTAATCGAAGGTATACAGGGTGTCTCCGGTATCCACGAACCGACCGAGGAGTTCCTCCGCGCTCTTGAGAAGGCGTGTCATGACAACGGCACTCTCCTTATTCTTGATGAGATTCAGTCAGGATATGGACGCACAGGCAAATTCTTCGCTCATCAGCATGCAGGTATCCGCCCCGATATCATCACCTGCGCCAAGGGTATAGCCAACGGTTTCCCAGCGGCGGCTGTGCTTATCTCCCCCGAGATTCCCGCCAAGAAAGGTATGCTCGGCACCACCTTCGGAGGCAACCATCTCGCATGCGCGGCGGCAATAGCCGTTATTGATGTCATGGAGAAGGAGAATCTCGTAGAGAATGCCCGCGAGGTCGGCGAATATCTCATCTCCGAATTGAAGAAAATCCCCGGAGTCAAGGATGTGCGCGGTCGCGGTCTGATGATTGGTCTTGAGGTAGAGGGCTTCACCGGCAGCGATTTGCGCAAGAAGCTCCTCTTCGACCATCATATATTCACCGGCGGCGCAGGTCAATATACCGTGCGTCTTCTCCCCGCCCTATCCCTCTCCAAAGAGGAGGCGGACCTCTTTCTTAATGAATTCAAGAAAGCTATCGCGTAGTTTCTAAAATCCGACTGTTATGAGAAAATTCACTTGTGTTGATGATATCGGTCCTCTTGATAAGGCATTGGCGGAAGCCGCCTTGGTGAAACGCGATCGTTTCGCCTTTACCGACCTTGGAAAGAATAAGACTCTCCTGATGATATTCTTCAATTCATCCCTCCGCACCCGCCTCTCCACTCAGAAGGCGGCGATGAATCTCGGGATGAACGTTATGGTGCTGGATGTAAATCAGGGAGCATGGAAATTAGAGACGGAGCGCGGCGTGATAATGGATGGCGACAAAGCGGAGCATCTCCTTGAGGCTATCCCTGTCATGGCTTCCTATTGCGATATTATCGGCGTGCGCTCTTTTGCAGGACTCAAGGATAAGAAAGAGGACTATGAGGAGCGTGTCATCGAGCAGTTCATCAAATACTCAGGGCGTCCGGTNTTCAGCATGGAGGCGGCTACCCGACATCCCCTCCAGAGCTTTGCCGATCTTATCACTATCGAGGAGTTCAAGACAAAGGAGCGTCCTAAAGTGGTGATGACATGGGCTCCTCATCCACGTGCCCTCCCGCAGGCTGTCCCCAATTCCTTCGCGGAATGGATGAACGCTACAGATTACGATTTCGTCATCACTCATCCGAAGGGCTACGAGCTTGATCCCAAATTCGTGGGAAAGGCGGTAGTGGAATATGACCAGCGTCGCGCTTTCGAGGGAGCTGACTTCATCTATGCCAAAAACTGGTCGGCGTATGCTGACCCCAATTATGGCAAGGTGCTCTCCACCGACCGCGACTGGACAGTCGATACCGAGAAGATGGCTCTTACCGATAACGCTTTCTTCATGCACTGCCTCCCTGTGCGCCGCAATATGATTGTCACTGACGATGTGATCGAAAGCGAGCGCTCTATCGTTATCCCCGAGGCTGCAAATCGTGAGATATCCGCACAGACAGTCTTGAAGAAAATGCTTGAAGCACTTTAATCTCCTTTGAATATGGATGAGATGATTAATGTAGTCAAAATCGGGGGGAATGTGATTGATAACCCGGAAGCCCTCCGCGCTTTCCTCACTGACTTCGCCCGCCTTGAGGGTAAGAAGATTTTGGTGCATGGCGGCGGTAAGGAGGCTACCCGCATGAGTAAGAGCATGGGAATCGAGGCTAAGATGATTGAGGGTCGCCGCGTCACCGACCGTGAGACTCTCGATATCGTCACGATGGTCTATGCCGGACTCATCAACAAGCGTATTGTCTCCATGCTCCAGAGCCTGGGGTGTGACGCTGTGGGTCTTACTGGAGCTGACGGCAATGTCATCCCTGCTGTACGCCGTTCCCCGGAGCCGATAGATTACGGATACGTCGGTGATATTGACCCGGCTAAGGTCAATGCCGACTTCATAGCGGCTCTACTCAATGCCGGGAAGGTGCCGGTATTCTGCGCTATATGTCATGATGGCGAAGGAACGCTGCTTAATTGCAATGCCGATACCATCGCTTCATCCGTGGCTTTGGGTGCATCCCGTATCGGCGACACACGCCTCACCTACTGCTTCGAGAAACCCGGAGTGATGACCGACGTCAATGACGATTCAAGCGTTATCCCTCTCGTCACTGAAGATAGCTTCATATCTCTCAAGGAGCAGGGCATTGTGGCGGCAGGAATGATTCCCAAGATTCAGAATGCCCTCAAATCTGCCCGCGAAGGTGTGAAGGAGGTAAGGATATGTCGTGCCGAGGCTCTTCTCAATGAAGGGGAAGGGACTAAAATAAAGATTTCCGAATGACAGGCGTGGCTGATAAACATCCCATGCTCGATGAGGTTGTAGCACTGCTGCAACGACTCATCTCCACCCCCTCCCCCTCAAGAGAGGAGAAGGAGACTGCCGATATATGGGAGGAATGGTTGCGCGGACAGGGTGTGGAGAATGTAAGCCGTATCCATAATAACGTTTATGCTGTCGGCTCAAGCTATAATCCATTCCGCCCCACCCTGATGCTTAATTCGCATCATGATACTGTACGTCCCTCCGCTTCATATACCCGCGATCCGTACAGTCCGGATATTGAGGAGGGTATACTCTACGGACTCGGCAGCAATGACGCCGGAGGTGCCGGTGTGGCTTTGGCTGCCACTTTCGTGGCTCTGCGCAAACGCACCGATCTCCCCTTCAACCTTATCTTCGCCATCACGGCAGCCGAGGAGGTGATGGGCGAACACGGCATGCGTGCCTTTCTTCCCCATTTGGCATCTTTAGGTCTTACGCCGGATATGGTGTTGGTAGGCGAGCCGACAGGAATGCGCGCCGCCATCGCGGAGCGCGGACTCCTGGTGTTTGATGCCGAGACGAAAGGGAAGTCGGGTCATGCCGCCCGCAATGAAGGGATAAATTCTATCTATCGTGCCATCTCCGATATAGACCGCGTCCGCGCTTTTGCTCCGGAGAAGGTGAGCGATGTATTGGGACCCATAAAGGTCAGCGTGACGATGATCTCTGCCGGAACTCAGCATAATGTCGTGCCTGACCTCTGCAAATGGGTGGTCGATGTGCGCACCACTGATGCCTACTCNAACGAGGAGACAGTAGAATTGCTTCGAGAATGTGTGGAATATTCCGAACTTACTCCGCGCTCCACGCGCGTACATGCCTCCGTAATCCCGGCGGATCATCCGTTGGTGGAGGGTGCCGTGGCGTTAGGGATAGAGACTTTCGTCTCTCCCACCACCTCCGACATGGCTCTTATGCATGGCATTCATTCCCTGAAGATAGGGCCGGGTGAATCCTCCCGCTCCCATACGGCAGATGAATATATAAAGATTAGTGAAATTAATGAGGCTCTCTATCTCTATCCGCGCCTAATCGAGGAGGCGGGCAGATTTGTGGAGATAGAATATCCTTCAATTGATATATAACATGGCAAAACAACTTTGGAATAAAGGTTTTGAACCTGACCGCGCGATTGAGGAATTCACCGTAGGACAGGATCGTGAATTAGACCTCCGCCTTGCCCGTTACGATGTGATGGGGTCAATGGCGCATATCAAAATGCTTGAAAGTATCGGCCTCCTCACAAGCGAGGAGCTCGCCCTCCTCCTCCCCGCTCTCGAGGAGATTCTCGAAAGCATCAACCGTGGCGAGTTCAGGATAGAGGATGGCGTGGAGGATGTTCATTCCCAGGTTGAGTTTCTTCTTACCGCCCGCCTCGGCGATGTGGGTAAGAAGATCCATTCGGGACGCTCCCGCAACGATCAGGTCCTGGTAGATCTCAAGCTCTTCTTCCGCGATGAGCTCAAAAGGATAGCCGAAAGCGTTGACCGCCTTTTCCATACTCTCCAGTCCCTCTCCGAGAAACATAAGGATAAGCTCATGCCCGGCTATACCCATCTTCAGGTGGCGATGCCCTCCTCTTTCGGCTTATGGTTCGGTGCTTATGCAGAGAGCCTCACCGATGACATGCAGCTCGTCAAGGCGGCGTATCACATCGCCAATCAGAACCCACTGGGCTCTGCGGCAGGTTATGGCTCCTCTTTCCCTCTGAACAGGGAGATGACCACCGAGCTCCTCGGTTTTGAGAATCCCCACTANAATGTNGTGGCAGCGCAGATGAGCNGAGGNAAGACTGANCGCGCNGTNGCTATGGCTATTGCCGCCNTGGCTTCCACNCTNGGNCATCTCGCTATGGATGTATGTCAATGGATGTGNAATAACTTTGCNTTCATATCCTTCCCCGATGAACTGACCACCGGCTCGAGCATCATGCCGCATAAGAANAANCCNGATGTCTTTGANATCATGCGCGGNAAATGCAANCGTCTGCAGGCGCTTCCNAATGANCTGACTATNCTNACTGCCAATCTNCCGTTGGGNTATAACCGCGATCTGCAGTTGATGAAGGATATCGTCTTCCCTGCCACAACTGAATTGGTGGAATGTCTTGACATGGCTGGCTTCATGCTGGAGCAGNTAAANGTAAAGGAGGANATCCTGAGCGATCCNCGTTACGANTANATCTTCACTGTTGAGGATGTGAATCGTCTNGTNNTGGAGGGTATGCCTTTCCGNGATGCCTATCGTGAGGTCGGCATGGCAGTGCAGGAGAAGCGTTACAAGCCTACCCGCACCGTCAATCACACTCATCTCGGCAGTATCGGCAANCTTGCCAACGACCGCATAGCNTCCAAGATGCAGTCACTCATGGAGAGCTTCAAATAANCANCTNATGNCTGTCCGATAAAAATTTTGAAGGATAGAAAAGCATATTATCGGCTGATAAAAAATTTTAAAGGATAAATAGCATATTATTGGCTGATAAAAATTTTTAAAGGCCTAAGAAAATTGAACTGCACCCCAAAAGTTGAACACATAACTTTTGGGGTGCAGTTCATAATGGNAAGAGGTAGTCATTCTTGATCTCCCCTAATACAAACGAACTGTTGAGAGATCCGATACAGTCTATCTTNCCAAGGATGCGGAGAAGACATTGGCAGCGACTGGGGGCGGGAGCCTCCCGGCTTCCGCAATGCANGCCGCGGAGCGGTGGGTCTTTGTTTANCCNCCGNTAAGGGCACAGCCCGCAGCCGGGGGGANAACCCTAAGCANGAGCACTCCGCCGCGGAGCGGTGGGTNNTTGTTACCGCATTANNTGATGTAATGGAAGACCGACCGCNCCGCGGCCGNNGAGACGCACGAGGTTTAGNTCCGTGGGCTGCGGCGTTCCGCCTTACCCACGGTTTAACAAGGACTCACCGCTCCGCGGCTACCCTCCGGATCCTCCTATTCTACTGTCGTACATTTGTACTATTAAAAGTTTTTGAATAAATTTATCTTAAATTTTCAGGATATTCAAGCATGGAATAAGGCAGATCTACTGTAG
>JAAVFG010000004.1 GCA_014800895.1 Bacteroidales bacterium
ATGACGAGCGTCAACTGATTATCAGGAAATTCAAAAAGATAATGATGAGCTTTGGCATCATTGTCTATTGATAATGATTTCATAATGTCGTCAACCGCTTCAAGGTACTTACCCTGTTTGAGATAACTCTCTGCTCTGAAGGAATACCCCGAGGAATAGTCATTATACATCTTGATAACAATGGTATATTGCCGAATTGCTTCGTCGTAATTGCCAGAGGCGTAAGCATTACGACCAAGCCCCATATATCCCATTACACTCGTAGGATTTGCTACGACCATACGGCTATAAATCTCATTTGCATCAGAGTACCTCTTCATTTCATACAGCAGTTGACCATAGGTTTCAAGAATATCAGAATCATCAGGATTGATTTTTATAGCCTGATTGAAGTCATTGAGAGCCTGAATCGTATCCCCGGCAATAGTATAAAGGTTTGCTCGTGAAGCAAATGCGCGGGCTACATATTCCTTGTCCTTTTTAGGTAATTTCTTGATTGCCATATTCACAGACTTCATGGCATCGCCATAGTTCTCTGCATCAGCCTGTAGAATCGCAATGGTCATGTGGGCATAACCATTCCCCGGTTTTTCTGCTATCTCTTTTGTGAGAAAATCCATTGCCTCTGACTTATTGCCCTTTTTTATTTCCTCCAGAGCACGGGTAAAATTGTATGATTGCTTTGCGCTCTGAGGCTGAGCACATATATGAATTGAACAGGAAAGAGTGGCGATCAGAATAATCACCAATGATTTGAGTTTGCTGCAAGTCATAATGGCTTCGCCACCGCGCACCGGCCTTTGGCCGACTTGCGCTTTATACTTGCTCGCGAATACTTCGTATTTCATTTCTTTTTACCGAATACAGTGTTTATTATTGCGTTGCCGATTTTTCTCTCAATGCCGTTGCGTGTTGTGGGGATTCCGATAGATTTTGCAAAATCCCGTTTCAACTTAGAAACGCCGAGAGCACGTTTCCAAGAGAAGCTGAGACCGGGGATTTTCATAGTTTAAGAATCGAAATCATCGCGTTCTTTCTTATACGAGGCATAGACCTCTTTCATTTCATCGTCATCACAGGCACCCATCAAGACATCAAAATTACAGCGAGCCTTCATAGATCCCCTTGACATTACCGATGCTCTGACAAGTTCAGCAGTCTTGTAGCCGGTATGGAATGGTACACTGACTCCATTCGTCATAGCCGATAGTTCCTTGAACCAAGGAGAATCGGAAATTGTCACAGTGTCGATTTTGATTTTCTCATCAGCTGCTTTACGGGCCTCGATGCGCCAGTCAATCTGGTTGCCGACAACAAAATCCTTATAGGTATAGCCAAGCTCATGAGGGATAGCATCGGCTATAAGAAGAATGGAGCGTGTAGACCCCTCGCGCCACTGTGTTTCCTCAACAATTTTCTTTATAACCAGTTCGTAGAACTCGGGACCGTCACCGCCGGAAGTATCCTTGGAATTGAGCATAAACTTTATAAGGTCATTCTCGTTGGCGGTAGGTGCAATACATTGATAAGCGTCTCCATAATCCTGCGCATTATTCATGTCGCAGTAGTCGCCAAAAGCGACGATACCCAATCGGAGGTCTTCATTGTCTTTGAAGAGTTGTGGTATCAGTTCTGACACCTCTTTACGCACAGCACCAATATATTGCGCCATTGAGCCGGTGGTGTCAAAAGCGATTACCATATCAAGTTTACCTATATTCTTAGGAGCTACTTGGGCGAAGCTTTCTTCATTCTTCACCTCGGTTGTTGTTGTGACGGTACCTTCCACCGTCACAGTCTTTTTCTTTTTGCTGAAAAGTCCCATAATCTTTTTAGTTTTGATAATTAGTCGATATTCCAGTATGCATCCGGGTCTCCATCAAAGATTGTGTCGATGTCATCATCACTGTAGCCCTCGACATCATGGGCGTAAGTACCGGCGTATTCGTCCTCGTACTCATCGTAATCGTAGTAACTCATGTTTTATACTTTATATTGGTTTTGTGAATCTATATACCGAGCCTGATCCGATGGTAAACATCAGGCAGAGATTTTTTCATCTTTTTCTTGTAAATTTTTCGTCGCAGGTTCCATGTACTGTTGAGGAAGTCTCTCATGTCCTATATGCCACTTACCGCAATAGTCACATTTATATGCCGACATGGGACACGAATCTTCTGGATGCGCCATCATGTAACGCGTACAAGCCTCTACGGCTTCTTCATAAGTGTTATAACTGAATTTAGCGACCAACACTTTCTTGCCTTTAGAGTTGTGAATACTGACCTTCCAGTGGGTACCGCGTGCGCGAAGTTCGGCGTCATATTCTGCGTATCTCTTGTTATAGAGGTTGAACGATACGGCTCTTTGTATCGAATGACGATACCGATTGGTTTCACGGTCATGTTTACCGGCATTCTTATGTGCTTCTTGTGCAGCACGCTTTTCGATAATACGTCGCACCAGTCGTGTAGTCTCGGCATCGTCAGTATGACGATCAGTATAGATAACTTCTCTGCCAATCTTACGTATCTTCTCTTTTGCAAGACGTTTTGAAAGCGGGCGATATCGTTCTGTCATCCCTTGGTCAGCATATGCCTTTTTTACTTTACGAAGCTCTCTGTTCTCTTGTGCCTTGCACAAGAGACTCAAAGCCGAAGTGAGGGAACGGACAAGGTTCGTAATTTGCATTACAGCGGATAAAGCATAGTCGCGGCAGCGTTGTACGGCTCGTTTGATGTCTTGTTTTGTCTCATGCGATTTTACCACTTTGGCAATAACAATAAAGTCATTCTGAAGTGTGGTCTCATCGAGCTTGCCGTAGTTGGTAAGCATCTTAAGCCAGCGGTTGAAAATGCGAGTGAGGTTGAGAAGGTCGGAGTTTAGATTCTCTGACTTGATTACTGTGGGAAGTGTAGCAGTGTAGCACATAGTTTAGGGAGGTTAAATTCGTTTGATTCTATATGCCAACACTACGTCAGATGTAAACATCGAAAAGCAAAATCCCTTGCTGCAATAGTGTACAACAAGGGATTATTAGGGGCATCGAAATACTAATCTACGACTTCTCCTTCTTTTATAAGCAGGAAAGGCAGCGTGTCCTTATCGTTTATATGCCGGAGCATTGCATCCACCACCCATCGATCATCTTCATTAGCATGATGTAACAGCACTTCTTTTGCTTCTTCAAAGCGTCCGGTCTCCCGAAGAAGTTCCGCATGAAATAGTTCATAGTCGGCAGACTTGTCTATTCCATCCAGTAGTTCTTCAATTACTTTCTGATAGAATGTTTCATCCTCTTCTGATGGAGGAAATGCTTTTGTCTCAGGGCTGCGACGGAAGGTATCGTTATATGCCATGAAAAACTGATGGTTAAGGATCCATCGCTGCATCTTCGATAACGAAAGCGATTCCATCTGGAGGATTGCCTCCTTTAATTCACGAAACGAAAGATTCCCAAGTTTCATGAAACTTCTCATTTCAGACTTCGGATCTTTGGAATATTCTCTCTTAGCCTGTTCAATGAAGTAATATTTTTTGCAGTGGGGACACTGCTGTATCGGTGATACTTCCGGAAGCATCGGGTACTCTCGACGGGTGTCGCTCCATACTGTGCCTCTAAAAGTATTACCACTAACGAGGCTCATCACCTCTTTTGTGCCGCCGCAAAAGGGACAGCTTAAAACATTTGCTGGTCCTGGTATCATATTGATTTATATTTCATCTAAAAACGGAAGAATTCCGCTTGCATTCCTTTCTGTTGATTTCGGGTAATTATCTTCAAATTCACCATTACGGAGCTGGTCGAGAGTAATATCCGGATACCGTCCCTCGATATACAACTTAATAAGAGCCGCATGAGAGAGTGGAGATTTGAGGTTGGTGTAATCCTCATTGGTATTGTAGTCAAGGAAAACAATATCCGTAGTAAGCGATTTGGTTCGTATTCTTTCGACTAAATCTCTAGCCGCCGGCACATTCTCCAATACCCACTTATACGTGGGTAGATATATGGCAATCCTTGCTTCAAGATAATTCAGTAGTTCTGCCGATTTAGTACCATACCTATGACCTAACGGTTTTCCAAGGGTTCTGACTGTACGTTTTAACCCCTTCATGGAAGCGTTTTGGAAATGAGAGTAAGACACCCCCTGCGTCTCAAATACCTTTAGCCCTTGCCATATTCCTTCCACTGACATTCCAGTCATTCCCTCCGAATTGAGGATAGGGATTCCACCATGTGGATAGAACGGGCTCAGTTGCTGTGCCCATCCGGCTTTGGACGTAACATCGAGAATTATGGCATTAGGATATTGTTTCTTGATGCCTTCCTCTTTTCTTCTTTTATTGGCAATATATATCATAGTTATGCGCAGTTAAGATTGAGAATATATTTGGAGGGAACGAATGTTTTTGGCATGATTTCTGCCTGAAGAGCCTTAAAGTCAGGATCATCCCTACGTACAAACCTACGTTGGGTTGCCGGAATGTTGATTCTTTTGAGGTCTTCGAAAGAACCTCCATGATGATGGCTGGAGTCTGTGGCGTTCATGTCGGAAAACAAGGTCTCCTCCAGTTCTACAACATCAAGACTGATGCGCAGAACGACGATGTCCTCACCAGCTTGTTTGAGACGGTAAGCCATCGGATGCTCAGGGCAAAGGCTAAGTCTCACATAGTCCTGAAGACCATTATATCGGTCAAGTTGTTTAGAGAAATCGTTTCCTCCCGGACAAGGAATTGTGATACCGTGATTGTCGAGATACCACCAAGAGTAAAGACCTCCGTGACGTTTGATGGATTCAAGGTTGCGTCGAGAGGTAAAGTGGTAAAGGCAGTTTATGCCTGACTTGCGGAGGTGTTCTACGAATGATGATGCGTTTGCTTTAGTAGCCATTTTGTGGAATCTTTAATGCCGGACTTCATTGTCCTTGCATTAATAGATACCGAGATAATATATGAGGTAAACAAAGCACCTAGAAAATTTTCCAAGTGCTTTGTTACTGACAATGACTTAATGTAAATTGACTGAAATTGCATTGATTAACTCCGAGAAGTCTTGTCCTTTAGCCCTGATTGTCGACTGTGGAACCACACACTTATAATCTCCGCCAATTGAAACCAAGCGATCATCCTTACCCAAGGCAACCGAGGAAATTTCATCGTTTATGAAACCAATATCAGTCAGCACCTTGATATATGGTAGTACTTCCATCAATGAAGGATAATGGTGTTCATCATCTTCAGATACTCCTAAGTGAGACATATCCACACAACATAGTGCGTAATTACCTGATTCCTCTACAGACATCCGCATCTGCAGCGGAGACATCATCACTGATTGATTGGCTCCCCACCGAGATTTCACTTCGATATAATATATGGGATTGCCATTCTTACAGATGCTAAGGTCACAACCATATTGTTCCTTCTCAACCGTAATCCCGAGATTTGGTAATTTCTCTTTAAGATGAGATTCTATCATCTGCTCCACGTATTCACCGAGCATAAGTTTGAAATTGAAATCCGCTTCTTGATTCTTTCTTTCAATTATAGCTGCACGTCCTCGAGTAATGATTGCTTCAAGATCCACCTCATCAGCTAATTCTGCCAGCTGTTCCAGTTTGTCAGGATTATCTACCTTCATCAATCTAAAGATACTTTCCTTGCAATCTTCATGAACTTGTTCAAGAAAGAGCTCAGCCTTCTTCTCCGCTATCAGAGGAAACCATTCCTCCCAACGTTTATCTTTCGACAAACTGTTTATGATATCAAGAACAGACGAATGTCTGAACTTCTCCTTTTCCAAATGAGACTCAATCTCACCTGCGATATCTTTTCCTGCTAACTCAGGGAAATCACAAACTGATTCGAATCGCTCATCAATCAGTCTCTCATTAAGATCAGCTCCTATAACCTCCTGATAAAGTATTGAAAGTTCTTGAGGAATATTCACGCCCCTTTCAAGATCTCTATACAAACATGGTTGCCCGTTGCGATTGGGGAAAGCTCCATATTTTATGCAAAGCCCCTCCTTGGTATTGCGATTATAATATTCGGTCCATGTGGAAAGATCTGAATGAAGAGAGAGAATATAGTCCATATTGGCTTCAGTCCACTCCGAATTTCGCTGTGAGATGTCAAGCAAACTGTTCTCTACAAGATGCTTAAACGGAAGCTCCGCAATCTCACGTTCATTACTATCAAGCGGAGTCAGAAGTCTATACTGGATCTCTAAATTCAGTTGCTTTCCGATAGTTTCAACTGCATTTCGTCTTACAATGCCTACTGTTTCGGAAGAGAATACCGAACTCAATTTAAGCAAAGTCCTGATTACTGTATCGGTGTATACCCTCCCCTTATCCAGAAATTCCTGACGTAAAATTCTGAGTTTACTTGAGATGGCATCACGAAGATCATTACGGGTGCAAGCTGACATATTCACTAAAGAGATGAATGAGTCATCTGCCAGCTTACCTACCTTATCCTCTACCAATGTCTTTGCTATATCGCTAAGCCAATATGGTATAGTGGAGGCATTGTAAAGTTCAGAAGCCTTCATCTTGACCCCATCTCTATTGGGGATTAGCTTATAGGTATTGAATAGAGCAAGCAAACCCTTCTGAGAAAGATATGTGTCAAATGCCCGTAGTACATCAACCGACACCATCTCTTCCACACTCAGATTATTGGCAATCTGATCAATACTGAGCAATGATGAATGAGAAGGATTCCAGGAAGCTACTACTTTGCTCCACAGTAGCATTTCCCCGCTACTTACCAATTGGTTCTTAAGCGCGGCTGCATTATAAATTGAATTGAATATATCAGTGGAATTCTCCGGATTACTTTCAATATCAGCCACAATTTCCGGCGAGAAAAAGCGGAGAGAAGAATTATTGACACTCCAGCGATTACCACCGTTTTCTACAATGGGTAGATTCTGATAAAAGTCGCTCCACAACTTTTTGTAGTCCACGAAAAATTGCTTTGTTTCCTCCTCTTTGTGATGCTCACAATCAAAAGCGACAGCGGCAATATTTACCCAACCGGAGATATTCTCGGCATGACTGCGGTAATAAGAGTGGACCATCTGAGTCAATGCCTTGAGCACACGCACATTCTGTTCATACTTCGCCCTTACATTGGGATTCGACACAGGCAAATGTATTCCGTCACGACTTTCAACCGGAATAAACTTTTTAGAATGGAAAATCGCCTCCATCCCGAAATCTTCAGTACCCAGCAGAGGGAAGAAAACAAACAGTTTGGCTTTTCCCATCAGGCTTCGTGCCTTAGTCGGCGATTCCAATGGTAGAATAGCTACATCTTCCCCATCTTCCGATTCAAGATAGTAAATACGTTGCTCTTTGATAGTTCCGTTATGAGTAAGCGAAACCTGCATAACCTTTAGTCCGGCTTCATCCGGAAGTTGCCTCTTTACAAAAGTGTAAGTATCTCCCGTCAACTTATTCTCAAGTACGACATCAACAATAGGCTTATTGATAGTCATGACATAAGGAATCACACCGATAGAAGAAGTTATAGCTGCCGAGGCAGTTTCCATAGCTCCCTCCATTGAAGAAAGATCATAGCTGATCTCTGTCCATCGACGGCATGAATTACTTTTGGGAGCATCCGCAAAGTCATTGACGGCAACCAGCTGATGAGCTACTTTATCTACGAACTCGGTAATATTGCAATATGTACGATCAATTTCAAAGCGTTCAATATTTGCAAATGCTCCTTCTTCATATTTACTCATATCCAATGAACCGGATACGTATAATTTTCTGCCAAATACATGTGTTGTAAGGAACCCCGTGCCATATTGACCAACAGTATCCTCATTCTCCTTCCCTTGAGACGAGACTTGCATAACCAAAGATGTCAGGGAATCATGGTCGAATGCGCGTCCCTGGTGAGCGAAGATGAACACTGAGGATGTGAGAGTTATTTTGATGTGAGCCTCCTTTTTACCTGCATCATTATATTGAGCAAGGTCGCGTGCATTTTGGAATAATTCCCAGATAGCACGTTCTCCACTTCTGGGGTCAAGGCGATCAAGACCCTGATCAATCTTAGTACAGCTTTGCTTGCAGAAAGCACGCTGCTGGTCAAGAAGCATCTGCTTACGAATCTCGTTATTGTCCATGTCTATATAATGATATTATCAGAAATATCTCTGACAAATACAGATACCCGGAAGCCATAGATGGTAAACAAAGGCATCCGAAGATTTTTCTCTCCGGATGTCTGATTCTTTATGAGTAACCTTATTTGAGTAATCTAACTATTGCAACTGGTCGAGCATCTTTTGACAATGGATGCCAAAGGGCGTATCCTTATAGTGAGTCGACAGAACCTCAAGAACTTTTATTGCATCACCTTTCTTATGGAGTCTGAGATAGGCCAATGTTAAATCCCAACCGGCTTCTTGAAGATCATCTGTGTAATGAGTAGACCTGCCTTCTTTTATGATGCAGTCTCCATACCTCTTCTCCAGCTTAGGGAGTTCCACTTTCAATTGTCCTATGGATGCAGAAGAGATATCAAATCCCCCTTTAGAAGGAGTAATATAAGCCGAACTTGCATATAGTACGCTGTCACACAACTTGTCATTCATGGTATTCACGCTCGGAATAAGTATTATGAGGACAACAGCTGCAGCTGCAACGACTGAAGTAATCCACGGACGGAACACTTGCCATTTGGATTTATTTTCAGCGAGTGGCCGGGATGGGACTTGCTGTTTTTCCGAGAAGTCCATATCTGCCGCTATTGATGCCGCGGTCATCTCTGATACTCTATCTTTCTCGGCATAAGTAAATGCAGGTTCATAGATTAGTTCTTCAAACTCTTCGTCGCTCATTTTACGCATCGCAGCCTCAAAGTCTGCATTATCTTGTTCTGCCTCCTTGATTAAACCGTCGATTATGAGGTTGTCAAGGTTCTTCTCTAAATCTTTCTCTTTCATAATCATTACGTNTTAACCTATTATACCAAGGCGACGCACCGCGTTAACAACACGAGCCTTTATTTTATCCATACAGCGATTCTTCGTAGTGATGGCACTACGCGAGGTGCTATAATTCATCGAGTCCGCGATTTCTTTCATAGACAATTCATCGAAGTAATACAACTTCAGAATCTTATTGCATGGATCTGGTATATAACTCAATTCTGCTGAGAGGACAGCCTGCATATCCGGATCCTCATAGATTGATGCCTCGGCCTCCTTTTCCTGCGAGTATTGTCTTTCAAAATTGTCACGGTTGAATTTCTCGTCATCGTAAGANTCAACATNAGAAGGTCTTCTTGTGGCGACCTTGTTAGCTTGATTCCATCCCATCTTGAGAATATAAGCCTTCCATTTTGTGCCTTTTTCAACCTTACCTCTTTGAATGTTATTGCGCACGTCAATCCAGACATCAGTATAGATGTCCATTATCTCATCGTAGGTAAGTGGGAAGTTCTTGTGCAGATAGTTGACAAAGAGCGGTTTCAGCTCCTCGAAAAACTGACGGACTATGTCGTTATATTCGTATGGCATCGTTTCTTTGAGTGCAGTTTATCTCAATTAAGCGCAAAATTAGCAATTTTTCTCCAACCAGCATCATACTCTGCCGATTTTTCGTTAACTTTACATCTGATTTTTCTTCACAATAAACTAAAGACGCAATAATGACTACGACACTTATTGTTCTTCTCATAATCACACTTCTTGCGATGATATTCCTGCCCTTCAGTCGCGCTCTGATGAAGGATCGTTCTGAACTCCATGAAAATCCCATGGAGAAGAAGTTCAATATACTTCTCACTCGCATCAATGACCTATTGATGAATGGTAAAGGAGAGGTCATAAAGTTTAAGGATGACCCGCGTATGCTGAATCTCTTTGATGACAATCATGCCAATATGATTATCAATCTCTATTACAGCACTGGATCATTGACAATTACGCTAAAATACAAGTATTATCATGTTGAACTGGTAAAGAAGATGCAGTTCGACAACATGCGTCATGCCGAAACTTTCCGCCAGCAGGATGTTGCCAACCATTTCTGCGAAGAAGCCTCAATTGCTATCCGTCAGCACCAAATCAAGATAAATAACGAGCGTGGCCTAAAGGATTCTGCTGGTGAATATATTTTTGGTTCCCAGCCGTCAATGGAGGATTCAGAAAATCCAGTCGATCTTGTTAGAGGAATGTACGACAAGTTCTCACATGATGAAAAACTGGCTTGGGTCAATGTTGCACAGATGATATATACCGCTGACGGCAGTCCGGTGGAGGACTTCAAGAATCATCCTCAATTCTCAGATTTACTGTTGAACTTCCAAGTCAATTATAGTGAAGCTGAAAAGCAGCGCGATCAGATTGGAGAATCCGGAATTATAAGCATTCTTGATAATGGGAAGAAAGAGGACTTGATAATGAGACTCATGCCGGTTTTCCCTTTCGTGCTTGATCAAACAGGTCCGAATGAAGATAGAATTGAGAAGTTCTACTCTATCTTCGGCAGACTTGGCTTTACACAGGAAAAAATCGATAATGAACTTGAAAAGATGATGTTGCTGATGCAACACTTCGGTGTGTCATGAACAGGTTTCTGCTTTCAATCTTACTTTGTTTATTCTCTTGCGTTTGCAGCTATGCCAACGTAAGGGTGTTATCTATTGGAGTCTCGAATTATCCGGAAACTTCAGGTTGGAATAAGCTCAACGCGCATAATGATGTTGAATTGATGCGGAGCATATTCCCTGACGCCATATTATTGGAAAATGTTTCCGCTACTCGTTCTGGAATTGAAGCTCAATTAAAAGCATTGGCACTTAATGCAGCCAAAGGAGACACGGTGATCATTCACTTTTCAGGACACGGACAGCAAATCATCACCACTAACTCCGCTGATGAGATTGATGGAGTTGACGAAGCTATAGTCCCATATGATGCGGCAAAAAGAAAAACGAGTTCGTATAGTGGTCAAAACCATCTTACAGATGATGCGTTTGGTAAAGCTATTGACAACATTCGCAAATCCGTTGGTCCCTCCGGTTTTGTGATTGCATTGATAGATGCCTGCCATAGTGATTCTATGGACAAGGGTACTGATAACCATAAGGAAATTTATCGAGGCACGGATGAAATCTTCGGAGCGGAAAAAATGTCTGAAGAAAAAATATCCTCACTCCGCGACTCATATCATAACCAGGATGACACATCTTTGAAAGCATCTACTGACATGAGTAATGTGGTATATCTGAGTGCATGTAGAAGTGACAAACGAAACTATGAGGTTGTTGTTGATGACAAAGGCTATGGCTCATTGACCTATTACTTCTGTGAAGAATATAAGAATAAGGGTATCTCCGATCTGTCGGTTTTCTTATCTGCGATATATTACGGAATGGAAAACAACCAAACTTTAAAATTTCACGGTCAAGTTCCATCAATTCGTAATACAATCGGATGGGAAGCACCTTCCAAGATTATTACCCTTCCCCCGGATCCGCCTATCGGGGCAGGAGGTAATATTGGCGACTCATCATACCAAACTATAATCTGGTGTATAGTTGCAGCAGTCGTCATCATAATCTTCATCGCTTTATGGATAACGAGAAAGAGAAAGAAATAGATTTCAAGCCCTCAAATTGGCTCTATATATTCCTGTTCATATATTATTCCATATGGTTGCTTCAATCATACGGAGCAATATCACATTACATTACATTTGGTTTTGATTCGTTTCTGTCGTTTGGATTGGTTGAGTGGCTTTGTTTCAGTCTGTTCATTGTTGCCGGGATCTATTCATTCTATGCCGTTATCAAAACACTGCGAGGAGATAAAGACTGCATAACATCTCTTAAATGGTCGTTGATGTTGGTATTTATCTACACGTTGATGGATCCCACAAGGGGACAGATACCTACATATAATATCACAACTTGGCTCGTAGTATTCCTTGTCCGGCCTCTGTTTTATCTATGTTTCTATCTATATCTTTGCTTTGCAAAAGGTATAAGGAGAAGATTCCCTAAAGCGGAAAGGAAATTCGGCCCCTCCGGATGGGTCTGGGTTGGACTAATGATCGCTTTCCTTGGAGTAGGAATATATAGTGGATGGCAACAATACGAAATAAGCAAGTATTGTAAACCGGTTGATGTTGACTATCTGACTCTCAATAAAGGGGAAGTCAGCGATGGGTATATTTTATTTAATTCTGAGCGGGAATGGGTAAAGTGGAAGGAAAGTGCTGATACGCTGTACGTTGATGAAAGGATTGAGACATTTCCAACCATTATGTCTACCGACTCTGTAAGTAAAATCTTTATTTCCTCAGGTAGAAGTGACAAGGCGGATGCGAGAACATACAATCAGGTTATTGTCGCTTCATTGGGTTCCCTGTCCAAAAATATTAATGGCGAATACGGCAAGATGAGAGAGGTATCTTTTGCAGATACAGTAGTTTCAGGCAACAGGGTTATGTCAACCATTTATGAAACTATGGTTGATTCTATCCCTGCATATTTTGATGTGATAATGATTACGGAGGTAAAAAGTCCCAAATGCTGTGTGATTGTCAGAGCAGATAAGATGCCGATAGAAACATTTTGGGCGGTTGACTTCGCGAAAGATGTCCAATTCGACTTACAGAAGGTCTCCCAAGGTAAGGATAATGAAAAGAGCCGCAATGCCAAGAATAAAGATTCCCACCGGACTGCCAAGCGTAAGCAGCAGACCGAGGCCAATATGTTTGCCCCCCTCTTTAATCGCATCGGCCCACGTCATCTTCTCGGTATAATGACGTTGAAGAACGATGAAAGAGAAATAACATATCGCAAATGCGATCACATATTCTACAACTTGTAGTGCGCTCATACAAAATACAAAGTTATGAAAATTATCGAAGACAGCCAAGGATCGGTGAAGAAGAAATTTCTTTTCAGTAGGTTATTCGCTGAATTATACTATTTCTTCGCTATGCACTTATATGCACTCTTCACAATACTTGGATGCGCCATAAGTATTGCGATTCTTCTTTTCTTTGCGGAATTGATATTCCCCAATGCTGTACATATTTTCAACTACTCCATGACCGACAAGGTCTTTACTGAACTTGTGGAAGACCATAAGTATCATGCAGCCATAGCCTTCATGGATACTAAGAAAGATTTGATTGAGAACTCCAAGGAGCCTTACGCATTTCGTCAGGAACTCGCTGATTGCTATATTCATACAGGCGATTATCCAAAAGCTCTGGAACAATATCGACTTTTGCGAAAATGGTTTGATGAAAAAATTATTAGTATTACCCCTAAAGATTGGGCTCCCGCACAGATTAAGCAATTCAAGGATTTAATAAATATCTGTTTTCTGAAAGAGGAATATCGCATATATCTTAAGATGGGTGATATTGCCAACGTTCAGAAATATTACAGTCAGATGAAGACACTCCACGAATCCACAGATTGGAATCATCTGGAGGATTTCCTTGGGGATGAAGGTCAAGAGAAGCTAAACGGCGTTCTCAATGGCAGAAAATTTGAAGACGGCTTTAGATTTGAGCTAATACAAGGCAAGTATTTTACAGATCCGGCTGTTGCTATTGCTGAAATGGAAGACTACGCCATTAAAGTAGCAAATTCCAAGGATTTCAATCAGCTGTATAAACTCAAATTATTCAATGAACTGATCAGAATGCTGATTGAACAAGACCAGCGGATTGCTGCTCGTTATTATCTGGAAATTGCATTACAAATCGCCGATTCATTAGAATATAATACTATAATCTACGACCGATTGGGAGAGCTTTCAGAATACTGCTATCAGCTCCACGATGTTGAAGACGGACGTAGATTGCTTAATAAGTACCTATATCAGATAGATGACACTTATGATAAAGGAGATATTGAATATGCTGTAGCCCACGCTTTAGAGTTCAAGTACCTTGAGAAAGACAAGGATTGGAAAACCTTGACGGAAAGAGTTGTTGAGGCGAGTGAAGCCCTGCGAGAACAGATAGCCAATAACTTTACCGGAATGACTTCTGCTCAACGTGAATATTTCATTGAGCAGTTTAAGCCGTTGTTCTCCTATGCCAATAGGCTTATGGAATCACATCCTTCCGATAAGTTGGCCCAGACTACTTTTGAGAATAATATGTTCTTGAAAGGGTTACTTCTCCGCTCTGAAACATCTGTCGGCAATGCTATTGCAGCAATGGGAGACAATGAACTTACTCAAAAATATAATCGATTCATTGAAGCCTCACAGGAACTTGTCTCGCGTCAATATGTTACCGGTCCGGGTAACTTCTACGCAAAAAAGAGACTTGAAGGCGAGATTGCTGCACTGGAGTCAGAGATAGCCAATGTAAGTCGAGACTTTAGACGCGAAAATGAAACCTCCAATATGTCACTCGCTCAGTTGAAGAAATCTCTTGGTAAGGAAGATATAGCGATGCAGATAGTTGAGGGGAACAAGACCATGTTCGCATTGTTGCTTGACAAATCCGGGAAGGTGATATACAAGCCAATCGGAACTAAAGAGCAAATAGCGAAGTTGACACAGAAGCCCGGTGCCATATATGTGGACAGCGAATCCGTCAATAGTTTGTTAGCCGACATCAAGCCATTCATAAAAGATAAAAATGTCTATTTGGCCACATCGGGAATCTTCAATCAAATCTCACTCAATGCACTTCCTGTTGATAATCAAGGCCGTATTTTTGCAGATATAGCCAATATACACATTGTCGGCTCCCCCTCTGATATTCCTACAATCAAGGCTACTGATAAAATGAACCTTTTGGCAAAATCCTCAGTATTATGGGGTGGAGTTGATTACGGAGCTAATGATTCGCTGCCTTCAGGTATATCACAGACAAAAGGCATAATGCGTGGTGATATCCTCGGAAGATTGCCTAACTCCTTAACGGAAGTAAATCAGATTGCCGGTCTTCTCCGAAACAATGGAGGTAAGGCTACAGTTATGTCCGGCAACTCTGCGACTGAGAAATCATTTATCGATCGCAGTCACAAGAAGGACTATATTCTTCATGTTTCTACTCATGGATTCTTCCACGACTCTGGCACATTTACAAACCCAATGCAAAACTCAGGATTGCTGTTTGCTAATTCCCAGAAGTATTGGTCTTCGGACAGCCTTACATCGTCCTTGAAGGATACTGATGGGATTCTCAGGGCAGACGAAATTGCCAAGTTGGATTTAAGCGGATGCCGACTGGTTGTTCTTTCGGCTTGTCAGACCGGTCTCGGCGAATATAATTCGGAAGGAGTATATGGTTTGCAACGCGCGTTCAAATTAGCAGGAGCACAAAGCGTGTTAATGAGTCTATGGAGTGTCGATGATAAGGCTACCCAAGAACTGATGACAGAGTTTTACAGGAGGCTTATCTCAGGGAAAGAACCAGATGAAGCCCTCGTAACTGCTCAGTATTCATTACGAGCCAAAGGCTACAGTCCTGATAAGTGGGCAGCCTTCGTCCTGCTGAATTAACGGTTCATCATTCTTAGCATTGAGTTAAAAGCAAGATCGGTATCCTTGGATATGGCTACTTGACGGCGACCTCCGAAGCGGACAAGTTGGAAGTTATGCCACCAACTACCAGCTCGATAATCTTTCGCACCGCTGCTCCATGGAACTGGCTTATTGCAAAAGACAATATTGTCATCGAGAAATGGATAAAACGCACTTGCATTAGCCACACGTCTTTTAACACCTTCAAATATTCCCAATGCGCTTTTATACTGCTGACACTGCATCAAGGCACTTCCATACTCAATGGCATTCATGGGATTGCTGGAATCCGCCTCATAGCGATGATGCGTAAACTCACACATCATCTTATCTATCTTATATCTTTTGCGGAACTTCACATAGCTGAAAAGCCACATCACCGCCAGGATTATTATTATGTAAGTCATAATGTTCAGAATGATAGGATGGTATTATGAATCACAAAGTTACAAAAAATTCTTTTATTGCACCAGATTTCATCTAAATATTGCAGATTTTTTTATAACTTTGTGGCATGATATAATATATAAACCATGGATAAACAATTCAATCGCATAAAAGAAGTGATGGAAGCACAAGGTGTTAAGCAAACTTGGCTTGCCGAACAAATCGGCAAAAGTTTCTGTATCCTAAATTCTTATGTCTGCAATCGAAGACAGCCGAGTATAGAAGTTTTATTTGATATTGCTAAACACCTCAGAGTTGATCCGAAAGATTTATTAAACTCACCTAAATACATAAAAGAATCAGAAAAATGTTGACCTTTATTCTTGGAGTGATATATAGAAGAAAATTAACACGTATGAAACCATGAGCGAACCGCTAAGATTAACAAAACTCTTCCATATAGATGAAGTAAGTGGTCATTTCTCTCACGATACCACTTACATCGGAATAGACTTTGGAACCAGTACCACTGTTGTTTCTTTGGCTACCTATAACCATTTGTCCGAAGAATTGCCATTCCTCCAATAATTAGATGTTGACATCTGACTTCAGTTTGGTATGTAATATAAACGGAAAACCAAATGACTGAACACATAACAAATAATAAAGTCGCTGTAATCGGACTCGGCTACGTCGGGCTACCATTGCTATGTCATATATCGACAAAATATCCTTCCATAGGATTAGACATAAGTGAGTATAGGATTGCTGAACTTTCATGTGGGATAGACAATAAACACTGTATTGATATTCAATTCCTACAAAATCTCAAGAATGTCAAGCTTACAACAGACTGGAACTCGCTGAGAGATTGCGATATATTTATTATTACGGCACCAACCCCGATAGATGAACATAAGTGTCCGGATATTACCAGTTTAAAGAACATTTGCTTCAAACTTGGAAAAATAATAACCCCGGGAAGTATCATCGTTTTTGAATCAACAGTTGCTCCTGGAACAACCGAAGATATATGTGTTCCAATAATTGAGAAGTCTTCATCGATGTCATTAAATGAAGATTTCGCTGTCGGATTTTCTCCTGAAAGAATAAATATCGGAGACAATCAACACACCTTGTCTAACGTGCCGAAAATCGTTTCTGCATCTACACCAGAGGCTTTATCTATAATATCAAAATTATACAATGCTACTCTCGGATGTGAAATCGTTGTAGCTTCCTCTATTAAAACAGCGGAAGCTGCCAAGTTATATGAGAACGTGCAGCGCGATGTATTGATTGCCCTTGCCAATCAGTATTCAGATTATTGTAATGCCGAAGGAATTGATATTTCCGAAGTAACACGTTGTGCAGCTACTAAATGGAATTTCGCAGAAGTCTATCCCGGTCTTGTCGGAGGACATTGCATTGGAGTTGATCCATATTACTTGATCTCCAAAGCAAATGATATGGGAATTAAACTGGATTTGGTTGAGAATGCCCGAAAGGTGAATGAAGCGGAAACATCTAAAGTCATTGACAATGTTATGTCTCGCATTCGTTCAGTAAAAGCCAATAGTATTTTGCTTTTAGGCTTGACTTATAAGCCCAATACATCTGATTTGCGAAACTCTAAAGCATTAGAGATTGCTGTTCATATTGCAGGACATAACAATAATGTATCTATCTATGATCCTAATATCTCTAAATATGATTTGCCTATTGAAGTCCACCATAAATTTTGTAATAATCTACCTAATGATTTTGATTTCGATGTTGTAGTCACCTTGGTAAATCATCCTCAAATCAAATCACCCATCGGTAAAATTTTAAACATTAATATTTCAAAATAAGGCTTTAATGACAACTTTACCAAGCATAACAGAAGCTTCAATAGATTTTTCAACTGTATGTCAGTTGAAATGTATTGAATGTTCCACAGCCAAGGGGATTACTCATTCCGGCATAGTTGGGAAAGGACAACTCTCTTTTGAGAATTTTAAGAAGTTTATTTCAGAGAACCCTGAGATAAAGCGTATTGAAATGTCAAATTGGGGTGAGATATTTCTTAACAAGGATATATCCGAAATCATGCAGTATGCCCATGAACAGGGTGTAACGCTTTATTGTGGAAACGGTACTAATTTCAATTATGTACCGGATAAAGTCCTTGAAGGTCTGGTCAAATACAAAGTCCAATATCTGAACATCTCAATAGATGGGGCTTCTCAGGAAACATATTCTATATATCGTCGCAATGGAAATTTCGTCAAAGTCATCAACAATATCCAGCGGCTGAATTATTATAAAAGGTTATATGGATCAGAATATCCCAAACTGTCTTGGCAGTTTATTATATTTGGACATAATGAGCATGAGTTGCCCAAAGTGAGGCAGTTGTGTAAAGAACTTGGAATGGCATTTAATCCCAAACTCAACTATTCAAATTTCTCACCGGTAATCAACCATGATTTTGTAAGAGAAGAAAGCGGTCTTGGAGTCGCTGATAGAAGAGAATTTAAGGAAAAGCATCAGGCAGAGTATAAGGCTCCGTGCTATCATTGCTTTTCAAGTCCTCAGATAAATTGGAATGGAGACATACTGGGATGTAGTGTAAATAAGTGGCGCAGTCTGGGAAATGTCTTTACTTCTACATTGTCTGAGTGGCAACAATCCCCAGCATATAAGGCATTGGTGTCATTGTTATTTGAGGGGCAATTATCAGACATAGACCTCCCCTGCAAATATTGTCCTAATTTAGCCAAGATAAAAGAGAATCCTCTTACTGAAGATGGTCTCGTAAAGTATAATAATTATATTGCCCCGGCACTAAAATCTAAATTTAATGATACAACAGTCAAATAATATAAACACTCGAAAGTGTCAGGAGGCTCTAATAGCTGACTCCGACGTAGAATATCTTAAGAACTATGTTGACAAGCATGGCTTGTATCCACTATTCCAGCAGGTTTTGATTGAGACAAGAACTGACTGTAATAACAACTGTCCATTTTGTCCTCATCACTTCAATGCCAAACCACTGGGAATAATGAATTGGGAAACGTATAAACTAATCATTGATGATCTTGTTAATATTGGCTTTTCAGGAAGAGTTGCTTTAATGGTTTCCAATGAACCTTTATTGGAAGAACGACTTATTGATATGATTGCTTATGCAAAATCCAAAACTGCAAGATTATTTTTGGATATCACAACAAATGGAAAAATACTTACTCTTGATTTGATAGACGAACTTTTCTTGCATGGATTAGACAATATTAATATCAATGATTATCGTGGAGATAGAACATCCTATCCTGACAAGATAAGTTCAAATTTAACTCCCATAGCAGTTGCATATAAAAACAATCCCAAATTAACAATTCAAAAAAGAAGTTTTGATGAACAACTGCCTAACTATGGTGGCAATATACCTCAGAAAAATTCTTTTGAGGCTGATTATGGATTTTGTAATTTCCCCTTTAGGAAATTGGTTATAGACTATTCTGGGAATACTATTCTATGCTGTAATGACTTTATGAGTGAGACAAATATGGGAAACGTTCATGACAAATCACTTATTGAATGTTGGAATGACACTATATTTAACCAGTACAGAGACGCCTTACTAAGACATGAGAGAATTGGATTATGCTCAAGGTGTAATGATTGTCAAGATTATAATGTTTTTATCTAATGATATTAAATAAAGAACAGTTTGAGGCATATAGAATGGAGATTGCAACCTTTGGTAATATCCCCATTCTGAGTCAGTATTGTGGTATCGGTTGTGTATTCTGTAAAGTTCACACAGATTCTTACTTAGGGCACTATCCAAAGATTCCTATGATCGATATGGAAGATCTTATACAAGGATTTAAATACATTAACCCTAATGTAAATTATGTGCGTTTAGGGGCAGGTGTTCTTGTGGCTCCTCATACTGACCCATTCTTGCATCCTGACATTTATAAATTTATAAAGATAGCGTCAGACCACTTCCCGACAAAGAAGATTACAACGGTAACTACCGGTGCTTACATTCGTTTAGATATGCTTGATTATCTCAACTCGATACCGAATTTCGGGATAGACCTTTCTCTGATTACCATGCAGGAACAGCGGGAGTCTATAATCCCTCGGTCCGAGCGAGAGAGAACCATGGAGTTATTAAAACATGCACCTCTAAACAAATGTACTCTTATGTTCACAGGTAGTCTTGATGATGTAAAGAGAGACCTTGAACTACTATATTCACTTGGCGTAAATAAAAAGGTTCGACAGATATTAGTCAGGAGAATGGAACACACCGCAACTAGCCAACCTCGTCTGAAAGAGTTGTCCTCACGGTGCATTGAACATTATGAAGAATGTATTTTATGGGTAAAACAAAACTACCCAGATGTAATATATACAGTTCCCATTCTAAAGAACGTTTTCAGAGGCGGCAACAATGAATACTTCATTGATGCCGACGAACGCATACGTAACATAAAAAAAATTATTGCTACTCTTCCATCCGACACTTCAATTAACTTGATCTGTCCATTATCAGGATATGATTATTTCACGGAAGCATTCAGAGAAATTCCAAATGTAAACACCAATCTGATTCACAACAATCTATATGGAGGTTCGGTATCNGTTGCGGGATTATTAAATCATCANGATATTAGAGCGCAATTCAACCCTACGCAAAATGATTTGATGATAATGCCAAACGAGATGTACAATGCAGATGGTCTTGATTTGCTTGGAGAACCAAAATCTGTATTGGAAGATTATTATAACACAAAAATCATATTGGTATGAGTATGGAAATAGGCTGGGACAAAATCAGAGTATTAGTTACTAATGGCTGTAACTATAGATGCCCATTTTGCCATAATGAAGGGCAAGAAAAAGGTAAAGTCACATTTATGTCGGTTGATGATTTCAAAAACATAGTGGACTTATTGAGTGAAACCTCAATAAATGAGTTTGTGATAAGTGGAGGTGAGCCATTTCTCCATCCTCAGATTACGGACATGATTTTATATGCCTGCAACAAACTAAGTTGTGATATAAGTTGTGCAACAAATCTATCCTTAATAACAGACTCGGATTTAGCAAAACTGGCAAATACTCGCGTTAAATTTAACATACAGTTCCCGTTCACGGACTCAATTATGTTTAAAGAAAGTACAGGCAATGGTGACCTTTCATCTATTTCATCTAACATTAAACATGTTTGTAAAGCCGGATTAGAGATTGGTTTAAATACAGTGATACAATCCTCAGATAGAGCAATGGTTGAGGATATGGTTCTATATGCTATATCAAACCATCTCCCTCTGAAATTATTGCCACAGATTGGAGGAGAAAATAGTGACGAATACAAGAATTGGGTCTTCCCAATTATACGCAAATATGCGATCTCAGAAAAAAACAAAGGGACTGGTGCTATTCGATGGGAAGTTTCAAGCGGAGACAAGCACACCACAGTACTGTACATCGACTCCCCTTGCTTTACAAGAGATATCTCAACATGCCGTAATTTCGCTGAATTGCGAATACACCCCGGGATGTACTTACAACCATGTATAGAGAAACTGCCTTCCAATCAATTGGATTTTTCTAAAGGAAAGTCAGCTGTCTTGACTCAACTTTTACAAGAATGGAACAACTTCAAAAAATGCTGATAGCATATAATCAATCCATTCCAGAGGGGGCAAGATATTCGTGGAGTAAGCAATATCTTATTGCTCCATTCCCCCGTTATTGGCAAGTTGTGTATTCAACGCTTTCAACGTTGGATAAATCACTTCGTATTCTTGAAATAGGCGCAGGGCAAGGAGACGTTACAGCGATAAGTTGTCATCTCGGCTTCAAATCTGTGGTGGCATATGAACGAGAATCAAATGATGCGAAGATTGCTCAGGAGAAGATAATATCCTTGTTTAAAAAAGATAATGTAATATTAAACACAGCTTATCCTCATGGTTATGAGGATACAGATGTAATGATAATGGTTAACTGTGTTTATGCTGATGAATGCTTGAATAAGGAGGAATACCTTCAACGACTTTTATATTTTTATAAGTCCGCAGGTCTCCCTAAAACAGTATTGCTTGAAGTAATAGATTCCTCATATTCTGTTCCGGATAATGATTTCCCTACTTGGATAAGATTGTCTAAGCAAGATATTCGCGACCTCTTCCCAAACGCTAACATATCTGTGTTTAATACCTATTCCTATCCGGTAAATAAACGAACCAAAAATCTTTATATAATAAGACACTCTGAATGAATATTGTAGTTGTAACCAACGAAAATAATAAGGACGGAGGCGGACTTGCATACAGCTGCCAACGTTTTGTTAAGATGCTTAATCGAATTGGGCATCATGTACTTGTTATATCTTCTTCCAATATAAAAGAAAATGAAATTTCTGGCGGATACAATCCACATCTCGGATTTGAATTGGCTATGGAGAAGAAGCTAAAAACAGACCATGCTTCAGTGGCACCTTACAATCTTATTATTTCTTTTGGTGGCGGTTTCAATGGATATTATGGGGCTTTATTGGCAAGGAAAACGATGAACCGTTTTTGGGTTATGTATCGTGGCTCAGATGCCAATTTGTGCAAATGGAGTATCGAACAGACCCAATATAACAAGTTCTCATGTGATACGGCGGAAAAGATCATCTGTTTATCTTCGGAAATTATCAGCAATCTTAAACTGATATGTAAGCAGTATTATAAGTTCAACGTTATTCCAAATTCCGCTCATCAAGTTAGTTCTCGTATAAAGGAATTATCTTCAAGCGATACGATTGTATTAGGTACTGGTGCTACCAACCTGAACGAGAAAAAAGGTATATCAGAACTATTACATACTCTGGCTTATCTTGCTAAACGAATCCATAATCGAAGGTTCATTCTCGATTTGGTCGGTAGGATTGATGAAGACGTAAAGGCTCAATATGAAGATATTGCATCCGAATTAGACATTACTAATCAAGTGGTGTTTTATGGGCAGAAGACTCGGGAAGAATTTCGTGAGATACAAGCTGGATGGAACTTTTATATTCAAGCCTCTATATGTGAAGGTATGGGAAATTCAGTCGTGGATGCTATGTCCATGGGAATACCTGTTATACTTTCAGATACAGGATTTGTAGCAGAATACGCTAAGGAGAGATTCGAGCAAATTATTTTTCCCTCATTGAATCCTCAAATAATGGCTGATAAAATTGGGTGTCTTATTTCAAGTAAAGATTTGAATAAACGTTATGAGAGTTTTTACTCGTCTTTTTTCGATGCGGTGAGCCCTGAGAAGATAGAAAATGAATGGCGATACCTTCTCAATTCTGGTAACATAAGTAAAAAGTCAGTCAGATGTCATAAAGACGGAGTATTGTCTGTGTCGCTTCATGATGTTCAAGGCTCATATCATGATAACATAACTACTCCTACTAGTGTATTTGAAAAATTTGTGGATGATGTACATGCTGCCGGTTATAAGCTTTGTTCTATGAAAGAGTACGCCTTAAGCTCGGACGAGGATAAACAATCACTCATAGTTTGCACCTTTGATGATGGATATGACGGCCTTATCCATAATGCACTGCCAATAATGAAGAAACATAATTTCACTGCAACAGTGTATGTCTGCACGGATTATCTTGGGCAATACAATGACTGGAATTACAAAGATAAAACGAGACGACGCCATATGGATGTAGAAGAACTTAAGACTCTGCAAGAACACGGGTGGGAAATAGGATCTCATGGGGTAACTCATCAGTCACTTTTACGTCTAAACGACGAAGAAATTCATGATCAACTGTCAGTATCTAAAGAAATCTTGAGAAATCATTTTGGTGATATTACTACATACGCCTACCCGTATGGAGATTTTAGTCCATTCATTGAAAGTCAAGTAAAAAAATATTATGATTCAGCCGTACTCCTCACACAAGGCGGTGTGTATCTGCCAGTTGATCAACATCGTATTCACAGATATTATATCTCGGAAATTTATCAGATATTAAAGGGTGTATTATGAAAATACTTGGAATATTCAGAGGTTTCCCCGGATTAGGACGTGTAGTTTCCGGCGTATCGCTTTTGGAAGAACTTCGAGATAAATATAATTGCGAAGTTAAAGCAATAAGCTATTTACAAGGCAAGAAATACTTAAGGCAAAGAGGCTTTTCTGAGCTACAGGAAGTTTCTATTGCTGACTACTGCTCAATCGGATTATTACCAACAAATAAGATGGGGGTTTATATCCATTCTACTATCAAAAGTTTTGAGCCAGATTTAATTATCCTTGATGGAGAACCCCTTATTCTCCAGTCTATAAAAATATCTTATCCAAGTATTAAGGTTGTTGTATTACTAAATCCTTCAGATGTTGATAACCCATATAATGACAAAGAAGCTATGGACTACTTTAACACACTGTATTCCATGGCAGATTTAGCCATTGTCCATGGATTGCGGAGAACATCTGGGACTTTTGGGTATAATAATATTATATCCATCCCAACCATTCTCCGTAAGGAAATAATCTCATATAACGGTAATCGAGGAAACAATATATATTGCGTTTTGGGTGGAGGCACTGTTAATTCAAACCAAGAGTTTATTGATTCCTCTATAAGAATTGCCGAATTGTGTATTGAAGCCGCCCGTAGTTTTAGTGATAGAGAAATTCATATAATCTGTTCATGCGATATTATTGCTTCAAAACTTTATGATCGGACATTATCATCAAATGTGATAATTCATGAGAATGTGCTGTCTCCAAATGACATTTACTCCGATGCTGCTATTATAATAACGAGATCAGGTAGGAATACATTGAGCGAAGTTGCGTATCTTGGCTTACCTACAGTCTCATTTATAGCTGGGGATCAATACAGAAAAGAAGAACAACATCATAATATAAATAGTCTAAATCTCCCTAATATTCAAACAGCAACATTGGAAAGCTCTCCGCAGGAGTTATTCAACAAAATAGTTAAATTGGGTTCAATAACTAAAACCAATAATTGTTTCTTACCAGGCAATCGGTTAGCTATTAATGCAATATTAAACATATTAAAGCCAAATGAGACCTATAAGAATCGTTTTACTCTCTGATATACATATATCAGAGGTCGGGCAACCAATCTGGAATACAGATACCCTGAAACATTTTGATAATGCGTTAACATCTATACAAAAAATAGAGGGTATAGATGCAATAATTGTAAGTGGAGATATAGCTGATAAAGGAACCCAATGGGCATATAATTACGCAAGAGAATCCTTAGATAACCTTAAAATGCCAATCTTTCTAGTGCCCGGAAATCATGATAATCTTGAAATATTTACACAAGAAATGTCATCTTGTTACTGTCACGTTACACCTTCAATGGAAATTAGAGAATGGAAATTTATATTTCTAAACACAGTGTTGCCAGATCCCAAGGATTCAAAAACTAATATGGGAAGGGGATATCTTTCATATGAACAATTAAGATATTTGGATACAGAATTGGACACTACTAAAGATGTTTGTATTGTAATGCACCACCCTCCCATTGAACCAGAAGGATGGCTTAATCGTAAAATTCTTGAAAACCGCTCAGAATTAGAAAATATAATAAGCAAACATAAAACTGTAAAATTAATTTTATATGGTCATACACATTCTCACTCAATAAAATGTCAAAATGGAATCATATACATTTGTGCTCCATCTGTAGGATTTGCTTTTAACAAAGATCTTCCTAAGTTTCAAATAGACAATGGTAAAGAAGGCTTTTTAATAATAGACATTTATAATAATGAGATAAATTGCATAAAGAAATCTTTGTATGAATAAGTATAATATCATCACCAGCTTGTTTTTCTGACAATTTAATGCCACATTCAGGACAATATTTATATAGCATAAGTTCTTAAATCAAGAAAATACCGTTAAAACTATTGTTCGTTCACCGCCATAGTCACGGAACTCGCAGAGATAACTTCCTTGCCACGTTCCGAGGTTGAGACGTTGACTTGAGATAGGATGTGGATATAGATTGTTCTATTCAGTTGGTTATGCTGCTTATCAGGTAGAGTGCCAATAAGGCTATGGAGAGGAAGGTAACGATAGATGTGATCCATTGGTAGTTTCCATTCCGGATAGCCCTGATAATGGAATCGAGATTGAGATAGCTTTTGCTTTCATGATTGCCGTTTTTCTCGTGGCGGTTGATTGTAAGGAGAGCGTAACGATGAGTTAGTTTTTCTTCAATGGATTTCAGACGAGTCTCCAAAGACTTCTTGTAGACGTTGAAAGTGTCGACTGAGAGGAACTTCTGATCGGCTGATTTGCGGAAGTTGTCGAACCCCTGTCTGCCGACAAACATTGTCGGTAGCTGTTCATTATTGGTCCGGATTACGTCGTCACACGCTCGCTTGACTGCCAATAGCAGATTTTCTGTAGTAATCCATTTCTGCTGAGGTTCCGAGGATTTTTGCGGAGCGCCTTGTGAGGTTTTAAGAGCCTCGATTTCTTTCTGCTGTCTGGCAACAGTTGATTTTAATTCCGATATTTCAGATTTCTGTGATGTTATGTCTGAATGGAGGGAAGAGATAATTCTGTCGTAGTATTCAGTTTTCGATGCCATAGGGTTTACATTTTGAATTTGTAAGATATGGTTTCTTCCTCGATACGGTCGTCTATACGACTCCAGCTGCATGATGGCTGACCGACTTCATATTCACGGTTGACACTTTGAGACCCACCAATGTCGGATGAACCGGCGAGCAGATTGTCTTTCAGAATCCGGATATAGCGGATTACCGGAATAAATATTGTCTTCTTTTCCAATACTATTTCCGGGAAGTGTTGCAGGGAGAAAGATTGTTTGAAATGTTGATACGATTTCATCCTACCAAACTGATTGCAGAGTTTACCGTAGGTGAATTGCCCGTGGAGACCAAGTTTGGATCCTGATATTCGGAAGTCATTGAGCGCAAAGGAGAGTCCCCGGATTTCTCCGCTTCCTTCTGAGAGAGAAAAGCTGAGGATGACACCTTCCTCGGATAAGAGTGTAGCAAAGGTGTTCCAATCTTTTGATCCGGAGAGAGCATCAAGTGAAAGTCGTCGGATTTTGAGTTTCATAGCATCGTATCTACGGAGTCGATCAGAATGGATTTTCTGCGAGTTGCTATTGCCAAATGTCAGCTTATGACGCTGTTTTATCTTGCGACAAGTAGCCTCGTTGCGTCTGCGCTCGTTACTATCGGAGATTACAGAACCGTCATTGGCAATGCGGTTGAAGACGAGATGACAATGTGGATGCTGCTTGTCAAAGTGTCGGACGATCACATATTGTGTATTCTCGGGGTCAATGCCCATTTCCTTCATCCATTCCTCGGCAAGCTGCGCCATAAAGTGGTCGCCTCCTTCATTGTCGGGAAAGCGTTGTGCATCTTCCGGAGAGAACGCGATTGAAACGTGTTTGACCGGTTTGCTCAGATGATGCAACTTACCGTTTATATCTGGTATGCGGAGTTGCGCCTGAAAGCTATCGGCAATGGTAGAATTGTCAATTAGCAGCACTCCATTGTTGCTGATTATTCGCGCCGACTTTTCTTTGATATTGTTCGCATAGTTGACGATACCGGAGAAGTCGGAACGTGTGGTTATCTTTGCTATCATGTTGTTTTTGATTCGAGTTGTCCGGGTACTTGGTCAGGTTATCTGACCTTCCTGATTATATCGGTAATAAAGGATATGATTTCTTTAATCTCAGTTTCTCTGACTTCCCCGAGATGCAAGGCGTGCGTTATCTGGTTAAGATTATTCCCTATATTGCGTAACTTGGTTATCGCGGTAATTTCTTCCTCGGTTAGAAGTTGCGTAGTTTCCTGGCGCATCGCTGCCCGGTAGATATATTCCGCCACTCTTAGTCCACACTCGTCAGCGCACGACTTAATGTATATCTTATCGACCGGGGTAAATCTTACCGTGATTTCTACCGACCTTTTCTTATAATCCGCCTTCGCAGGTCGTCCACCCTTATTATGTTTGTTGGTTTCCATTTTATTGGTTTTAAGCTGCCGGAGGCGGCGTGGCAAGGAGTTTTGAGGGTCTCAAAACACAACCTTGCCACTCAATCTTCCACACCCCGGATCAATCAAAGGTAATTCCACGGTTTATTGCCGATAACTGGAGTTCCTGAATACAATTTTAGCCATCATTTCATTGAGACGGTCGGCTACACGCGCACCATATTTCAATCCGATTTCCTGTGGCGTCAGGTTCGTTGTCACCATAGTAAAAAGTTGTTTGTCATATCGGTAACTTAACAAGTCAACCATCGGACAATATATATTACCGTAATCCTGAATTTCCAAGGGTTCGATACCAAGGTCATCGATACCCAACATACCGAGGTCGCAGAGTTCTCGCCACTTCGGATAGTCTGACTTGCAGATGTGAGCGAGTTCCCGGGCATCATATATCTTCATTTCCCAGTCTCCCTTGTATGTGACTCTCGGGAGTTTAAGTTGATTTAGGATTTGCTGGAAAGCTTTCATGAAGGTGGATTTCCCGTTACCAACACCTCCGCATAACAGAATTCCTAATGAAGGATGGTCGGAAGTCAACAACTCGGCAAAAGTTCTGATCTGACTCTTCACATCTTCATTGAAATCAAAATTCCTTTTCCGATAGTCAACCTCTCCTTTTATGGCGGCAAAAATTAGCTGTTGTGCTTCCTCTACGGTTGCAGGTAGCCTAAAACGATCCGTCATAGTCCCTCGTTTCAGAAGGCGTGTAATTATGGCCTCTACGTTTATCAATTTCGTTTGATTCTGAATTTCCATTTATTTTCTGCTTTACTTGTATTTTCAACCAGTTGACAAAATGAGTGCGACACTCTTTTTCTTCCCTCCGGTGAGTACCGTTGCATTTTTGGAGCTGGAAGAAATCAGAGATCTGTCGCTGAATAGTATCAGCACTAAGTTGGATATCTTTTGACACGAGGGAAATGAGTTCAGCTTGCCATTCTTTATCGGATAGAAATAGTTTTTCGAGTTCATCAAGACTCAAAAAATTCTTCTTCTCCGCCTTATATATAGAAGATATTTGATTTTTAATCTTATTATCTTTCTTATTATATATGTCCAAGCCGTCCCCCCAGTCATCCCCCAAACGGTCTCCCGAACAATCCGTCAACTCATCACCCAAATCATCCGCCAAGCGAACCGCCCAGTCTTTCGGGTCAGTTATGATTGAGTAAGTTGGAGCAACGGTATTACCTTGCCCTCTTGTAAAGGTTATGATTCCACGCCTGCATAGAGCCACTCTTGAATTGAGGACTGTCTGTTCGGATACCATGAGCGCACGGCTGATAAGGGTTGTCGGACAGCGAATCGGCATTTTCCAATGCCGGCTGTTGGCCCGGTCGAGAAGGAAAAAGAACAGGGCGGTTGCCGATGCCGGAAACGGCTCATAGTCGTTCTCCTTCCAGAACTCGTGCATAAGCTCGTAGAGATTCACACCAGTTGCCATCACTTACGGGCTTTGATGTAATGGGAACGCATGAAGTCTTCAAGGTCGGCACGGCAGACGTAGATTTTGCGGCCGATCTGCGAGAATGGAATTACGCGCTGGTCGCGGTAATTCTGCCACGTCTTTGGCGAGATACCGAGCATCTTACGTGCCGCATCCGATTCAATCCATTCCGAATTGCGATCATCAGCATTGCGGTTAGTAACAAGTTCGGCAAGACGGTCGAGCTTTTCATGGAGGTTCAGCCATTCCTCCTGAGGTATGACCACCATCGTCGCGGCAGTCGGCTGAGAGTTATTCAAATTCTTTTGATTAAACATAAAATACATCGCATCCCTGAGCTTGGTTCTCTTCAGGAATGCGATGCAAAGTTACTTGACGGGCAGTAGGTCTATTGCAATATTTAACATGTGTTATTTCATAATATTTTCCACGTGCGTTAAACGCAAAAAATAATTCATGTGTTTTAACGCAAAAATTATCTTATGGTTTTAAACGCAAGACAATTCTCTGGTTATTAATTATTTGATTTGGATAAGGATTTATATGTAATGTTCAATCTGCGTATACATTCACTGATTTCACGCCGTTCCCCATAGTATGCAGATTTATTTAATGGACGTCCATTGGAATCTTTTTCAGCTTCTTGATAGAATTTATCCAGGCGATCGATTCTGTTATCGTCATCAAGCCCGCAGATTTTGAGAAATCGCATTATAAATTCAGCAGACTCCACATTAGAATTACCGTTGGTAGCTCCAGGCCATTCAAGGATCTCGATCATATTACCCACTATATATGCTTTAGCGTTTTCTCCATCCATCTTTACCTTATCTTTCTTTATCTCGTGGATAATCTTCTTTGCTTCTGCTGAATACATATCCCATGCGTCAATCGGAATTCCGGCTTCCTCAAACCATCGGTTTGCCTCATTCAAAATTCCTTCAATGATTATATCCTTCCAAAAGGCATCTGTACGCGCTGTATGGTTACCACATTTTATTGTAAGGCTCTTGCATGCGACAGAGCGGCCGGCAGATCTGTAAATATCTTCCACCGACTGATTCAGTATTGGTTCAAGGCTTGTAATAAAATCTACAAACTTAATGGCCTTATTATAGACTTCTGCTCCATCACTCCAATACCCGACCGGCAACCTGCTCCAGAAATCCGGATGCTTAACCACCAATTCATCTAATTTCTCCGAAATCAAGCTGACTGACTGAAGAAATTGGCAGTAACCATAAGGGGCAGACTTTCTACATCCACGTAATTCTTCTATTGAACCCTTAAACTCAGACCTTTCGGTATCATTCCATTGTGTCGGGGATACTTGTTGCAGTTTTCTTATAACTGCGTGAGCCTCTTTGCTGTCAAATCTTGAATCTTCAGATTTGATTACAGCAGACTCTCCGCTCATTGGAAAATGTTCTATGAACAACGTATTTATCTGTTTCCACAAAGCAATGGCATTAGAATAATCCCGAGAAATAAATGCCATTGGTTTCATATTTGGTTCAACCTCTCTATTTTGATTATTTTCAAATAGAGGTATTTGTGCTGTGATATCCATTTTTCCTCAGTCAGAGTAACTATTTTACTTTATCTGTATCCGTAGAAATTTATTTCAATTTTCCGGACTGCTATCATTGTCATAAGAAGATATAGTGCGCTGTAACTGACGTATGAGCACATCCTTCGGAGGAAGTTCCGTCATATATTGTCCCACTTTTATGCCTGTGGCATCCAGCTGCAGCAATTCAATCTGTTCCCGGCTTCCTTCCGTACATAGGATTAATCCTAACGGCGTTTCTTCTCCTGGCTGCATTTCATACCGTTCGAGCCAACGAAGATATAACTCCATCTGTCCTTTATACTGAGCCTTAAATCTTCCTAATTTAAGATCAACAGCTATAAGTCGGTGTAATTTTCTATGGAAAAATAATAAATCCAGATGAAAATCCTCTCCATCAATTATCATACGTTTCTGACGCGCCACGAAAGTGAAGCCATCGCCAAGTTCAAGGAGAAATTGCTCAATATGGCTTATAAGGGTATTCTCCAATGTTTCCTCAGTATATCCGCCCTTCAAACCGGTAAACTCAAGAAAATAAGGACTCTTGAATACCATATCAGGTGAGATCTTTCTTTCATCCCGCATTGCTGCCAACTCAGCGCGGATCAATTCTTCAGGCTTGTCGCTTATTGCAGTGCGTTCAAACAACATACCGTCAATCTTGGCACGAAGCACACGTTTCGTCCAACGCTCTTCTGCGGCCATTGTCAGATAAAACTCTCTTTGAATGTCATCTTTCAGAGGGATTACCTCCACAAAATGGGACCATGACAATTGTGTCGCCAGCGGCGCGACAATCTTGGGGTCAGGAAAAAGATTAGCAAATTGCATCATCCTACGAAGACTTTTCTCTTCATACCCTTTGCCATACTCCTGTTTCAATTGTCGCGCCAGTGTCGCGACAATTTGTTTACCATACTCAGCACGTTGATTACCAAGGATTTCACGGTTAATACGCTCGCCTATATGCCAATATAGCATAGTAATACCTGCATTTGCGACAGATGCGACTCTTGATCTCGCATCCTCAATCAGATGTCTCAAATCGTTGAACAACTGATTTTCAGATTGTATGTTAGATTTTGATATTTCCATAGATTGTGAAATAAGCACAAAATTATTGATTATTTGTCGGTTGGTCAAATTTCCTTCGGAATCGCGCACCGAGCTGAAGCTCGACAAACGCTATTTGCCAACTCGCGAATGGTTTATTTGTTGATTGCGGAAATTACAGCCATAATTTGCGCCGGAGTCATATCTCTGAGGAGCTCTATAGCTTGTTCTTCCTTGCTCTTGGTTGATTCTTCAGCTGTCCTCTTTTTAGATGATCTCTTGTTAAATACATTCTTTAGAGTTTCATCGGTCTTGGACGTATCGAAACTGCCCATGTATCTTTCAGTTGTGGCAAGATTGCTATGTCCGAGTATATTCTTAATCGCCGATGATTCCGCTCCGGACTCCTGTGCTATATGAGCAAAGGAGTGTCGGCTGATGTGCATTGACAGTGGTTTCTCTATCTCGGCTTGCTCTGCGATCTTCTTTAGATATTTGTTGATAAGGGCATTCTTTGATGAAACGTCCTGATACATCTTATGGCGCAGTTCCGGTCGCATCCTATCTTTATCTGCCTGTGTGACGTATGAGGCATATTCGGCTTCATTCGACAAGAGGGGGAAGATATAATCTGTCGCCTTTACGTCCTCCTTATGATAGTGGCGCAAAATCTCGATCGCTTGCTCAACAAGCACCAAATCGCGGTCTTTATGATTCTTCCCCATCTGATAGTGTAACCGTTCGGAGTCAGTAACATTTCCCCATCGTAGCTGAATCAAGTCGGCAGCG
>JAAVFG010000005.1 GCA_014800895.1 Bacteroidales bacterium
CAGGGGCATCTATCACCTTTTGGCTCAGTCACATAGCCCGCTATGCTCCTTCGCCTGCAAGGCGATATCTGCTCCCTGAGATGCGACCCTGCATTAACATTTCTTATTGGATGGAGCCTTATCTCTAAACAAATTCAAAAAAACATTTGTTAAGATAGAAGACAAAATTACTGTTTAAAACAAAAAGATAAAAATAAAAAGATAGAAATTATGGCAAAGAAATGGATTTGTACCGTTTGTGGTTATATAGCAGAAGGTGAGCAGGCTCCCGAGCAGTGTCCTCAGTGTAAGGCTCCCCGATCAAAATTCAAGGAGATGGATGAGGATGCACTCTTGAAATTCGTGACTGAGCACGAGATCGGCGTTGCAAAGGGTTGCGACGAGGAGATGATCAAGGACCTCAACAATCACTTCATGGGCGAATGTACAGAGGTAGGTATGTATCTTGCCATGTCTCGCCAGGCTGACCGCGAAGGTTATCCCGAGATTGCTGACGCTTTCAAGCGTTACGCTTGGGAGGAGGCTGAGCACGCTTCTAAATTCGCAGAGCTTCTCGGCGACCATGTTTGGGACACCAAGACAAATCTTGAGAAACGTATGCACGCCGAGGCAGGCGCTAACGAAGATAAGATGCGTATCGCCAAGAATGCGAAAGAGGCTGGTCTCGATGCTATCCACGACACTGTTCATGAGATGGCTAAGGATGAGGCTCGTCACGGTCGCGGCTTCAAGGGTCTTTACGATCGTTACTTCGCTAATAAGTAAGAATATCCAAATTCCCTATAAGAAAGTCATGCTTCACGGCATGACTTTTTTTATGCAGTAAGGTTTTTTAACCACGTAAATAGGATATGGAGGCTTATGTAAAATTTTGAATACTTACTTATTATTGTTAATTTTGCCGTATGGGAAGAATCTTGGCAATTGACTATGGTAAAAAACGCTGCGGAGTGGCAGCGACAGATATACTCCGGATATCGGCAAACGGGCTTCCTACTGTCGATACTCCCCGGCTGATGGACTGGCTTAAGGAATATTGCTCGCGCGAAGATGTGGAGCGTATTCTCTTAGGGGATCCTAAACAGCCTAACGGAGCTCCTTCTGAAAATCTCCCTCGTGTCCGGTCGTTTGCCGGAAGGATAAGGAAAGAATTTCCGGACATACCATTGGAGATGGTGGATGAACGTTTCACTTCCGTTATCGCACATCGGGAGATGATAGCCGGTGGATTCAAGAAGTCTGACCGTCAGCAGAAAGGGAGGGCAGATGAGATGTCGGCTGTCCTGATTCTGACCGACTGGCTGCAATCCAAGAGTAATTTCTCTATCTGATCACTCTTTATACCAAGATTATACCAAGAGTGATTACTCATAATTAAAGAATATGATACAACCGATTTATATTTATGGCGAACCGGTGCTCCGTCAGGAGGCCGAAGATATCGAGCAGGACTATCCCGGACTGCAGAAGCTTATAAGCGATATGTGGGAGACGATGTATAATGCCGATGGAGTGGGACTCGCTGCTCCTCAGATAGGCAAATCTATTGCCCTCATCGTTATAGACGGCTCCCCTCTTGCTGAGGATTTTCCTGAATGTAAGGATTCGAAGATGGTCATCATCAATCCCGAACTTGAGATTATCGAGGATATGCCCGAGGTGGCGCGCCCCGAGGGTTGTCTCTCTCTACCGGGGCTATCGGAAGATGTGAAGCGTACAGAGCATATCCGCATGAACTGGCTTGATGAAAATTTCGTGGAGCATGAACAGGAATTTACCGGCTTTCTTGCCCGCATCATCCAGCATGAGGTGGATCATCTTGTAGGCACGGTGTATACTGACCATGTGTCATCCATCCGCAAACAACTTATCCGCAACAAACTGAATAACCTTGCCAAAGGGAAAGTCAAAGCATCATATAGAACAGTTCATAAATAATATATACAGTTCATAAGTAACATATACAGTTCAGAAGCAACATATATGGCAGACGACAAGAAAATCATCTTCTCGATGGTGGGGGTAAGCAAAATCATACCTCCCCAGCGACAGATTCTAAAGAATATCTATCTATCATTCTTCTACGGAGCGAAAATCGGAATTATCGGTCTCAACGGTTCGGGTAAATCCACTCTCCTGAAAATCATAGCGGGATTGGATAAAAGCTATCAGGGTGAGGTGGTGTTCTCTCCGGGTTATAGCGTGGGCTATCTCGAGCAGGAGCCCAAACTTGATCCTGACAAGACAGTGCTTGAGGTGGTGCGCGAAGGCGCGCAGCATGTCTTTGACCTCCTCAAGGAGTACGACGAGGTGAACGAGGCATTTGCCGATCCGGAAGTTTTGGAGAATCCCGAAAAGATGGATGCCCTGATAGCCCGCCAGGCTGAGATTCAGGATAAGCTTGACGCATGCGATGCGTGGAATATAGATAACAAGCTTGAGCGCGCTATGGATGCACTCCGCTGTCCGCCCGACGATAAGAAGATTGCAGTGCTGTCGGGAGGAGAGAAACGCCGCGTGGCGCTCTGCCGTCTCCTGCTCCAGCAGCCGGATATCCTTCTGCTCGATGAGCCTACCAACCATCTTGACGCCGAGTCGATCGACTGGCTCGAGCAGCATCTTCAGCAATATCCCGGCACGGTCATCGCCGTTACACACGACCGTTACTTCCTTGACCATGTGGCAGGCTGGATTCTTGAGCTCGACCGTGGTGAAGGTATTCCATGGAAGGGTAATTACTCTTCCTGGCTTGATCAGAAGACGCAGCGGATGGCAATGGAGGAGAAGCAGGCAAGCAAGCGCCGCAAGACCCTTGAGCGCGAGCTGGAATGGGTGCGCATGGCTCCCAAGGCGCGTCAGGCTAAAGGTAAGGCGCGTCTCTCAAGCTACGACCGCCTGATGAATGAGGATCAGAAAGAGCGCGAGGAGAAACTCGAAATCTATATCCCGAACGGTCCCCGTTTGGGCAACAAGGTGATCGAGGCTGAGCATCTTGCCAAAGCATATGATGACAAGGTGCTCTTCAACGACCTTAATTTCTCCCTTCCCCCTAACGGAATCGTTGGCGTAATCGGACCGAACGGTGCTGGTAAGACCACTCTCTTCCGTCTTATCATGGAGCAGGAGAAACAGGATGCCGGAGAATTTCATGTCGGTGAAACCGTGAAAGTGGCATACGTCGACCAGAATCATAAAGATCTCGACCCTGAAAAGAGTGTATATGAAGTGATCTCCCAAGGTGTGGAATCTTTCCGCATGGGTGGAAGAGATATGAATGCTCGCGCCTATCTCTCCAAATTCAATTTTACCGGCGCGGATCAGGAGAAGAAAATCGGTGTGCTCTCCGGAGGAGAAAGAAACCGTCTGCATCTTGCCATGGCATTGAAAGAGGAGGGTAATGTCCTTCTGCTTGATGAGCCTACCAATGATATCGATGTCAATACTCTCCGCGCCCTTGAGGAGGGTCTTGAGAATTTCGCCGGGTGTGCGGTTGTAGTAAGCCACGACAGATGGTTCCTCGACCGTATCGCCACCCATATACTTGCATTTGAAGGCGACAGCAAAGTGACTTTCTATGAAGGCTCCTACTCCGAATATGAGGAATTCAAGAAGAAACGTGACGGCGGGGCGGATACGCCACATCGCATCCGATATAAGAAACTGATTTAAACATCGCATCCGATATTATAGACCGATGTAAATAAAACGACATTAGAGAAAGAGACCGCAGGGAATAGCATAGCTTCCTGCGGTCTCTTCTTTATTTCACCATCAGATGTTATATTATTACCATAGATGTTTTATTTCAAAATCATATGCCCCGAATTTTTCATCTCCTCGCAAACAATCAGCAGGAAAAGAAGCCAGTTGCCATCGGGCATAAACTGTCTCAGCATCCGAATGAGGCGAGCCTTTCTTTTCTTGACAGTTATCTCTGCTATCCCTAAGAATTCCGCTATCTCTGCATTTTTCATACCCTTCTCAAAACTCAATTCAAGGAGCTGACGCATATCTTCAGGTAAGGAATCGATGGCGCTATACAATGCGCTCAATGTCTCCTGGCGGATATAATCCAAAAGAATATCCTCATGTAATTCCGAGGTGTTTTTAACATACTCCTGATAGTTGACAGCCGCATTATCGGAACGGAAAATCGAGATAGTCTGATTGCGTATACAGGTCAGCATAAAAGCCTTCCATTGCTCGGGAGTCTCAAAGCGCTCACGATTATAATAGGTCTTCTCCACAGCAGACTGCACACAGTCTTCCGCCAATACCGACAGATGTCCCGGAAGATACCCTGCCGCATAGAGAAGCATATCCCTATACATATCTTCATAGAAGGGTGCTATATCCCCTTCCAAGAAATGACGGAAGATATTTTCTGATCTGCGATGGTTCATCACTATTCGACTTTAATACTTTTCGCTGCTGGATATCCGGGTAAACTATAAGTATTACAAAAGTAGTTATATTTTTCCTTAGATACAAAAAAGGAGGATATGAATAATGAGTATCCATATCCTCCTTTATGTATCGGATTGTTATGTAAAGATAAATTAACGTATCACTTTTGCTACTTTAGAGCCTCGTTTCTCAATGAAGATACCCTTCTCCGGATTCTGTACACGACGTCCCTGGAGGTCATAGTAAACGGGAGCGACATTCTCGCCGGCAATTTCATCAATTCCGCCCTCCTCATCTTCGGGAGCAATGGCACTAAGGGATGCAGTTCCATCTTCTGTGGGAATAAAATTAATTACATAAGTACCGGGCGCAAGATTACATTTCACCGGCTCACCGTTTGTAACGAGCATGGTAAAAGGCATGCTGTCGCTCAGATCATTGGGCATAAATGCAGCCATATCTGAATTATAACCATATACCACAGTCTTATCGGCAGAAGATACGGTTAATTCGCAAGCCTCTTTAACCTCCGCGGTCAGAGAATATGTAATAGTATTTACTGAGACAGGCTCCCCAGTGTCTTCATCCTCATATTCCATAGTCTCTACCTTTCGTGTAAACTTATTAGCCTCGCCAAGGACATCATCTCCATTTAAGCCAATAAGATAATACTCCAACTCATCATTCGGTGTCTGATCATCTGAGAGATTGAAACTGATCATATTCATGGCTCCGTTAGGCATGAAAGTAACATTATAATAACCAGCCTTGAGAGAACTCTTCACAGCCTCACCATCGGCACCAAGAAACGCCATAGGAGACTCATCGGTCACCTCCGGAGTCATCGCGCCCATCGCAGGATCAAGACCATAGGTTACGCTGTTTCCGCTGTCAAGGACGGTGAATCCATTCTCACAAGTAGAAATATAATATTTCGGGAGAAGATATGACACATAGGTCTCTCCATCCTCCTCCTGAACATTCTTCACAAAACGACAGGCTGCGGTAGGATCTTCCACGCCATTGAAGCCGATAAGATAGAAGCTCTCATCATCTTCTTCCGGATTTAAAGATTTGAATTGCAGAATCCATGTATCTCCTCCCATATCGCCTTCAGTATCCTCAAAGACAGACATAAAGACAGTATACTCACCGGGCTTCAGGTCATAGTTGATAGCCGGACCGCCTTCTGCAAGATACACCATGCTATTGTTGGCAAGATTGTTGGTGATGCCAAACTCATTGTCTACATCAAATCCGAGCGAGAATCCGTTTGGACCTGAAACGGTAAGACTACCTGTTGACTCTGTCACCTCCACATTTGAGATGCTCCAGCGCCACAGACCCTCGTCAATATCATCCTCGTCTCGCTCTCCCAAAACGAAAAGATTTGAGGCACTTTCAGTCTGAACGCCATTCAGACCTTTTAGATAGAGATTTCCTTGCGGAACAGACGCCGTCATGGAAGAAGCGGCGAAAAGCAACGATGCTGATAAAAGTAAAGATTTCTTCATCTGCTTGATTATTATTAAATTAGTTTTTTTCTTAGGAAAATACCGGCGTAGTGGAACTCGTCTGCATCATCTTATAATAAACTATACGCAATCCCCGGCTTATAGTATACCATTATTTAAGAAAAAATTTAGATATACTTTTACTGTCCCTTTGCGTATAATTATTAAAACCCTGAATTATCAACCATAAAATTAACTATATGAAACTTAAACATCTGTTCACTGTTGCTGCTTCAGCCATTATTCTGGCTTCATGTGGCTCAGGCTCTCACAAGAACGGTGTGGCGCTTGAAGGTGTCCTCGCCACTGACAGCATTCAGGACTTTGTACTCTCTTATGCTCAGGATGGAGATATCCAGAAGTATCGCTACATTAATATCAAGCCGGACGATAACGGTCATTTTGAGATAGCCGATTCCCTTCTCCCCGCAGAAGGCGTACATGCCACTCTTTTGGCTGACAATGCCGGTTTCTTCGGCGTATGGCTCGAACCCGGGAAAACCGCTGTGGCAGATATCTCCGGCACTCCTTCTACAGGGCTTTCTATCTCCTACTCAGGTGATAATGCCGATATCAATGATGTGTTTAATGACATCACAACAACCTATGACATCATGGTCTATACTCCTCAGGATCCTTCCGACGCCATGACTAAAGAGGATGCTCTCGCTCGTCTGAATAAAGAGCGCAAGCGCATCAATGCCAAGGTAGCGACGCTTAAGGATGATAAGAAACGTGAATATTACACCAAATATGCTGATCTCCTTTCCGACCGTATGGAGGGATTCGTGATCGAAGACAACGCATACGCTAATGATGCCGAACCGCTTGACGACCCCGCATATCAGGCACTCATCGCAAAAGTTGACCCCAATCTCGACCAGTCGCTTGAAACTGCAATGGTGTATGTATGGCTTCGCAATGCCACCCGCGGCATGGATGCCGCTTCTATCGAAGGGAATAAGGCACAGATGGACATAATTGACACAAAGATTACAAATCCACGCACTCGCAAAGCGCTCTACAATGCCATCGCCAATAGCTTCTTCGCTTATCAGAAACCCACTCCGGAGGCAGCCGCTGAATTCATCAAGCTATATGGAGAGAGAGCGAAGGATTATCCCGAATTTATCGACCGTTATACTCTCGTGGCGCAGGGCGTGAAGGAGATAAAGAGCGGAGATCAGCTCACTTATGATCCTACTATCCAGACTGCTGACGGCAAGACATGCAAGCTTTCCGAACTCTTCGGTAAAGTACTCTATATTGACTTCTGGGCTACATGGTGCGGACCTTGCTGCAAGCAGATTCCACACCTCGAGAAGCTCGTGGAGAAGATGAAAGGGGAGAAGAATCTCGAGTTTGTAAGTATCTCTTGCGACACCGATGTGGATGCATGGAAAGCGAAGATTGCAAAAGATAAGCCTGAATGGGCTCAGTATATCTTCGCTCCCGGTGAAGGCGACAAATTCATGACTTCAATGAATATCACCGGTATTCCCCGCTTCATGTTGTTTGCCCCCGATGGCAAAATCCTCCTGCCTGAGGCTCCCATGCCTTCTGACCCTAAGATTGAACAGACTCTTCAGGGATATCTGAAATAAGAATATCTTTTTCAGCGATTTCTGATATCATAAATTTTTTTATGCCTACATCTAAAGAAATATCTGAAATACTTTTCAAGCGTCTCATCGGCGGTAAACTTACCGCCGATGAGAAATCTTTGCTTGAGAGTTGGATAGCCCTGAGTCCGGACTCCCGTCGTAAAATGGTTGACTCTCTTGAAGATGTTGAAGGTCTAAGAAACGCCTACCGGCTTCGTAGCCTTATTGACAGCCGGCGTCCGCAGGAAGAGATGGAACGGCGTCTCGGAATATTTAAACCTAATTCAATACCGGCAAAGCAGAAATCCTATGCCGGAGTATTCCTTAAATGGTCGGCAGCCGCTGTCATTGCGGGGGTCATCACCCTTGGGGGAATATACCTATTCCGCACTCCATCCATTACATCCGACCGACTCGCGGTTGCAGAAGAGCACGTCTCGCCATTAAAAATTGAGAGTCTGTCGCCGGGTACATCCCGCGCAGTGCTGACTACTTCCGCAGGAGACACACTCCACATCACTGATCAGAAAGGAGTGCCTTACACCCTGCCTGCCACCGCTAATATCGGATCTCTTCAAGTGGATGTGCCACGCGGCGGAGAGTTTTTAGTGGTGCTTGAAGATAGCACCCGAGTATGGCTCAACTCCGAATCTTCTCTCAGATATCCGGCTCATTTCTCCGCAGCCGCCCGACGTGTGGAGCTGACCGGCGAAGCTTATTTCGATGTCACTCATAATCCCGATGTCCCCTTTATTGTGGAGAGTGCCAATCAGAGGGTGAAAGTGTATGGCACAGAGTTTAACGTCAGAGCGTATCCGGAGGATGATATGGTATACACCTCATTGAGCAGCGGAAGCATTTCCCTCTCTCCCCTCTCGGGAGGAGGCGAAATTTTCCTCTCCCCGGGCAAACAGACTGTCTTTACCAAAGCTACATCTGAGGCAAAAGTGCGTTCCGTTGATATAGAAAGAGTCACTGGCTGGAGACACGGCAGATTCGTATTTGAGGAGCAGAGCCTGCGCCAGATAATGCGCGACCTTGCGAGATGGTATGACTTCGAGTATGAGTTTGCGGATGAAAAAGCCGCTGAGACTATATTTATGGGTAGCATCCCGAGATATAGTAAATTCAAGACTGCGATTGCCATTCTTGAAAAGTCAGGTGGCCTTTCTTTCGTGGTAAAGGATAACAGAATACTGATTTCATCCAAAAAGTGATTCGCAGAGGGTCTGGAACTTCTGCAGATTAATGAAAATTGTAATCATACCCTTTCTTCTATTTAAATAAATGATGAAACGATTTTTACTCTTACTGATTATATCGTGTTTCTCTATCGCCACATCCATTCCGGCGATAGCGCAGACGCTCAATATTTCCTTTAATGATACTCCGGTTGAGACAGTGATAGCCGAGCTAAGGAAAAAGACAGGATACGAATTCGTATACCAGAAAAATATTTTCTCCGGCAATCCTAAGATTGACGGAAAGTTTCCACATCATACTCTTGAGCAGATTCTCAATCGCGTATTTGTCGAGGATCTGAACATCGACTATGAAATTGTAGATAAAACTGTGATTCTTTCTGCTTCAAAAAAAGAATTACCCTTTTATAAGCGTCCATTGACCGGAGTAGTGACGGACTCTAACGGCGAGCCTCTGATCGGCGCCTCAATTTTCGTAGAAGGCACCACTATCGGCACCTCCACTGACATCGACGGCCAGTTCTCCCTTCTATGCGAAGGTAAAAAGCCTGTGCTTCGTGTCAGCTATGTCGGCATGAAGACAAAAAATGTGCCGGTCACATCCTTCAACAAGCCCCTGATGATTACTCTTGATGAGGATACCCAGCTCATGAGCGAGGTGATCGTCACCGGTTATTCTAATTTCAAGCGTGAGAGCGCGACCGGTTCTTACCAGACCATCACAGCCGAGGATCTTTCACAGCGCCACATGGGCACTATCACTGAGAATCTTGAAGGAAAGATTCCCGGCATGGTGACCTATAACAACGGTAAAGGTAAACAGATGACAATACGTGGTGCCGGTTCGTTTGAGGCTTCTACTAATCCTCTCGTCGTAGTCGACGGGCTTCCTATCGAAGGCTCCATAGAGAGTGTCAACCCTTATGATATAGCGAATATCACTGTGCTTAAAGATGCTGCTGCTGCCGCCATCTATGGTGCGCGCGCCTCAAACGGTGTAATTGTGATTACAACTAAAAAGGCACAGGGAAGTAAGACTCAGGTAGATTTCAATGCGGATGTCACAGCCTACGAAAAGAATGATTACTCTTATCTTAAGCTTGCAAGCGCCGCAGAGATGGTAGAGCTGGAGGGCTATAACTTCAACGCCGTGTTGAATTCCACTAACCGCGCGCCCTACAATTCGCTTCTGAATTATTACAACAACGGACGTTACAATTCCATCTCTCCTGCCACTCTCCTTTATCTGAAAGGCTCACTCGGAGATATCTCCGAGTCGGAAATGAATACCGGACTTGACCGCCTCCGCAAGAATGATTATTTCGGTCAATGGCAACGCTTCTTCGAGACTCCTAAAGTAACCCAGCAGTATAACCTCGCAGTGCGTCATAATTCTGAGGCTCTTTCATCAAGCCTTAATCTCAATTATGAGCGTGACAACAATTCCACTCCAGGCGATTACATCTCCAATCTGATGTTCGGATATAACGGAATATGGAAAGTGTTCTCAAAGCTTGACATCAACTTCGGTATCAACCTTCTCAGCGAGCGCACAAAAAATCATCTGCGTTCAGAATATGGGAGCATGGTTGATTTCCTCCCATATTATTCCCTCTATAATGATGATCATTCGCTCTCCGACTTAGGAACTTATCTTCTGCCCCCAAATTGCAACCTTGACAATCCAATGTATGGATTCAAAAGTATGGTGTATAATCCTATCTCGGACTATGGGACAGCGATGAGTCGTGAAAGACGCACCAATATCCGCTCATATGTGAACGCTACATTCACTATCCTTCCGGGCTGGACTGCCTCCGGTCAATTCCAATATGAGGATATTTATTATAAGGGTGATTCCTATTATTCGGGAGAGTCATATAGGATGCGTTCAATGTATAACGCCTACACCGGTTATGACAAGGCTACCGGAACAGTGAGCCACTATATCCCCGACGAGGGAATGTTGAACACCACCACTTCGGAGGGAGCGTATTATACTTTCCGTGCCCAGACCAACTATGATAATAATTTTGCTGAAAAGCATGACATAAACGCGGTAGCCGGTTTTGAATTCCGTCAGCAGCGCACCAAGACATACGGCAATGTCCTCCTCGGTTACGATGATGCCACTCAGACCAACGCAAACTCTATGGTCAACTGGGGCACATTGAAGGAAGTCGAGGGGTCAGGGTCAGCTCTCGGCTCAGACTACTATATGAATGGCGCTCCTTCGGATGACTCTTTCACCACTGGGGATGTGCTCCACCGTTTCTACTCTGTCTATTTCACAGGCAATTATGTCTATGACCGCCGTTATACCTTGACCGGATCTTTCCGTATAGACAAGGCAGACCTTTTCGGTGCAGATCCAAAATTCCGTGGCACGCCCCTTTGGTCAATCGGTCTTGGCTGGAACCTTCATAACGAGGCATTCCTGCGTGACACTGACTGGCTTGATGCCCTGAAGCTTCGCGCAAGCTACGGTATCACAGGTAATATCGCCAATGATGTGTCTTCTTATCTTACAGGTAAGATTGGCGTCAACGACATCTACGGTAATAAATACGCCACTATCTCTACTCCTCCCAACGACCAGCTGCGCTGGGAGAAGACCAAGACATGGAATGTCGGCGTGGACTTCGCTCTCTTCAATGCGCGTCTTACCGGTGCTCTGGACTTCTATTCAAAGAATGGCTCGGATCTGCTTACCAACACTGACCTTGACCCCACTACAGGGTGGAGCATATTGAAGATCAATAACGGCAAGGTGCGTAACACCGGTATCGAGTTGCAACTTAACGGAGAGATACTCCGTGCCGCTTCTCGTGATGATGTAGCTCTCTCTGCCAATCTTTCGTTTGCGTGGAATAATAATAAGGTAGTGAAAGTGGCTCACGAACCTACCACCGGTCTGGAAGCCCTCAGCTCTTACACTCTTCATAAGGGTTATCCTGTCAATGCCCTCTTCTCATATGACTTCGCAGGAATGCAGCAGAAAGATGGATTACAGTATTTTTCATGGCGCGACGCTAATGGGGTGGTCCATATCTCGGATATCACTTCGGAGGATTTCACGGTTAATGACATTGTTTATTCCGGCTCTCTTGATCCTAAAGTGATGGCGTCATTCTCCCCTACCGTCCGCTGGAAAGGTTTTTCTTTATCCGCCATGCTGAGCTATTATGGAGGGCATGTGATGAGAGTGGATACTCAGGATTGGACTTCCGACGGCTCACAGTACGGCTTCGGGTCGCTCGCAGTGATCGATGCCGTTCCCTCAGCTTATCTGAATTATTGGAAAGAGGGAGGAGAGAAGTATCCGGGTAATGGTGTGGACGGCATGAGCAATGTAGTGGGAGATCCTAATTACGCAAGCCATAACGTTGCCCCCGCCGACTTCCTCAAAGTACGCAACCTCGTGCTGGGATACAGCTTCAACGATAATGTATGCCGTGCGCTGCATATGCAGAATCTGCGTCTGCGTTTCCAGATCAATAACCTCTGCTACTGGGCGCGCAATGATCGCGGTATTGATCCGGAAGCTAATGATCCTCGTGGAGGAACAAGATCTCTGCGTACACCACGTTCATATACTTTCAGTATCAACTTCAGTTTCTGATCTTATCCCGAAAAAGTCTTTTAACTCAATTAGTAAATTACAATGCACAAACATGTTATACTCCCTCTCCTCTCCATTCTGACCCTGATTTTGGGAGGATGCGACAAGGAACTTGATATTGTGCCGAAAGGTGAGACCACTTTCGAGCGCACATCTGACCTTGAATTGCTCCTTAATCAGATTTATAATCTTAACGACTTCCCATATGAAGATCTTAATCAGATTTGTGGCGAAGGTGTGGGAATGGGAACATCCGTCCCCTCAGTACTCTCCTCTACCAATACTTTGCCCTACGCCTATCTTGCGTATGATGAATCGGTAGACCGTGTCACTCTCGCCCAGGCAGATGCAAAATACTCCGCTATCTATAGCCATGTCAATGACATGAATACCATCCTGACAAAAATAGATCAGGCGACAGGCATGGAGGAGAGCAAGCCGTCGCTGAAGGCGGAAGCCAGAATAATGCGCGCTTATCTCCATTGGCTCGCAGTCGGGATGTATGCCGCTCAATATAATGAAGCCACCGCTTCCGAGCTCGGAGGAATAGCGTATGTAGAGGATATTGACAATTCGAAGGTGAAGGAAAAGCTCTCTTTAGCTGAGACATATGAAAAGATTCTCGCTGACTGTTCTGACGAGGTTATCGCCCTCCTTCCCGAGAGCAATCCCAATGTGAGCCGTCCTGCGCAGGACTTCGGTAACGCCGTGCGCGGACGTGTTCTTATGCAGATGAAGCGTTATGAAGAGGCTCTCCCCTATCTTGAAAAGAGTGTGGCTCTAAATCCCGAAATTGATGACAGGGCATATATAAAGGAGGGGCAGGAATGGATTCTGGAACGATCAGACAAATTGAACCTTATTTACATCTCCGCCGGACCTCAGGTAAATCCTACCATGGAGATTCTGACACGCGAATCTTTTGCTAAGGTTGAGAAGAATGACTATGTCAGGAAATATTGTGGCGACAATGGCTGGAACATGTCAATGGGTAAGATGTATTCCGGACTGGAAGGATTTCCTATGTGCATGAGCTGGACAGTGAAGGGCAATCCATGGGGTATGACTTCTGTCCGTACACGCCTTGCAGCAGCCGAATGTCTGATCCGAACCGGAAATATCCGCAAGGGGCTCGAATATCTCGATATGGTGCGTAAGGCTCACGTGGAGAATGCCAGCCCTTATGTGAGGATTCATGATATGATTCCCTTCGTTGAAGCTACGGCAATGCATCTTCTGCAGCAGACTAAATGGGTGGAGAATATCGGCAGCTTCGAGAATTTCTTTGATATGAAGAGATGGAACTCCGAGGATAACTATAAGACTACCGTTTCCAAGGATCTGGCGGAATATGGTGTTAAAACACTCTCCCCCGATTCTCCTCTCTGGATTCTCCCCTTCCCCGGTAAGGCTACACGTTATAATCCGACGCTTACACAGAATTTCTGATTAACATTTACATTTTAACAGATAAAAAAATCCGATGCCGTGTGGCATCGGATTTTTTATTTAATATTTGCTCAATTCTCTTACACTAATTTGCCGATCCAGTTGTCGCGGTCGCCGGGGAGGAGATCGATGACAGGAATTTCGATCATAGTGTATGCACCGGGCTGGAGACGTTCGGCGGCACGCGCGCATGCTACAAGAATCTGCGCGGTCAATGCCGGATTGTTGATTGCCATATCAAAAGAGAAACGCTGGCTCTGTGTCTTGCCGGACACTCCCTTACGCTCCATGTGTACGCCATGCCCCATATCCTTGAGTGCATCCACACTTTCAACAGCGAATACATGCGTCTCGTCGCTTGCAAAGTAAGGATCTGCCTTCACTGCAGCTGCCACATCCTCAATCTTATATCCGGGAAGAAGCTCAACATAGACCATACGGCGATGAATACCTGTTCCTAAAGGAATTGTCATAGAGAGAGCCTCTTTCACACCCTCCTTAGACTTAACCGCCACTGTATGTCCCATGCTCATACCGGGACCGAAGTTAGTATAGGTGATACCTTTGGGGGCAATCGCCTCGAGAAGCGTACGCACCACTGAGTCGCTACCCGGATCCCATCCTGCAGCTATCACTGCCACTGCATCGCCGGCTTTCGCAGCGTCGCCCAAGCTTTTGCGGAGCGCTGGAATCTGACCGTGGATATCAAAAGAGTCTACTGTATTGATACCGAGTGCGAGAATCTCCTTCGCATGCTTCTCCACTTCACGGGTAGGAGTAGCAAGAATGGCTACATCTACTGTCTTGCCATCTTTAAGAAGATCCTGAATGCTTGCAACAACAGGAATGTCAGCTGGAATATCCTCTCTCTTAGAGGCATCGCGGCGCACAACGCCTACCACCTCAAAATCCTCAGCCGCCTGCGCTGCTTCCAATGAAAAGCGGCCGATATTACCATAGCCTACGATAGCTACCTTAATCTTTTTATCCATAATTGTAATATTTAGGGTTATCCAAATGCAAATATAGAAAAAAATTATGTAATTTTGCAGTCTAATTCAAACTAAGATTTCATCAATAGAAACATAACTAATTATACTCTATACATTATAATAAGAACGAATGGACTGGCTAATTGATCTTTTAAAGCCCTACAACGAGTCGCTGGCTGCCACCATTATCCTCTATTCATTCGTGATTTTTGCCGGTATATACTTGGGAAAAATCAAGATTTTCGGGATATCTCTTGGTGTCACTTTCGTGCTTTTCGTTGGCATTTTCTTAGGACATTTCGGATATGTGGTAAATGGCGACGTGCTCCATTTCCTGCGTGAATTCGGACTTATCCTATTTATTTTCTCTATCGGTATGCAGGTCGGACCCGGTTTCTTCTCCTCATTCAAGGAGGGAGGAATACGGATGAATGCGCTGGCTGTCTCAGGAATCCTGCTCAATGTGGCTATAATGCTCGCCATCTATTATATCCAGGGTGGCGCTAATGGCGACTCCTCTATTGCGCAGCTTGTGGGCGTAATGAGCGGTGCGGTGACCAATACTCCCGGTCTCGGTGCGGCGCAGCAGACCGTGCTCCAGGTGAACGACTCTGCCTATGACATAAGCCAGCAGATGTCAATGGGATATGCCGCCGCCTACCCTCTTGGTGTGATCGGCATCATCCTTACTATGATTCTTATCAAGAAAATTTTCAAGATCGATCTTTCCAAGGAGAGCGCGGAATTGGAAAATGATGAGAAGGCTTCTGCTCTTGCTCCGCATATGGTGACTTGCCGTGTGACCAATGACCTCATCAACGGTCTCAATATGCAGAAGCTTCACACTCTCATCTCCACCGATTATGTGATATCACGTATTGAGAAACCGGATGGACAGGTCATCATTCCTACATCTCAGGATGTAGTGGAGCTTGGCGACCTCTGTCTTGTGGTATGTTCTGCTCAGGATGAGGAGATATTTACCCGCTTCCTCGGTCCGATTGTTCAGGATAAGGTATGGGAGATGGATAAAGGTCCTGTCGTTTCCCGCCGTATTGTGGTGACTCAGACTGCTTATAACGGCGTGAAGCTTGGCTCTCTTCGTCTTCACTCTGCATATAAGCTCAATGTTACGCGCGTGAATCGTGCCGGTATTGATCTTCTTGCCACTCCTTCGCTTCATCTTCAGATTGGCGACCGTATCACTGTCGTTGGTAAATTGGATGACATCAATCATCTTGCCTCAAAGCTCGGCAACTCCATGAAGCGTCTCAATGAGCCTAATCTTATCACAATGTTTGTCGGTATTTTCCTTGGTATTATCGTAGGTAGCATACCTTTGCAATTCCCCGGAATGTCTGTGCCGATGAAACTCGGTCTGGCAGGTGGTCCTCTTGTGGTCGCGATCCTTATCGGTGCTTACGGAAGCAAGATTAATCTTGTCACCTATACCAACTCCGCGGCTAATCTTCTCCTACGGGAGATAGGTATCTGTCTCTTCCTTGCCTCCGTGGGTATTGCCGCGGGCAAGAACTTCGTATCAACGGTTTTCAACGTGCAAGGTGCTATTTGGGTAGGATATGGTTTCCTCATCACGGTTATACCCCTTATTGTGGTCGGATGTATTGCGCGTGGTAAATATAAGATCAACTATTTCCACATCATTGGTATGATGTCCGGTAATTATACTGATCCCCCGGCACTGGCATACGCCAATAAGGTAGCAAATAATGATGCTCCTGCTGTGGCATACTCAACAGTTTACCCTCTCACGATGTTCTGCCGTGTAATAGCAGCGCAGCTCGTAATCCTCTTTTTCCTGTAAAATCAGAAAATATTTAGATAAAGGCTATTCCGGAAATCCGGAATAGCCTTTATTTTTGTAGCTACTGAATATGTGATGACGAATCAACTAACCACCCTGCATTTTAATATCTTTTTTTTGGACGGAGCCTTAATCTTATCTTTGCTGAAACACTAAATGAGACACCTATGCATTAACTTTGCAGGTAAATATTCTCTTTTAATAATTATATAATGGAGAATACCGATAATCTAAAAATAATTAATTTTCTCCTCTTGAAAAATTTTTATATCTTTGCCCATGCATATCGCTACAGAGCTATTTAACGGAACAATGTAGCTTACTGCAAATTATTGCCTTGACTCCTTGCCGGGCAAAGACATATTTTTAGAGCGTTTATCAGCTCTTGTTCTTGACGGATCGAAATCTGGCAGTTTCATAATCTGAGTCAGGAATGAGGCAACGATAGACGCCTTTCGGGTATGATACACCCTGTAAGAGTATATATCACGTTATATTCTCTTACTCTGACATATATCATACAGCGTGAGGCTCTGCGTTGCTCGTTCTACTCAGATGGGCAAATGCCAGAGCCTCGATTCGTAGAACGAGTCACCGATACAGACTCTCACGCTCTTTTTTTATATGGCTGCCTCGCCAAGGATCAGCAGACAAACAGTAGATTTTTTATCCAGTATCGAAATTTGATACAACGCTATATTAATTTTATCGAGCAATGATATACTCAACTTTCGCAAGCTTAAAGTTGAGCTAACGAAACATAAATGATATAATATGTATAAATATAAAGATAACAAGACCTCGATTTCGGATATACCATTCAGCGAAGAACGAAACGATTTCGGCACGGAACGCTATGTAAACGGTCTGATCAGATTTATTGAGCAGTCTGATGCGCCTATTACGATAGCTCTCCAAGGGGAATGGGGAAGCGGCAAGACTTCACTTATGAGCCGACTTGTAAGAGCCTTATGTAAGGGTCCGGAATCTCAATTCGCCGGAATTGAGATCAACACCTGGGAATATTCTATGCTGGCTTCGCCGGAAATGACGGTGTATAAGATAATGGCGCAGCTCGTGAACGCGCTCACTAATAAGAGTTCCGATTCAAAGAAAAAAGTTACAAAATTGCTCAACGGATTATATCGTGGAGGGCGCGAGGCGTTCAAATTAATTCCCTATGTCGGAGTAGCGATGGAAGCACTCAATGTCCCTAACGAAAACCCGTTTACAGGTAATGAAACTGAAAGCATATCTTTAGCCGATCTTAAGGCCGAATTAGAAAAGGCTGTTAAACAGACTATAACAGAAGGAAACAAACGGGGCGTGATTGTCTTCGTAGATGATCTTGACCGTCTTAATCCTCCGGTGGCAGTTGAGATTCTCGAATTGCTTAAGAATGTATTCTGTATCGATAATTGTATTTTCGTGCTTGCGATTGATTATGAGGTTGTGGTAAAAGGGCTGGAACCCAAATTCGGCAAACTTACCGAGAAGAACGAACGCGAGTTTCGCTCTTTCTTCGATAAGATTATCCAGGTGCCGTTTTCTCTCCCTGTCAGCAGTTACCGTCCTATGGATTTCGTGCTCGATTCGCTCGTGAAGATCGGGTATATCACAAGGGTCGAAAGGGATGATGACAGAATTAAACGACCTTTCAGCGAGATTGTGGAGTATTCGGTGGGTAAGAATCCTCGCTCGATAAAACGCCTGATAAATACACTGTCTCTCCTCTCCTGCATATCAGAATGTGGCGCGGAAGATAAAGACGACTTTATCCATTCCCGGGCGGGACGCATATCCAACTTTGCAATCGTGGCTCTACAGGTATGCTATCCCAAAATATATAAGATGCTGCAATTGATGCCAAATTTCCTTAACTGGGATTCCTCAATATGCACAAGGATGAACCTCCACCTTAAAAATGAGGATGGAGAGGAGTTCGGTTGGGAAGATGTTCTTGATGCTGTATGTTCGGCGGATAATTATCTCTCTCAGCGTCATAATGATATCCGTGATCTCCTTTACTTGATTCAAGCTACGATTGAGGAATCCAAAAACGGTAACGATAGTCTTGAACAAAATATCCGCTCTATGATAGATAAATCATCTGTAACCGGTATCAGCGAACCTGTCGCAGAATCTGAGGTAAATCAGAAGCGCCTCATCGATACGCTTCATCGCCGTGTGTCATCTATGATACGAAGCAGGCGTCCGGATATTTCGGAAATAAAAAGAAAGAACAATACAGGAAATGGCGGTCTATTCCTTTCATATCCCGACGGCAAACGTCTGGAAGTGATCTTCCGTCCGCGTGTGACTAAAGATAAAATCGCATGCGAAATCTTGCTCCGTACCGGCGCTAAGAGTCCGGAGCATCTTATCGGGAAATCCTCTGAAGAGATTATGTCTGATCCCAAAGTATCCGAGGCAATGGCGGCTATCGACCGCACTATTACGCCGCTGCTCAAAGACGTGTATTATTTCGAGGGACGCACATATCCGGAATCCGGGCTCGGAACATATTTCAAAAGTTTCTCTGACGAGATGAAGCTCCATATTGACGAGGGCTGGCTGGATGGCAATGTGGCAGCTGATGTCTCTTATTGGATCAACCTCAAAAGCGAGGAACTTTTCTCTGACCGGAACGTGATAGAGACAATTACGGATGCCATACTCGCTGCCTACGATTTCCGTAAGGTTGCGGCAAATTTTTAATTAAACTCTAACTATAATTTTATGGCAAACGACCTTGGAAAAAGAGTTGTTTCACACATAAAAGGATTCTTCCGTATTCCGGCTTATCAGCGTGGATATAGATGGACTACGGATGAGATTGAGCGCCTGTTGGATGATATCTACCAACACAGCGAGAATCCCAATTCCTACTACCTGCAGCCTATCGTAGTGAAGAGACTTTCTGATGACGCAACTCCTGAGAATGAACGTGAGTATGAACTGATTGACGGTCAGCAGCGACTCACCACGCTTTTCCTTATTATAAGCTCTTTGAGAGAATGGCTTCCGAAAGTAAATGCCCCCTATAAGCTTAAGTATGATACACGAGAAGGGAGTTGGGATTATCTCAACACCCTCTTCTCTGATATTAAAAGTGCGGAAGAAAGGAAGAATGATTATATCGACTACCGATACCTCTATAATGCTTTCGTCACTATTCAGAATTGGCTCGAAAAGCAAGATGATCCTACGAATGTAGCTTATACTCTTTATAACCTTCTTTCATCAAAGGTGAAGGTTTTATGGTATGAAGTGGATAGATCAGAGAACGGGCATGAGCTGTTCAAGCGACTGAATATCGGCAGGATTCCTCTTACCAACGCCGAACTCATTAAGGCACTCTTCCTGAATCGTAACGGTCTCGAATCCGGACGCTCGGAAAAGAGCCTGAGTCAGTATGAGATTGCGCTTTTGTGGGAAAGGATGGAGCAGGAACTACGCAATCCTGAATTCTGGGCTTTTCTTACTAATGCCGACCCTGATGCCTACCCCACTCGTCTCGAGCTGATTTTCAATCTGATGTCGAAGAAAAAGAGGAATGAACGTGAAAAGTATTTTACATTCTTCCATTTTAACGACCTTCTTACTTCCGGTGATAAAACTGTAGAGGAGTTATGGAATGATATTGTCTCTTACTTTGATACACTGAAGGTTTGGTTTGAAAACAGACCACTCTATAATCGTGCAGGTTGTCTTGTACTTTTAGGAGAAAGAATTTCAAATCTTATTGACGAGACCCGTCTCCTTAAAAAGACAGAACGTCTCGTTTATCTCGAAGAGAAGATAAAAGGAAAACTCCCCTCTCCGGAAGAAGTGCTCTCCTTGAGATATGGTGAAGGAGATGGTAACTCGAAAATAAGGAATATCCTTACATGGTTCAATATCAAGACGATGGATAATTCCAGAGAGCGTTTCCCTTTCAACAGATTCAAAGAGTATCCCGGATGGAGTCTGGAACATATCCATGCTCAGAACTCTGAGGGTCTGCATCATGAAAAGGAACGTCACAACTGGCTTGAAAGGCAACTAATAGCGCTAAATGCTCTACCCGATTCCACAGATGCCGCAGAAATAAAAAATGATGTGGAAAGCGCCCTGCTTATGGAATCCATAGGCGGCGAACTATTTCAGAATCTCTTTGAGCGGATAACATCTCTGCTTTCTGCCAAACTTTCGGATGATGATAAGGAAGCAAATATGCACTCGATTAAAAATCTGGCTCTATTAAAAACAGACGCTAATGCATCTCTGAATAATTCTGTATTTGAGGTGAAACGCAACGATATTGCAAACCTCGACCGACAGGGTCATTTCATTCCGGTATGCACCCGTAATGTCTTTACGAAATATTACTCTCCGGCAGGTGAGAATCAGCCATATCTATGGACCGATAAAGACCGCGATGCATATTATGAGGAGATAATGCGTATTGTCTATCCTAAATGATATATATGATATGGATAAGAAAAATTTTTCAGAGGTTTTCACCTATACTGATGAGAATAATGTCTCCTCAAAGATTCCTATCGTGATTCCGATGATTCAGCGGGATTACGCACAAGGAAGAAGTTCGGCTTCAGAGATCAGAAAATCATTTGTAAAAGCAATTCACAAGGCTCTGATTGAAGGGGGCGAACTGAATCTTGACTTTGTATATGGTTCATACGAGAATATAGACGGCTCCAAAGCGTTTGTTCCGCTTGACGGACAGCAGCGACTCACCACCCTTTTCTTACTTTACTGGCTGGTGAGCAAGCGCGAGAATATCACGGACGATTGCGATTATATCGAGCGTTTCACTTATAAGACGCGCCATACTACGCGTGCCTTCTGCGATTTCCTCACGCATCGATTCATTCCACGCTTCGAAGATTCTTTATCGTTTGAAATAAGAGAAGATCCGGGGTTCATCTTATTATGGGAAAACGATCCTACAGTAAAGGGGATGCTTGTAATGCTTGATGAGCTGAACGATACTTTCTACGGCTCGGATGCTGATATAAAATATTGGGATCGTCTCCCGCTTATTTCATTCTTCTTCGCCGATCTTGATGAACTCGGAATCTCTGACGAGATCTATATCAAGATGAATTCACGAGGGAAGCCGCTTACACCGTTCGAGCACTTTAAGGCAGAACTTGACGGCGCAATCTCTAACCCCGAATTCTCAGAAAAAATAGATACCGTATGGACTGATGTATTCTGGAATATACGGGAGGATAACGGAGTAGATCTTCCCGTCGTGGATGAGAGTTTTCTCCGATATTTTCATTATATAGCAGATATTATATGCTATAAGAAAGATGGGGAGGAGGCTCCGAAAGATGATTTTGAGATGATTCGGGAGGTATATTCCGACCGACAGAATCAGCAACTCTTTGAGAAGGCTATGGATGTCTGGGTCGGCGTGGATACTGAAAAATTCTTTTCAGATTGGTTTGTCAGCGACCAGCCTTCCGCTCCTTCATTCCTCGTCAATATAAATCAGTCGGTAAATCTCCTTAAGAATCTGTGTCGTGGAGAAGAACAGACTATGCGAAGCACCCTTATCTTATGGGGATGCATAACATATCTGATGAACACTGACAAGATTTCAAAAGATGATTTCAGAACGAGAATCAGAGTATTGAGGAACCTCGCCCTTAATTCTGAAAACGAATATCGTAAGGAACGTTATCAGGCAATGATTACCGAAACCGAGGAGCTTATTCTCTCAGGCGCAATCAATCTTGAGAGCAATTCTTTCAATCAGCAGCAAAAGGTGGAAGAATCTGAGAAACTTGGCTGGATTGAGGAGCATGACACGGAACACGAGCTTCGTTTATCGACTTTGGAGAATAATAAACTTCTTTTAGGATCGACCTGTCTGATTGGCACTGAGAATTATGATAGCTTCGACACTTTCAATCAGGCGTTTGATTATCGTAATGATGAAGACACGTGGATAGAGCTTTCAAGAGCTCTCCTCACCTACGGAGACATCTCCTATAAGGAGAATTATTGGAGAGTGCTGATTCCGGGTAAAAATTCATCTATATGGAGAAAATATCTCGGTCCGAACACGCATGTTAATTTCAGAGAAAGAGCTAAAGGTGCAATCTCCAATCTGTTGTCCGACTTGAAGACCGGGAATTCATATCAGCAGATTATCCTCGACCGACTCGATGGGTTAGATAAGTTTGACTGGAGATATTACATAGTGAAATATCCTGTAATAATCAGGAGGTCGCAACATGGGAAATATTATTTCCCCGGGGAGAGAAAGAGCTGTCATTTCTACACAATGCATGCTCCGCTCAGTACGGGTGGTCGTCATTGGGAAGCAATTCTGCTTACCTTGTCTGATGAAGATGGCTGGGTACTTGGCGACTATGGCGATGAGCTAATGCTCGAAGGGAGCAATACATACATCGCCAATGATAATCAGTCAGCAATAGTCAAAGAATATTACGATGACATTGCAACGAATATTGAAGAGATTGAGATACCACAGAGTGCAACTCCTGATTCCGACGCAGTAGACAGAGTCGAATATTTACGACCTGTGTTAGAGAGGTACAGAGAGGCGAAGTAAATACGTTTTTCTTAGTGATACAAGAATAGGTTAAGACTCCATTCGCAATACATCTTACCGGATGGAGTCTGAAGATGCTTCGGAAATAAATAAATTTATTATATTTTATTTTGTACTTTCAACCGAAGTTGCTTATATTTACAAACTCAAATCAATTTACTGAATCATGAGTGAGGATACACCAAAAATATCTACCACTTTTATAAACCTTCAGTCTGACTTCGGTTTCAAGCGTTCGTTCGGGAGTACAAAGTATCAAATAAACGTGATCAAGTTGATTGAGGCGGCGCTCGGAGATGAGATCAACGTTGAACGCATTGTACCTTATGAGGAGAATAAGGAATATGACTCCGTTAGATTTCACGACAAGGAGGTGTTACCGTCTGAACAAGATGGTAAGAGAATCCTCTACGATGTCTACTTCACTATGAAAGTGGAATCGCAGGCTTCTCTTTTCAAACCAGCGCATCTACATAAAGATCTGTTTGGGAAGGAGGTTGAACACCACTTTATCCTTGAGATGCAGAATGTATATACACCGCCATTTGAGGACCGTATGACTTACTATACCTCCAAGATGATAGCCCGGCAAGGGAAAGCCGGTTGGAATTATGACCTTGATCCTGTGGTGCTCATGGCAGTAACTGATTTTGACTTTCCTCATCTCTGTCAGCAGTTGGTTCATGAATTTGAACTGAGAGAAAAAACTTCAGGTGAATCCCTGACAAAAAAGCTCAGGATGCTGTTTTTCTCATTGCGTCAACTTCCGGAGAGATGGGATGATTGTAACACAGAGCTTGAACGTAGATTATATCTGATAAAGCATATGGATAAGATGGAGAAAAATTCAAAACCATATCTTCAAGGAGGCTATGAAGAAATGTTTGATTCGGCAGAAAGCAGTAATGTTGTAGGCGAGGAAGCAGTAGCATATAGCCGGTCATTAGCAGCTTTGCGGGAAGTACAAGCGGGTCTTGATTACAGATTCGAGGAGGGACGTGCTGAAGGACGTGCTGAAGGACGAGCCGTAGGACTCGCTGAAGGACGTGCTGAAGGACGCGCCGAAGGACGCGCCGAGGGACGCGCCGAGGGACGCGAAATGATTGCCCGCAAACTAAAGAAAGAAGGTGTTGACCTTGAATTTATTGCAATGGTCACTGATCTACCTATTGACAAAGTTCGCGAACTTTAATATCACTCAAATAATAATACCATCCCTTGAAATTGGAAATTCATGGGATGGTATTATAGCTCATATTGAGTTTTGACAACTATTCAAATCTTTTGATAAATCTGAAAATGGTGTCATAGGCTGCGTCTCTTACCTCTTTACGACTAAGGATAAGGTCGTGCAGACCACTGTCGATAGTGCATACCATTCTCTTGGAAGGATCGCCCAACTTCTCTCCCCTCTTCTGAAGCATGAAGGGGTCAAGCACGGCATCTCCGGTCTGAAAATCCGGCTCCCAGTTGCAGCCGTCTATCTTTCTGCTACTATGCATCACAAGTATTGGTACCGTGATATTCTTTCTCTTTTTCATCAACTGCGACTGAGCATGATTGATAGCACCGACCCAACTGTATGTCACCGGCGGAGAATATACCATCTTCCAATCGGTGTTATATTCCCATTCACCATGATATTGCTTCAACAGACTATAGGCATATCCATCGCAATGTCCCTGCTTAATCTTTGAGTTTTTACTGAATTTACTTAGAAATTCTATCATCGGGGCTGCCACATTACGCATGAACGGAGAGAAATTCCATTCGATGAAAGGGCTATCTGTCACGACCCTGTCAACTCCACAATCATTACCTTTCATTGCAGCCAGATAAAGCACGGTCAACCCCCCGGTTGAATGTCCTCCCAAGGTGATGTCCGTATTTCCATCGCGGCGTATCTGCGACAATGCCGAATCAATATCAGCAAAATATTCCGTCTGCTTCCGTATATTGAATGGATACTGCCAGGGTTCCCAGCTTCTGCCGTAGCGGCGTAGATCCACCGCATAGAAATTATAACCGGAATCCACGAATCTCTCACCCATCTCTTTCTGGAAGAAATAATCATTGAAACCGTGTACATAAAGAAAAGCACGTTTACTTCCTTTTCTGTTGAGTTTACGCACGATTGTTGATCGACACGGTCCGTCAAAAGCCTCTCCCTGATTCACATAGCGGGCCTCATATCCTTCAAGGATATCCGGATGCCATGTCGTGTCGGTTGTCGGTGTTTTAGGACCGGTGTATTTCTCAGGGAAATGCCATTCGGCAGATGCCACCATCCCCATCATAAAGATAGCAAGAAGCAATATCGGCAGTTTTTTCATATATAGTTATATTAAAAAAGAATCTTGATGTTATAATAACACCAAGATTCATAATTATGGTTCATTCTCATTATCAGAAACCGCCACGTCTTCCAGGTCCGGCTCCCTCAGGGCGGGGTCCTCTCGGTCTTTCACCCGGAGGCGGTCCCGGAAATTCATCTTCCATAATGGAGGGATCACCCTTCATACTCTTCTTTACCGTATTGAATTTCCAGCTGATACCGAACATTACATATCGTGTCAGGTCATTGTAACGGTTGTCAGTAATCATCCCGGCTGAAACAGTGCGGTTGATATTTCTATTCATGCCCAGAAGATCATAAGCTTTTACATAAAATGTCAGACTCTTATCTTTCAATACGCTGTATGAGAGCTGGGCGTTCCAGAGCCATGACGAGGTATTGAAACCTGCGGAATACCCGCTGGAGCGGTCGAATACAAGGTCGGTGGTGAAATTCAGACCGAAGGGGAGATAAAGCGAAGCATCCGTTGAGAATCCATAGGTATGCACCGAACGGTTCTGCTGACGAGGCAAAGTATTAGTGGCAAGAGAGAATGAATAGCGAGGGTTGACTGACATCTGGAAGATATCAGAGCTGAATGTGAGTCCGAAATTCGGAGCGATCCGGAAATTGCCTGACCTGTTATAGTCACCGTTTATATACCCTGCCATATTGTTATAGCTTGCCATCATCTGAGCTGAATAGCGCCATTTCTTATTGGCGAAAGGCTGGTTAATCATAAAGATTCCCATCAGATTCAGATTGCCGTTGGCGTTGGTATATTCAGTGGTGCGCACTCCGGTCTCAGCATCAGTAACAGTTCGGGAGACAACCGTATTTGAAGCGTACGAACCTCTCACCATTGCCATCATGGCCTGCTGCCTTTCCTGATCATAATTATTGAAATTTGCAGAGATACTCTGAGTGAATGTCGGCTTCAAATCAGGATTACCAATCACGATATTCAAGGGATCCGACACATCCATGACAGGCTGGAGCTGTGTCAGGGAGGGAGCCGAGGTGCGCGCGCGATAAGAGAGACGTAACGAACGGGTATTGGAGAATTTATAGCGCATATTGAAATATGGAGCCACATTCCATACCCAATGCCCCGGGACATTCCGTTCCGGCATTATCAGATCGTCGCTTTTGCTCATGGATGGAGCCACCACCATTCCCGCCTCAAGGTTATACATTTTATTTACCTTTTTATAACCTATCCGCAATTCCTGATTCATGAAACGGTTGCGGAAACGATTGGAAAGTGCAGGATCAGGAGCAATCCCTTCCGGCACTCCGGCAATAGCAGATATGGCTGAAACAACAAATGGGTTCTCAAGCTCGTCGTAAGGCAAATTATAAGTATATTTATCCGCATTATTAAAACGATACTGGAGACTATAGGAGAACTGAAGGAAATTCCCTCTTTTCACATCTCCCAAAGGTTCGGTCCATGTAAAGCGTCCCTGCACGGTATTATTCCATTGCTTATTATCTGAATAACGGTAAAGGATGCTATCCACATCCTGCAGATAGTAAGTGATATCATTTAAAGAGGTCGTGTTCTGCTTTGTATCAGAAAACTCATATTTCAGCTGCGCGGAGAATGATCTTCCGGGACGCGACTTAAACAGATGGTTAAAGATAAGATCACCACCTACGTTATAGCTCGTTCCCTTATTCAAACGGCTGTTTTCGTTAAGATTGACAAGTGACCGGGAGGGATCGCCGGCAAAAAGTGTGTCGGTCTCGAATAGTGATGAATTGCGATTATTGAATGAGAAACGGGGACGGAAATCAATTGTGTTCGATTCGTCAATCTTCCATTCTACCCGGAAATCCGCCCTTACATTATGTCCCTTGTCACGGGAATAGCTGTTTTCCAACTGCCGGCTGGTGGAATCCGCAAAAAGATATTGGCGATCGGTAAAGGAAGTAGCCTTCCTGTCGGAATGAGTGTAGAAGATATTTCCGCCCACTCTGAAATTCTCAGTCTTTCCTAAATTGAAATTGATACCTAATCGCTGCGCATTGGTAATTCCTCCGGAGGGTCCGAAATTCATGAAGCGCCCGCGCCCTGAATCGGAGAATCCTAATTCGTTAATATTATTACCTCCTCCCACGATTGATATCTGATTGTTGCCTGCAAAAGTAGAGATATTGAAACTCCCCTCATATCTGTTGTCTGTGCCATATCCGGCGGAGAGAGTCCCGAGCCAGCCATTCTGCATCGACTTCTTTACTGTCAGGTTTATGACTGTCTCCTCCTCGCCGTCATCCACTCCCGTGAGACGTGAGAAATCACTTTTCCTATCTATCACCTGCACTTTATCTACCAATTCCGATGGAAGGTTTTTGGTGGACATACTCGTATCGTCCCCAAAAAACTCTTTACCGTTTACAAGAATCTTTGTGACACTCTTGCCGTTGGATTGAATTGTGCCATCGCTTCCTACCTCCACACCCGGCAATTTTTTAAGCAAGTCTTCAACTGATGCGTTGGTATGGGTCTTATAACTTCCTGCATTGAATTCGAGAGTATCCTGTTTAGCTACCACCGCAGCCTTAACCCCTGTGACTACCGTCTCCTTAAGGGCAATGGCTGCTTCCCCCATAGTAATCTCTCCTAAATTCAACAGGGAGTCCTGCTCCATGATATTTACCTTCCTTTCAATGCTATCCATCCCGATCATTGAGACATCAAGCATATACGAACCCGGAGATACTTCATTAAACCGGAAGTCTCCGTTAATATCTGTAATCACATAACGCGGGGTAATTGAGTCCGGGATGGAGCTGAGTTTCACGGTCGCTCCGGGAAGCGGTTCCCTTTCAGTGTCTCTCACTTTTCCTGTTATGACAGATGCATAAAGGGCAGCTCCTGCGGAAACTCCAAACAGTATTGTCAGAATAGTTTTTCTCATAATCTTAATTGTGGAATTGTCTTTAAGACCCAACAAAACAAGAAAAGTTTAAGGATTCATATGCTAAAATTTGTTTAACGGCTGCCCCACTCTGAGTGTGTGCCGCCATAAAAAACGGAGCAATCAGTCAGTAAAAAACAGTGACCGATTGCTCCGGATATTAATGATAGAAAATATCTCCTACTTTATCATTTCAATACACCAAGCTTTTTCCCAACCTTAATGAAGGCGGCGATTGCTTTGTCGAGTTGTTCGCGGGTATGTGCCGCAGAGAGCTGCACACGGATACGAGCCTGTCCCTTGGGAACAACAGGGTAATAGAAACCTGTGACATAGATACCCTCTTTCTGCATCTCCGCCGCAAAATCCTGTGACAACTTGGCATCATAGAGCATTACGGCGCAGATAGCGCTCTGTGTCGGTTTGATATCAAAGCCCGCTTCAATCATCTTGTCGCGGAAATATGCCACATTCTCCATCAGACGGTCATGAAGCTCATCGCTCTCATCCAGCATCTTGAACATCTCTATGCTCGCGCCGACGATTGAAGGAGCAACGGAATTAGAGAAGAGATAGGGGCGTGAACGCTGGCGCAACATGTCGATAATCTCCTTCGGGCCCGTAGTGAAACCACCCATTGCTCCGCCGAATGCTTTCCCTAATGTGCCTGTGAAGATATCTATCTTGCCATAACAGTCGAATTTCTCAGCCACACCACGGCCGCGCTCTCCAACCACTCCGGCAGAATGACTCTCATCCACCATTACAAGAGCGTTATATTTCTCCGCCAATTCACAGATCTTATCCATCGGGGCGACATTTCCATCCATTGAGAATACGCCGTCTGTGGCGATTATCTTATGACGGCACCCTGCCGCATCCGCCTCTTTCAGACATCTTTCCAGATCCTCCATGTCAGCATTGGCATATCGGAAACGCTTAGCCTTGCAAAGACGCACGCCGTCGATAATCGAGGCATGATTGAGAGAGTCGGAGATAATCGCATCCTCCTCTGTGAAGAGAGGCTCGAAGAGTCCGCCGTTCGCATCGAAACATGCGGCATAAAGGATAGCGTCCTCAGTTTTGAAATATTTTGCTATCGCCTTCTCCAATTCCTTGTGAAGATCCTGAGTGCCGCAGATGAAACGTACTGACGACATGCCGTAGCCGCGATCGTCCATTGCCTTCTTGGCTGCCTCGATGAGACGGCTGTTATCCGCCAATCCGAGATAATTGTTAGCGCAGAAGTTAAGCACCTCTCCTTCGCGATTCTCAACCTCGATATCGCTGCTCTGAGGAGTGATGATCACTCTTTCCTCTTTATAAAGACCGGCTTCTTTGATATCCTGAAGTTCCTTCTTAAGATGTTTCTGAAAATCCTTATACATATTGCCTGAATTATTTTTATCAAAGTTAACAAATATTTTCCGGATTATTATTACTTTTGCAGACACAACCTTCAATTTTATTTCTATCCTCCCCCTTTACCACCGGAGAGGTGAATAACAGATTTAGTCATGAAGAATATTCTTGTGATTGGAGCTACGGGACAGATAGGTTCGGAGCTCACAATGAAATTACGCGAAACCTACCCTAACGGCACAGTTGTGGCAGGCTATATCCCCGGTGCGGAGCCCAAGGGGGAATTATTGGAATCCGGTCCGTCGGCAATAGTGGATATCACTGATCCGGCTCAAATCGCGGCTGCCGTTGATAAATATAAGATTGACACTATCTATAATCTCGCCGCTATCCTCTCGGCTGTGGCTGAAGCCAAGCCTCAATTAGCCTGGAAAATCGGTGTCGGAGGTCTTTACAACGCTCTTGAGGTATCACGCGAAAAGGGTTGCGCACTGTTCACTCCGAGTTCCATCGGGTCATTCGGAGCTTCTACTCCTCACGAACATACTCCACAGGACACGATACAGCGCCCGCAGACCATGTATGGTGTCACAAAAGTAACGGGCGAGCTTCTCTCTGACTATTATTATCATCGCTTCGGTGTTGATACCCGCTCTGTCCGCTTCCCCGGTCTTATCTCATATGTCACTCCTCCGGGTGGAGGCACCACAGACTATGCCGTGGATATCTATTACTCTGCAGTGAAAGGCGAAGAGTTTGACTGTCCTCTCTGCAACGGCACATTCATGGATATGATGTATATGCCCGACGCCCTTCGCGCCGCCATTGAATTGATGGAAGCAGATCCGGGTCGTCTGCTGCATCGCAATTCGTTCAATATCGCTTCCATGAGCTTCGACCCCGCCATGATTTATGAAAAAATCAGAGAATATATCCCTGATTTCAAGATGAATTATAAGCCCGATCCCCTGCGTCAGCAGATTGCCGACTCCTGGCCCGACAGCCTTGACGACTCCTGCGCACGAAGCGAATGGGATTGGAAACCGGAATATGACCTGGATGCTATGACCCGCGACATGATCGCTAAATTGCGTACTAAATTTGGAAAATAATCATTACGTGGCAGTCACTCCCCGTTAAATGAAAAATTTTTAATCAGATACATTCAGAATAAAGCATAATGCTTTAAACAATTTTAATTTAAATTTGTTAAAAATATACGATTATTGTATTTGCACTGTGTTTTATTCATGGTATTAAAAAATATTTTTAATGCTGACTTCGGGTCTTGGTTGTGAAACTATGGCCCGAATGTTTTTATTTAGGCTCCATCCTTTTTATTTCCTTTTTCATTTTATTTCAATGATTTTTTTGTAACTTCGCAATATGAAACGTCTTACTTTCATTCTTCTGATCGTACTCATCACATTCGGAGTCTTCGCTCAGACCTCAAATAAGAATCTTTCGACTGCCTCGTCAGGCAATTCCGAAACATATAAATCGGGATCGGCATGGACTCTTTCCTGGCCCTTGGGTCAACATAAGGAATCCACTATCGATACCCTTCTCTATGGCACACCCCGCACTTTCCTCCCTCAAATGGTTTCGGATGCATGGGCAGGAACAGGCGCATTTGCCGCAGAGGGAATAAACATGCTCTGGACGGAGCGTCCCCAACGCTCACAATTTATCTTTCAAGATGCCATCGAGCATTGGAACCCTACATTTGCCAAAGAGAAATTCTACAATGTGTTCATACCTATGACTCTTCTGACATACGATTTCGGGGGAGGACGCGAAAACCATAATGACCGACTGAAAGGTGTCTTTGCCGGCAATGTCAATAGAAAAATCGGAATCGGAGCCAACATCGACTATCTCTACACCAAGGGCGCATACGCAAATCAAGCGGTAAAAGATCTTGTCTATGGTATACAAGGTTATTACCGTGGCGACCGCTATGAGATGCAGGCTTTTATGGAGCATTATCATTCTGTAAATCAAGAGAACGGCGGTATCACCGACGACCTCTATATTACAGACCCGGCTGAATTGCAGGGTGGCGTGGAGCAGATTGAGCCGAAAAGTATTCCGACACGTTTGTCACGCGCAAAAAACAGAGTGATCGGAGCCGAGTTTTATATGAATCATGCCTATAAGCTCGGTTTCTGGAGAGATATCACCCAGCCTAATGACACAGTGGAGCGCGAAGAATTTGTGCCTGTCACTAAATTTCTCTATTCATTCGATTACCGATATAATCGTCATGCTTTCACTAACACTAATACATCCGAAGCCTCAAACTTCTGGGAGAATACCTACTTTAACAATACCGGCACTGACGATCAGACATGGTATCATTCATATACTAACGTCTTGGGGATTGAAATGATAGAGGGTTTCCAGACATGGGCTAAATTCGGACTCTCTGCCTATGCCGAGTATCAGATCGAGCGCTTCAAGAATCTTACCGCCGAGAATCGCGGAGAGGACGGCAATCTTCCCGAAAGCCTCACTCCCCTCCCCTTTGATGTCTCCAATCAGCAGGAAGCTACCCGCAATCTCCTTTGGATAGGTGGTAGATTGGAAAAGACTAAAGGCACATTACTACGTTATGCCGCCAACGCCCGCTTCGGTCTGCTTGGAGATGCCGCCGGCGAATTAGCTATAGACGGAAAGATTGAAACACGCTTCCGATTAGCAAAAGACACAGTCTTGATCAGTGCGGAGGGTTTCTTTAGAAATCTCTCCCCCTCATGGCTTCTCCAGCACTATGTCAGCAATCACTTCATCTGGGATAATAATTTCAGTAAGACGAGATCCTTCCGCGTAGGAGGTCATCTCCACATTCCATGGACAAAAACTGATATCAGGGCTGCCGTGGAGAATATTCAGAATTATATCTATTTCAATTCCTCCTCCGTGCCTCAGCAACATAGCGGGAATGTGCAGCTCCTTTCTCTATCTTTGGATCAGAAATTGAAATTCGGAATCTGGAATTGGAATAATACCCTGACTTATCAGGTCACATCCGATAAGAATGTTATTCCGCTACCATCCTTTGCTCTTTACAGTAATATGTTCATAGACTTTGAAGCATTCAAGGTGCTGAGGATGCAGATCGGTATAGATTGCAATTACTACACCAAATATCGCGGATTGGATTATCAGCCGGCTACGATGCAATTCCATGTTCAAGGGGCGGAGGCAGTGGATGTAGGCAACTTTGCTGTGGCGGATGCCTATATTAATGCAAAGATTCAAAAGACAAGATTCTTCATCGTATGGAGCCATGTCAATCAAGGACTATTCGGCAAAAGTTATTTTGCTCTCCCCCACTATCCGGTCAATCCTCGTCAGTTGAAATTCGGCATATCAATAGATTTTGCTAATTAATGTTACATAACATATGGGAAAAGGGAACTTTCGGGTTCCCTTTTCCGTTTCCATCTTAGGAGGGTAGCCCGGCTTACCATCTTTTATTATAATACATGGTAGGCTCAAGGCTCATTCATATTCAAATTCTTAAAAAGCAAAAGCCAATCTAAGACTATGGAAGAAAAAGATATAGCACTTCTTGCCGAAAAAGGTATATCGCAAGAGAGATTTGAAGAGCAGCTGCAGATGTTGAAAGATGGGTTCCCCTATCTTCGTCTTGAAGCTCCCGCCACAATCGGGCATGGCATAACTGCCGTATCTCCTGAAATGGAAGCTACAGCCGACAGATGCTGGAAGGAATTTCTTGAGGCGGGAGGAACAGTCCTTAAGATGGTGCCCGCAAGTGGCGCCGCCTCCCGGATGTTCAAGGATATATTTTCCTTTCTGAATTCCAAAAAGAATAAGCCGGAGGATGACTTCATGACAAATTTCTTCAATAATATTGAAGACTTTGCTTTCTTCCCGCTGCTAAACTTCATGTGCGTCTCGCTCTATGGCAAGAGCGTTGACTCAATGATTAAAGAGAAAAGATATAAGGAGATTGCCGAGGCTCTTATCGAGAAGATCGGTCTTAACTACGGTTATCTCCCTAAGGCGTTACTGAGTTTCCATAAAGTAAAAGGGGGTATACGTACCGCTATCGAGGAACACCTCGCGGAGGGCGCTCAATATGCAGCCGGAAAAGATAAGAAGGTCAAAGTTCATTTTACTGTTTCTCCCGAACATCTTCCGTTGGCGGAAATGAAAGTGGAGGAAGTCAAGGGTCATCTCGGACATCAATATGGAGTGGTTTATGAAGTGACATATTCTATACAGAAACCATCCACTGATACTGTAGCTGCCAATCTTGATGGCTCACCCTACCGCGAGGATGGTAAATTATTCTTCCGTCCCGGTGGTCATGGAGCGCTTATCGAGAATCTGAATGACCTCAATGCAGATGTTATCTTCATCAAGAATATTGATAATGTTGTGCCGGACACTTACCGCGAGTCCACTATCCGTTATAAAAAGATATTGGGCGGCGTACTTGTTGCCACCAAACAGAAGATTGATGAATATTGCAAGCGTCTTGATAAGGGAACACCTTCCGGAGAAGAACTGAAGGAGATGATCTCTTTCCTGCGCAATGTGCTCTATATCACCAATGACATGACCGACAAGATGACTCCCGAAGACCAGGCAGCCTATATCTTCTCAAAGTTGAATCGTCCTCTTCGTGTCTGCGGCATGGTAAAGAATGAGGGAGAGCCCGGGGGCGGACCCTGGCTTGTCTATCATGGCGATGGCACAGTCTGTCCGCAGATTCTGGAGTCAACACAGATTGATATGAATGATAAGCGATCCAAGGAGATGCTTAAGGAGGCATCCCATTTCAATCCCGTTGACCTTGCAGTGGCGACTAAGAACTATAAGGGGGAGAAATTCAATCTGCCTGACTTTGTGGATAAGTCCACAGGCTTCATCTCCGAGAAGAGTCGTGAGGGAGTTGAAATCAAGGCTCTGGAACTTCCCGGACTTTGGAACGGAGCCATGAGCGATTGGAACACAATCTTTATCGAGGTTCCGGCAGATACGTTCAATCCCGTTAAGACCGTCAACGATCTACTAAGAGAGGCACATCAGTAAAAAGAATTTTATAGAAAGTATAAAGCCCCGATAATCATACGTATGATTATCGGGACTTTTAAATAAAAGGGTGTCGGTCTGTGGAGATCGACACCCTTGTCTAAATAATTGCTTATTCTTAGAGTGTGTTTACTTTTAAATGATTTTAGCACAAAGAGATATTTCGGAGGGATTTTTCAAAGTTGAAGAGGGAGTATAGCGGGCTATGCGACCGATGAAATCTTTGGAAAAGCACCCGAAAGATCCTTTGTGATGAAATCAAAAAATGAAAACTCTTCATTTGTTAATTTGGTTTAAAAGTAAACACACTCTTAACAGTTAAGCAGAATTTTATTTAATCATTCTCTTCTCTACTTTCGATCCCTGACGGATTACGTAGATGCCGGGAGCAAGATTCTCCATGGATGAGGCTACACGCATACCGTTAATTGTGAACACCTCCACCGGTGAATCATAATCAATCGCACCATTATCGCTGGAGAAATCCCCGTCGATGATGATATCCTCAACGCCTGTTTCCTGATTGTTGACTGTAATCTCAACTTTCGGACCGTTGGCATAAAGTGATTCTCCGATAATCTTGCAGTCGGCGTAATCCCCACCTTCCGCCAAAGCGACTACTTCATCACTGCTTTTCTGAAGAGTTACCAAACCATTTGCATCAACGGTTGCCACAGCAGGATTGGTGGAATACCAGAAGATCTGAGAAAGTGTCACATCGGCAGGTTCGAGAGTGGCGCGGAGCGAGAAAGTATCGCCGGTATTGCCAACAAGAGTTTGGTCGCCCTCATACTTAATGTCGGTTGCCACAATCATTGCATAGCTGTCGAAACGATCCCAGCAAGTGTAGGCATCATAATAAGCGTCGATCACTGAGTTATCGCCCGGATCCTGAAGCCAGAGTTTGCCGGTGTAGTTGCTGAATGTATTGTTAGGAGCGGTCGGAGGAGTCTGGGCTGTGATGCGCACAATGGAAGCCGGGCAGCCGTCGAAAGCTTTCTCACCGATTGTCTTCACTGCATACCCCATAGTGATCTCCGACAAAGAAGTATTGCCGGCAAAAGCCGATGCACCGATAGTTTCCACATTCTGCGGAACCACCACCTCAGCGAGCTTCACGCAATTTGCGAATGCACTTTCACCAATTGATTTCAATCCGCCGCCAAGAGTTAGAGATGCAAGATATCGACATCCTGAGAATTCAGAATCCTTGATCTCCTCTACTGCATTGCCGACCTCTAAGGTTNCAAGATTTGANAATCCATTCGCATTGAGGATCTCGCGACCCATATAGAGAGATGTGAGATTTGAAGTTATATCCAAACCGGAGAGATCTATCGGATTCACGCCATCTGCCAAAGTCAACGACTTCAGCGATGTGCAGCCATCAAATTGACCAGAGATTTCATTCAATGAATTGCCAACAGTAAGATCGGTCAAGCCGGAGCAATTTTCAAAGGCATAGTATCCAAGAGAAGTTACAGAATTGGGGATTACAACTTTGGTCAAGCCGACGCAATTACGGAATGCACTGTATCCAATTTCAGTTACAGTCTGAGGTATCTCCAATTCCGTCACTTCCTCTCCATTTATATGAAGCTTCTTTGCATAATATATAGGATTGGCATATACATTTTCAAATTTAATCTTGCAAACATCGGCTACGCTTTTAAAATCAGCAGTCTTAAGGGAGGTGCAATCATAAAAGGCACTACGTCCAATTTCTTCCACCGACTCAGAGATTGAAATAGACGTAAGATTTGAACATCCGTTAAATACGTACTGACCAATTTTAACCAAACCGTCATTCAAAGAGACCGATTTCAAATTCTTACAATCAGCAAAGGCATAGCTTGCCAAAGAGGTTATATTATCACTTAAGTTGACCTTACTCAAGCCACTATTCGAGAAAGCATAATCTCCGATAGAAGTCAAAGCCAAAGGCAGTGAAATCTCTGTAAGAGAAGAGCAATTCCGGAAAGCANTCGCGCCAATAGTCTCCAAAGCATCATTGAAATTGATTTCTCTCAAGCCACTATTCGAGAAAGCATTCTGTTCAATTGTCTTAACAGTGTTGGGAAGCGAGATTAAAGTAAGAGAAGTGCATCCTTCAAAGGCTGAAGAACCAATAGAATTAATGGTTGAACGTGAATTAAACGAGAGAGATTTTAGATTGGTGCAATTCTTAAATGCATCCGGTCCAATAGCAATAACCTCGTAACGAGTCAAATTTGCAGGATCGCTCTCATCAGTGAATCGCTGCGGAACAGTGCCTTCTGTAAGTTCGCTATAATCGCCAGCAATCAAGATAGCCTCCCTGTTGGCCGGATTCTCGATAAGACGATATTTGAACACTCCATCCTCATAGGTTCTGGTAGTATTGTANCCATCCGCATAGATATTCTTGAAGTTATTCCATGGTGTGGATAAATATGCGTTTAATGAGCTTTGCGAAATATCAAGAATGGCGTTGTTATAAGTCTCATCGTTAAATCCACTTGAATCGATTGTTGGAGGATTAGAGCCCATTACCTTAACCGATTCAAGATTACAGCCATCGAAAGCATACCCTCCGATTGAAGCGACCGATTGCGGTACAGTGATAGAGTTAAGACCGCTACAACCTTCGAATGCAGACGATCCGATTGAAGTAACCAATTGCGGGATAGTGATAGAGGAAAGACCGCTACAACCATAGAAAGCCCATTTTCCGATTGAAGTGACCTTTTCAGGGATAGTGATAGAGGTAAGACCGTTACAACCATAGAAAGTATAGGCTCCGATTGAAGTGACCGATTCAGGGATAGTAATAGAGGTAAGGCCACTACAGCCGGAGAACGTATAGCTAATTGAAGTCACTCCATCAGGTATGTTTACCTCCTTAACCTCTTCTCCGTTAATATACAATTTCTTTGTATAATACATTGGATTAGACAATTCATTTCCGAATTCTATCAAGCAAAGGTGGTCAATACTTGAAAAATCTGCCATTTTAAGACCACTACAATCATAGAAAGCATACCCTCCGATTGAAGCGACCGATTGCGGGATAGTGATAGAGTTAAGACCGCTACAACCCCAGAAAGCAGACTCTCCGATTGAAGTCAAGCCATCAGGCAAGGAGATGGTACTCAATCCGCTACAACCTTTGAATGCAGAATCTCCGATTGAAGTCATCCCATCAGGCAAGGAGATGGNACTCAATCCGCTACAACCTTTGAATAAAGACTTTCCGATTGAAGTCATCCCATCAGGCAAGGAGATTTCTCCTTCTAAAGCTGTGGATGCATACATCAATTCGGATCTGTCAGAATTATATATAAGTCCATTTTCAACTATGTCGTCTTCTGTATATATTATACAATCTGTATAAGTACCAAGAGGATAACTAAAGGTCTTCTTAGCTGCATATTTAACTATCGGACATCCTTGAAAAGCATTATAAAATACAGTCTCAACAGATAACGGCAATATAACATCTTTCAAAGGACAATCCTGAAAGGCCGCATAGGAGATTTCCAACAGAGTGTTGGGAAATTCGACCCCTGTAATTTCACAGGTCGAAAAACCATACATACCAATCTGAGTAACAGTATAGTTATTTTCTCCATCAGAAACAAGAGAAGGAATAACCAATTTGCCGGAAACAGAGTTACCCGGGGTTATCGTCTTCGGATAAAAATTCTGTTCTCCTTGTTTAGTCTCACATGTTTTGGCATCTTCATCGAGCACGGTATATATGAGGGTTTGTCCTCCTTCATCCTTGTACTCAAAATCACGTGCCAACGACGGAAATACCGATAGCATTGCCGCCGATAAGAAAAGTAAAATTTTCTTTCTCATGATTTTTTTGATTTTAGCTTAATTATTTTGTTTGTTTTTTCGTAGTGTTATTTTTCTTATCTCTTTCCAATCCTTCCGCCCAATAGCAGAGGATCGTATGAAAAACACAGAGGAAATCTTCAAGATAAATAGCTCCTAATTTCTGAAGGTCCTTGCTGAAACAGTCTATTTCAACTCGATAACCAAGTTCGCCATCATAAGTGAAATAATTCTTTTTGGTGAGTATTGCGACTTTTCGTAAAGCCTCCGCACCCTCCATTGCTCCGCTATGGAGATAAACAAAATTTTTTGGAAGCAACTGTGGATGACGATTCCAACCTAAGCGTAATGCAGTGTCGTAAATTGTCAAATCCCCTATTCCATCTATGTTGCCAATATCTTTCCTTACCTCCTCATAGAGCGCTTCGAAATCAGTCAATTCAATAGCATAGCTTTCTGATTCCGACCTTCTGTCAGCTTCCTCTATTTTTCTTATAGCCGTTGTCACGGCTTCACGAGAAAGTTGAGTTTGGTGACCATTCCTATTCTGATGTTCATAGTAATCATAAAGATCATTATGACACCCTGCCACACAATCGCCTAACGACCATTTCTGCGATAGGCAATGCGTGTAGGATTCACCAAACGTGGAGGGATAGCCGGCAATAAGAACCGAGATTAAATCTATCGAACGACAATTATTATTGCAGCAGGCCTGTTTATTCCAAGATTCGAGATCTAACCTATCATCNTGNGAGAATAGCGAGTATTTACCCATTNAATTTATAGTTTCCCTTTTCGGACCTCGTGAAAGGGAANGGCTAATAAGAAAGCGCAAGGTCCGTCTGAGCTGTCTGTTCCACAGTCAGAGGCCTTCGCATTGCCCGAATTGGTAGAACAGACAACTGCAGAGCCCTTGCGCTGATATGTATATACGTTCAGCGACCCGATACTCACGTATCAGGTCTCGGAAACGTATGAATATACATATTCCACATGGCAACTGCAGCCATCTCATTCCTGACCAATTCTGAAAGTTGCGAAGTTTCTGACTGTCAGAAAGAGCGCTGAGTGTCGCTTCTTATGTCGTTTGCCTCTCTCAATTTTTATGCCAGCCAATTCTTTTCTTTTACGAGCTGACTCTATTGAGAGAATTGNAGTTGCAAAATTACAAACTTTTCCATAAATTCCTATACTNTATATTGTTAAAAATTTCTTTAAATATTTTGAGGGGATGATAGATAAGAGAATCCGANTGAAAAATAGAATCTCAGATCTCTTATTTTCGTTGCAAAGTTAATGATGGCGAAAACAAGAGAAAAGTCCTTTTCAGTCCTTTTTATGTTTCTCTTGGTTTGCACTGACTAAAAGATTAAATTTGCGCTATGATTGAGATTAATGAGCCGGAATCCGGATTTCTTACCGATTCCGACAGGGAATTTAATATCACGACTGATATTAGAGATGTGGAAATATTACGCGTCTCCAATATCAACGTCATAGCGAGAGGCTGCCGCTTCGGAAGAATCTGGCTTCTTAAAGGATTGCGCCCGGAAATGCGTGATTCTTCCGCCTGCCGCCGCCAGCTGCAAAAGGAATTCGAAATACATTCCCGGCTTCATAATCCGGCTGTGGCGCAGGCTGTCGGTTTCGAGGAGATTCCTGAATTGGGTCTCTGCATAATCGAGGAATGGATAGAGGGTAAGACACTTGCCGAGCTTCTCCGTGAAGGGAAACTTACCGGAAAGGAACGTAAGAAGATTCTGCGGGAAATCATCGCGGCTGCCGGATACCTCCACAGTATGGGGGTGATACACCGGGATCTGAAACCGTCGAACATAATGGTGAGAAATGCCGGTAAAAGCGTGGTGCTGATTGATTTCGGTCTTGCCGATACTGATGATTATATAGAACTGAAACAGCCGGCAGGAACACCCGGGTATATATCTCCGGAACAGATGAACGATAATTCGGCTGCTATCTCTGATGATATCTTCAGCATAGGGGCGATAATGCGCGATCTTACTCCGGAATATGGAGCAATCATCAGGAGGTGTACGGGCGCGCTCAGGAAACGCCCCAAGGATACCGCCGAGCTTCAGAAGATGATAGCCCGGCGCGAAAGGATGCCGAAATACCTGCTGACTNCCGCAGTTGCGGCATGCGCAATCTTTATCGCCACCNTCGCCACGCTTCATATCATATCTCTTTCTGATTCCGCCAATGAGGCTAAAANAGCTATTTCTCAGGCAANGGCGGCTACGGAAGATGCCCGCTCGAGAATTGAGCGTCTCCACAAAACCAATCTCAAACAGCAGGACGAGCTTGCAGTGCTTACNGACTCCCTTAGCAGCGTAACGNATAAGATGATTGANGCCCGGAACAGACTGAGCCTGAATGCNGCTTANGAAGAGGAGAAGGAGAGAGCTTTTAACGCCGGAGCAAGGGCTATCGATAATTTATTGGCTTATTATGACCGGGATGTTTTTGGCAGCTCCCATTTCACGTCGATGACAACGGCTTTTACGGATTCCCTTAATAATCTTCATAAAAGGGAGCAGATGATTGTGGATAATTCCTGCGACCCGACGAAGTATCCTTCGCTTACCCGGGATGATAGGGAAAGGATCAGGGNAGAAATGAATTCCTATTATCAGATTAAGCTTAACGCTTATCATGAAGGATGGTTAAAGAGGATTTATCCCGATTTTGGAAATTCTAATTTATAAGAATATACTTTTGAAGAATGAAAAAATACGCTCAACTTTGCAGAAAGGTGGAGGAGACAGCCGGGGTCTCCCCTACTACACCGAAACAATTCGAGGATTTGTCGGAATCTATATTCCGTCTTACCGGAAAGCGTCTGAGCCCCACGACGCTCAAACGCATCTGGGGATATATTGACGAGCCGCTTATGACCCGACGGTCAACACTTGATATTTTAGCACAATTCTGCGGCTGGAGCGACTATGAGGAGTTTGAGAAGGGGGATATGCCGGAGGTGGAGAGCGGAAGAATCGGGACCAAGCTAATCAATGTGGAGAGGGATGTAAAGAAGGGCGACCGAATAAGGATAATGTGGCAGCCTTCGCGCGTCTGCGTAATATCTTATTGCGGCAACAGNCGCTGGGAAATAATAGAAGTCGAAGGGACAAAGCTTCTACCGGGCGATACCTTCTCATGCTCAATTATTGCCGAGGGGGAGCCTCTTTATCTTGATAATCTTGTCCATGAAGGGGAAGCTTCGGGCGTATACGTATGCGGACGCCGTAATGGAATCAGATTCCTGAAAGAGAATTGAGGCTATGACGCAATAAAGGTTCTTTACGTCACAGCCTCAATTTTAATATTATCTATTTTTATTTATTCTCCTGATGCTCGCGGAGGAGTTTCAGTTTCTCTCCCAAAAGGATAGACTTCTGAGCCACTCCCATCTGTTCTTTCTGAGTCGAGTAGAGGAGATATGTCATGGTGATCATCTTCGCATTATCATGGGGGAGCTTGTAGCTGCCTACCGTCTTGCCGTTATTGAGGAAAGTGACAGTAACCGGATTCAGCTCATTGTCTGCGATGAGATTAGCCACCTCGTCAGCTTCCTTACCGGTGAACATCACNGTATTCATGCCGTCCTGACGATAATTCAAAGCCTGATCATTAGGCACCACACTGCTGGAGGCGGAGGACTGGGGACCGTTTACCCTGATCTGGTCAAAATTACCGCCTTTAAGCACTGCCACCAATTCAAGCTGACGCGAAGCGCTGAGACGTGCCACAANNCCGGTAGAAGTCAGCGGGTACTTATTCTCCCAACCCTGAAATATCATGTAGCCCTCCACTTCTCGCGATTTCTCTACTGCACGGAATTCCGGCAAGAGATTATTGATCTTGTCGGTCAATGTAGTAGACACGTCATTGCATGAATCTATCTCTGCCGTTACATTTCTTATNGANTCGCTCAGNGCTTGAGAATAACTCTCGATAGCCTTCTTTCCTGATTCATTCTTATGCGCACAGCCACCAAGCATCACTACGCCTAAGAGGATGGGTAAAATTCTTCTTATCTTCATTTTCAAAACTATATTCTTGATACATCCCTCACCCCGCTCACTGTCTTGATCTTCTTGATAAGCGAAGTCAGTTGTCTTTGATCCGTCACCCCGATCACAAGATAACCCTGAAATATCCCGTCATGCGAATCAATGGAGATATTCCGCAGACTTGTATTGGGCTCCTTGGCGATGATAGAGGAGATATTTGCGACAATCCCGATATCGTCATTTCCTATCACTCTCAATGAGGCGGAGAGCATGCGTCCNGTCTTGCCGCTCCAGTCGGCACGTATGATACGATAAGGATAGCGTTCCCTTATATGNNCGGCATTCGGACAATCACACTTATGAATCTTCACTGCCCCATCAGATGAGATAAAGCCGAAAACATCATCTCCATATATGGGATTGCAACACCTTGCAAATTTATAACTGAGACCGTTAATGGATTGTTCACCTATCACCAATACATCCTCCTTGTCATCCTCACCCTTATGGATGATCTGGAAATCCTCGGCTGATACTTTTTCTCCATCCCCTGTCCCTTCGGGAGTTACAAAGTCAATGTAAGTATTCAGGAATTTTCCGGCGTCTATCCTGTTGGCTCCAATCTCAGCGAAGAAATCAAGCACGAATTTATATCCCTGCCTTTTGATAAGCTTCATGAGCACTCCCTCGTCTATCTCCACCTTTCTATTCTTGGCACGGCGCATCAGAGACTCCTTTCCGATATCAGCCAACCGCTGCTTCTCTTCATTAAGACTCTGCTTTATCTTATTGCGCGCNTTGGAGGTGGTGACGATATTAAGCCATTCCTGGCGCGGTGTCTGATTCGTGGAGGTAAGGATCTCAACGGTATCTCCATTCTGGATCTTGTATGTGAGCTTGCGGTGAGCGCCGTTGATGATAGCTCCGGTGCAGTGCGCCCCTACATTAGAATGGATATGGAAAGCGAAATCGAGCACTGTTGCCCCTGTCCTCATCTTGAAGAGATCTCCCTTGGGAGTAAAAGCAAATACCTCCTCTCCGAATGCGTCCGACTGAATGGATTTCATCAGCTGCATCGGTCCCTGCTCGGCTGTCTCCAGAATATCACGGATATTATTCATCCACTGGTCGCTGCTGTCCCCTTTCACTCCCTTGTATCGCCAATGAGCGGCAAGACCTTTCTCCGCCACGAGATCCATTCTCTCCGTGCGGAACTGCACTTCCACCCATTTCGACTCGGGACCCATGACAGTGGCATGCAGACTTTCGTATCCGTTACTCTTCGGAATCGTGATCCAATCGCGCATTCGGGCAGGATTAGCTGTGTACATATCTGCCAATATCGAGTATGCGAGCCAGCAATCAGATTTCTCNTTCTCNGGNGGNGTNTCGATNATGACNCGGATNGCNAAGAGGTCNTATATNCCGTTNAGATCCACNCNCTGNTTCTTCATCTTNTTCCANATGGAGGAGATGGATTTGGTNCGNCCNTTNATNGTAAANTTNAGNCCNGCATCNANAAGNTTCTTCTTNANNGGNTCTATGAANGCCTTNATATAAGCNTCGCGCTGNCTCTTNGTCTCNTTAAGCTTATGNGCNATCTGAGTGTANATATCCCNGTTGGTATATTTCAANGANAGATCCTCNANCTCTCCCTTNATCTTNTANANNCCNAGACGNTGNGCAAGCTGNGCATANAGNCANTTAGCCTCAAANGCNACATTCTTNACCCATACNTCNTCNGGATGATGGTTGATATCACGCATCAGCACAAGATTGCATATGATCATNATGATTATGACNCGGATATCATGGGCGAGCGCAAGCATCAGCCCGCGGAAGTTCTCCTGGTTCTGGATAGAATTGCGATTGCTGAATTTAGCGACGTTTATCATCCCTTCGAGTATGGAGAGAATATCCTCCCCCCATTCCTTGAGAATCGACTCCCTTTGTATCACACCCGATTTAAAGAGAGGATAGAAAAGTATGGCGAGGATAATGTTACGATCCGGATCAACAAGAGCAGCAAACTGATCTGCGGCTTTGAGCGAGAGTATGGCTATTGATTGTCCATGCGGCTCATGGGCTATTTCCGATTTAAGCAGCCCATCCCGTAAAATCTTTACAGCTTTCTCAAAATCCTCTTTATTTATATTCTCCCCGAGCCGACGAGTCAGAGAGGTGGATAACTCCCTGATTTCTCGCAGTTCTGCAACAGATAATTTATCTTTTATTTTTTCCTCCATAGCTGTCCGGATTATTTTCGGATTATTTTCGTGAGCAAATTTACAAAAAAAATTAATAAATGATTTGGAGGTTTGAAAAAAAATGCGTAACTTTGCAACGCATTTCGGAAGAAATGACAATTAAAAATGGTGAAATTAGCTCAGTTGGTTAGAGCGTCGGATTGTGGTTCCGAAGGTCGTGGGTTCGATCCCCACATTTCACCCCCCAAATTCCCCAACTCCCTGAAGGAATCGTTGCTTCGGCAGCGGTTCCTTCTCCTTTTTTATTCCTCCCCCCCGACCCCCTTAAAAATATAACCTTATATTTATTGAAAACTATTTTGTAATTTTGAGTTTTCATCACTTATCTATATCTTTGTAAATATTTTCAAACGCTTTTTTTTAATTCTAACCTGACTATGTCAATGCTTACCAAAGCACCCCCGGAGCAACTGATTGTCTCCATCTCGGAGATATTGGTCAATAATGGGCTCAAGTCAACAACTATGGATACCATAGCTGCCACCCTTTCCATATCAAAACGGACTCTCTATGAATATTTCGGATCTAAAAAGGATATGATATTCAAGGTGATGGGCTATTGGCTGGAATGGCGTACACGATTGACGGAAAAGATCATCAATGAAGCGTCAAATGTAATGGAGGGTCTGATAAAGGTGTTTGACAACCAGCAGAAAATGATTAATGATGTCAATGTCAAATTCTATCGTGAGATGGATAAGTTTTATCCCGATATCAGACGGATGCTTGACGGAGAGTCTGATCAATGGGTGAAAAAAATAATGGTCATCATTAATAAGGGCGTGGAGCAAGGTGTGTTCCGTCCCGATGTCAACTACCCCGTGATTCTCTCTTTGAAACGTATTCAGATGGAATCTCTCAAGAGGATGCAGGAGGTGTTCCCTCCCAATATCACAATGGAGGAAGCTATGGCCACTATCAATATCAGCTTCCTGCGCTCTATCGCTTCCCCCACCGGTATGGAAATTCTCGACCGTCTGACCTCCAATTCCATTTAAACGAAAAAATAAACTAATCACATAATGAAGTTTTCAATTAAATCATCTCTTCTCCTCTCTCTGGCGGCATGGTCATGCTGTCAGCTATCAGCGGCTTCTCCCGATACTCTCCGCCTCTCGAGGGAGAAATGTATTGAGATAGCCCTGCAAGATAATCCGACTGTCAAGGTGGCGGATCTGGAGGTCAAAAAGATGGAGTATGCCAAGAAGGAGACTCAGGGATCTCTCCTCCCCTCTATCGATTTCTCCCTTGCTTATCAACGCTCTATTGAGTTGCAGACGCTTAATATGAGTATGGGCGGACACAATAACCAGATAAAGATGGGAACCGACAATAACTGGAACACCGGTTTTTCGGCTCAGATGCCTCTTGTCAACGCCTCTCTCTGGAAAGCTATCCATATTTCCGACACTCAGATTCTTGCTTCCCTGGAGGAATCCCGTGCCTCACGCATCGATCTGGTCAATAACATCAACAAAGCATACTATGCCCTTCTTCTCGCCGTGGCTTCCCGCGATGTCATACGCCAGAACTATGAGATAGCCAAGATGAATGCNGAAATTTATCAGAAGCAATTTGATCAGGGCACGGCTTCAGAATATGATGTGTTGCGTTCATCTGTGCAGGTGACTAACATTGAGCCCGAACTTCTCGAGGCGGATATCGCCATAAGACAATGTGCCCTTCAACTGAAAGTCCTGATGGGGATAGATTCCGCCGTAGAGATTATGCCCGATATCACACTCAAGGAGATGCAACGCGACATGTATGGACTCCCTCTGGNAATGGATAAAAGTCTTGCAGGAAATACTTCTCTGAGATCTCTCGATATTCAGAAGCGTCTTCTCGAGCAGAATGTCACTCTCAAGAAATTCGCATGGATTCCTACTTTAGGGGTACAGTTTAACATCAACTGGAACTCAATGTCTGACGGCAATGCCTTCCGCAATCAGAAGTTTAACCCATACAGTAATGTNGCGTTGGCACTCAATATCCCTATNTTCTCGGGAGGCACCAAATACAATGCACTGAAACAGGCTCAGGTGCAGCTGGCAGAAATCCAATTTCAGCGTGAGAATCTCGTGAACGCCCTCAACATGCAGCTTGAATTGGCTATTGATAATATCAATAAGCAGGTAAAACAGATCGCCTCAAGCGAACAGGGAGTGCGTCAGGCGATAAAAGCTCATGAGATCATGCAGAAGAGTTTTGAAATCGGCGCCGCTACATACCTCAATCTAAGAGATAGCGAACTGGCTGAGACCTCTGCCAAACTCTCCTATCTGCAATCCATTTATAATTATCTTATCTCCACAAGCGAGCTTGAAGCGCTTCTCGGAAGAGAGGAATCAATCACCTCTGCTTCGCTTAAAAAATGAAATACTTGAATCATGAAACTAAAATATTTATCTGTTATGAAAAATAGCGTTCGCCCTCTAAAGGTAGTGTCGCTGATCGGTCTCGTCCTTCTATCCTCTTGCGGAGGAAACGACAAGAAGGAGGAGAAGGGAGAGAAAGAGGAGAAAGTTCCGGTAGTCAGTGTCGAGACTGTTTCTGACCGGGCTGTAGATCAGATCGGGGAATATACCGCTACGGTCGACCCTGATCTTATCAATAATATATCTTCATCCACTCCCAATCGTATAAAGGAGATTTATGTGGATGAGGGTATGCGCGTCTCAAAGGGACAGCGTCTCGTACTGATGGACGACGTCAACACTGTCAGCTACCAGTCGCAGGTGGATAATGCCAAGGCAAACCTCCGTAATGTCCAGCTCAATTACGACCGCGCCCTCGAGCTCTTCAAGATAGGAGGAGGCACAAAGCAGCAGGTCGACCAGATGGAGACTCAGCTTATTAATGCCAAGAATACATTATCTGCCGCGGAGCGCACTCTTCGCAACACTCAGGAGAATACCGTGCTGACCGCTCCTATCTCGGGAGTGGTGACTGCCCGTAATTATGACCCGGGAGATATGACAGGCTCAATGCCTATCCTGACTATCGCGCGCGTGCAGCCGGTGAAGATTGTGATTAACGTCACCGAGAGCGAGCTTTCCAATATTCATAAAGGGATGCCGGCTTCCGTAAGCTTTGATACNTATGGCGATGAGGTCTTCTCCGGCACTGTGACTATGGTAGCCCCTACCGTTGACCCTGCAAGCCGNACNTTCGGAGTGGAGATCACTTCTCCCAATAGCGATAGCCGTATCCTGCCCGGTATGTTCGGTCGTGCCACACTTAACTTAGGCACACGCAACCGCGTTGTAGTGCCGGATAAAGCGGTAGTGAAGCAGCAGGGTTCGGGCGACTACTATGTTTATGTATATAATCCCTCTTCTCAGACGGTGGATTACAATAAAGTGGAATTAGGGCAGAGAATGGGTAGTGAATATGAGCTGATAAGCGGTGTCGAGCCGGGGTCGCAGGTNGTCGTCACAGGACAGAACAGGCTGACCGCCGGCGCGAAAGTTTCAATTAAGAAATAATCCATACTCACTATTATCATCATTTACAATTAAAAGGAAAGTAATATGAGTCTATACGGATCAGCGGTGAAACGCCCCATTATGACCACACTTTGTTTCGTGGCGGTCATAATATTGGGTCTCTTCTCACTCGCCAAACTCCCGATCGACCTCTATCCCGATATAGATACCAATTCAATAATGGTAATCACTATGTATCCGGGAGCGAGCGCGAAAGATATCGAGCAGAATGTGACCAAGCCTTTGGAAAATTCGCTCAACTCTGTGGAACATCTAAAACATATCTCCTCAACTTCTCGAGAGAATACATCGGTGATTACTCTNGAATTTGAATATGGATATGATATAGATGTCCTCACGAATGACGTCCGGGATAANCTTGANATGGTGAAGTCCATGCTCCCGGATGATTCGGAAAACCCGATCATCTTCAAATTCTCCACCGATATGATACCTATCTGTATCCTTTCTGTGGAAGCCAAGGAGAGTATGAACGGACTTTACAAGATTCTTGATGACGGACTCGCCAATCCCCTTGCCCGTGTGGATGGCGTGGGCTCTGTCTCAATCTCCGGCGCTCCGAAACGTGAGATTCACGTNTATGTGGATCCCGNCCGNCTGGATGCCTATAATCTCTCTGTCGAGGCGATATCAAATGTGATTGCAGCGGAGAACAGGAACGTGCCGGGTGGTTCGTTCGATATCGGCTCCAATACCTATGCACTCCGTGTGCAGGGGGAATTTGAGGAATCTTCCCAGATGGAGAATCTCCCCGTCGGCTCGTTCAACGGGAAGACGGTTTTTCTGCGTGATGTTGCAAAAATCGTCGACAGTCTTGAGGAACGCACGCAGCAGACATATATCAACGGCAACAAAGGAGCTACCATCATTATCCAGAAACAGAGCGGTGCCAACTCTGTGGAAATCTCAAACAAGGTTATGGCAATGCTACCTCAGCTTGAGAAGAACCTCCCTTCGGATATCAAGATCGGAGTTGTAGTCGACACTTCAGATAATATCCGCAACACTATTGCCTCTCTTGTGGAGACCGTGCTCTACGCTCTCCTCTTTGTGATGATAGTNGTGTTCCTCTTCCTGGGANGATGGAGGGCGACCGTGATTATTATTATCACTATCCCNGTCTCTCTGATAGCCTCTTTCATCTATCTGTTTGCCACAGGCAATACCCTCAATATCGTATCGCTATCCGCGCTCTCCATATCAATCGGTATGGTGGTGGATGATGCTATCGTGGTGTTGGAGAATGTCACTACCCATATCGANCGCGGCTCGGATCCGAGACAGGCTGCCGTGCATGGCACTAACGAGGTGGCGATCTCAGTAATCGCCTCTACCCTTACGCTTATNGCNGTGTTCTTCCCCCTNACGCTGGTGACNGGAATGACGGGTGTCCTCTTCCGCCAGTTGGGATGGATGGTGACTATCATGATGATAATTTCCACNACCTGNGCCCTCTCNCTNACNCCGATGCTCTGNTCCCAGTGGCTCCGAATCAGAAATAAGAACAGCAAGGGTATGAGATGGTATCGCCCTATAGAGAANGNNNTNGATAANTTTGATGATGCTTANGCCNNNCTNCTNCAAAANGTNGTCACTCATAAGACNGTCACTATNGTNATNTGTCTCGGNATATTNNTNGGCTCATGCTTCCTGATGAAGCATGTCGGCACGGAATTCTTCCCGACACAGGATGACGGACGATTAGGTGTCAATCTCGANCTTCCCATNGGTTCGCGCGTAGAGGAGGCAGAGGCTTCTATGGCNCGCCTTGATTCTCTCTGGCGTAAGAAATATCCGGAGATTCTTGTGCAGAGCTATACGGTCGGNCCTGCCAGCTCGGATAATACCTATGCNTCNCTCTCTGACAATGGTCCGCATATCATCTCGATGAATATCCGCCTTTCTGATCCCGGCGACCGTAAACGACGCATCACCGAGATTGCCGACGAGATGCGTAAGGATCTGGAAAATGATTTCCCCGAATTCAAGAAAGCGCAGGTAATGGTCGGCGGTATGCAGGGAGGTGGAATGGGCGGTCAGGCTACTGTCGATTTCGAGGTATATGGCTACGATTTCGATAATACTGATAAAGTGGCTCGCGATTTGGCGGAAATTTTACGGGGCATAAACGGTACGGCAGATGTCATCATCTCGCGTTCCGATTATCAGCCGGAATATCAGGTGGACTTTGACCGCGAGAAGCTGGCGATGCACGGCATTTCGCTCCAGACAGCNGCNTTCTATCTGCGCAACCGTATAAATGGCGCCACAGCCTCTCAATTCCGCGAGGATGGCGAAGAATATGATATAAAGGTCATGTACGCACCTGATAAGCGAACCCAAATCTCCGATATAGAAAATATCATCATTTACTCCTCTTCCGGCAAGGGAGTCCGTCTGAAAGAGTTGGGTAAGGTTGTGGAGCGTTACACACCTCCCACAATCGAGCGTAAGGANCGCGAACGACTGATCACCGTCTCGGCAGTCGTTGATGGCGTGCCGATGTCGCAGGTCGTGGCGGATGCGGAGGCACAGATCAATTCTATTGACCTGCCNCCGGGTATCAATATTCAGATTGCGGGTAGTTTTGAAGATCAGCAGGATTCTTTCGGCGACCTCATGATGTTGGGTCTTCTGATCATCATTNTCGTCTATATTGTTATGGCGGCGCAGTTTGAGTCTATGACATATCCNGCCATAATCATGACCTCTCTCCTGTTCGCCTTCTCCGGNGTTTTCCTCATCCTATGGATTACGGGACATTCCCTGAATATCATGTCGATGATCGGTGCCATCATGCTTATCGGTATCGTTGTGAAAAACGGTATTGTGCTGATTGACTATATCACCCTTAACCGTGAAAGAGGAATGGGNATCCGNACNGCNGTNGTNGANGGNGGNAAGTCNCGNCTNCGCCCNGTNGTGATGACNACCNTNACCACAATCNTNGGNATGGTGCCAATGGCTGTCGGTTCGGGTCAAGGTTCAGAGATGTGGAAACCTATGGGTGTGGCTGTCATCGGCGGTCTGACATTCTCCACTATCCTTACACTATTGTTCGTGCCTACACTCTACTGTGTATTCGCTGGAAGAGGTGTGAAGAATGAGCGTAAGAAAATCCGTAAGAAGCTGTTAAAACTTAAGAAATAAATTAAAAATTACCGGGTGAGTCTTTTAACTCATCCGGTAATTAAAATCTCAAAAATATGCAAGCTATATTAATAACATACGACCTCGCCCATCATGAGGCGATAATAGATATCCTCGACCGTCTTTCCTGCCGTGGCTTCACAGCCTTCGGAAATGTTCAGGGAAGAGGATCAGTGAAAGGAGAACCTCACTATGGCACACACGCATGGCCATCGTTAGCCTCCGCGATTATAACAATAGTAGAAGNTAACAAAGCTGCCCAACTGATGGATCAGCTAAAGCTATTGGATGAATCAAAACCACGCCTCGGACTAAGAGCATTTCAATGGGAGGTGACCAAATCAATCTAAAAGGCTCCATCCACTAAAGGCTAAGGAAGATAGAGAATAAGAGAGAACTAAAAATCAAAATAGAGAAAGAGAGGCGCCGGATTAATCACTTGATTAATCCGGCGCCTCTCTTTGTGCGCACGAAGGGACTCGAACCCCCACGTCTCACGACACTAGATCCTAAGTCTAGCGCGGCTACCAATTACGCCACGTGCGCATTTTCATTACAAAATTACAAAAAATATTTTAAATGCAAAAGAAAATCGTGCGAATATTCAGAATTTATTTTTATTCCCGACTTTCCTAAGACATCATATTTCATAGTACCTTATATTTCCACTCGTCTATTCTTCTCTTTTCAGTGGAATAATTGATACCTACAGCGATAGTCTTCCGTAAATCAATGCTCCAGGGAAGACTATAATCTTTATCCATTATCTGCGATAATGCCTCCTCTGCTGAATGATTGTATTTCAATTCCATTATATAGATATAGTCGGCGGTACGCACGAGAAGGTCAATTCTTCCGTCAGAAGTCTTTATCTCCGCATCAACATTGATTCCGATAAGCGAGAAGATAAGAAGCATTGCATTCTGCACGTTTCTCTCCTCATCAAATTTCAGGTCGTGTCCGAAGCCGGCGAAAAGAGATTGCAGTCGTTTCATGAAAGCATCTACCTCTCCGCATTGCATCTCTTTTCTTAGCTGCACAATAAAGACATGGGCATTATCCTCAGTCAATGATGTATAATACGGAAGGAGCTGCTCATAAAAACCCTGCTTAACCTCAAGATTTGGGATTCCAAGGGTATAAAGTTTATCCTCGCGGTCGTAATGTTTTATAGTGAGGTAGCCGGTTTGGTAAAGGAGAGCCAGCGGTGATATGGAATCGATATCCAGACCTTCAAGCGCGGTCTGTCCGCACTGCGAATTCATTACCGATTTCAAGTCCGAATCCGTCCGCTTGAGTTGCTCGGCAAGTAAGGATGATTTGCCCGATGCTATCCAATAGTTGGAATAATCTCTCGAAGCAAAAACTTGAAGCAAAGAGAACGGATTATAAATATCCGGGGATTTTTTTGAAAAATGATAGCCGTCATACCACCTCTTCAATTCTCTAATCTCCTCCCCTTCCGATCTTTCATATTCTTCAGCAAGAGCAGCTATGCCGGATTTAAAATCTGCCTTCAATTCCTCCTCGGTAATACCGCAGATTGCAGAAAAGTCCTGAACGAAAGAGATATCCCGAATATTATTCAATCCGGAGAATACGGAGAGTTTTCCAAATCGACTTACGCCAGTAAGAAATACTAACTCAATATATTCTGCCGCACTTTTGAAATTTGAATATAAAGAAGCCAAGGCGCTACGATACTCTTCAAATTTCTTACGGTCGTGGATATTATTGACAAGCGGCTTATCATATTCATCCACTAAAATGACTACACCCTTCCCCGTCTTCTGATAAGCNTTCTTTATTAATGTCGCAAAACGTTGAGAATACGCTGTATCTTTTACATCCACATCATATTCCTCCTCCCAGTCGCGCAACTGTCGATCAATAACGGCACACAGTTCACCGTCATCTTTATATCTGCCTGTATTGAGATCAAGATAAAGCACGGGATACGGTTCCCAATTCCAATCCATTGTATAGGCATAAAGACCCTTGAAGAGCTCACGTTTNCCTTCATAGAAAGATTTCAAAGTGGACAGGAATAAAGACTTTCCGAAGCGTCGCGGACGACCTAAGAAATAATACTGACCACCATTAATTATTTTTTCAATGTAATGGGTTTTATCCACATATAGGTAATTATTGCGACGAAGCACTTCAAAAGACTGCTGTCCGATTGGATATTTCACGTTTGCGATTGCCATACCCTTTTCTATATTATATCTAAATCAATTATCCTATCTTATGCAAAGATAATAAAATAAAGAGATAGACACAAAAAAGCCTCAATCTTTCGACTGAGGCTTCTAAAGGCGGCGATTACCTACTCTCCCGCTTTCGCAGTACCATCGGCGTGATAAGGTTTAACTTCTCTGTTCGGAATGGGAAGAGGTGGAGCCCTTATGCTATGTTCACCTTAATATTTTTTACTGTTCTGGCTTTTTCATCTTTTCCAGACCATTATGCGTCGGAAAGATATGACGGAAGCGAGGAGCGACCAGAGTCTGAAACAGAGCTTCAGAACTCTTCAAAAGCTTTTCTTTTTTTATTTCTTTACCGGAACTGCGGGCAATTAGTACCGCTCGGCTGAGTGCGTCGCCACACTTGCACCTGCGGCCTATCAACGTCGTAGTCTGCGACGGCCCTTGGCGAGATCTAATCTTGGAGCCGGCTTCGTGCTTAGA
>JAAVFG010000006.1 GCA_014800895.1 Bacteroidales bacterium
AGGCTCCATCCAATAAGAAATGTTAATGCAGGGTCGCATCTCAGGGAGCAGATATCGCCTTGCAGGCGAAGGAGCATAGCGGGCTATGTGACTGAGCCAAAAGGTGATAGATGCCCCTGTGATGCGAGAATGGAGTAACTTAATAAATTTTAATATAAATCAATTTAAATATAGTGACTCTTTCCAATAAAATAAAATTTCTTACGTCCGGTTTCTTTTTGGCTTAAATCTCAAAAAGAAACCGCCCTGCATTTAACATTCTTTATTGGATGGAGCCTTAATCCTCTATCAACTTCTTGACGCCTTCCACTATCTCTTTCACGAGGAATGGCTGACCCTCTATCTTATTGATGCGGAGTATCTCTTTTCCGGGGAGATGCATCTGCAGATAGTCCGCAAACATTCCGGTGTTGAGTTCGGCTACGATTATATTCTTATAGCCGCGCAATACCTCCAGTGCATTCTTGGGAAGGGGATTGATATATTTGAATTGATAGAATGCGATTTTCTTTCCCTCTTTGTTGAGCTCTGTGGCGGCAGTGCGGAGATGTCCGTATGTGCCTCCCCAGCCGATAAGGATGGTATCTGCATCTTCGGCAAACATCGGCTCCATATCCGGGATATCGTTGGCGATATTCTCCACTTTCTTACGGCGTGCCTCCACCATTTTCTGATGGTTGGGTCCGTCGGTGGAGATCACGGAGGTATTGAAGTCTTTCTCCAGACCTCCTACGCGATGCATCGCCCCCTCAGTGCCGGGGATAGCCCAGAAGCGGGAGTAATCTTCGGTACGCATATATGGTTTCCAGCCTTTCTCTGCCATTTCGGAAGTGGCGAAACGGGGTGTGATGACAGGATAATCCTCATCCTCGGGCACTCTCCATGCAGATGAGCCGTTAGCGATGAATGCGTCGGTAAGGAGGATTACGGGAGTCATGTGTTCCACAGCTATCTTGGCTGCATTGAATGCCATGTCGAAACAGTCGGTGGGGCTTGTGGCTGCCACGACGCAGAGCGGCGATTCGCCGTTACGTCCGTAGAGCGCCTGCATGAGGTCGGTCTGCTCGGTTTTGGTGGGAAGACCTGTGGAGGGTCCGCCGCGCTGGACATCGATCACTACTAACGGGAGCTCCGCCATGACCGCCAATCCGATTCCTTCCGATTTCAAGGAGAGACCCGGACCTGATGTAGAGGTCACTGCAAGGCGTCCTGCATAGGAAGCTCCGATAGCGGAGCAGACGCCGGCGATCTCATCCTCCATCTGTATGGCTGTCACGCCGAGGTCTTTACGCTTGGCGAGCTCATGGAGAATATCTGTGGCGGGAGTGATGGGATATGATCCGAGGAAGAGCGGGCGTCCGCTGCGCTCGGAAGCCATGATGAGACCCCACGCTGTGGCTGTGTTTCCCGTGATGTCGATATATGTGCCCGGATCCGCCTCTGAAGATTCTATACGGTAAACCGGCATGGTGCTATGCGTATTATGACCATAATCCCATCCCGCCTGCACTACTTTTGCGTTAGCTTCGTAGATGGCGGGCTTCTTTGCGAATTTAGCCTGCAGCTTCTTGAGCACGCTCTCTACCGGACGGTCGAAGAGCCAGCAGATTACGCCTAATGCCAGCATGTTCTTGCATTTCATCATCCCTTTCTGGTCAAGACCGGAGTCTGCAAGGGTATGCTTGAGCAGCGTTGCCATAGGCACGAGCATGATATGATTGTGATCAATCCCGAGCTCTTCTATGGGATTGTCAGTGGCATATTCCGCTTTCTTCAGATTGGCGGGAGTGAACGACTCCTCGTCGCAGATAATGATACCGCCGGGGCGGAGATATTTCAGATTGGTCTTGAGCGCGGCGGGATTCATCGCCACGAGCACGTCGGCGGCGTCGCCGGGGGTGTGGACATCCTTGCCTACACTTACCTGATAGCCTGACACACCGCTCAGCGAGCCTTGCGGGGCGCGTATCTCCGCCGGGTAGTCCGGGAAAGTTGAGATGTCATTTCCTTCTCCGGCTGAGATGTTGGAGAAGATACTCCCGGCGAGCTGCATTCCATCTCCGGAGTCGCCGGCGAAGCGGATCACTACTCTGTCGATGGTCTTTATATTCGTTTCTTCTGACATAACGAATCGGTTTGATAATGATATTATGGGATGCCGCCGTTTGATCGGCTGCATCGGCAAAGTTAACTATTCTTTTTGAATTTTGCTTGATTTTTTACCAAAAATACGTTTAAAAGTTATGTTTTATAACATATCTGCAACTTTTTGACATATTAAGGCTAAATTTATAAGAATTTATTCTATATAATTATTCTCAGTATCCTATCAGAATTTTCACTGCCTTCCCTTTCGGGGAGCGAGCGATATATATTCCTCCTTCAAGATTATATCCTGAATATTCTCTGCCGTTCAGACCGTACAGACGCCAGCCGGCAGGGAGAAGGATATTGTTGCCGTCTATGCCAACGGCTCCCTCATTCTCCTCCTCGATCTCCCCGATTCCGGAGGGGAGGTCATCCTCCTCTATATTATGGGAGAGATAGATATTCTTTTGAGTGCCTGCATAGTTGGTGAAACGCGGTTGACTTGCATTGTATTGCAATACTTTTCCACCCTCGAATGTTATCGTAGCCTCTCCTTCGGGTGTTATGTCGACAGTTGCCGCGGTGCCTGTGGAGGGCTTTAGGGTATTCTTGTTGCCGCTTCCTCCTACATTCCAGTATCCTTTGGATTTATTATGGAGGGCATCATATACCTCAATAAGATATTTATCCTCCCCTTTGAGCTCGAATTTGATTATGGCGGCATTGGCAGGGATTGTCTCTACGATTCCATTCTCACGCTCTTTGACACTTCCTGCATCAGCCATGAATGAGCTGGAGGAAGTGCCCCCTTCATGACTCATTATGTTATGATTGGAGGTGCTTCGGATGATAAAATATCCCTTTACATTGTCGGAAAATTCCTCCTGAGTCATGGTTCTTTTCCAAAGGGCGGTGGTGAAATCCTGATTATCAGGATTGATACCGGTCAGTGTCAGCCGCGCAATGGAGCTGCGGAGTGTATGGTTATCTCTCTCCATTTCGGTATATGCGGCAATGGAGAGGGTTTCTCCATGGGAAGAGGCTGAGGGTATATTTATCCCCGGTCCGAATTGTTGATACTCTCCTCCGTTCAGACTCACCCATAGATTGCCTTCATTATGGAGAATCTCTACAAATTCTGATTCCCACCATCTGCCGGTGTAGGTATTCACTCCGGTAAGGGTCATGTCGGTAAACACTGGATCTGCAGGACGGTTGATAGCCTCGGCTGCCTCACCCACTGTGAACGGAACGCTTTTCTTTTCTCCCCATATATATTCCGCCAATTCCGGATGGTCAATAAATGGATTGCGATTTTGCTGGAATTTGAAAATTTCGTTATTCCTGTCTATCTCCTTATCATCCACGGGGTCTTGCATAGCCCAGCGCAGCAGCATCTCAGCCGCCCAGGGCTGCAACGTGGCGGTGGAGTCAGTGACGCTATACATTGCCTGATCGCTTTTCCATGCGGTCTTCGGATAAGCGGTGAAGATATAGAAATATGCTCGCGCGAAGTCTCCCTTATATTCATCCGCCGGTTCGAATACTTTGGTTGCCGAGCCTGCCTCGCCCTTTTTAGGAGCACCGATCTTTACAAGTCCGTTCTGCCAAGCTACCGTAGCAACCTCTCCCAACGGATTATCGCTTTTCTGATTATTTGCCGCTTCATTAGAGGGAGTGAGATGGAAGAGATCGGCAAATGCATCCGGACAACCCTCTTTTTTACCAAACCATGAATTGGCAACGCAATGTTCTATATTGAGCCCGGAATGTCCGGAGGCTACAGGCACAATCACGTTGCTGTACATATCCCACCAGATTTTCTCCCCTCCAATCATCCGGATATCGGAAGTGGCAAAGACCTCCCATGAGTCCGATCCGTAAGATATATGATGGAAAGTGGAAGAATAGGCTATATCATGAAGAGCCTGAAAAAGGGCGTCGCCGCTTTTCCCCTCCAAAGATTTATAATAATCAGAGGGCACATCGGCTTGAATGCTCTGACTCAGCAGCCCTCCTGCCATCAAAAGAATTGATGCTAAACCGCCATTGTATAGTCTCATATTATGTTAGGTGTAAAGACTTAATTTGAAATTCTTTTCAAATTAAATCTTTTTTCTTCATTTATGCAAATTTATAGAAAAGATGAAGCTTCACTGATTTGCTTCATCATGTTGTCGAATAGTGTTAATAGTTGTCTTTGGATGCGGATGGATCGTATAGCTGCTTATGATTTATCAGGACATATCAATTCCAGATATCGTGCGGCGATTTTATCCTCGCTGAATCTATTGTAGGCGGAGTTGAACATCTCACGGCGCATATCCTCATCCACATTTTCCATAGCCCATATCAATCCTTCGGCTATATGCAATGCTCCTTCCTTAAAGTCATCACTCCATTCGGCAAGATAACCGGTCTGACGATGATCTATGATATCGCCCTGCCCCCCGCGGAGGAAAGCGACCGGCACGCATCCGTATGCCTGACCTTCTACAAGAGTGCCCGGAAGAGTTTCATATAAGGATGTCGATACCACAGCGTCCGACTCCTCATAGACTTTCCTCAAATTTTCCTTACCCGATATCCTCCCCAAATGAGTGTGCGCAATAGCAATCCCATCCAACGCCTCCGGATTCTTCGCCTCGCCGAAAGTGACCAGTCTCATCTTTGACGCCTGTCCGCTCCATCTCTCAGCCAAAATCCGCGTGGCTTCAATAAGGATAGGAAGCCCTTTCACACTGTCATCAAGACGGGCAGCTCCAAAGAGTATCCTGAATTCTTTATCCTCACCCCCCTTATTTCGGGTTTTGGAAGGAATATATTGTTGATTGTCAAAAGGAAAAGCATTAGGAATAACGGTAGGTCTTTTCCCTCCGAATAGAGAAGAACGTTGCGCCCGGTCGGCAAGCCAGTTACTGACTGCAACAAAATGGATATCGGACACTCCGTAGACTCTCTTTTTCTTCTTCTGCACTCTCTCAGCCAGAGACGGAAGCATAGCCTTCTTCAATAGCGGGCACGGATAGCATGTATGCTCATAGCGTTCACACTCACCTGAATGATGACAGACACCGGTATAACACCACATATCGTGCATGGTCCAGATTATCTTTTTCCCCGCTTCTGACAGCCGCTTCACTCCCTCCAAAGAGAGCATGCCCTGATTGACCCAGTTGATGAGCAATACATCCGCATCTTTCACCACAGGATTCTTAAGGAGATCCAACCCATCAGAGCCGGTATCTATCTTAAAAAGAGTGTCGCGGTTGAATCCATTCTCCACAAATATTTTCAATCTCTCTTTCAGGAAAGGGATGCGGCTCTTAGCTCCGGTAGCGGCAAGAGAAACGTATGGAGAGTCGGTGCGTTTCTCCATCACTACCATTCTTGCATCCGCTCCGGCACGCCGCAGAGCCTCCATCAGTCGGAAACTGACCACGGCAGCCCCGCCGGTGGAATCGGATTTATTTATTATCGCTATCTTCATGCTCTTTGTCTCCATCCGGATAAATATTGCAGGTGAGAAAAGGGAGGTATCCTATTTACGTTTCTTTGTTATAAAGCGATAAGGTATCCCTTTTTTTGATACCATCTCTCCGGTTTCTTCCGTCAGTATCCATTCTTCATCGTTGAGCGGAGGGAAGAATGTGTCGGCATCATCCACTGTGGCATCTATTAAAGTGATGTCAAGATGTGTGAGATAGGGTAGGGCGGCTGAATAGACAGATGCTCCGCCGATGATATAAGGCGTCTCGTCACAAGCCTCAATCGCTTCCTCAATGGAGGAGAAGGTCTCCGCACCCTCCGTGGCATATCCGGGATTATGCGATACCACTATATTTCTTCTTCCGGGGAGCGGACGTTTCGGGAGAGATTCCCATGTCTTGCGGCCCATGATTACCGCATGCCCCATAGTGAGCTCTTTGAAATGGCGTAGATCTTCCGGCAGATGCCAGGGAAGATCGCCATTCTTGCCGATGGCTCCATCCCTGCTCATCGCCACAATACCCCGCACATCCCTTTGTCGGGGGGCAGTGATACAGAAGGCGGAATAGGGATTAATGGTTTCCTCCTCTTTAGCCGGCAATATCGCCGAATCAGGATGATGATTGAAAATTGTTTCCATTGACTCTCCTCTCTTTTATACACTCTTGATAATTCACTTATCCCCACTTCTTGAAAAATTTTGGGGCTTCAAGCGTAAAGTTAATAAAAAATTCCCTAAATTTGTGGTAATAGAGCGGAAGAAAACCTCCTGAGGGGTCTCGGTATCGGGGCTTGCAGGGGTCGGAAGCTATAAAGATGATTATCACAAAATATCTAACAAGATGAATTATAGTATAATAGACTTTATAAGCCTATTAGGTGCCGTATGTTTGTTCCTGTACGGTATGAAGGTAATGAGTGAGGGACTACAGAAAGTGGCAGGTGACCGTCTGCGTACTATCCTTGGAGTCATGACCCGCAACCGTGTGACAGGAGTAATCACCGGTATAGTTATCACAGCGCTTATCCAGAGCTCGAGTGCCTCAACCGTTATGGTTGTCAGTTTTGTGAATGCCGGTCTGATGTCGCTTCAGCAGGCTATGGCGGTGATATTCGGTGCCAATGTCGGCACGACGGTGACGACCTGGATTATTTCCGCCTTCTCATTTGAAGTCTCAATCTCAGACTATAGTATCCTGCTCTTGGCGATCGGAGTTCCGATGCTGTTCATGAAGAAAAGCGGATATAAGAGCTTCGGTGAGTTTCTTATCGGCTTCTGCTTCCTCTTCATGGGACTGGATCTTATCAGCAAATATGTCCCCAACCTTCAGGAGAATCCGCAGATGCTGGAGTTTGTCACCAATTATACCCAGCTCGGAGTCGGATCGGTGCTTATCTTCTTCGTGCTCGGTATCGTTCTCACAATGGTGGCACAAAGTTCGGCAGCCACTTTCGCCATCACTCTTATCATGTGTTCGCAGGGATGGATATCCTTCGAGCTCGGATGCGCGATAATATTGGGAGGAAATATCGGAACGACTATCACTCCCGTTCTTGCCTCATTAAGCGGTAACTTGGCGGCGAAGCGCACGGCGATGGGACATGTCCTCTTCAATGTGTTGGGTTCGCTCATAGCCCTATGCGTCTTCCATCCTTTTGTGTCATTGGTAGGAGATATCACCCATGCCTGCAACGGTCTTAATCCGCTTGATATCAGCGCGGCGCAGGATGCAGGGCTTGCAGATTCCACTCTTATCGATCCCAAAGGAGGCTTGACCTCCAAGGCTCAGGGAAGTATAGCATTCGGTCTGGCGATGTTCCCGACAGTATTCAATGCAGTCAATCTTCTCATCATGATATGGTTCACCAAATTGTATGTGCGTATCGTCTGCTGGATTATGCCTGCTCATCACAAAGAGGAAGAGGAGGATTTCTCACTCAAGTTTATCGGACGCGGTATGCTCAGCGCTTCCGAGCTCAATATCACTCAGGCACAGAAGGAGATATATCTCTATGGTCAGAGAGTGGACAGGATGTTGAAGATGGCGCGCGAACTCATCCATACCGATCCGGCAGATGATGAATTTGCCAAGACTTATTCACGCCTTGAGAAATATGAGGAGATATCCGACCGCATGGAGATAGAGATCGGCAGCTATCTGAACAAAGTTTCCGAAGGTCGCCTCTCACCTGAGAGTAAGATGCGGATATCAGGAATGTTGCGTATCATCAGCGAGATAGAATCTATCGCCGACAGCTGCTTCAATATAGCAAAGACCCTGAGCCGTAAGAATACCCTCAATGTAAAGTTTGAGGAGCCTGTGCTCAAAGAGATTGATGCGATGTTCAATCTCGTGACAGATGCGATGACCAATATGCTCGGTATTCTCCGCGAGATGGAGACTCCCGACGGCGCACTCGTGGTGAAAGCATATAATAAAGAGCGCGAGATAAATAACTTCCGCAATCAGCTTCGAGATGCCAATATATTCAATATCAATAATAAGGAATATGATTATCAGGAGGGTATCTTCTACATGGATCTTATCGGAGAGGCAGAGAAGCTGGGAGACTATATGATAAATGTGGTGGAGGGCGTGAAGCATCAGTTCAAGACTTCAGCTGCCCAGTAAGGTGTCACCCGATAACTCAAAAGCCATGACCAATCACAGATATTGCGTTATAATGTGCGGAGGAGTAGGCTCACGGTTCTGGCCCTTCAGCCGCAACGACCGTCCGAAACAGTTTCTTGACTTTTTCGGGACAGGAAGAAGCCTGCTTCAGATGACAGTCGACCGTATTCTTCCCCTCATCCCGGCGGAGAATATCATCCTTGTGACCAATGCCTCATATGCCGGTATCATCCGCGAACAGCTGCCCGATATCCGTCCCGGGAATATCCTTCTCGAGCCGGCACGCCGCAACACCTCCCCCTGCATCTGCTGGGCGGCGCATCATATCAAGGCTCTTGACCCGGAGGCTGTAATTGTCACTCTCCCCTCCGATCATCTCATTTTAAAGGAGGAGAATTTCCGGCAGATACTCAAGGAAGGAATGGATTTCGTGAAGCAGGAGGATCGACTGCTCACCATAGGTCTCAAGCCCATATCGCCTCATACGGGATATGGATATATCCAGATAGGGCGTCCCGTAGAAGACTTCCCCGGGATATGCAAGGTAAAATCCTTTACGGAGAAGCCTAATCTCGAGATGGCGAAGATATTTCTGGAGAGCGGCGAATTTTATTGGAACTCCGGTATGTTTCTTTGGAGCGCGAAAGCAATCCTGAACGCTTTCAATCGTTATGACCCGGAGACAGCCGGTATATTTGATGCAGGATGCGAGTTCTACGGCACTCCGCAGGAGAAGGACTTTATCGACCGTAACTTCCCGGATGCCCCATCTATCTCCATTGATTATGCCATAATGGAGAAAGCTGATAATGTTTATGTCAAGACAGCTGATATCGGCTGGAGCGACCTCGGAAGCTGGCAGGCACTCTATGAGACTTCCCCAAAGAATAGAGAGGGGAACGTGACACAAGGTTGTCAGGTGATGGCTAACAACTGCAAGGATACGGTCTTTGCCGTGCAAGGAGACAAACTGGTGGTGGCTGCCGGTCTGGAGGGATATATAGTGGCGGAAAATGATAATGCGCTCCTTATCTATCCCATTGCCGAGGAACAGAAGATACGTCAGGTGGTGAATGATGTGCGCGATCGTTTCGGAGAAAAGTATGTGTAGAATCATGATACAATTCCGCTATCTCCTCCTGCTTTTCATCATAGGGATGACTGCGGGAGGATGCTCACGCCCTAAAGTCACGCTGGAATTTTCCCTCCCTACCGAGCTTCACATGGCGTATACCATCAATTATTACAACGTCACACCGCGTGGAGGACGCTACATAGAGACGGGAGTGATGATCCAGCAGGGAAAGGCAAAGTCTGTCCTGCCATTGGCTGACGAGGCTGTTATAAGTGTGGCTGCCGCCGGAAAGACAATATATATCTATGCCGAGCGCGGAGATAAAATATCTCTTACCGGAGAAAGCGCGGATATGTTCAGCTGGAAGATAGGGGGAAACAAAATAAATGACCAATGGACCAAATGGCGTAACGATAATGATGATATTCTCCAAAGTTCGGAGAGCGGTAAAGTGAATAAGGCTGTGGAGGAGTATGTGAAGAAGAACCCCGATAATCCTCTATCCGCCCTTCTCCTTCTCTATAACTACAACCGTCGCGAGAATAATGAAGGATTCCTGAAGCTCTGGGCTATGCTCAAGGGAGAGGCGGCAAAAGAGAAGTGGATCACTCTTTCCGGCAGGTCAGACCTATATTCGGGTCGTCCCCTCACACCATTGGACACGAAGAAAAGTCATACTTTCGTGCTGAAGACTTTAGCCAACGGAGCAGACACTATCCGCACAGGAAAGACACCTGTCACTATACTTTTCTGGCGTTCAAACGATCAGAAGCGTACAGAAATGATTGATTCCCTCCGCTCTCTGCGCAAGAGTCATCCCGATTCAGCCAAATATCTGATAGTGGATGTATGTTTCGATCCCGATTCCATCAACTGGGCGATGCCTCTTATCAGAGACTCTTTGAAGGGAGTGGTCAGAGCCTGGATGCCATTGGGAGAGACCGACTCGATCGCCCGTCTGTTAGGGGTGGAACGCACCCCTATGATTATCCACATAGACACGATAGTAAAAGAGGTTAAAAAGAAATAACATCAATATTTACTTATCGTTTAATTTTGAATACTTACTTATGCTCGTAAAAATCTACTCGGCAGCCATCAATGGCATAAATGCCTTTCCTGTAACAGTTGAGACGGAGATATGGAAAGGTGTCGGTTTTTCGATAGTCGGTATGGCTGACACTGCCATAAGGGAGAGTTATGAGCGTATGCAGGCGGCTATCCGCCATTCGGGATATGAGTTTCCTCATTATCGTATCACAATCAATCTCGCCCCTGCTGATATCAAGAAAGAGGGGGCTCAGTTTGACCTCCCCATGGCTGTCGCCGTCCTCCTTTCGGCAGGCTGCGGCAAGGCGGAGAATCTTGAAGATGTGATGTTGACCGGCGAGCTTTCGCTTGATGGCAGCGTGCTTCCGGTAAAAGGTATCCTCCCTATGGCTATAAAGGCGAGGGAGATGGGTATAAAACGCCTCATAGTGCCCGAAGCGAATGTTACAGAAGCCGGGGTAGTGAATAAAGTGGAGGTGTATGGAGTAAAAAACCTCCGCGAAGCGATGGAGATACTGGAAGGGAAATCAGACCTTCGCCCGGTGGATATCGACACGCGGGCTCTTTTCGCGGCAAGTTGCGAGGATTTTGACTATGATTTTTCAGAGGTAAAGGGACAGGAGAGTGTAAAGCGCGCATTTGAAATAGCATGTGCCGGAGGTCATAACATCATTATGATTGGTCCGCCGGGAGCGGGAAAGTCAATGATGGCGAAGCGTCTCCCCTCTATCCTCCCTCCATTAGGGATGGCGGAGGCTCTTGAGACGACAAAGATACATTCCGTAGCAGGCAAATTGGATCGCGGCTCCATGCTCATGACGCAACGACCGTTCCGCACCCCTCATCATACCGTCTCTCCCGTGGCACTTGTCGGCGGAGGTGCCAACCCGATGCCGGGTGAGATAAGCTTGGCGCATAACGGCGTGCTCTTCCTTGATGAGTTTCCTGAATTTCCACGTCAGGTATTGGAGGTGTTGCGCCAGCCCATCGAGGATCGTGTCATAACTGTGGCACGTGCCAAATATACGGTAAATTATCCTGCGAGCTTCATGCTTGTAGCCTCTATGAATCCCTGTCCCTGCGGTTATTACGGTCATCCTACACGTCCCTGTACATGTACCCCGGGAGCAGTGAGCCGTTATATGAGCCGCATCTCCGGCCCGCTTCTCGACCGTATCGACATTCAGGTGGAAATCGAACCGGTGGAATTTGACGCGATGGCTGACCCCACACCCACAGAGAGCAGCTTCGAAATAAGAAAAAGAGTGATAAAAGCCCGGGAGATACAGCAGGAAAGATACAAGGATGTAAAGGGTGTGCATTGTAATGCTCAGATGAACACACGCCTTCTGAAGGAGTTCGCATGGCCCGACAAGGAGGGAATGGCGAAGCTGAAAGATCGTATGACCCGTCTTAATATGTCAGCCAGAGCTTTCGACCGTATTCTCCGCGTGGCGCGCACCATCGCCGATCTTGACGGAAGCAAGGAGGTAAAAGTGGCTCATATCGCTGAAGCCATAGGCTATCGCTCCCTCGATCGCGGCAACTACGGCACTCTCTTCTCCTGAACCCATATTTCATAATTGACGATAATCTCATGAGAGACTTGATAATATACAATACCCCGGACGGAAAGACATCAGTGGCATTGTATGCTAAGGATGGAGATATATGGCTTAACCAGTCACAGATAGCGGAGCTTTTTGCCACCTCAAAGCAAACTATCAGCCATCACATCGGTAACATATTGTCAGAAAATGAGTTACAACGAGATTCAGTTGTCAAATATTATTTGACAACTGCCGCAGACGGTAAGACGTATAATGTAGAATACTATTCCTTGCAGATGATTATTGCCATAGGATATCGTGTGCGCGGTATTCGTGGAACTCAATTCCGTAAATGGGCGACAGATCATCTTTCCGAATACCTTGTCAAGGGCTTCACTATGGACGACGATAGACTGAAGAATCCGGGTGGACGAGTGGATTATTTTGATGAGCTCCTTCTCCGTATAAGGGATATCCGGTCATCGGAAAAAAGGTTCTATCAGAAGGTAAGGGATCTCTTCAAGTTGAGCAGCGACTATGATAAGACCGACAAGGCTACACAGATGTTTTTCGCGGAGACTCAGAATAAGCTTATATATGCGATTACTCAGCAGACTGCAGCAGAACTGATTATTGCCCGCGCTGATCCCAATCTGCCTAATATGGGATTGACTTCATGGAAAGGGAATATCGTGAGACAGGGAGATATCATCATTGCCAAGAATTATCTGCAAAAGGAAGAGATAGAGGATCTTAACAGACTGGTGGAGATATTCCTTACCAGTGCAGAGATACGTGTTAAGGGACGTCAGGATCTAACCATTCAATATTGGAGAAAGAATGTTGATAATCTTCTTGATTTTCAAGATAAGCCATTACTTAAGGGAAAGGGTAGGATTAATTCGGCTCAGATGGAGGAGAAGGTACGAGCCATATACCGGGATTTCAATGCCCGCAGGAAGATTCTTGAAGCTCAAAAAGCCGATGAAGAGGATAAGACACTGTTTGATGAGCTTGACTCATTAGATGACTATCTTCCACATCAGGGGGATTGATTGATGAATTAAACTACAAAATCACACTTGGGGTGCCACTCTCTTCTACTGAAAAGAAAAATGATATTGAAATGAAAAAAGCAGCTCTTATTGATATGGATGGAGTGCTCTATGACTCCATGAAACTACATACTCTCGCATGGTACAGGATGATGACCGAATTGGGTATCTCTTGCGAAAGGGATGAATTCTATCTGTATGAGGGAATGACCGGCAAGGCGACCATCAACCGTTTGTTTCAACGCGCTTACGGCAGAGATGCCTCTCAGAAAGAGGCGGATGAGCTATATCAGAGAAAGAGTCAGATATTTCGGGAATTAGGGGAGCGTCAGGTGATGCCGGGCGCGCAGAAACTGATGAGACGTCTCGGCGAGATGGGTCTACGCCGTATCCTCGTGACCGGATCGGCACAACATTCCCTCCTTGACAGTCTGAATATAGATTATCCGGGAGTTTTTGCTCCCGGTGATAGAGTGACCGCTCTGAACGTCACCCACGGCAAGCCGCATCCGGAACCATATCTGAAAGGGCTGGAGATAGCCGGGGTCAGACCGGAGGAAGCAATCGTAATAGAAAACGCGCCACTGGGTGTGCTTGCTGGGAAAGCGGCAGGAATAGAGACCGTCGCTATAACTACCGGACCCATCCCCCGCGAGGAATTTGTCAAAGCCGGAGCCGATCTGATTTTCCCCTCTATGCCCGAAGCAGCTGAAAATTTCAGCCTCGACCTTCTTTAGGCTTATCAGGCTCCAAAGACTATTTATCTAAGAGGCTGTCTAACAAGTTTAGGCGGTCTCTTTTTTCGTTCAGTCCGGCTAAAAAATAAGGCTTTCATGCTGAAATTCAGCGCGAAAGCCTTTGCTATGTCATAGATTTTTAGTAAATTTGTGTTGCGCCTAAATCACTAATAATCATA
>JAAVFG010000007.1 GCA_014800895.1 Bacteroidales bacterium
CGCTTGTCTTATAGGTTTCAAGTTCATTGTAGATGAAATTTATGTCAAGTTCGGGGTGACCTTCCATTATCTCCCTTATGGCCTTTGGAAGCGGAGTGGAATTGAAACGATATGAGAAGGTCCCGGCATTGGCCATTAGAAAAGTTATGACCGCTGCTATAATTGTAATAATGCGCAACATGGTGTCAGTCAATTTTTATGGTCTTATCCTTGATTTCGATATGGATCTGCCCGAAGTTGTTGAGTCGTTCAACCACCTCCTCTAATGTATTCTCCTGATTCCATCTGAAATACAGACGCAGTGATTCAGATGCCTCATTGCTGAACTCCACCTCGTAGCCATAATATTCTGTAATTTTACCCGCTATGATCTTGAGGGGCTCATTGTCGAACACTATGATCTCAGGAGTCTTGTCTTTGATCGTATCAACTGACTGGACACTGTCAGGCTTGGCTGTTACCTCGGCGTATTTCGTCCTGGCATCAGCCGGACCGGATGCTTCCTGCCGATGGCTGAGTTGATTTATTCCGATGCAGACAATGGCGGATACGGCAGTGAACGAGACGATGGTTATGGCTATGGTCGCGGCAATGTTCCGTGACATTATTCCTGCCGGCCAAAAACGATGCGTGACTTTGGACCTGAGATGATTCCTTTCAAATCTCTTCCATTCAGCCTCTATGTCGGGGGTCGGGAGTGTCTGAAGGCTCGACTTTGTTTGGTCAAGCAGATCAAACATTTCCTTTACATCAGGATCCCGAAGCATGTCATCAATCTCTGACGGAGTGTAACGCTCCGGGTACTCGATGGCGTCTAAGAATCTGTCTATCTTATCCATTCTGAGAAAGTTTTTTACGTAAGACTTCTGTTGCATGACGGAGATGCTTATAGACTGCGACCTTGCTTATTCCGAAGATTTCCGATATCTCCTGATAGCTTTTACTCTCTGAGAACCTTAGCTCTACGACACGTCGGCAGGCTTCCGTGAGGTCATGTGCAACGGTTTTCTGAATCAGGGCGATGGTCTCGTCGTCGGGCCATTCCCCATCCTCTATTTCCCTCTCATCTACTGAATAGACCTCTTTCATGCGGTCGATTGCAGAGAGAGTACGGATATGTTTCAGGCATCGGTTACGTGTTGCCGCCAGCAGATACGAGGCAGACACGTCAGACCTTCCGGAAACAAGCAGTGTTTCAAAGACATCGTGCACTATGTCTCTTGCCACATCGTCGTCCCGGAGTATCAGCATCGCAAGCCGGTACATCGCCGCATAATTCGAGCGGAAAAGCAGTTCTATGTCATCTTTTGTAGTCATACATATATATGACCCCTCACTCGCGAAAAAACTAACCTCTTAAGCGAAAAAAATATTCACATTATCATTGTCTGTCTTGAATATGTAGCAGATCCCAAACATTCAGCAAAGGGCTATTCCATTTTTACTATAAATTTACAGTATTTTTGGAATAGATGCAAATTGCCTGCTTATTTTTTGAAATTGAATATGTCAAGGAATTGTTTAGAGAATTCCAACCCATTCATCTTAATTACCTGCGGACCTACACAGAGACAAAACTGGAGCAAATATTAAAAATCAATGATGGCGGAACATTTGAAAATTAGCGCCGTCTCCATCAGATAGATTTTATAATTAATTTTATATACAAAATTAATTTATTATCTTTGCTTTATAATACAATTCAAACTGAGTAACTCAAATCCGAATCTCATGAAAAGATATTCCATGCTTTTGGCGGCTGCTGCCTTCTGCACCTCCGCTTTCGCTACTGACTTTCAGGCTCCGGCTTTCGACGACAACAAGATCGAGAACCCCGATTCTACAGGATTTAAATTCACTGATGTAATCGTTATCCCCACCACTTCGGTTAAGGACCAGAATAAATCCGGTACTTGCTGGGCTTTCTCCGGCATCTCTACCCTCGAGGATAACGTGATGAAGAATGGCGGTCCGGAACTTGATCTTTCTGAAATGTTCGTCGTGCGTAATGCTTACATCGACAAGGCCAAGAAATTCATGCGCATGAACGGTAAAGTCAACTTCTCTCAGGGCGGCTCCTTCGCCGATGTGCTCGAGATGACCAAGCTATATGGAGCGATGCCCGAAGAAGCCTACAAAGGTCTTAACTACGGCGAGGATAAACATGCCCATTATGAGCTTGAGGAGGCTCTCGAAGCTTACCTTAAAGCTGTGATGGCTCGCGGTCAGAGAAACAGCAAACTCTCTACTGCCTGGCTTCCGGGATTTATCGGCATACTTGATGCCTACCTCGGCGAAGTTCCAGAAGAATTTACATATAACGGCAAGAAATATACTCCGAAGTCTTTTGCAAAGGAGATGAAGATTGCTCCCGAGAACTTTGAGGTTTACACCAGCTTCACTCATCATCCCTTCTATGAGGACTTCATCCTTGAAGTGCCCGACAACTGGATCTGGAGCACCTGCCGCAACGTCCCCCTCGATGAGATGCAGCGTATTCTTGACAACGCTCTTGAAAACGGCTACTCTGTGATGTGGGCTGCCGACGTGAGCGAAGGCGGTTTCAAATGGGCGAAAGGTTATGCGGTGCTTCCCGAAGAGAAGAAAGAGAAGGATATGACCGACACCGAGCTTTCCCGCTGGGTGAAACTCTCCGACAAGGATCGTGCAAAACAGCGCTTCGATATAAAAGGTCCTGTTAAAGAGAAGAGCGTGACTCAGGAGTCAAGACAGAATTCTTTCGATAATTTCGAGACCACTGACGACCATGGAATGGTTATCGTCGGCACTGCCACCGACCAGGAGGGCAACAAATATTATAAAGTGAAAAACTCCTGGGACACTAATCAGATCTATGACGGCTACTTCTATGTCTCTGTGCCCTACTTCCTCGAGAAAACACTAAATATCGGCGTGGATAAGGCAGGTGTCCCCTCCGACATCCAGAAGAAATTCAAATAATTCAAATAATCTGAAAAGATAATCATTAACTTCCGCTCCCCTTTTATTGTTAAGATAGAAGGGGAGCGTTTTTTATGTCTCTTCGAAATTATAAAAATATAACCCGATGCAAGTAAAAGCAAAAAAACAACTCGGACAGCACTTCCTCAAAGATGAGGAGATCGCCCGCCGCATAGCTGAAACAATTTCAAAAGACCAACTCCCCGCTGAGGCGCAGAAATGGAGCGACCTCCCTATCCTTGAGATAGGACCCGGCATGGGAGTGCTGACCAAATACCTTATCAATTCCGGCAGACAGCTGAAAGCGGTCGAGCTGGATGATGAATCCGTCCGTTTTCTTAATAAAGTGTATCCCTCTCTCGATGTAATAGAGGGTGATTTCCTCAGGATGGATCTCAATGAGATATATGAGGGAGACTTCGCCCTTATCGGTAATTATCCCTATAACATCTCATCGCAGATATTCTTCAAGGTGCTTGATTACAAGGATAAGATTCCGGTAGTAGCCGGTATGCTTCAGAAAGAGGTGGCAGAGCGTATCTGCAGCGGTCCGGGCTCAAAAGTATATGGCATCCTATCTGTGCTTCTCCAGGCATGGTATGACTGCGAATACCTCTTCGATGTCGAGCCGGAGGTGTTTCATCCGGTGCCGAAAGTGAAGAGCGGCGTTTTGCTTCTCACCCGTAATTCCCGCACTGAGCTCGGGTGCGACCCCGTGCTCTTCAAGAAGATTATCAAGACCTCCTTCGGAATGCGCCGCAAGACTCTCCGCAATTCGCTTGCCTCCTTCCTCCGTCCCGGCTCGGAGGCATCAAATCTGGAAATTCTCTCCCAGCGTCCGGAACGCCTTTCAGTAGAAGAATTCATCTCACTTACAAATGCAATACAGAATCAAGCGTAACGAATAGAGATGAAACTTCAATGAGAAGTTGTAAAATTATTTGCAAGAGTAATAAATAATCGCTAACTTGCAAAGAAATTATTTAACAACGCTTATAAATCATCACTATTATGACAGTATCTGCGAGCATAGCAAACGAAGACGGCTCCACGGTAAAGAGCCGCCTTCTTCATTTATTGAAGGAGAAGAGAATGACCCAGACAGAATTTGCGCGTCAGCTGGGTGTCTCCCCCACTTATATAGGAGCCATGCGCCGTTCCATTCCGGATGTAAAACTGCGGAAAGTGATGGAGATATTTCCCGACCTCAACCGCGACTGGCTCCTCTATGGCGAAGGGGAGATGCTTCTTGACCCGGATGAGGATGAGACGCTTATCTCCGACGGTTATCTTGTGCCGCTCCTTCCCGTCAAGGCTTTCGCCGGCAATCTCCAATATTGGGCGTCCGGCGTGGAATTGCGCGACTGCGAGAAAGTTGTATCCCCGGTGAAAGGTGTGGACTTCGCCATCAGAATCTCAGGCAACAGCATGGAGCCTGAATTTCAGAATGGATCAATCCTCTTTATCAAACGTATCAATGAACGCGCTTTCATCCCTTGGGGCAACCCGATGGTGGTCGATACAGAGAACGGCGTATTGGTAAAGGCTCTCTATCCTTTGGAGCCGGAGGAGGATAACTATATCGAGGCTCGAAGCTATAATCCCTCCTATCCCCCTCTCAAGATACCAGTGACGAGTATCTACTCCCTGTATCGTATCCTTTCAGCAACAAAACAATACTCCACAATTTAGAAAGAATGAAGCTCACAAATAAAACCGAGAAAATAATACGCGACGCCATCCGACGCGCCAAAGATGAGAAACGTCCTCTATCACTTCTATTCGTTTGTTTAGGCAATATCTGCCGCTCTCCGGCAGCCGACGGCATAATGCATGACGTGGCTGCCAAAGCCGGAATGGAAGATAAGCTTATTATTGACTCCTGCGGCTTCTACGGCGGACATGCCGGAGATCTTCCCGACAGCCGTATGCGTCAGGCGGGCAGACAGCGCGGCTACGACTTCACTCACCGCAGCCGTACAATCCGACCCACAGACTTCGAGAATTTCGATCTGATTTTCGGGATGGACGACCGCAACCTTGCCGACCTTCATGAAGCCGCCCCTACTCTTGAGGCGGAGGAGAAGATCATACCGATGGCGGAACTGGCACAGAATCATCCCGACGTGGATGCCGTGCCCGATCCTTACTGGTCGGGTGCCGACGGCTTCTATCATGTGCTAAATATCCTTGAAGATGGATGTGGCAGACTTCTTGAGATGATACAGAATTCTTAATTATACAAAATTATAAAAATCCTTACCATGCATAAATTCCTTCTCCCAATTATCTATACTCTCCTCCCCCTCCTCTCTCTTGCCGCTCCCTGTAAGGCTGTCTCCCCCGCTCCGTTGCCGGCATCATTCGACGGCTCGATGATGCCTTACGACTTCGCCGTGACTGACCCGGCTCCCGTTTTTCCTGACTCCCTCAAGCCGGTGCATGTCAGCTATGTGGCGCGTCACGGCGCCCGCTTTCTGTCATCTCCCAAGACCATTGCATCTGTGGAGAAAGAACTATATAAAGCGGCAACGGAACGCCGGCTTTCTCCGGAAGGAGATGCGTTCTTTTCCTTACTTAAACAGATCAACGACTCTACCGCGGACAGATGGGGTCTCCTCTCGAAAGTAGGTATTGCCGAGGAGGAGAGATTAGGTAAGGATATGTATGACCTCGTTCCCTCCCTGATGAAACGCAAGGGGACGCGACTCAACAGCATATCTACCTATGTGCCGCGTGTGATAATGACGATGTATCAGTTCAATCACTCTTTGGAGCGTCGTAACCAGCATCTGGAAGTCTACACCTCCTCCGGGCACCAATACGACTCGCTATTGCGCTGCTTCCATGCCTTCAATGATTATGCCCAATATCGGGATTCAGGCGCATGGGTAGAGGTATATGACCGTTTTGTGGATAAACATGTCCCGGCAGCCCCGGCTCAACGCCTCTTCGGAAAGGAAGCGGATAATAACAAGCATAAGTTACGCAAGCTCACCATGGAGATGTATAACATAGTCCAGGGATGCCGTGCCGCAGGGTTCGCCCCTCCCACTACGCGATGGTTTACAGTGGATGAATACCGTCAATGCTATCTTGCATCCAATCTTAAGCATTGGCTCCGCAACACTCCCAACGCTCTCGACCCTTGGTGCGCTCCTGCCACATCAATGCTGATAGAGCGGATTATCGCAGATGCCGACGCGGCTATAGCGAATGATACGGATACGATCTTCAACGGATATTTCGGACATGCGGAGACGCTTCTCCCACTCTTTTCCACCTTAAATCTGCCGGGTTGTTATGCAGATACAGATGATTACGATTCCCTTAACGAGTCGTGGAAACTGGAGGATATCACTCCTTTGGGAGCTAACTTAGCCATCATATTTCTGCGCAGCGATTCAGGCAGAATTTATACGGCGTTCCGGCTTAATGGTTGCAATATCTCCCCTTGGTCCGGTGCCTCACAAATCATGCCTTGGGAGGAGGTGAAAGATTATTGGCGTGAAAGAATACGCTCCCTATCCCCCGAAGGGGATGGGAGCGTGGATATCATCGAGACTCCGGCAGCCCGTCAACGCCCGCACGTGCGTATGTTATAGATATCAACGGTACATCTCCAACAAATCCCGGATTTCATTAAAAATGTATACTCCTCCTTTCAAGATAACCTCACGGATACTCAATCTTGTTGCTGACATTTCAGCTAAGATTGAGCGTTACGCAATATTATTAGAACATGATGTGAGCCTACGATTACGTAAAGCAAACCGCATCAAGACAATCCATAGTTCACTGGCGATTGAAGGCAACGAACTTTCCGAAGGTGAGGTGCGTGATATCATCAATGGTCGTAATGTTGTCGCTCCCCTGCGTGAGATACAAGAGGTAAAAAACGCAATCGATACATATGACCTTTTCCCAACGCTTAATCCTTTTGATGTGAATGATTTGCTCATGGTCCATAAGACAATGATGCAATCATTAGTTGATCATCCGGGACAATGGCGCACAGGAGGGGTAGGAGTATTTGGAGAAGCCGGATGTATACATGTGGCTCCTCCCGCCAACCTTGTGCCAACCTTAATGGCAGAATTATTTGAATGGTTGAAATGTTCTGATGATCACCTGTTGATACGCTCCTGTGTCTTTCATTACGAATTTGAATTTATACATCCATTTATAGACGGTAACGGTCGCACGGGACGGTTGTGGCAATCTCTCATTCTCTCCAAACTTCATCCACTTTTTTCACATCTACCTGTTGAGAATATGGTGTATTCCAACCAGCAGGAATATTACGATGCTATCACTGCTTCTACTGTTGCAGGAGAGTCAACACCGTTCATTGAATTTATGCTCAGTGAGATCCTTGACACTCTTGCAAGAGGAGAAAGTGATACCCCCGGTGAAACAGTGGAGTATGTACCAATTAAGCATAATGGTATATTTCCTAATAATATTCCTATTATATTTCCTAATAACATTCGCTCCAAGTATCCCGGGATTGCCGAAATTGTTTGGCATATAGCATCCCTCCTTAATAACACGCCGGGAGCAACCGCCAGCCAAATTGGGGAAGCTATGGGGATAAGCGACCGAATGGTTCGCAATCACATTTCAACTCTTCGCCGACTTGGCATTATAGAGCGTGTGGGGAGTAATAAATCCGGATATTGGAAAGTGAACAGAAAATAAATATCTGAAAAACAGCCTTAGAATTCACTTGGAGGAGACCCGGTGTGGCTTCTCAAGCTGTATGACGGCTCCGGCATAGAGAGCGAGCAGAAGGGTCTTGACTATATAGGCGATAGCCGGGGTGAAGAAATTATCGGCTAAGATTCCTGCTCCATAAAGAAGGGCAGCAAAGAGGAAATATGCTCCCATCTTCTTCAGATGATAGTTGATGGGATAATATTTCCGCCCTAAGAAATAGGAGACCACCATCACCGTGAAGTAGCTTATCAGCGCCGCCCATGCCGACCCCATATAGCCGCCCGGTATGCCGATAGCCTTTACAAGCCAGATATTGAATACCAGCATCAACAGAAAGCAGAGCAGAGAAAGATACATTCCCCATTGAGTGCGGTCGGTCAGCTTATACCATAACGAGAGATTGAAGAATACTCCGAAGCATAACTCGGCGAGCATAAGAACAGGCACGACCTCCAGACCTACCCAGTAAGAGGGGGATATGAAATGCTTCAGCACCGGCAGATAATACATCACACCCAAATAGATGAAGAGCCCGAAGATGACAAAAAACTTCATGGCATCGCTATATGCCTGCTTTCTGCTCTCCCCTTCCCCTTTCGCCTGAGAAAAGATAAAGGGCTCGTAGGCATAACGGAACGCCTGTGTGAACATCACCATCACTATGGCAATCTTCATATTCGCGGCATAAAGTCCCACCATTGTATCCGCGGCAGCCTTATCGTCCGGGAAGAGATAGGGAATCACCATCTGACCCATATTCTGGCTCAAGATACCGGCTATTCCCAATATCAGCAGAGGCCAGCTGTATCGGAGCATCTGCTTAAGCAGGGCGCCGTCAAAATGATAGTCGCGTCCTATAAGCTCAGGAAGAAGGGCAAGCAATACGCAGAGAGTGGAAAGAATATTGGCGACGAAGATCCAGCCGATACCGAATGACACTCCTCCAAATGGCTCATAAAACCAACTGATCGCTCCGGGACAATGTTTCATAAGTGCCGGACACGCTAAAAGAAAGAAGAGATTGAAACCTATATTGAGCCCGACATTCATCAGCTTGATTCCTGCGAAGCGGAACGCCTTCTTCTTGAAGCGGAGATAAGCGAAGGGGAGATTGGTGAAGGCATCGATGGCAACCGTCGTGCCCAATATCCATACATATGAGGGATGAGCGGAAATCTTAAGCCACCCCGATATCGGAGCTAAGAATACACTCAGAAGGATGATAAAAAGAAGCGAGGTAGTCCCCACTGATATCAGTGTAGTGGTGTATACTCTTTCCGGATCTTTCTCCTTATTGGCATATCGGAAAAATCCGGTTTCCATGCCGTAATTCAGTATCACAAGCATTACTGCCGTGAAACTGTAAAGAAAACTTACGATACCATACTCCTCGGCAACGAAGAGATACGTATATAGAGGCACGAGACACCAATTAAGAAAGCGGCCTATTATACTGCTTAGTCCATAGACGGCTGTCTCTTTCGCCAATGACTTTATTCCTGCCATGATGCTCAGATTTATACAGGGGACATATCTCCCCTTGTGGAGTTAGGATTTATAAAGAAAAGTTGCGTTAGATAATGGATTATTCATCAAAGAGAGTAGCCTGGGTAGGTCCTGCCGTGCGACCCAAATGACGATATGCAAGCTCGGTCACTTCTCGCCCTCTCGGAGTCCGCTTGATAAATCCCTCCTTAATCAGGAAGGGCTCATATACCTCCTCGATGGTCCCTGCGTCCTCACCGATAGCCGTGGCTATAGTGGAAAGTCCGACAGGTCCTCCCTTGAATTTATCTATAATCGTCAGGAGAATACGATGGTCGATCTCATCCAGACCATACCGGTCGATATTTAGAGCCTCCAGAGCATGACGCGCTATCTTGAGATCAATATGTCCTGTCCCCTTCACCATTGCAAAGTCTCTCACCCTTCGCAGAAGGGCATTTGCGATACGCGGAGTGCCGCGACTTCTCAGAGCCACTTCCAAGGCGGCATCCTCATCTATATCCGTGCGGAGAAGACGAGCCGAACGTTTCACAATCCCCTTCAGCGTCTCATGGTCATAATATTCAAGATGACAGTTGATACCGAAACGTGCGCGCAAAGGTGCAGTCAGTGAGCCACTTCTCGTCGTCGCTCCTATAAGCGTGAAGGGAGAAAGGGTAAGCTGCACGCTCTTTGCCCCCGGACCCTTGTCAAGAAGGATATCGATACGGAAATCCTCCATAGCGGAGTAAAGATACTCCTCCACCACAGGATGAAGACGATGTATCTCATCTATGAATAATACATCATGCTCCTCCAGGCTCATAAGGATACCTGCCAGATCGCCCGGCTTGTCAAGCACGGGACCGGAAGTGACCTTGAATCCCACACCCAATTCATTAGCCACTATATTCGACAGTGTGGTCTTTCCAAGACCCGGAGGTCCATGCAGAAGGGTATGGTCGAGAGCTTCGCCACGCAGACGCGCCGCCTGGACGAAGACCCGTAAATTCTCTATTATTTTATCCTGGCCGCTGAAGTCGTCGAAAGCTAAAGGACGCAGAGCCTTCTCCACATCTTTCTCAAAACCTTCGGGACGTTCGCTTCCTTCACGTATATCGTAATCTTCCATTCCAATTTTCTTCTTATATTACAAAGTTAACGAATTATAAGTAAGTGTTCAAAATTAATTTATAATTATTAGTGTCGTACATTAGTACGACACTAATAAAATGAAACTGGTTTTAGTAACAGAGAGATCCGGATGGTAGCCGCGGAGAGCTGTTGCTTTGACAGGAGTACAGGAAAACAGGAGATCCGGATGGTAGCCGCGGAGCGGCGAGTCCTTGTTTATCCCCCGGTAAGGGCATAGCCCGCAGCCGGGGGAATAATCACGACGAGACTACTCGGCGGCGGAGCCGTCGGTCTTCCAGCATTCAGAGGAAGGATTCGGCGGCTGGGGGCGGGAGCCTCCCGGCTTCCGCTAAATTATATCGGGCTCGATGCCCGATATAATTTAAATACATACTATTTTATAAGGTATAAATAATCACAGATCTTTAAGAGATTTACTCAGATGCTTCACAGATATTTAGATTTTTTCATAGCGCAAAAGATTTTTAATCCTTAGAAGGATTTAGATTTTGCACAGATACCATCCGGCAACGCTCCGTGTCACATCTCAAAATCCTTATAAGGATTTAAAATCTCAAGAAATATCCTTCTCTATCCCAAAACATCCCATAAACCTATCTAAGGAAATATCCCCCTATCTGTGAAGAATCCGTGACCATCTGAGCCCAATCTGTGATCTAATGTTTTGACAATAGAACAGGAGTATTATAGGGATTGGCGGCGGTTGGCGGCGGGAGATGACGACGCGCTGGGGGCGGGAGCCTCCCGGCTTCCGCTAAATTTTTACGGGCTCGATGCCCGTAAAAATTTAATTAAGTAAGCAAGTGTTCAAAATTTTTATTTATAACATATGCGAGGTTATTTTTGTGGCGCTTTGACCCGTCATTATTTTCTTACGCTACAATACCCTATATGTTGAAAAAATTCGTTATCTTTGCCCTCAACGTAACATGATCTGAGAAATGACCGGTCAATAAACAAAAAAGAGATACGGCGAGAGCCGAAAACTTTGGGAACATCCTTGTAGTCGTTACAGGCTTTGGTCGGCCTTCAGATGCTACACGGATGTTCTTGCTTTAATATGATAGACTCGCAAGTCGACATAAAAGAAAATGACATTTTCGAGCTTTCGCCCGAATTACTTAACACTCTGCTCAAAGACCATACTTTGAGCACCGACGAGTGTCAGGTAAATATATTTTGGGCAACGGATAGTTATGCTTCACGAGGAGAGGGCTATCAGTATGCCGACCAAATCACCATTGAATCCATTACAGGCTCAAACGGCAACGTGATTGTACCGCGAGCCGTAAAGTCACGTGAACAACAGCAACAGCGTAGCCGTGAAATGGCGGAGGTGTTCACTCCTTCGTGGATATGCAACAAGCAAAACAATCTCGTTGATAATGCTTGGTTCGGTCGTGAGGGCGTTTTCAATACTGAGGTTGACCACCCCGAGGGCTCCCACTCGTGGATTGTCAATACCGAGCCTGTCGTTTTCCCTGAGGGTAAGACTTGGCGCGACTATGTTAATGAAAACCGTCTCGAAATCACATGCGGTGAGGCTCCTTATCTCGTGAGTCGCTATGATACCGTAACAGGTGAGTCGATTCCCGTTGAACGTCGTATCGGATTACTTGACCGAAAACTTCGTATCGTCGGAGAGAATACTTCTACTTCTGGCGAATGGCTCAAAGCCGCGCAATCGGCTTATCAAAGCATCTACGGATTCGAGTGGCAGGGCGACAATCTCGTTCTCGCCCGCGAAGCGTTGCTCTATACTTTTGTTGATTATTACCGGGCAAAATTTGGTAAAGACCCTCAACTCAAATCCTTGCTTTACATCGCCTACATTATCTCTTGGAATCTATGGCAGATGGACGGACTCAAAGGAGTTATCCCTAATAGTTGCATCAAATTATCTAAATCAAAAACAGAGCCGTTATCACTTTTCGGTCCAGAAGACTTAGGTGAGCAAGAAAAACTAACTTTATTTGATTGTCCGGGATGCAAGAATAAGGATATACACTCCCACACAGGTCGGTATGCATTAATTAAAGACTGGAAAGAAGATAAAGTTTTAACTTTTGTATCTTTGCTTAAACAAAAGTAATATGGAAGGCAGATTAGTAAAAATAGACACAACAATACTCGACAACATACTTGTTGGTCGTGTTGAGCCATACATATATGCTTTTTCAACCGAGACGGTTCCTAATTATCTGAAAGTCGGAGATACATCGCGCAGTGTGCGTGTGCGTTTGGATGAGTGGAGGAAGATTTATCCGAATCTGATTCAGCGATACGAACATTCTGCGCAGATTGACGCTGAAACTATGTTTAGGGATTATGCTGTTCATTCCTTCTTGGAACAAGAGAAAGGGCGTCAACGTTTGCAGCCTCATACGATTAAAAATTTACCTTATTATTCCCGAGAGTTTTTCAAAGATGCAACGGCTGAAGATGTGGAGGATGCTATTAAGGATATTATTCAAAGCGCACAAGAAAAGAGTCATAAATATCCGCTATATTCTCCCGATCGTCTACCACAGACATTCACTTACGATAGAATAGAAGATTTTGCTCCACGCAATAATCAACAGCAGGCAATTGATAATTTCAAAATTGCAGTTGAAGGAGGGCGCACTAAATTGTTACTCTACGCCGTTATGCGTTTTGGCAAGTCGTTTACATCAATGTGCTGCGCTAAAGAGATTGATGCCCGTTTTGTAGTCATAGTCTCTGCCAAAGCTGATGTAAAAGAAGAGTGGAAAAAGACAGTTGAGAGCCACAAGTATTTTGAAGGTTACCACTTTCTTGACAGCGAAGCTTTAAAACGCAATGAGAATATTGTTGCCAATACCCTTGCTGATCCGGATAAGAGGGCTGTTTTGTTCTTGACTTTGCAAGATTTACAAGGTGATGAAATAAAAGATAAGCATAAAGAGGTATTTGATCGTCAAATAGACCTACTTATCATTGACGAGACTCATTTCGGGGTTCGTGGAGAATCTTATGGCAAAGTGTTGCGCGCGCAACAACTCAGTAAATCAGAAATAAAAAAGGAACTAAAAGAATTTGACGGCTTTGAGACACTTGACCGAGTTGAAGATGCTGTTAAAACGCTGAATACAAAAATTCAACTTCACTTGTCGGGGACACCATACCGCATTTTGATGAGCGAAGAGTTCCAAAAAGAAGATATTATCGCTTTTGTACAGTTCTCTGATATTATCGACGCACAACAGCATTGGAACGAAGAACACCTAAAGGAAGATGACTGTGATGAGTGGAAAAATCCTTACTTTGGATTTCCGCAAATGATTCGCTTTGCCTTCAATCCAAATGAGTCGTCGCGCAAAAAGATGGAGCAGATGCGTAAGGATGGTATAACTTATGCATTCTCAGAACTGTTCCGTCCTCTTTCAATGTCTCCCCAAAAGGACGATAGCCACCGCTTATTCAAACATGAAGCTGAGATACTCGATTTATTGGAGGTTATTGACGGGACTAAAGAGGATGAAAATTTACTTGGGTTTCTTGATTATGACAAAATAAAGTATGGCAAAATGTGTCGCCATATTGTCTGTGTACTCCCGTTTCGGGCTTCTTGCGATGCAATGTCGGCTTTGATACAAAGGAATCGAGAGCGGTTTAAGAATCTAGGTGATTATGAGATAATCAATATTGCCGGTTTTGATGATGAACGTAAATATAAGACTACGGATGATGTCAAGCGGGCTATTAACGAGGGTGAGAACCATAATAAGAAGACGCTGACTTTGACTGTAAATCGGATGCTGACTGGTACGACTGTGCCGCAGTGGGACACGATGCTATATCTCAAAGGTACGGCTTCGCCCCAGGAATACGACCAAGCGATATTCCGATTACAGAATCAATATGTTAGGACATTCAAGGATGAAAGCGGTAAGGTTATAAAGTACAATATGAAACCGCAGACATTGCTTGTGGATTTCGACCCGAATCGAATGTTCGTTTTGCAAGAACTGAAATCGCAGTTTTACAATGTTAATACGGAAGTGCAGGGCAATTCGCAACTAAAGGAACGTATAGCAAAGGAACTAGAGGTTTCACCGATTATTATTCTGAATAAAAATAAGTTGCATCAGGCTACACCAACCAATATAACCGATGCGGTACGTGAGTACTCACGCGCACGTAGCATTTTAGACGATGCCTCGGAGATACCGACTGATAATGATTTGTTGCAAGATGATACCCTCACAGCTATACTAAGAACGATTGAGCCTATCGATGCTAAAAATGGATTGCAAATTAAAGCAACTGAGGGGGACGGTGATGATATAGATTTACCAGATAGTGAAAAGACTACTATACCCAATGAAGATACTGGGCAAAGCGATAATCCATCGACAACACCAGAGCATTCTGCAGAACCCATTGAGAATGATAACTTCAATAAAAGGCTGGCCGCTTATTACGCTCGCATACTCTTCTTTGCATTTTTGACGGAATCAATCGTAAAATCACTTGAAGATATTATATCGGAGATTCCGTTGACTGAGGACAATCGTCGTATTGCACGTAATCTTGGTCTTAATATAGATATTCTCAATCTCGTTCAGAGAAAAAGTAATCCTTTCGTTTTGCAGAAATTCGATTATAAAATCGAGAATGTCAATGATTTGATGCGAGATAAGAGTTTAACGCCCACTAAGCGAGTGGAAATTGCCATGCGCAAATTTGGTCGTATGTCCGACTCCGAGATAGTTACTCCTTTGAATGTAGCCGACGATGTGGTAAAACTCCTTCCCAAAGATGTTTTTTCATATGGACCGGTACTGGATATTGCATCCAAACAAGGAGAGTTTACTATCGCTCTTTTAAAACGGTACGGCATAGAGGCATCGAATAAAATATATTCTGTGTGTACTTCAACATTAGCATACGAGTTTACCAGAAAAGTATATACATTGCTTTCGTTGCCCGTAGACCACGTTTATGATTCATTGACAAGCTACGATATAATTAAGAAAGGAGAAAACAAACAACTTATCATCCCTCAGATTCTTAAAGATATGAATTTCGCAACTATAATCGGGAATCCCCCTTATCAAGATAATCAGGCTACCCAAAATTGTACAACAAATCGTGCGTTTTCTTCTGCGATTTATCCAGATTTTTTCGAATTGGGATTAAGTCTGGCAAGTCAATATGTGGCTCTTGTTACACCTAGTAGATGGATGACTAAAACAGGACAAGGGATAAATGAAAATTGGGTAGATAAAATGATAAATTGCAACCATTTTATTACCATCCATGATTATTATGATGCCTTAATGTGCTTCCCTAATGTTGAGATAAAGGGTGGAATAAATTATTCTCTCCTCAGTCCCAACTATAATGGTCCGTGTAATTTTGTAATACATAGTCCAAATTCAGTAAATACAATAAATTCAACTTTAAATAAACATGGTGCTGGAATTGTTATCCGTGATTCCGTTGCTATAAGTGTTTATCAAAAAGTTAAATCAATAGAAGAATCCTTATCTCATAAGGATTCTTTTGAATCGCTTGTTGGACCACAACATTTTTTTGATAAGAATGGGAAATTAACGACAAGCTGGAGGGGATATTCCCAAAATCAAAGTGATGATTACGATATAAAGTATTATCTAAATAAAAAGATTGAACCTAAAGGATATGCTTGGATAAGAAAAGATGATATCCCCAAAAACGAGGATGTCATTCCTTGGCATAAAGTATATTTATCAAAAGCTTTTAATGGAGGTGATTCGTTTCCTCATCAGATAATAGGATATCCTTTTTATGGAGAGCCGAATAGTGTCTGTTCACAAACATATCTGGTTATAGGCTACAACCAGAAGGATAATTATCTGTCACAACTAGATTGTGAAAATATTGTTAAGTACATTAAGACTAGATTCTTTAGGTTTTTGGTGTTTATCAAGAAGAAAACACAAGATAATCCTAGTAGTGTTTTCAAATTTGTACCTATGCAAGATTTCTCAGAGCGTAGCGATATAGATTGGAGTAAAAGCATCGAGGAAATCGAGTCTCAACTCTACAAAAAATATAACCTCTCCGATGATGAAATCCGCTTCATCGAATCAATGATCAAACCCATGTCTTAATTCTATGGACGGCGGACAGATAATACTTTTTCAGACGCAGGGTGGCGACACAAAGATTGAGGTTCGGCTTGCTAATGAATCTGTGTGGCTTACTGCCGACCAGATGGCGGAGCTGTTTCAACGTGACCGTTCGACCATACAACGGCATGTTAAACGTATATATGAGGATGGTGAATTGAAGCCCGACTCAACTTGTGCGTTTTTTGCACAAGTTCAAACTGAGGGCAAACGTCAGGTAGAACGTAAAATCCCAATCTATAACCTTGACATGATTATCAGCGTCGGTTATCGTGTCAATTCGCATCGGGGTGTTCAGTTCCGTCAATGGGCTACTCAGGTGCTGAAGGAATATATGATTAAGGGCTTTGCGTTGAATGATGACCTCCTGAAAAATGCAGGACAAGGGAATTACTTTGATGAGCTGCTTGCGAGAATCCGCGACATTCGAAGTTCTGAAAAGGTGTTCTACCGTAAGATTCTTGAAATATACGCCCTAAGTATTGACTACGACCCTCGCACAGCAACTACTCAGCAATTCTTTAAGACAGTGCAGAATAAGATGCACTTTGCAGCGCATGGACATACTGCTGCCGAAGTGATTTACAACAGGGCAAATGCCGAAAACGACTTTATGGGATTGACTACATGGAGCGGTGCATTACCGACCAAACAAGAGGCTGAGATTGCAAAGAACTATCTTTCGGAGGATGAAGTTGATATGCTCAATCGCATCGTCAACCTCTACCTTGACTTTGCCGAACTTCAGGCAAAGAGCCACGTACCAATGTATATGACGGACTGGATTAAGAAACTGGATGACTTCCTTACTCTTTCCGGAAAAGAATTACTCACACACGCTGGAACCGTTTCTGCTGAGGTCGCAAAACTGAAAGCCGATTCAGAATACGATAAATTTCGCGAGCGCACCAAGTATCAACTCTCCCCGGTTGAAATCCATTTCATCGAAGCATTTGAAACTGAGCTAAAGAACCTCCGCGGAAAGTAAAGTATAATACCTCCGATAATCTGACCGCTTATCGGGGAACATTATAGACAAGCGGGGACACGGCTTTGACAGCCATGCCCCCGCTACATCAAGGTTACGAAAAGGTATTTCTTCATCCCCCTTTTCCGACTCCTTATCTTAATAACCATCTCGCCGCTCTATCTGTTCAGTCGCGGGCTTAGGCTTCATCCACTAAAGGCACATCTGCGACCCGGGCATAAAGAGGATGAAGCCTTACTCCAAGTTTTTCTACTCTCCGATGAGGAAAATTCATACTTTGAAGTGTTATCTTATAAATGCCTCTTCTCTGCTCTCTACAATCGTTTAGGGCTTTTTACGAATTTATGGCATACTTTTTGAATCCTTTCTCTTCATCCCGCCGGGATGGCGGGACTACTAATGTATATAATTATGACACAAACTAACAGACGATTAAAGAAAAAGGAGCTTCAGGATCGAATCCTTGAATTTCTCCAGAAACAAAATAAGCAGAGTTTCAACTATAAACAGATCGCTTTCGGGATCGGCGCCGCCCACCCCGCAAGCCGTAACGATATTATCAATCTCCTTGACGAGCTCGTAGCCGGCGATGTTATCGAGGAGGTGGAACTTGGAAAATATAAAGCCAACGGCAGATCAGTGACCGAGTCGGTCGGCACTTTCGTGCGCCGCAGCAATGGCAAGAATGCCGTTATCATAGAGGATCAGCAGTTTAATGTGGCAGAGCGCAACTCAATGCATGCTCTCAATGGCGACAAAGTGCGCGTGATGGTCTCTGCCGCTATCCGCGGTAATGCTCCGGAGGCGAAAGTGCTTGAGATTATCGAGGCTAAGGATCAGACCTTTATCGGTACGATTAAAGTAGATAAGAATCATATAGCCCTTATCCCCGATTCAAGATTCCTCGCCGCCGATATCATCATCCCGAAGGGTAAGCTCAAGGGAGGTAAGGATGGCGACAAAGCTGTGGCACGTATCACCCAATGGCGCGACGATGAGCTGAATCCACGTGGCGAAGTGGTCGATATCCTCGGCCGCAAAGGTGAGAATACCGCTGAGATGCACGCTATCCTCGCGGAGTATGGTCTCCCCTATAAATATCCCGTACATGTGGAGAAGGCGGCGGAGAATATCGATGCCGGCATCACTCCCGAGGAGGTGGCGAAACGCGAGGATTTCCGTAAAGTGACCACTTTCACTATCGATCCCCGTGATGCCAAAGACTTTGATGATGCCCTCTCCATCCGTCAGCTTGCCAACGGCAACTGGGAAGTCGGAGTGCATATCGCCGATGTGACTCATTATGTCCGTCCCAACTCCGTAATCGACAAGGAGGCTAAGGAGCGCGCTACTTCCGTCTATCTGGTGGACCGTACTATCCCGATGCTCCCGGAGCGTCTCTCCAACGGTATCTGCTCCCTGCGTCCGAATGAGGAGAAACTCACCTTCTCAGCTATCTTCGAGATGGATGCGAAAGGAAACGTGGTGAACAGCCGTATCGGAAGAACAGTGATTGAATCCGACCGCCGCTTCACTTACGAGGAGGCGCAGGAGATAATCGAGACAGGAAAGGGTGATTATGCACGCGAGCTCAAAGTGCTCAATGACCTTGCTAAGCAGCTCCGACAGAAACGCTACGATGCGGGCGCCCTGGAGTTTGACCGCGCCGAAGTGAGATTTGAGATAGATGAGAATGGCAAGCCGATCAGCGTCTATTTCAAAGAGTCAAAAGATGCCAACAAACTGATCGAGGAATTCATGCTTCTTGCCAACCTTACTGTCGCTGAGTCCGTAGGTAAGGTAGCGAAGGGTAAGAAAGCAAAGAGCTTCGTCTATCGGGTGCATGACAAACCGGATAATGAGAAACTCTCCAATCTCTCCCTTATAGCTTCCCGCTTCGGCTATAAAGTGCCGACAGAGGGGACTGTGAAGTCAATCAACAAAGGCGTCAACCGTCTTCTGAGCGATGTCAAAGGGAAGGGAGAGGAGAATATGCTCTCCATCCTCGCTATCCGCTCCATGGCAAAGGCGATATATACGACTGACAATATCGGTCATTATGGTTTGGCAATGCCTTATTACACCCATTTCACCTCCCCTATCCGCCGTTATCCGGATATGATGGTGCATCGTCTCCTTGCCAAGTATGCGGATGGCATGCGCAGCGCCGATGTCAAGAAACTGGAGGATGAGTGTAAACATTCATCCGAGATGGAGCAGCTGGCAGCCAATGCCGAGCGTTCATCCATACGCTATAAGCAGGTGGAATTCATGAAAGACCGTCTCGGAGAGATATATGACGGCGTAATATCAGGCGTGAACGAATGGGGATTTTATGTCGAGCTTTCGGATAATATGTGCGAGGGTCTGGTGCCTATCCGCGATCTGACCGATGACTACTATGACCTTGACGAGAAGAATTATTGTCTTATCGGCAGAAAGCATGGCAACCGTTATACGCTGGGTGACCAGGTGAAAGTGCAGGTGGCGCGCGCCGACCTTGACCGCAAGCAACTTGATTTCGCCCTCATCTCCGACTCAGGCAATCCCAACAAACCGCTTGAGGTGCGTAAACCCGGTAAGCGTCATGAGCCCTCCTCAAAAAAGAAAGGCGCACGGAAATCAGGCAATAAAGGGAAAGGCAATGCGGGGAGAAAGGGATAATAATATCCCTTCTCTCAAAAAAACAGCAGAAAAAAGAGAATAAATTTTGATAAAGCAAAAGAAAATTTTGCAGATTCAGAAAAAAGTATTAACTTTGCATTGGGTGAGTCCTATACGACTTGCTCCCCATGAATCCCCCAGGTCTTGACCGAAGCAAGGGTAGTGCGGTTGTAGCGGTGCGATGTAGGTCGCTCGCCCTTTTGCCTCTTTAGCTCAGTTGGCCAGAGCACGTGATTTGTAATCTCGGGGTCGTTGGTTCGAATCCGACAAGAGGCTCAAAAAATGATAAAACCGACTCGTGACGAGTCAGTCTTCATTCAAAGAAATTAGCTCTTTGTGGGAGCTTTTAGTACATGTTTTTCATAATTTTGTTTTGGCGGCGAGCTCGAAGAGAGCACGCCGTTTTTTATTGAAATCTATCCCCTATTTAGACTCCGGACTGAGTATGCATAAAAACTGTATAAAAATCTTCTAATCTAAAAAATAGGATATAATTTTGGATTAGCCTAATAACCGCACCTCTACACATTGGGCTATTAAGAAATTTTTTAAGGATAGATTCAGATATTTCAGATTTTATTGTATCTTTGTTATACCCGCTCGAGAAGAGCGATACATGTTAAATTAAGAACTCTATCTACTGACCATGAAAAAACTGATTTTATCCGTAGCTCTGATGGGTTTATGCTCCTCTGCATTTTCCCAGCAGGCACTCTGGGGAGGCTCTGAAATAGTATCCCCCGGCATAAACGACGACAAAACGGTGACGTTCCGTTTCTTTGCTCCCGACGCCTCCAAAGTACAGATCACGGGCGACTTCCTCCCTACTGTTAACGTCGATACCCCATACGGCGTGACCCAGGCTCCCGGAGTGGCAGACCTTACCAAAAATGAAGATGGCCTATGGGAATACACTTCCCCCGCCCTTTCCCCCGAACTTTACGGATATTCCTTCATTGTTGACGGTCTGCGTGTCAACGACCCCTCCAATGTATATCTGATCCGCGACATATCCACTCTTACCAATGTCTTCCTTATCCCCGGAGACTATGCAGACAACTATAAAGTAAGCGATGTGCCACACGGAACGGTTTCCAAGATATGGTATCCCAGCGAATCGCTCGGCACTGACCGCCGCCTTACCGTATATACCCCTGCCGGATATGAGAATACGGAGAAGAAATATCCTGTGCTCTATCTCCTGCATGGAAGCGGAGGCGATGAGAATGCCTGGTCCGAACTCGGTCGCGCCACGCAGATTCTTGACAATCTTATTGCCGCCGGGAAAGCAGAACCAATGATTGTGGTCATGACCAACGGTAATGCCGGGATGCAGGCGGCTCCGGGTGAAACCTCCGCCGGATTCACTCCTCCTACCACACGTCTCCCCAAGACAATGGATGGATCGTTTGAATTAAGCTTCCCGGAAATAGTAAACTTCGTGGATTCCCACTATCGCACCTCCGCCGATAAGGAGCATCGCGCCATCGCAGGTCTTTCAATGGGCGGATTCCATTCCATGCAGATTTCAAAGGAATATCCCGACATGTTCGATTATGTAGGCCTTTTCTCCGGCGTGTTCACGCCGCGAGAAGGAGTGAAATCCCCGGTTTATGAAAATATTGACGAGAAACTTGCCCGTCAGTTTGCCGATGCCCCGAAACTTTACTGGATTGCAGTAGGCGATTCCGACTTCCTCTATGATGCCAATAAGGAATACCGCAAGTATCTTGACGACCATAAATATCCCTACTCTTATCGAGAGAGCAAAGAGGGGCATATCTGGAAGAACTGGCGGATATATCTCACAGAGTTCCTCCCGATGCTTTTCAAATAATTCTATCCCCTTTTTGAAACACCCTTACTCCATTTAGTGTTAATACTAATAAAGTAACTTATAAAAAATCCGTATATGAATAAATATCAGGAGGCGATCGCAGCCTCTAAGGTAATCACTGACGATGAGGCAGTAAGAAATGAAGTAAACAAGATTCTTGAGAAGTCTTCCGAAAATATGACTCCGGAAGTGTATAAATTTCTCTTCAATTCTATCGACCTGACCACTCTCTCATCTGAGGACAGCGTGAAGAGCGTGGCTCGTTTCACGGAGCGTGTCAATGATTTTGACAATGATTATCCTCAATATGGACATGTAGCCGCTATCTGTGTATACAGCAACTTCGCAGAGGTGGTCAGCACGCATCTTGATGTGGATGGCGTGGACACTGCGGTCGTAGCTGCCGGTTTCCCCTCTTCGCAGACATTCGATGCGGTGAAGATCGCTGATGTGGCTCTTGCTGTCGAGGCGGGAGCTAATGAGGTGGATATTGTGATGAATCTCGGGATGTTCCTTGACGGGGACTATGAGAATCTCACTGACGAAATCCATGAGCTCAAACACGCCGCCCGAGATGCCAAGCTCAAGGTCATTCTCGAGACAGGCGCCCTCAAGACAGCAGACAATATAAAGAAAGCTTCTGTTCTTGCAATGTATAGCGGTGCTGACTTCATCAAGACCTCCACTGGTAAGATATATAGCGGCGCAAGCGTTGAGGCGGCATGGGTGATGTGTCAATGTATCAAGGACTATGCGGAGCGCACAGGTCGCAAGGTAGGCTTCAAGGCTGCCGGTGGCATCCGCTCTACTCAAGAGGCAGTGGCATATTACACGATTGTAAAGGAAGTGCTCGGTGAGGAATGGCTCACACCGGAACTCTTCCGCATCGGTGCCTCATCACTTGCCAACGCCCTCCTCTCCTCTCTCGAAGAGAAGGAAGTAAAATACTTCTAAGGAATACAACCAGGATTAATACATAATCCACTTGCTAAAGACCCTGTCCGATAGAATCTGCCGCAATCCCTTCGCAGATTCCATCGGACAGGGTCTTAGTGGATGGAGCCTTAGATTAATACCGGACCATCCCGCTCCATACGATTATCAAAAAATAGCGAGAAATATACCGGGACATACCATATCTTCCCATTATGCTCGACATCTCCGGAGTTAGATAATACATACCCCGCCTTTATATCATACTCTTCATTAGCTACAAATCTGCTTATAGCCACATGGCGTTTAAATACTCCGCAAAGATACACCTTTTTCTTCATGCAGGCGAATTAGTCGCTTTTTTCCTTCCGGTGAAAGATAATTGTTTTTCTTCCTACATAATCCAGCCTTGCCATATTTTTTATAATTATCATTTTTGGGGAAGCCGACAATTATTGAGTAAAAATGAGGTGACCTAAGCCGAAATCGCTGCCGGGACACCACGTTCTAACGATAAATTATTGAGATTAACCATATGCCTTGAGAAGATGTATCGTATCTCTATAAAATGTACATGTATCCTCCATGAATTGTTCGGCTGACGTTCTACCATTTCGTATTCCCTTACGATATCGTTGCTCAAACTCATATTTATAGCCTTGTTTTGTATACTCTCGGAAGATGCCCATTTTAACATTATTTATTGTTACATCTACAGTATCTTTATCTTCATCTTCATAAAGGCGAACCACAAGGAAACGTGGGTTCACATCCATTTCAATGGTAATGGCTCCGTCAGATATCTCTTTACCTTGTCCTTTAAATATGGATTTTACGAATGAGTAAAGTCGTGAGGATTTAGTTGTCGTCATAAGTAAGAAATCAAAGATGTCCGGCAAACGTTGTTGGGCTACCGGACATCAATTATTATAAGATTAAATAATTATCTTTTTGCAAACGGAACCAATCTTTACCAGATAAACACCCTTCGAATTTATGGCTATGATGTTACTGGTTGAGGTTGTTATTAACTGGCCTTGAATATTGAATATTTCGACAACATCTGTTTCTAATTTACCCGAAATAAGAATACAATCATCTTTTTTGATGCTTATATCTATATTACGCTCAGCAACAACATCCGATATGCTGGCACCTTCTTGAACAATAATTTTAATTGAGGCCGAGAGATTTGTTCCATCACACGTTGTTGCGGTTATAATTGCTTCTCCGTCTCTTGAAAATAGTGTAGTAGTAATAGTACCGTCTTCTGATACTTTTACAATTGAAGATTTAGAACTACTCCATTTAAGATTCTTGATAGTTGCTTCGGATGGATTAATTATTGGATTAAGTTTTTTGCTCTCATTGACGTCAATTACTACTTCATCAGATTCAAATGAGATAGACTCAATGGGTATAAAGGAAGCTTCATTTATATGAGCGAAATTTTTCCAATATTCATCAGACATATAGGAATCAATACCACCATTAGGCAAAAATAAGTAAGCATTCTTGTAACCGGATTTTGAAAAACCTCCGCCTATTGGAGCGTTGGGATTATTAGAGACAACAACTTCGATGTTATCACATTTCCCAAAATTAGTATACTCCATTGAGGTTGGCATTGCATTAACAACAGCTTCAATCTGATTCTTACAGATAGCAGATACGTTCTCGCCAATCTCTAAGTATTTAAGATTGGTCAAACCATAGAATGGAGGGTAATAAACGATGTCATTATAAACAGTTGAAAAACTATAAGTAGAATTACCGTTAGTGCGCTCATAATATTTCAGTAATTCTATATCTCGATTGATTACAAGACGCTCAATCGGCAATCCATAGAAAAGTCCGTTGTAATATCCGTTTCTAAATCCGGTTCGTCTTTCATCCACATCCGATGGATTCGGAAAAGGAGTTATAGTAGATGAGAGATTCAACCAACTATTATAACCCAAAGTAATTATTTGAGATGAAGTATCGAAAATAACATTCGATAGTTTGGAACATCCCTTAAACGCATCCGTTCCAATTTCAACACACGCTGCCGGGATTTGAATAGACCTTAAACTCTCACAATTTTTAAACGCGTTATTTCCAATATTAACAATGTTGCTCCCTAAATTAATTTTTGCAAGGTTCTTCAAATCCTTGAAATAGTTTTCAGGAATATACCTGCTATTAATAGAGACTTCTTCGAGCGTTGATAACATATTAATAGCTGGCGCATCATAGAACGACGATGGCAATGTTAAGTTCTTCAATGATGTCAAACCTTGAAAACAAGTTTCTAACCAGTCACTGATATCAACTGATTCATTATTATAAATTATCGATTGAGGAATGTTAAGCGTTTCAGCATCCTTATCCACAACCGATATTAACACTCCAGTACTTCCATCAACATAATACAAACATCCGTCGTCTTCATAATAATTAAGCTGAATACTATTGATCTCAAAAAAATTTGACCATGGATATCTGGATTTGTATTCCTCGACACTTAATTCTGGTACATTGAGCGTAGTATTTACATATATAAAATTCGTGAAGGAATTATTAGAAGTTGGGGGATTAAGAGACTTAATTGTAATTGATGACAGACTCTTACACTCATCAAAAATACTTTCTCCTAATGTGCTAATCTTTACTCCAAAATCAACATTCAATAGACTATCACAATTTGAGAATGCGTAATTGCCGACTTGGTTAATTAATGGCAAATTTATAGTTTTAAGTTTTGTATTTGCAAACGCATATGAACCTAATGACGATAAACTGGGGGCGTTGATATTCTCCAAATTGTTACAGCCATTAAACGCATTTTCGCCAATATTCTTAACTAATGGTAAATTTATAGTATTAAGTTTTGTATTTGCAAACGCATATGAATCTAATGACAATAAACTGGGAGCGTTTATATTCTCCAAATTATTACAGCCATCAAACGCATATTTGTCAATAATCTTAACATTTGGACATGATAGAGCTTTAATGGCTGGACAATTTTTAAACATCGAATAACCTATCGAATTTAATTGATTGAGCTCAATTTCTTCAAGTTGAAGATTATTTGCAAAAACTTGATAACCCCATATAGTATTACTTCCTTTAACTTTTACAGTCTTAAGTGAAGGCAACTCATTGAAAGCAATGTCTTCAACAGAAATAACATTATCATCAAGAGTAATTGATTCTATACCATGTACGCCTGAAAAGGCATTAGAGGAAATCAGAGAAGCTTTTAGGACTAAACTTGTAATAACGTTACCTTCTTCATCATAAAGATATCTACCTTTTTGTGGAGTATCGTTAAATTTAATAGACGCGAACGCATCAATATTATTGATTTTTATTTGTTCAAGAGAATTACAATTTGTGAATGCTGCGCTCCCAATCTCCCGTACACTCTCTCCTATTACGAGAGATTGAATTGTAGAATAACCACATATTGCCTCTGGGATTGAATTACACAAACCATTAAAGACTACCTCCCTTAAGGTCGTACATTTTTCTTTTATTCCGTAATAATTTGAATAGGTAAAAGGTGATCCATCAGAAACATAATTATATCCAGAAGTCGTGACAATAACAGATCTCCCAAATACAATTTTTTCCAAAGGCAATTTATAAAAACAACCAATGTGGGCATGTTCATCACCGACATACACCGGCTTCCAATTATTGATCTTTATAGGGCTTTCAGATGGCAAAAAATAAATTTCTCTCAGGCTATTGCATCCATCAAAGGCCCCAAACTGGATTTCCGAAATGTTTTTTCCAACAGTAATGGATGTAATAGTTGAATTTTGGAAAGCTTGACCCATAGAGACTACCATCAAGTCTCTGTTTTTTATTGATATCACATCGGGGACAATGATTTCCCCCGTGTACGGAGTGTCTCCATTAGTTACAACAGCTGTTCCGGCGGTGGCATCTATATCATAAAAGATACCATTCACTTCAAAGTCGTAGGCAGAGGCTGAGATTGACAGCCACAGCATTGTCATAACCATCCAAATTTTTTGAAAGATCCGCTTCATATGATTATTCTTTGATTGTCAGATTACCAAACTCTCCGAAGAGCACAATAGAGTGAGGATACACTCCTTTTACACGATTTGGAATGGATGCCATGCAAGTTTTAATAGCATCATCAGCTATACTCCATGCTACAAGTGGGTCGGTATTCGGGGTAATTTCTGCTGTTGAATAGAATTCGCATGAGTAATACGTCTCCTTATAGACGAATTCAACTTGATACAAATGATAACCGTCTGTTGTCATTTCTTCTTATGTGCCGCGGTCATCCTCTCGTTGGCGTTAGGTTAGATAAAAGAAAAAGCGTAGGAATCTGTATCTGTTACCGTCCTACACTTCGAGGCTTCTCGCATTGCCCATCAATAGTCGGACGGCAACGCAGAAGCCCACGCTTGTATATGCAATCAATGCGTTCGGCCATATTTCTCCCGAAATATCATGCCGAAAGCAAGATAATCACATATCCACGGGCATCTACCGTTGCTCAACCCTTGACTATTGACTGAATTTTGCGAGAATTCCGAAGTGTCAAGAATCAGCGCGGATAAACGCTTTCTTATGTATTTTCACTACATCCCGCTCCGCTTAACCCCAGACCGGGGCTTCTGCGAGACGGTCTGCAACCGCAAAGTTAAAAAATATTTTGATACCTGCCAATAAAATTCTCATTATGATCTCAATAATTTACAAAGTTTTCTCCGATAGAAAGGATTATCTAATCTTTAGGAGGTAGATTTCTTTTAACTCTTCATTGAAGTCTTTAATGAGAAAGGCTTATGAATTAGCTAAAAAACAGGGGAGCGTAAATAGGACGTCTCTACTTTATTATTTTTTTCCATATAAGTTGAAGTAACTATGGTAGGTGTCGCTCCATTAATCTAGTTCATAGTTCCTTGTCCTTAAAAATGAATGTTCTAATCTTTCTCCAGTTTGTGAAACTCATTTGAGTTTCCTCGGAAGAGCACACCGTCATATGGGATGTCTCAGGAAAAATTCATAAATTTGTATTCAAAATAAATACAGATGGGCAAAAGAGCAACGACAGTCGATGAACAAATAGAGATTCTTGAATCTCGCGGACTAAATATTGGAGATAAAGAGAAAGCAAAGGAAATACTGCAAGACGTAGGATATTATCGTCTTGGATTCTACCTTTTCCCCTTTGAGAAGTCATACCCCAATCTAAGAAACCGTACACACGAATATATAGAGGGCGCAACCTTTGAGGATGCGGTGTTTCTATATTACTTTGACTTTGATCTTCGGCTTATTCTTTCCCGATACCTTAACCGCATCGAAATCGCTTTCCGGACCGAACTGGTTTATTATCTCTCCAACAAGTATAAAGATAATAGCATCTGGTTTGCCGACAAATCTATATTAGATAAGCCATATGTGGCAGATTTTGAAAAGAAGGTGTATAACTCTGATTTCAGACGTTATCCTTCAATTCGACGTCATCATCAGGCATATCCCAACGACAGATTCGCGCCTGCATGGAAAACGTTAGAGTTTATGACATTCGGTGCAGTTCTTAAACTCTACGAAAATTTAAGGGATAAAGAGGATAAAATCTATATTGCCAATAAATTCGGAGTTAGACAGATAGTTACCTTTGAAAACTATATGCACACCATCAGGCAGATTCGCAATGCTTGTGCACACGGACTTTTATTATATGATTTGCAGTTAATAAAGGCTATCCGTAAAGGACCGGCGAAGTCGATTTCTTCTGAACGAAACAACCTGATTGGAGCTTTGAAAGTAATTAAATACATTATGAGTTTTATATCGAATAATAGGGTAAAGAATATGAAAGAGGAACTGGAGGGGCTTTATGATATGTTATGTCAGGAAGCTCCATTTCTGAAACCGCTTATCCTCAATCTTTCTAAAATCTGATAAATTCAAAAAACACTTTTAAAATTTTGCTATATTAGAAATAGTCGCTATATTTGCATTCACAAAGTGCTTCTGGAGACTTTAGTCGCTCCTGTTAGCACTATAAAAGAAGTCCAAGTCGATGCTGCCACTTAGTCGGGCAGCATTGCTTTTTTATATACCAACCCACTCCCCGGTGAATCGTGGATACAATATAATATCTAAACCGGATAATATTGAAATAGGATAGACTTATTTTCCTCTCTTCTCTTTCAAATATTAATAAAATTTCTTACATTTGGGATAAAATTGTAGAAACTGACCTATTATGAAATTTTCACGTTTGCTCCTCGCCGGAGCCATCCTCCTCGGAGGACTCGGCATCCACGCGCAGAAACAGCCGGCCCAGGAGGATGCCAAGAAGGTATCCAACTTCGCTGTGGCGTTCTATAACCTTGAGAATCTTTTCGATACCATAAATAATAATGGTAAATACGACCTTGAATTTTCTCCCGAAGGTAAAAACCGTTGGGATGGACATAAATACCGCAACAAACTCAAGAATCTCAGCTATGCTATCTCCAAGATGGTCACCCCTACCACCCCAATGGGTCCCGCGATAATCGGAGTAAGCGAGATAGAAAATATCACTGTCCTTCAGGATCTCGTGAAGGAAGATGCTTTAAAGAACTGGAATCTTCAGGTCATACATCATGACAGTCCGGATCGCCGCGGTGTTGATGTCGGACTTCTCTACAATCCACGTTTCTTCCATCCGATCAATACCACCAATCATACTCTCGTAGTGCCTGAGCTGCCTAATTTCAAGACCCGCGACCAAATGGTCGTTACAGGTCTGCTGGGAGGAAAGCGCATAGCCGTGATTGTCAATCACTGGCCTTCTCGCCGTGGCGGAGAGAAAGAGAGCAGCTGGCTCCGTGAAGCTGCCGCTTCCCTCACAAAGCATATTGCCGACTCCCTCTATGAGAAAGATCCCAATATGGCGATAGTCGTTATGGGCGACCTTAACGATGACCCTCATAATAAAAGTGTAGCCGAAACTCTTGGCGCACGCAAGTATACAAAGGAAGCCTTGAGCGAACCCCAAGGTTTCTTCAATCCTTTCTGGGAGAAACTCGACCGTGGCGAAGGAAGCTATATCTATCGCGGAGGATGGGATCTCTTCGACCAGATCATCATCAATTCAAATCTCATAAACGGCAATAACGGCTTGAAATTCATCCAGGCGAAGGTGTGGAACGAGCCCTTCCTTCTTCAGGACGACGGTCAGTATAAAGGATACCCCAAACGCACATTTGCCGGAGGCGTATGGCAGAACGGCTATTCTGACCATCTCCCCACCACTATCTTCCTCAAGATGGAGAGATAAAGCGCAAAACAGGATATAGACAAAACGGTCGGCGGAAACATCCACCGACCGTTTTTTTGCGTCTCATCAGTATCACACTGACTACTACGCATCAACAAAATACCAAACATTACCCAATTAATTGATAAATTGTCCCTCCCGCATAGCCGTCGCGGATCTGCGGGAGGATTCTTCTTAACTCTTAATTTAGCTGCTACATGAATACAGATTATAGAGTTATCATATCAATGATTTTCCTTTTTCAATCGCCGCCTGATTAAGCGGGATGAGATGATGGTGACGATCGGGAAGAGACTTCTTCAACCCCTTCACCACATTCTCCATTGGCAATTTATAATCCATCGCCTCCAGCAATGCGCCCATCACTATCATGTTATATGCCTTCGAATTGCCCATCTCAATAGTAGCTTCCATGGCATTTATCGGACATATGCGTATATCCTTACGGTCCGGATGCTTATGTATGCCGCTTGTATCGTAGATCAGCATACCCCCCTCTTTCACCTTCGGGGCGAATTTATCAAGGCTCTGCTGATTCAGCGCCACAACTATATCATATCGGTCCAATACCGGACTTGATATCTTCTCATCCGACAGGATTACAGTCACATTGGCTGTGCCTCCACGCTGTTCCGGACCATAGGAGGGCATCCATGTCACCTCCTTATCATCCATCAAGCCCGAATAGGCAAGAATTTTTCCCATCGACAAGACTCCCTGACCGCCGAAGCCGGCTATGATTATCTCTTCCTTCATCTTTCCTGAATATTAAAGAGTCTTCAAATCTCCTAACGGATATTTCGCAAACATATTTTCCGCCATCCATTCATTTGCCTTGGCGGGGCTCATTTTCCAGCCGGAATTACATGTGGCGACCACTTCCACCACAGACGTCCCTTTCTTGGCGAGAGCGTTCTCAAATGCCTTCCTGAGACATGCTTTTGTCTTGCGCACTGCCGCGGCTGTATGCACCGACTGGCGCGTCACATAGCATGTGCCGTCAAGGAGTGCCATAAGATTGGTGATTTCCAACGGATACCCGTTAAGATCCACACGACGGCCGTAAGGCGTGGTGGCTGTCTTCTGACCGACTAATGTTGTCGGCGCCATCTGTCCGCCTGTCATGCCGTAGATAGCGTTATTGACAAAGATCATCACTATATTCTCCCCGCGGTTGGCGGCATGAATGCTCTCGGCTGTACCGATAGCCGACATATCGCCATCCCCCTGATAGGTGAACACCACATTCTCAGGCCATAGACGGGAGATTGCCGTCGCTACCGCGGGCGCACGGCCATGAGCCGCCTCCACCCAGTCCACATCTATATAATTATATGCGAAGACGGCGCATCCTACAGGCGATACGCCTATGGTCTTATCAGTCAGTCCCATCTCCGCCACTACTTCTGCCACAAGTTTATGCACCACTCCATGACTGCAGCCCGGGCAATAGTGCATATGAACCTCATCGAGAAGCTCAGGTCTCGAATATACCTTATTCTCTTCGCGTATTATTTCGTTGATTTCCATCTCCTGAGGTCTTTATTTATTGATTATTCTCTTTTCAAGGGCGCCTACCACTTCGTCGGGACTCGGGATGATTCCTCCCATGCGTCCGTAATGCTCCACGGGGAGTGAATCATGCACGGCAAGGCGCACATCCTCCACCATCTGACCCGCATTGAGTTCGACTACCAAGATACCTTTCTTACCCTCAGCAGCCTTGCGGATCGCCTCCGCAGGGAAGGGCCAGAGAGTGATAGGCCGGATGATACCTACCTTAATCCCTTTCTCGCGGGCTATCTCGCGGGCTTTGTCGCAGATTCGGGCGATAGAGCCGAACGCGATGATAAGATACTCCGCATCCTCCACATCTATCTCCTCCCAGCGTGTCTCGTTTTTCTCTATCTCGCGGTAACGAGCCTGAAGCATCTCATTGATCTCCTCCATCTTGGATGATTCCAGCTCGAGGGAAGTGACGATATTTCTCTTTCTCCCATCCTTACGGCCTGTGACAGCCCAGGGACATTGCTCGCGTATCTCCTCATCCGTGCGGCGGGGACGCTGCTCGGGAAGCACTACCTTCTCCATCATCTGTCCTACGATGCCGTCTGCCAAGATCATGGCGGGATTACGATATTTGAAGGCGAGGTCAAAACCGAGACCGACAAAGTCTACCATCTCCTGGACGGAAGAGGGAGCTAAAACTATGAGATGATAGTCGCCGTGACCTCCTCCCTTCACTGCCTGGAAATAATCCGCCTGGGAGGGCTGGATCGTCCCCAGTCCGGGACCTCCGCGCATCACATTCAATATCAGGGCGGGCAAGGACGCCGCCGCTATATAGGAGATACCCTCCTGCTTGAGGCTCACACCGGGCGAACTGCTGGAGGTCATCACAGCCTTGCCGGTTGCCGCGCCGCCATATACCATATTGATAGCAGCTACTTCCGACTCCGCCTGAAGCACTACCATGCCCGTGGTCTCCCACGGCATCAGCTCCTCAAGCGTCTCCAGCACTTCCGACTGCGGAGTGATAGGATAGCCGAAGTAGCCGTCGCAACCATAACGCACTGCCGCGTGCGCTATCGCCTCATTCCCCTTCATTAATCTCACTTCCTCTTTCATACCTTTCTCTTTTCTTGGTGGTGACAGATCAGATGATTCTATTTATTTTCATCTACCTTGACCCGGTAGACCTCTATGCAGGCATCCGGGCATACCATCGCGCAGGCACAACACCCTATGCAATTCTCCGGATTAGCCATATAGGAGTAATGATAGCCGCGGTCGTTCACCTCATTAGGCTGAAGCGCCAAGGTATCTGTCGGACAAGCCACTACACATAAGTCGCATCCTTTGCAGCGCTCTTCGTTCACCGTGATAGCTCCTCTTACTTTTGCCATCGTCTCTTTCGTTTTATCTGTTCGTACATCCCTTTCTCCAAGTCCCTTATGGGTTATTACCCTTTTATTTCTTTATTTCCCTTTTTCAAGGATTGAGACCAATTCTCTCAGTCCTTCGGAAGCTCCCTTCTTGATTACTGTCACATTCGCTACCCCTCCGGTGGATGCCGGATTGGGATCGATATAATATATCGGAGTGCCGGGGCGCACACACTGCAGCAGTCCGGCAGCGGGATAGACCACTAAGGATGTGCCTATCACCACAAAGATATCTGCCTCCGACACTATTCTCGCAGCCTCCTCGATCAGGGGCACCGGCTCCTGGAAGAATACTATATGCGGGCGCATGAGATCGCCGCGCTTGCCGCGGGTGGAAGGAGTAGTGTCAAGATGCTCTATGTCCAGACTCTCGATATAATCCGGGTCGCTGACGGAGCGTATCTTCATTAATTCGCCGTGAAGGTGAAGCACCCTGCTTGAGCCGGCGCGCTCATGAAGATCATCCACATTCTGCGTGATGACATACACATCATAATCCTTCTCCAACTCGGCAAGTATACGGTGAGCGTCATTAGGCTTGGCTTTGATCAGCTGATGGCGGCGCTCGTTATAGAATTGATGCACAAGCTCCGGATTGCGGCGGAAACCGTCGGCGGATGCCACATCCATCACCGGGTAATTCTCCCATAATCCGTCGGCATCGCGAAAGGTCCTGATACCGCTCTCGGTGCTTATCCCGGCGCCGCTTGATATGACCAATATCGGTTTTGTGCTGTTCATTTACGTTGCGTTTTTAGTAGCTTTCCATGGATTAGTCCGTCAGCTATAAAGTCGTTTAGACAACTTCTATGTTTGGATATACAAAATTAATAAAATTATCCACTTTTAAAACATTCTCCTCCAAAAAAGCGATTTTTTTACCAAAATTAAGGATAATGACCCATTAAAAGATTATTGACCCCGATAAAAAGGTTTGCCCTAACCATAAAAGTAATTAAAAAGAAAGACCCGGAGGAACTGAATCCTCCGGGTCTTGGATGAAAATATCAAAGGCTTGATTAGCCGTTCACTTTCTTCATGTGAGCGATGAGGTCGAGCACCTTGTTAGAATAGCCGATCTCATTGTCATACCAGCTGATTACCTTAACGAACTTGTCAGTCAAGTAAACACCTGCAGTAGCGTCGAAGATAGAAGTGAGGGGGCAGCCGAGGAAGTCAGAAGAAACTACTGCATCCTCAGTGTAGCCGAGCACGCCCTTGAGTTCGCCCTCAGAAGCCTCTTTCATTGCAGCGCAGATCTGCTCCTTAGTAGCAGGATTTGCGAGGTTGACAGTAAGGTCAACAACAGAAACGTCGAGAGTGGGGACACGCATAGAGATACCAGTGAGCTTACCGTTGAGCTCGGGGATCACTTTACCTACAGCCTTGGCAGCACCTGTAGAAGAGGGGATGATGTTGCCTGAAGCGGCACGACCACCACGCCAGTCCTTCATAGAGGGACCGTCAACAGTCTTCTGTGTTGCAGTTGTAGAGTGAACAGTTGTCATAAGACCCTCTACGATACCGAATTTGTCGTTGAGCACCTTTGCGATAGGAGCAAGACAGTTGGTAGTACAAGATGCGTTAGATACGAACTGAGTACCCTTAACGTAAGTGTTCTCGTTAACGCCACAAACGAACATCGGAGTGTCATCCTTTGAAGGAGCTGACATTACAACGTATTTTGCGCCTGCCTCGATGTGAGCCTGTGCTTTCTCCTTTGTAAGGAAAAGACCAGTAGACTCCACTACATACTCAGCACCAGCCTCGCCCCAGCCGATCTCTTTAGGATCGCGGCATGCAGTCACGCGGATGGGCTTGCCATTGACGATAAGAAGGCTCTTCTCCAAATCGTAGTCTACTGTGCCGTCGAAACGACCGTGCATTGTGTCATACTTAAGCATGTAAGCCATGTAGTCTACGGGAAGAAGGTCGTTGATTGCAACTACCTCAAGATCGTCTCTCTTTGTAGAGGCACGGAATACGAAACGGCCGATACGACCGAAACCGTTGATACCAATCTTTGTCATTGTTTCTTGTTATTATTAATGTTTTTATAATGGGTTATGATTCCTTTATTTCCAAAAGCCTCAATGCTTGCGGCATTGACACCCTTTTATTACCGCAAATATAGCAATTTTTTCTGACTTTCCCGCTATCTAAAATAGATTTTGAAAAAATTTCACCTCTCTTTTAACTTTATTTGAACTTTTTTAGCCGCCTCCGTGTAATAGTTATAGATTTTGGGTTTTATTCATCTTTATTCATGAATTTCCCATTTTCCGGTTTCACTATTTTTAATTATCTAAACACTCACCCGACATGGGAAAATTTATTGAAGATTTTAAGGCGTTCGCGCTCAAAGGAAATGTGGTTGATATGGCTGTCGGTGTGATCATCGGCGGCGCGTTCGGTAAGATCATTACCTCGCTTGTCAACGATATTATCATGCCTGTCATCTCTCTATGCACCGGCTCCGCTAATTTTTCCGATCTCAAGACTGTCCTCAAGCCTGAAGAGGTGGATGCTGCCACAGGGGAGGTCCTCCGCGAGGCGGTGACTTTCAATTACGGTATGTTTATCCAGAATATCGTGGATTTCTTTATCATCGCGCTCTGTATCTTCATTGCGCTCCGATACACTATGAAGTTCATGAAGAAGGAGGAGAAAGTCGAGGAGGAGGCGCCCGCTGCTCCCGAGCCTACCAAAGAGGAAGTGCTCCTTACCGAGATCCGCGACCTTATCGCAAAGCAGAATCAGCAGAAATAATCCCGCGCGGTTAATAGATAGCTAAAAAGGAGAGCAGCCCGGCTGCCCTCCTTTTTTCTTCATTTTGTCATTTCGTCAGATTGTCATTTCGTCATTTTGTCATTTCGTCAGATTGTCATTTTGTCAAATTGACTTTCCGGCTCTTTATCATATCGATTCAGTCGCCTCCATCCCCTCGAGGACTTCAAGAGCTTCGGTCACGCTTTTCACCTTATCCACGATGATGAGTCGTCTGCCGTTTACCTCCTTCAGGTTGCTCCGCAGCATATTCCGCTGCATCCAGCCTAATACTCTTCCGAAGGCTTTGCTCTGATAATATGCCTTGTTGTCATCTCCGACAAAGTAGGCGCGCATCTTCCCCTCTTTCAATACGAGCCGTTCTATGCCGAGTCGCTTCGCCGCCAGACGCAGAGGCACGACTTTTATCAACTCCTCCGTCACTGCCGGGATAGCGCCGAATCTGTCTTTCAGCTGACGACGATACTCTTCTGTCTCCTCCGCACGCTCCATATTGTCGAGCTGGCGATAGAGGGAGATTCTCTCATGCTCCTGCGGGATATACTCCGCGGGAAGCCGCAATTCAAGGTCGCTCTCGATAGTGCAGTCGGAAGTATATTCATCCTCTTTCCCGGCGGAAAGGTCGGTGAATGTGTCGCCGAATTCCTCTGTCTTCAGCTCTATTACTGATTCTTTCAGTATCTTCTGGTATGCCTCATATCCGAGATCGGCTATAAATCCGCTCTGCTCGGCGCCCAGGAGATTGCCGGCTCCACGGATGTCAAGATCCTGCATCGCGATATGTATTCCGGCTCCGAGGTCGCTGAAGCTCTCGATAGCCTGGAGGCGGCGCCTTGCAACGGGAGTGAGGGGCATCCCGGGAGGAACGAGAAGATAACAGAAGGCCTTCCTGTTGCTGCGTCCCACTCTTCCGCGGAGCTGATGCAATTCGCTCAATCCGAAATTCTGGGCGTTATTGACAAGGATGGTATTCACATTCGGCATGTCGATACCGTTCTCCACGATTGTGGTGGAGAGTAATACGTCATAGTCATGATTGGCGAAGTCTATGATCGCCTGCTCCACTTTCTCCGGGGACATCTGCCCGTGGGCGGTGACGATGCGTATATTGGGTATGAGACGCCGCAGGGTGCTCTCTATCTGGGCGAGATTCTCTATGCGGTTGGAGATAAAGAAGACCTGCCCGTTACGGCTCAGCTCGAAGTTGACCGCCTCGCTTATCACCTCATCATCGAATGTCGAGACATTTGTCACGATCGGGTGACGGTTGGCGGGAGGAGTATTCAGCGAACTGAGGTCGCGAGCTCCCATGAGCGAGAATTGCAGCGTACGCGGTATCGGGGTAGCTGACATCGTGAGGGTGTCTACATTGACCTTCATCTGCTTTAGCTTCTCCTTTACGGCTACTCCGAATTTCTGTTCCTCGTCGATGATAAGGAGTCCGAGGTCTTTGAATTTCACCCCTTTTCCTATAATCTTATGAGTGCCGATAAGGATATCTATCTTCCCCTCTTCAAGGTCGGCGAGTATCTGCTTCACCTCCTTCGGCTTTCGGGCGCGGGAGATAAATTCCACTCTTACAGGCAAATCTTTCAGACGCTGCGCGAATGTATGGTAATGCTGCATTGCGAGCACCGTTGTCGGCACCAATACCGCCACCTGCTTCGAATCGCATGCCGCCTTGAAAGCCGCGCGGACCGCCAGCTCCGTCTTTCCGAATCCCACATCGCCGCAGATGAGACGGTCCATCGGCTTGGCGCTCTCCATATCAGCCTTTATCGCCTGTATGGCTTTGAGCTGGTCGGGAGTGTCCTCATAGATGAAGGATGCCTCCAGCTCCTGCTGCAGATAGCTGTCGGGAGAATATGCGAAGCCCTTCTCCTCGCGTCGTGCGGCATAGAGCTTGATAAGGTCGCGCGCTATATCCTTGAGTTTGGTCTTGGTCTTCTCCTTGAGCCTGTTCCATGCGCCGGTGCCCAATTTATTGATTTTGGGCGCCACGCCCTCCTTCCCCCTGTATTTGGAAAGTTTATGGAGGGCATGTATACTCACGAGGATAAGGTCATCATTCTGATAGAGGAGCTTTATCATCTCCTGGGGACGCCCGTTGACATCGGTGCGCACCAGTCCGCCGAATCTGCCGATACCATGATCGATATGCACTATATAGTCACCTACCTCTATCTGGTTGAGCTCGCGCAGGGAAAGCGCTAATTTTCCGCTTCGGGCGCGGTCGCTACGCAGATTGTATTTATGGAAACGGTCGAATATCTGATGATCGGTGAAGTAACAGTTCTTGCCGATATGATCCACGAATCCCTCATGGAGGGTACGCTCCACGGGAGTAAACTTTATATCATCCCCTCTATCCTCGAAGATAGCCTTCAGGCGGTCGCTCTGATACGCCGAGTCGCTCAGGATATAGATTTTATACCCCTTGCTGATGAAGTCCTGGAATGAGTCAGCTATGAGATTGAAGTTTTTATGATATAATGCCTGTGGGGTGCATTTGAAATTGAGGGAGAGAGCGGCATCGAAATCGGAGGGTGCTGTCTCCCCGGGCCCATATTCTATCTGCCTCATTGAGGCGAAGCGGGCGGCGAAGAGTGCGTAGTCCACCACATTCTTCATCGCGTCGGCATCCCCCTCCTCAGCTATTGCAGCCGACATTGAGAAGGTCTCCTCGCTTATGGCTTTCACACGGGAAAGCATATAGCTGCCGGAGCGGAGGAATACCGGAGTGGCGTCATCCATATATTCGAGCAGGGATATCCCTTTCTCTCCCGATTCGGATGCGCCGGGGGCGACGATGCTTACCGCGTCATGCCGCTGCTCGCTGAGCTGGGTCTCGACCACGAAGGAGCGGATGGAATCTATCTCATCATCGAAGAAGTCGATACGGTAGGGCAATTCGTGGCTGTAGCTGTAGACATCCACAATCGAGCCGCGTCTGGCAAACTGGCCCGGCTCATACACATATTCGGTCTCCCGGAAGTTGAGTTCGCGGAGTCGGCTGACAAGCTCGGATAGGAGCAGCTTCTCCCCTTTCCTGACATTCACTGTGGATGTGTCGAGGCTCGTCCTGTCCGCCACTTTCTCCGCCAATGCCTCGGGATAGGTCACGACATAGCGCAGCCTGACCTCCTCTTCCTTCCCCTTTTTCTTCCCTTTCCCTTTTCTCTCATAGCTGCGGCGGAGGGCGTCGAGTGTTTCGGTGCGCAGTATCTGCTGTGGGGGATCGGGCTGACCATATTTTATATCTCTCTTATACCCGCTCGGGAATATCGCCACACTCTCCTCTCCCATTATCTGGCAGAGGTCATGATACATATATCCGGCGCTGTCCATATCGTCGGCTATGACCAACGCGGGCTCTCTCCCGGAGGGAAGCTCACCAAAAAGCATTGCCGGAGCACTCCCCGGCAATCCTCCAAGATATATTTTTGAGGGGAGGCTCTCTGCTCCTCCGCAAATGGAGGTAAGCACCTCCCGGGCAGCGTTGAACCCTCCTATCTTCAGTTGCTTTAATTCCATCCTTTATTTTTTCTTCTTCGCGCTATCCTTTACTTTATTCTTAGCTGCCTCCTTCAATCTCTCTTTCCGTATCACCTTGAAGGCTTTATCTTTTCCCAGCATCCTGTCATACTGCGCGGGATTCTCCATGATAGCCACCGCCACATCAAATCCGGGATCGCGGTTGAGCTCATATCCTACTTTCCCTTTATCGTAATAATAACGGGAGGCTATCTCCGCCCCGAGATAGTTCTCGATATCCTTGCGGTGGATGTCGAGGTCATGGTCAAGATTATGGGTGAGGAGCTTGGAGAGGGTATCTATCTGCGCGCGGGTCTCGTCGTTCATATATCCCTCGGCTTCCGCCGTCTCACGCAGACGCTTCACCATCTCCTCGCATACCTTGTCATATTTGAATTTCGCGGGGTCGATACTCTTCTTGAAGGCGTTGTAGAGCGAGTCGCTGATCTCAAATTCCTCCGCGGCGGGGAGCTGAGGATGCGTGGCGGCATATTTATTGGCGAAGTCGAATATCCAGTTGTCTGCCACGGCATTGTAGACGAGGCGGTTGGCGGTGCCCCAGCTTACCGTGGTATCGGGACGCAGACCTCCGCCATCTCTCACCTCACGACCGTTGGCTGTGCGATAGAGATTTGTCAGGGAGTCGGGCACTCTCGCCGCCGACCCATCCGGATTTCTATGCGACCAGTCAAGGGCCTGCACCAATCTTCCGGAGGGGATATAATACTTCGCTACCGTCACTTTCAGCAGTCCGTTATAGGGCAACGGGCGCGTGGATTGCACGAGTCCTTTACCATAGCTTCTGCTGCCTACCAATATTCCGCGGTCGAGATCCTGTATCGCACCGCCAAGGATTTCGGAGGCGGAGGCTGTGGCGCCATCTATCAGCACTGCCAAGGGGATATCGGGAAAGAGCGGTGTCTTGGTGGTCTTGTATATCTTCTCCTGTGAGGGATCTTTATATTTCATGCGGAATACTTCCGTCCCTTTGGGAAGGAAATTGGATGCCACCTCCACGGCGCTCTCCACCAGACCTCCGCCGTTGCCGCGAAGATCAAGCACTATGTTCTGCACTCTCGGGTCGGCTTTAAATTCCTGCAGTACCTCCTGCACCTCCCCGGGGGTCTTGTCGATAAACCCGGAGATGCGGATATATCCGGTGTTCCCCTTCACGCGGTGATAGGTCACACTCGGCTCCTGTATCTTGCCGCGGGTGATATTGAATTCGATGATGCTGTCCTGCACGTAGGGACGCTCCACTTTCACCATCACCTCCGTTCCGGGTTTGCCGCGCAGAAGTTTGGTGACCTCATCGCTCCCTTTCCGGCTCACGTCGATAGTATCCACCTTCAATATCCTGTCTCCCGCCTTTAGCCCCGCTTTGGCGGCGGGCGATCCTTCCATCGGCTCGGAGATGAAAGTGCTGCCGTTACGGCTCATGATATAGCTGCCGATACCTGCAAATTCGCCGGTGGTCATCCTTTGCAACTGTTCCTGATCGCTGCTGTTGTAATATTCCGTATAGGGGTCGATCGTGGCGAGAAGAGCTTCAATGGCTGCACGCATCCCCTCCTCGGGCTTGAGGGAATCCACATAATTGAGCTCAAGCTCTTTCACTATGCTGTTGAATGTGCCGAGTTGGCGATTGAGCGCAAGCTCATGGTTCTCCTTCTCCTTTCCTTTCTCGGTATCGGCGAAGGCGGTGCCTCCTATAAGCGCGGCGGCGAGTATGATTGGAAGTATTCTTTTCATTTCTATTCTGTTTCGGATCTGACAAGGCGTGTCATCGCTATGCTGCCACTGTCCCGCGGCATCCCTACTTTTTGGGGTAATCAACGGTAAAGTGGAGTCCGCGGCTCTCCTTGCGCTCCATCGCCTGCCGCATCACGAGGTAACCGACATTGATGATATTGCGCAATTCGCAGAGCTGGCGGCTCGGCTTGCTCCGCTTGAAGAGGTCTTCCGTCTCCTGATAAAGGATATCGAGACGGTTCCAGGCTCGCTTCAGCCGCAGGTCGCTCCTTACGATTCCAACATAATAACTCATTATCTGGTTCACCTCCTTCTCCGACTGGGTGATGAGCACCATCTCCTCGGGGTGTGCCGTCCCCTCATCATTCCAGTGGGGCACATCCTCACGATGCTCTATCCCTTTCACTCTCTCTATTGCATCCTTGGCTGCCGTGTCGGCATATACCACCGCCTCTATCAGGGAGTTGGAGGCGAGGCGGTTGCCTCCGTGGAGTCCTGTGCGGCTACATTCGCCGATAGCGTAAAGGCGGTCGATGGAGCTGCGTCCGTTGAGATCTGTCGCTATTCCTCCGCAGAGATAATGGGCGGCGGGGGCGACGGGTATCATATCTTTTGTGATGTCAATACCGAGCGAAAGACATTTCTCATAGATATTCGGGAAGTGCTTCTTTGTCTCTTCGGGGTCTTTGTGAGTCACGTCAAGGTAGACATGGTCATGTCCGTGGAGTTTCATCTCGGAGTCTATGGCGCGCGCCACGATATCGCGGGGTGCCAGTGAGAGGCGCGGGTCATATTTCTGCATGAATTCCTCTCCGTCGAGATTTTTCAGGACGGCTCCGTAGCCGCGCATCGCCTCCGTGATGAGGAAGCTGGGACGGTCGCCGGGATGATATAGCGCCGTGGGATGAAACTGTATGAATTCCATATCCTTTACCGTCCCTTTGGCGCGATACACCATCGCTATTCCGTCGCCTGTGGCGATAAGGGGATTGGTGGTGGTGGTATAGACTGCTCCGGCGCCTCCGGTTGCCATCACTGTCACTTTTGCCAGGAAGGTATCTACCGTTCCGGTCTCCTCATTGAGGACATATGCGCCGTAGCAGGTGATATCAGGCGTGCGGCGTGTCACTATCTTGCCGAGATGATGCTGTGTGATGATCTCCACGGCGAAATGATGCTCGAAAAGGTCTATATTGGGATTGGCTTTCACGGCGCGCACGAGACTCTGCTGTATTTCGGCACCGGTGTTGTCGGCATGGTGGAGGATACGGAATTCGCTGTGTCCCCCTTCGCGGTGAAGGTCAAACTCTCCATCCTCTTTCTTGTCGAAGTCGACGCCCCAGTTGATAAGTTCGCGGATCTGGTCGGGGGCGTTGCGCACCACCTGTTCCACTGCCGCCGGGTCGCTGAGCCAGTCGCCGGCTATCATCGTGTCCTGAATATGTTTGTCGAAATCATCCTTGGTAAGGTCGGTCACTGAAGCCACGCCTCCCTGGGCGAGGTTGGTGTTAGCCTCTTCGAGGGTGGTTTTGCAAATCAAAGCCACTTTCCCCCCTTCGCGCGCTGTCTTAAGCGCAAAACTCATCCCGGCAATACCTGAGCCGATGACGAGATAGTCATATCTATACTCCATCTTTATGGGATTAATTGACAAAAATAACGATTTTTTTTGACAGTTAGAGTATTTTTTACAGCATTATCTTTTTGGTCCGCATTCCCTCTGCCGTCACGACATAGACGCCGGGGGGAAGGAGTATCACCATCCCGTCGGTCACTGCCTCATACCGCATTATCACCCTGCCGGCATAATCATATATGGTAAGAGGAGTCGCGCCTCCCTCCGTACGCACCATCACGCCGCCATCAAGCAGGAGGATGCGCACAGGCCAAGCCCCCTCTATCTCCTCCACTCCCGATCCCGGAGAGATATAGACCTCATTGCTCGGCTCCGACACCAATCCCAGGCGCGCATACTGCACATAATAACTCTCCCCGGCATCCACAGCGCGGTCCGTGATCGTATAGCTCAATTCCCCCGTCTCGTAGGTATCCACCTCCTCTTCGCCGTCCACTATCCTTACTCTCGTCAATATATAATAATCCGCTATGCCGGGAGCCTCCTCCCAGCAGGCAGTGTAACCGGTAGGAGTCACATCCACCGGCGGCAACGCCCTGACCACACCCATCACGGGACGCGCCTGTGCCTCGCCACGCAGACTCACGGCTATGCTCGCATCCAGTCCGCCGTCGTAGAGCGTCACTTTCCCCTCATGCTCCCCTACCGCCGTCGGCGTGTAGTCGATAGAGAGGAGATAGCCTCCGTGAGTATTGATGGTGGCTGCCGGAATGGAGGTGATATCCGTTTTGAACAATCCCTTGCTCTCCCCGCTCGTCACTATCCTTACGGATAGAGCCTGACTCAGATTGCTGCCCGATATCTGCAATGAGCGCTTCACGGTCTCCCCCACGGCTATCGTTCCGAAGTCGAGTGCCTCCCCGTTGACAGGCTGCGTAAGTTCGGGATCGCCCGACACGGGAGGCGTGGGATCTACCTCCGGCTGATCGCTTAGATAGAAGGTCTCCGTCGTGCGGCTGCCCCATATATATTCCGCCAATTCCGGGAAGTCGATGAAGGGATTACGGTTGCCCTGATATATCTCCACGGCATTGTTTCGGTCGATCTCCTTCTGACTCACGGGGTCTTGACGCGTCCAGTCGAGCAGCATGTCGACCGCCCAGTCGCGGAGCGTGGGGTAATCATTGGGCTGGAACATATAATTGACCACCCAGTTGATATCGTCATATACCGTCGCCATATAGAAGAATGCTCTGGCGAAATCTCCCTTATATTCATCGCCGGGTTCGAAGACATAGGCAGCGCCTCCCCCGTAGCCGGTCTTGGTGGTGCCGACCTTCGTCACCCCGTTGTTATATCTTGCCGTAGCTACCGGACCGAGCGGATAATTGAGCTTTGCCTGATTGGCGGCGCCGTCGGAGGGATAGAGGTTCCACATATCGGAATATGCCGGCGTATACTCCACGCTCCCATCCTTCTTCCACCATGATTTGGGCACTGAATGTTCGCGCTGCATCTTGTTGGCGGAGAATGACTGCTTCCCGGTCTGTCCCGCCCGGATAAGATAGATGGCGTCGGAATACATATCCCACCATCTCTTCATCCCCTCGTAGAACTCCGGATAGACGTCGGAGTACTGCCAATAGTTGGGCAGATCGGAATAATTGAGAGTGGTGTGTTTCTGCACGCATTTCTTGGCGGCGGATTTGAGAGCCGCCGTCCTCTTGCCGTTCATATCCTGATAATAGTCGGCACGCGGAGCACCCGCCGCTACGGCGAGATAAAGGCTTATAGAAGCAATAAATAGGAATCGTTTCATATGGAATTGGTTTTTATGATACAAATATACAAAAAAATTTATCTTCCTCCCTATCCGTAAGGACGCGCCATGTATCTCTCTGTCAGATAACGTATATCATTCAAACCTTTTTTCAATCGTCAGCGTTAGAAAATCAGATAGAAATTATAAAACGAAAATATTATGGAAGACAACAAAACTTATATCGTCAGCATGGGCGATACACGCAAATACCGTGTCAGTGGTGCGGATCTCAAGAAATACGAGGAGGAGTTGAAGAGCTATATCTCCCACGAATTTGCCGGCGAACCGATCAATTTCTACGACAGCGTGACTCTCGCGGAGAGCGATCATGCGGAGGAATATCCCGAGCTTACGCATGTAGAGTTTGAGAAAGTGAAGAGTGATCTCAAGCGCCAGCTCGAGGTGCGCGCCTCCACCGACGCTCTTGACCTTGACGCCCCCTATTCGGACGTGGATAAGTCTGCTATCTGATAGTCGATAAGTCTGCTATCTGATAGAGGAGAATCTTACGCTGTCGGCAGAGCGGTCGGTCCTTGAATAGGAATATTATGATGGCCGCGGAGCGGTCGGTCCTTGTTTAGCCCCCGGTAAGGCGGAACGCCGCAGCCGGGGGTTTTCCATTTGGTGGGTCTACTTGGCCGCGGAGCGGTCAGTCTTTCTTACCTGAGCTAATGGTAATAAAGACCGACCGCTCCGCGGCCGCTGTTTCGCGCAATAAAAAAACCGGGGGCTCGGCGTTCCGCCTCACCCCCGGTTAAACAAGGACTCGCCGCTCCGCGGCTTTTGCCTTCCGGTCTATTTTTACCGCTCCGCGGCTTTGCCATCCGGTCTATTCTTACCGCTCCGCGGCTTTTGCCTTCCGGATTTAATCCATTATCTTATATTCGGTGACATTCTTGATGCCGCGCTGTCCGAAGTATTTTGCCAACTCACCTTTTACCTTCACCTTCTTGCCGAAGATTGCGGGATTCTTTCCTACCGCCAAGGTAGTGCGGACATCGCCCGTATTCTTCAAGCCGACCGGTATGGAGGTGGCAAGCGTTGACTCGCCGGGCGCCACGGAGGAGAGGATCGTGTTCGTGCCGTTGGTATAATTGGTAGAGCCTGCAGTAGCCTCTGTGGAGAAGATTGCGCCGTCCCATGTCATGTCGGGCACATATCCGGCGATATATCCCTCTACCCATACAAGATCGCCATCTTTTGAGGCATCGCTCTGCTGAATAGCAGTGATATTGTAGGGATTAGCCTCTGTTCCATCTCCCTTTCCTACTGTCGGTCCCGGTGTCGGTGTCGGTGTCGGTGTCGGTGTCGGCTCTCCGGAATCCATTATCTTATATTCGGTGACATTCTTGATGCCGCGCTGTCCGAAATATTTCGCCAACTCACCTTTTACCTTCACCTTCTTGCCGAAGATTGAGGGATTCTTACCTACTGCCAAAGTGGAGCGCACATCGCCCTCATTCTTCAAGCCGACGGGGATGGAGGTGGCAAGCGTTGACTCGCCGGGAAGGACGGAGGAGAGGATCGTGTTCGTGCCGTTGGTATAGTTGGTAGAGCCTGCAGTAGCCTCTGTGGAGAAGATTGCGCCGTCCCATGTCATATCGGGCACATAGCCGGCGATATATCCCTCTACCCATACGATATCACCATCTCTTGAGGCATCGCTGAGCTGAATAGCGGTGATGTCATAAGGATTGGCTTCCGTACCGTCTCCCTTCCCTAATGAGGGACCGGGCGCGGGTGTCAGTTCCACGCCGTCGATCTCGAAGGTATCCTCCTCGCCGCTGCCGACTACGCCGCTGAGTCCGAGATAAGAGGTCAGTTCGCCCTCCACGATTATCTCCTTGCCCAACACTGCGGGATTATCGAGAAGATTACCATACTGACGGAGTGCGGAGCCCTGAGGAAGCGCCACCACCATGCATTGTGTCCAGTCAGTGACTGTCTCCTCAGCTGCTATCACAAGGTTATTGTCAAGCTCGGCTTCTGCTCCGAAGGCGATATCATCCATAGAGGAGACAGCGTTGACGCCTGCCTTCACTGATCCGACGATCACACCTTTCACCCAGCCGCTGACGCCCTTATCCTGCGCCTCGATAGCCTCCTCGATGCTGTAGGGATCATCTTTCTGTCCCTTCTGGTCGAAGTCCACATCGTCGAGCGAGCGGATGAGGAGCTGCCAACCATTTACGGAGCCGTCAGTGGTGGCATATCCGGGATCGGAGGCATAGTAAGAGAGGATACCGCGGATGGTGCCTGTCCCTTCGGGGAGGGTATCGTTATAGAAAGTGGCATATCCGGAGGTGCGCACTGTCAGCTTGGAGCTGTTGCCCTCCTGCTTGATGTAACGGTTGATTGATTCCTGATAAGGGGCGTAGGTCAGTTCGCCGGCGCCCTCGAAAGATACGTTACGGAATTCCACAAGCTGACCCTGCAGATCATAGAAATCCTTGCCGGGGCTTGATGGGAGCCTATCAATATCCTCAACGATGCAATACATCTCATTTGCGGGATATTCCGCACCGGGATTGACATATTTCACCCCTTCGATCGGATTGCCGTTAAGCTCCACGTGGGTCTGGAAGAGCTTGAAGTCCACGCGACCCATGGAGGGCTCGCCATAGTTGTCTTCATTGAGCCAACCCGCCTGGAAGAGATAGTTATACTTTCCGACCCAGAGATTGGTGAGGTCTACCACTATCTCCTGCCCTACGTGATAATAGTCGTAGAGACCTGCCGTGCGCACGGCGAAAGTCATCGCCGAGGTCTCATCCTGGATGCAGAGGGTCTGATAGATATTACCTGTGGCATCGGAGGAGATCACACGCCCCTTGATGATATAGGGGGTATTGGTGAGGGAATCTTTCAGCGGGCAGAGCTGCATCTCCTCCGCTGCGAAGATATCCTTGAATTCGGCGATAGTGGTGTTTGCCTGATTCTTTGCCACGGGGACGGTCAGCCCGGGATCGTCAAAGCTGTTCTGGCAGGACGCCAAGCCCCCGAGGGCAAGGAGTCCTAATGCTATATTCTTGATTTTCATTGCTTGCNTNTANNNNGNNTANATANNAGNGANANCTTNTTTCTTTNTNACNCCNANNATTGTGAGNCTGTCGATCTCCCATGTGCCGGAGAGNNTGGAGATGGAGGTGTANNNGAAACCGATCTCTATCTTCTTNCCTGCGAAGTCATCCAAGGGGATATAGCCNGAGTCGCNGAAGGTCCAAGAGGAGCCGGAGGGTGTGTAGGGAAGTTCGAGCNCTGCTCCATTCNCCNCTGGTGCCATCCTCTTTTNCCTCTCTTGCCATGACTGATGTCATCTGGCGGAAGTTNTCGGCATTGTTGAAGAAGTTGGCTGCCTGNTGGANCATCANGCGCGGCTGGNTGTAGGCGGTGAGGTCGATTGTCGGNAGTNANNGCCCATAGCGTCGCTGGTCACTGCCGGTGTCTTGCCGCCGGTAGCCACAAGTCCATACTGGCTGCTATATTTCCAGGTCTCAAAGTTTGCCTGTGAAGGCTCACCCTGATCAAATGTCACTCCGTTCAAGCCTTTAGTGAAATCCCATTTCACTACCTCGCGGGCTCCGGCGGGGATCACCATGTTGGGGTCGGGTTCCTTGCCATGTTCGCCCCAGAGATAATCGGTGACGGTGCGCACTCCATACTGTCCGCAATATTTGATGCCGACCGTGCCGTAAACGGTCACCTCCGATCCTAAGTTCTCGGGATGGTCGAGAAGGTTGAGGGCGTTTCTGATCTCACCGGAGGGGAGCTGCACTGTGGCTATATAGGCGGGATCGGTCTCGTCGGGCCTGGAGGCTATCATGATGTTTGTCGCCACCTTCGCGGGCACTGTGAAGTCAGCGGCAAGAGCAAGGTTTGAATTGCTGATATCCACATTCACCCAGCCTACGATATAGCCTGTCACCCACGCTTCCGACATGTCATAGCCGTAATCATCGTGGGGAATAGTGCCGATAGCAGCCTGATAAGCCGCCATAGGGGTGTTCCACGCGCCGTTGCCGAGCTTCGCCTCCCCTAATCCCTCGGGCTTGTTGATGGGCGGGAGTGCCTGGTCTCCCGTGCAGGCGCTGAGTCCCGTGAGGGCGAGCGCCGAGATGACTAATGTCTTTATGATGCTTTTCATCTTCTTTTCCTTTTTTAGAATCTTACGCCGACATTCACGAATACACGGATGCCCTGTGCGTATGCCACTTTATTAGCGAATTTATTCACGTTATAATTGGTGAAGTCAAACTTACCATCCTGCCAGCCGCGCATCTGGATGTTGCGGTTGTTGAGAAGGTTATTGACTGATACGTTGAAATTCAGTGATCCCCATTTGGTGTAGACAAGCTTGCCGATGGAGAGATTCATGATGAACGCGTTCTTGAGCTTGTCCTGATGGATGATCTCGCGGCGACGCGCGTCATATTCCTCCTCGCTCTGACATACCTTCCAGAGACCGGGCATCTCCTCGTGGCGTGCGAAGGAGAGGTCGTAGTAGTTGTCGCAGAGATAATTGGCGTTAAGCTCGAAGAACCAGTTGCTGATGTTGTAATTCGCCGCAAGGCTGTATGCCTGCTGGGGAGCGCAGCCGATGAAGTAGTTCTTGAGGAATACCTGACGGTAGACATCCTCCTCCGATCCGTTGTCGTAGTTGCGCACGCCCATCGGGTTGTTCTTATACTGGTAGCGGCTGTAATTGGCGGCTGCCTTCACGGAGAGTCCTGTCATGATCTTATATTCCAATCCGATCTCGATTCCCTTGTATTCTGTCTCGAGGTCGGAGATGTTATAGTTCATGAAGCTCTTGAGGTCGTAGTCGTAGAAGCCGGTGTGCTTCATCGCATCCCAGACATGGGTGTAATATCCTGTGATGCTACCGCGGAAGCGGGCGTAATTCCATACATATGAAATATCTCCGGAGAGGAAGCGCTCTGACTTGAGTCCGGGCACTGCATCATCTTTCGTGCGGGGAGATACGTATGAGTCATAGGGGCGCGGTGCGCGTGTGCCGTAAGAGGCGTGTGCCACGAAGTAGTTGCGTCCGTTGAGCTTGTAAGTGGCGCCTGCCTTGATTGAGGCGTTGTCGAAGTTGTGACGCTCGCCAAGTCCGAGTGAGTTCTCGGGTGCGCGGCCGTTCTGCATGTTGCCTCGGCGCACGAACTGCACATAATTGATCTCGCCGCCGTAGTTTACATTCCAGTGCTTGGTCACNATCTGGTTCTGAAGCCATGCGCGGGCTGTGATGTGGCGGATGTTGTAGTCATAGCCGAAGATATCGCCATCCTTCACGAGACGGTTGGGATTGCGCATGTCGTTCTGGAGCTTGTCGGTGTTGCCGCCGAAGTCGCGCTCGGAGTAAGTATCCACATCGCGCCAGAATTCTCCGCCGAGAAGATCCCCTACTGTCTTGTAGTAATGGGCGTCGGCATAATTGAATGATACGCCGCCCTGGAGGGTCATGTTGTCGGTAAGGCGATGGTTGATATATGAATTGAGCATCACCTGTGTCACGTTGCTGTGGTTATACTCCAGGATGGTGCTTGACTGCCCTGCATATTCGGGGTTGCGGTCGAAGTTCTCGCGGTTGAGCATATTGGAGCGGTAGATCGCATCCCAGTCGATCTGGCGGATAGACTCGTTGTTNCNCCAGAGCTCGCTGACGATATCATACTGCATCATCTGAGCATCCCATACCTCCGTTCCCTCGTCGGCTGTCGGAAGCCAGTAGCTCGGGAGCTTGCTGTAATAATCCGGAGCGGGGTTCTGACCGTAATAGTTCAGACGGCTCTGCGCGTATGCGTTGTGGCGGAAACCGAAGGCGGTGTTGAGCATTGTTCCCTGCTTCGGCTTGAAGATCCAGTTGAGGGTAGCGGCGGGGTCAAAGCTCTTCACCACTCTCGCAGAGCGCTTCTTGCCGTTGAAATAGCCCCATGAGGGATTATAGAGATTAGTGCCGGCAAGGTCNTAAGCCTCCTGCACTGACACTCCCGCAGTAGCTCTCTCGGTCGGAGCGCCCCATGTGGTGAGGTTGAGCGAGTGCTTGTCGTTGAATACCTTCTGCAGCGAGAGGGCATAGCCGAAGGAGTTATAGAATGTTCCCTCTATCACGCCCTCGGGAGCATATCTGCCGATGATTGAAGCGGAGAAAGCCCAGCCATGCTTGTTCAGACCTGTATTGTACTGGAACATGGCGCGGAGCATGTAGTTGGAGTTGGTATAGCTGAGATTGCCTCGGAAACCGGGGGCATATTCTGATGCGTAGGTGGTATTGTTGGAGCTTCCGCCGATTGAGCCGATGCCGTAAGCAGCAGCTTCGGAGCCCAGGCTCACCGACTTGGCGCGGAAAGCCGAAGAGGTCATGCCGCCCAGAGAGCCGTAGCTGAAAGAGCCGCGCATCGGNTCGTTGAAATCGATGCCGTTGATATAGGCGGTGTTCCAGGTATTGTCGAGACCGCGCTGTTTGAAATAGACGGCGGAGAAGTTATAATTGGACATCTGATAGAAGATATCATCTGTCGCGCCCTGGATCGTACCGATATTCTGAGTCATGCTCTCATCATCTGCGAGCTGCTCCTCATCGAAGATAAACTCATCCGAATTGAGATAAGCGCCGTCATAAGCCGACTCCTTCATCTTGAGCTCCCCGAGATTGCGGATCATGCCGTTATTGAGGTCGATATCCACATAGAGGTCCTCATAACCGAAAGCGATGATTTGAAGCATATCCTTTCCGGGAGCAGCCTTAGAGATAGAGAAAGAGCCATCGGCGGCAGTAGTGACGAAGATCTGCTGGTCGCGCAGCAGGATATTGGCATCCTCGATCGGTTTGCCGGTATTAGCATCGACCACGACGCCCTTGACGCCGGTGTCAGNGCTCTTCCGCTCAGCAGATTGGGAAGCAGCCGCGCTTGAAGAAGCCGACAAGGCAGAGAAAGCCGGAGCAGCCATGCTTGCAGAAGCTGACAAAGCCGGAGCAGCCGCGCTTGAAGAAGCCGACAAAGCCGGAGCAGCCGCCGCGCTTGCAATAAAGCCGAGATCATCCACGGTAGTAGGGATCGCAGCGCAGAGCGCCAGGAGATAGGTTAATTTTAATCGCATTATTATGTTAATTTAGAAGTATTAAGGCTAAATTTTTGCTAAAATAAGCAAAAAAAACGGAAAAAGAAAAATATCCATCCGGATTTTTTCTTTTCCCGTTTTTTNGGGCTNNCGGGAGCTCTCATGCCGCCCCCTNAGCGCCGNCGGAGCTTGCCCGCTCTTGCTCGATCCCGCTCGCCCCGAAGGGGCTTGCCACAGGCGCAGACTGCTTGCTCNTGCTCGCCCCGAAGGGGCTTCAAGATTATCCTTACCCTTCGGCGCACCAGCGCCTCACACCTCTCCGGAAACCACTCCTGATAAAAAAGCGACCGCCCTGCCAAAGAAGAGGATCCTTATTAAAGCAATAGCCCTGTCAAAGAAGAGGATCCTTATTAAAGCAATAGCCCCTATTAAGAAGAGGCATCCTCCGAGGGGCGGCAGGAAAAGGGCAGGAGTGGTTTCCGATTCCGGTGTGAGGCGCTGGTGCGCCGAAGCAGTCTTAGGAGCGAAAGAAAAAGCAGAAGAGAGAAAGCAANAAAGAAGAGAAAAGGCAGAAGAAAGGGAGAATCCTCCGANGGCNGGCAGGAAGGGGGCAGGAGTGGTTTCCGATTCCGGTGTGAGGCGCTGGTGCGCCGAAGCAGTCTTAGGAGCGAAAGAAANAGCAGAAGAGAGNAAGCANAANAGAAGAGAAAAGGCANAANAGAANGNAGGAGGCAGAAGAAAAAGGAGGAAGCCGAAGAAAGAGGGCGAACCGCTCTATCCGCCGAAGGAATAATTCCCTTTAGCTATCTCCTCAGCAATCCGATTAAGATGCAAACATTCCGCCCGGCGAGAAGTATCCCTCAGAGGCTCCATGGGAGCCAAGATCAGTAAGCGCCCTTCGCTGCAAAGCTCAAAACGGCTCCGCTCCGGCTTGAACCGCTCCCCAAATGGCTCCGACTGCAGATGGATCATCCTTCCCCCNGCTCCCGAAATCGCATCCCTGATCGCCTTCTCTCCCTCCGCAATAAAAGCTGAAACAGCCACTCCCCCATCCCGAATATTTTCCAAATGAAAATCCATGATAGCCGNAAGCCTCCCCTCTGCCATATCCTTGCGATGAACAATCACCGCCTCCTTGAAAGGATTGCGGATAAGAAGGATATTCCCATANGCTTGCCATAGCTCCTCACCAATCCTGATNTTTCTCACCCTCCGGAAATANTCCGGATAGAATTTCCTTATCGCCAGCCGGTGAGGATTATAACGGATATAGGTTATGATTTCCTCAAGACTCCGGGAGGGATAGATTATCTTATCNGTAAAATCCTCTTCGAAGACAGGAGGCATAACTCTCTTCTCTCTTTCATTCCATTTAAACTTTATCCGTTTTTTAAGCTGACCTACATAAAACCCGAACTTCTTCTCGGTCTTCTCTACGACCCTGACAAGGATATGCACATGATCGGGCATCACCTTATGCTGATAGACCTTCAAGAAGGGACAATATTCATGCCATTTAAAAATCTCCCTCTCAATCACATTTCCCAGTCGCCCCTTATCAATACGGGCACAACCGATCTCCCCCGGTCTTATTCTCGGATCGCCGGCTACATTGCCGAAGGGCTTGCAATCCGGGGCTTTTTTCAGGATGATATGGTAAGTGCATGGTTGGGTATAATCATGATCCCTCTTTCTTCTTGTATATTTGGATTCAAACTCTGACTTAGGATATCCCTTGTTTTTGCTGCCCTTCTCCTCTCCTTTATTTGCGCTATGCTCCTCTATCTTATTAGCGCTATGCTCCTCCCCTTTCCGGGCGCCATGCTCTNCCCCTTTATCTGCTATATGCTCCTCTCCTTTCCGGGCGCCATTTTTCTCTCCTTTCTCCATCAGCTTTTTGCTTGCTAAGATAAGCTTTTTCCATGGGGGCTGCAATAGAGAGGCGCAGATTTTTCTTCTCTTCCTTCTCTCTCTTCCTCTCTTGCTCCTCCTCTCCTGCTTCTNTCCTCNTTCCCTCCTNCTNCTCTCCTCCTTCTCTCCTCCTTCTCTCCTCCTTCTCTCCTCCTTCTCTCCTCCTTCGGCGCACCAGCGCCTCACACCGGAATCGGAAACCACTCCTATGGGCAAGATTATCGCAACAAAGCTATCGAAAGCCGGAGCTTGCCGCCCGGAGCCTGGAGGAAGAGGGAGGCTGGCTTGCCGCCTGGAGCCTGGAGGGAAAGGGAGGCCAGCTTGCTGCGTGGAGCTTGGAGGGAGAGGGAGGCGGGAGGCTGCCTGCCTGGAGGGAAAGGGAGGCTGGCTTGCCGCCTGGAGCTTGGAGGGAGAGGGAGGCTGGCTTGCTGCTTGGAGGGAGAGGGAGGCGGGAGGCTGGCTTGCCGCCTGGAGGGAAAGGGAAGCTGGCTTGCTGCCCGGAGCCGAGGGAGGCGGGAGGCTGCCTGCCTGGAGGGAAAGGGAAGCGGGCTTGCCGCCCGGAGCCTTGAGGAAGAGGGAGGCTGCCTTGCCGCCGGAGCTTGGAGGGAGAGGGAGGCGGGGCTTAGGGGTTTGTGCAGGAGTGGTTTCCGATTCCGGTGTGAGGCGCTGGTGCGCCGAAGNAGTCTTAGAGAAGAGGAAGGAGAGAAGCGGAAGCAGAAGGAGAAAAAAGCAAGGAAAGAGGAGGAAGAGAAAGGCAAAAAAGGAGGAGGATGAAGAGGAAGGAGAAGGAGAAGCGGAAGGAGAGGGAAAAAGAAAGGAGCCGCGCTTCTGACTGCGCGGCTCCTTTGCTTATCTTAGTCTTATTTTATCTGCTGCTTCTCAGCTATCGCTGAGCTTTCAGCTTTTGCCTTATCTGCTAAATCCAATCATGAAGAGAATTAAGGCGCGGTTCTGCCGGAGAGCTTCAAATTATTTCCATCAAGATAATAATATAAGGTCTTACCGCCTTTGAGGTCATTTTCAAGATCCTCATAATCTGCAGACTGATAACCGCCTATACGCATTATCATTTTCTTCATTTTGGCTGCATCATAATCAAGTTCAAACTTATAGATCTTATGACCATAACCACTTGTCTTATAATAAATACCTGTCGGATCCTCATTCCAGGCGGTATAATCTCCATCGCCCCAGATATGGAGTCTTACATCTCCATCCTTATCCGGAGTATTTTCCAGATAGATGACTACCTTGTTGGAAGGAGTAGGCTCATCTCCTCCCACCTTAGTGACTTTCAAGGTCATGGCGGCGGGATCNAACTCGAAGGTGTATTTGCCGGCGCCGGTAAATTTGAAGTTGCTACCGCCTACTTTACAAGCTGTAGAGCCTCCAATATTTACATTTGAACCATTAGCTCCTGCAATCCAAGTATTACCATCATTTACGCTCTCATTCGCTCCAAGCTCCTTGATACCGAATTCAGATGAATCTCCGGCAGTGATTGTCACTGTCCAGACATTGCCGCTCTTGGTCATATCGGTAGTATTCCAACCGTTGCCGAAGTTGCCATGCAGCTTATAGATCTTATCCGAGGGAACGGGATCAGGATCTTCGCCTCCCATGTCAGGCTTGCCAACTCCATGAGCGTCGTTGGTGATCCATGCGCAGTATTTGCCATCTACCGCCTTCCACTGGTTGAGAGGCTCGAGACCGGACTTATCCGTACCGACAGTCCATGAGAGAGACTCGCTATTATAATTCTCCTGCTGGAAATCCTTGTAATACCAGTCACCCTCTTCTCCAGTCTTGATACTACCGGCATTATCATTACCAATGAAGATATGATGAGAGCCTGAAGAAGTCCATACATAGAGCTTTGAAGCAGTCTTCGGATAGTAGAGGCGGAAGGTCTTGTTAGTCGGGGGCGGGGTCGGNTCGGGATNGATTCCCTCACCGCCGATCTCGGCTGTGTATTTCACCATCTCGGCTGTGGGATCCTCGATGCTGAATTTGTATGAGCCCTTGAGCGGCCATCCCTCATACTTCGCGGTGCCGTTGACGTCNTCATGACGCGCACGGGAGAAGACGATGATCTTGCCGTTCTTCACATATGCGAATACGAAACGGAGATTCTCCTTCTTGGTATTCACGGAGTAGGTGAAGGTAAACTCGCGGGCATCACGACCGTTATCCTCGGGATTGATATATTTGCCGTTCTGCTTCACAGCGCGCATTGTCTTGGCATTACCGATCTCCTGACCNGGCCAGGGCATCAGACCGTTCTTAGCTGCGTCCACCACTGTCTTATCCAAGAAATCAGCGGCTGTCCAAGGCTCAGTAGCGTCGTAGATGTAGACGTGTGTCGCGCCGATCACATTGAATCCGAATGTCTCGGTATTATTCTGGATAGCGGCGTCATCGATAGCGCGGATCTGCATACCATACTTGCTGACCTCGCCATTCATGTAGACATTTGACTCTCCCTGGAGCATCAAAGCCTGAAGCCAGTTACCGATCTGCTCCTTCTCCAAGCCATGTGCCTCGGAGCGGGTCCAGTAGTATCCGGCGCGTGAATCGCCGGTGCGTGTACCTGAATATCCATCCGGTCCGCTTGTGGTCTGATAACCTACCTTGGGGAGGAAGATCTTATTGCCGTAGATATCATTGACATATGCGCGGTAGAAAGTAGATCCGCCGGCAGTAGCCTGAGTAGTCACGAANGCTGATGAGTTACGGATGATATCCCACTCGTTTGTGGTCGGGATGCGGAATCCGGGAGGACAAAGCTCGGAATAGATATTCTCCTCAACGTTACCCTTTTCCACCCACTTAGCCGGTTTGAAGTAACCGCCGGCGGCATTAGGATTGAAAGGCACAGCACGGTTGCTCACGATTGACTGGCCCGATGTGTTCTGGATCTCCATACCTGAACCCTTCGCCATGATATTGCGGTCGAGCCAGAGACGGTCGCCGAAGGAGCGCACCTCATAATAATACCATCCTGCATCGGGATATTGATTCTTGTTGGTTACGGCATGAGAGATGGGTGAGCCAGTCGTGCCTCTGGGAGCCACGAGATGGAAGAAACCGGTGTGGTAAACATCAATACCGGGAAGGTCTTCGCCATTGATGGAGATAATNAGCTTACCGGTGTAGTATTCTGTGCCAAGTTTGCCACACTCTACATCAATCACCAGCTCACGCAGACCATTACCCCTGTCATTAAACTTTGATCCGTTGAGAATCGACTCATATTTCATACCGTCGCCCTCGAGTTCGAAACGGAAATCAACAGTGTGCAACTGATTGATTCCAAGTTTCTGAGCTAATTTGTTGACATCGAAAGTGAGGAAATATTTATATACCCAGCGGCTATCTTTTCCGCCGTAAGCAAGGGGAAGATGGATACCCTCGTTACGAACCTCCATGGACATGTCATTATCCTGACCATTTCCGATATTATTGGATCCCTCCAGACCGAATACATTCTTTCTGTGATCAGTGAAGGGTTCCTTGGTCTGCGCGCCCTTCAGCCAGCCGAAGTAATCATAGATATCGCCTGCTTTACCTGTGGGATTCGTTCCTTCGGGGCCTTCGAGAGGGAAGATTGAAAGTCTTGAGTCAGCCACGAGCTCAGACACATCGAAGGTATTGTTCCATACCACGCGCACCTCGCGAGAGAGACCGCGCCAGCTGACGCGTATTCTACCNGTCTGCACACCCATCGCGAATGAGCTGGCAAACTTCATGCCGACCTTGTAGACCTTACCTCCCTGGGGAGCGTGGCTGTCGCCGGGCTCATTGATTGACTCATCGCCAGCCTCGATAAGGTTATCGAGCTTCAGCCACTCCTTACCCTCGATCACCTCGATGGTGAAGCCTTTGTTGTTGTCATAGATTGAGGCATCAAGATCGCTGAAAAGCTCGGGATATTCCGTGTCAGACACTTTTGAGAAGAGGCGCATGGTGAATGCTCCATCCACTGCGTTATCATCAGAAACGAAAGAGGAAGCCACACCAAGCTCGCGCACGCCGTCGGAAGTCATGGAGAGGACAGCGGGCACATGGTCATGAATCTCTGCCACGATGAAGTCGGTCTGAGGATGACGCGCAGCCTCCTCCGCAGAAGAGTAACCCTCGCGCTTCACTTTCACGATCTTCACCTGATACTCATGGTTGGGCTGGAGGAGGAAATAGTCAAAATTCATTGCCTCGCCCTCGACATCGCTCTGCTCCTTGGAGGCAGTGCGGAAGTCTATACGGTAAAAAGTCTCCTTGCCGTTATAGNTACCCTTGACGATCATGAAAGCACGATTATCGGAGGAGGGGTCATGGAGCGAATTACACTCGCTCTGGGGATATGCGTATACATAGTTGGGAGCGGTCAGCGAACCGTTAGGCTCCTGTGCCAGTCCCTTATTGAAGACCTGGGGGAAGGTGGTCTTCACATTTGTGTTATCTGCATTCTGGAAGAGACCTGAGGCAGCATAAGCTGTCGGGGCGCCGTTCCAGACATTATATTCTAAAAGCTCGAAAGTCTTTGAAGCCTCCGAATTTCCATCAACGTAAACGAAAGCGCGCGCCAGGTTGCGATAGAGAGGGATAGTGATGCCTCGGTTGAGGTCGCCCTTAGTCACGGCAGCGGCAGTGGGAGTGGCGTTATTGCCTGAATCGCCTGCGGAGCCCGCCATAATGACTGTTTCGCGTGTAGGAAGATCAGAAGCCGACTTCGAATCTTTCAACGCCTTCAGATCGCCGATGGTATTGATAGAGGAAGCNGAGACATTATTGGCGCCAAGATTGACAACTGCAAAGACATTAGCCGTAGTCTTNCCGCTACGGAAATAATTCTTCACATNGTCATTATATTTGATGGTAAGGTCAGTCTTGTTGCCGGAGTATTTCTCCACCTGCAGGAGCTCGTTGTCATCCATTTCGGAAGCGTCGGCGCGGAAGATGAAGACAGTGACGTCCTCGATCTGCTGAGCGTTGAGGGCGTAAGCGTTATTGGCGCGTGTAGCGATGCTGGGCATGTCAGAGAGAGCGAGAGAGATCTCGGTATAGTCTCTGTCAGGCACATCGCCCTCGTGATCCAGGAGCCAGTTGTCGTCAGCGCAACCGGCGAATAGGAAAGCGAAGAAAATCGCGAAGTATATGGTTAGCTTATTGATCATGGTTTGAGTCATTATTTTGGGGTTGCCTCTCCCCCTCCGGAGAGGGGAAGAAGCGATTTGCAATTTATCGTTTTCTTATTGTTCTTACTCGGGTTGCCACGCGGGTGGAGAAGGTAGTCTTTTTAGCAAATCTCACCTTGGTATCTGTTCCTCCNTNATNATTGTGGAGATAACCGTACTTANAATCCAAGTTGTCGGTCTGATCGCCAGAACCGTTAAAGATAATCTTATTATGGCNACCTATATTGATGACTTTGTACTTCTTTCCATCCGAGCCGTCAACTTCTGTCATTTCTTCACCCGGCCATACGGTTGAGGTGCCCCCTACAGTCCAATGATGACAGTTGGGATGATTGCCGCTATAAACAAGGTTATAAGCCGCCGGATTGTCGACATAGACTGTGATACCGTCGAAATCATCAGCATCTCCGCCGCCACCTAAGCTTCCTTCGGGAGCAGAATAATCTATATCACCGGTAACCCAGTAACCTGNNCCGGCAGTTGCGCCGTCGTTATAAGTAAGGGTCACCACCTTGATAATATCGCCATCTGCCGTGAAGACTGAAGGCATCTTGGCTACTTCTACAGGGAAGTAAGTACCGTTGGTATATTGAAGGGCACATGAAAGTTTCTTAGGCACTTTATTCGCGTCGAAAGAAACCTGATAATAACGGTGTCCGTTATCATTTCCGAAGAAACCGTCACCGGCAGATACCGTACCTGTACCGGCTTTATACTCGAGGTTACCGGAATTCCAGTCGCCGTAGAAGTTTATACCGTTGTAGGGAGAGTAGTCTTTCCAGTTCCAGTAGAAGCGGAGAGTGACGCGTTCTTCCTCCTGCACGCCGTTGTCGGGATTATAGGAGTAGAAACGGTTGTTGACATAATCGTCAGCATCATCTCCGCCACCTCCTGACTTGAGGAGGAACCATCCCTCCTTAGAGTCGTAGTTGAAGAGAGGCACACCGGGCTTGGAGTTTCCGGGGAAACGGCTCACACCGCTACCGTTATGGGAATTCGCCCACATGATAAGGGTCTTACCCGGCTCTGCCACACCTGACAGCTCATATTTCCACCATCCGTTCTCCTCTTTCTCCATGATCACGCCGGGCCAGAGCTTGGTCTCGGTATTGGCATCATCATGAACGGGATTGAAGCTGACATTACACTGTCCGCCGCCGGTGCAGTGCACGCCCGCCTGATGACTGTCCACAAGGTTGGCGTAATGCGCCTCGTTGAAGTTATACCACATGAAGCGGTCGGTGTGAAGCTTACCGTTCGCTACAAACTCAAGCGGCTGGTAGCTATCGCCTGTAAATAATACGAAACCGCTCTCATCTCTATAGCCGTTGCCTTTATCAAGAGCGTTACAGTCGGGTCCGCCCATTCCCTTCCAGCCGCGGAATGCGAAGCCGGAAGTGAAGCAATACTGCAGAGCCGCCTCTGTAGTGGTCGCTCCCACTGTCTTGCCGGCGATTGCCTGGTTAGGATGATCCTGAGGCACCTCGAGACACTGATACACATAGATATGAGGTGCGTCCCAGCCGGTATCTTCCGCCTTGAAATGGATAGTGTAGGTAGAGGTGAAGGGGATAATGTAGATTATCACTTTCTTCTCNACCTCACCGCCGTTATCGACATATTCCTGATAGAATGCCTGATCGTTCGGGTCGTTGGCATCAGGAGATACCTTATAGGTCACCGTGAGGGTCTTGCGCTTCTCGTAGAAGATATTACCGCTCTGGATACGACTGAAAGTAAGATAATCGCGTCCGAAGTCGGAAGAGCTTGACTCGAGATTGAAGACATCAGTAGAGCCGTTATACTCGCTGCTGCCTACCATCCATTTTGCAGTGCTCCAGTCGGCAGTGATCTTGCCGAAGTTGGCAGAATATGTGATCTGATAGTTGGCAGAGTCATGACCGCCGCCGATAAGCTCGCGAAGGTCGACGATGATCTGCTGAGGATCCACTTCGAAGACGGGGTTAAGACGGATACCGTCTACATCCACACGCTTGAGAAGATTGTTGGCTTTCACATGGAAATGAAGGAGTTCGTCGAGTTTTCTCTTCTCCTCGGGAGTGGCGCCTGCTTTGTTAGCCTCCTGCTCTATTTTCTGGATTTCGCTCAGAGGCACCTCGCTGTTAAGCCATACGATGATCTTGTCAGCCTCGATAGTAGAGAGGTAGAAGTCTACCTGCTTNCCTGCATTCGTACCGTTCTGCACGGTATATTTGGGAGANACGACAGTGACCGACTCCGCNTCGGAGCGGTAAGGGATCTCATATTTCTCTCCGGAAGCCATCGGCGCCATGCGTGAGCCGGGGAGGTCGAGCACGAGCTCGAAAGGAGCGTTGATCTCTGCCACGAGTTCGTGGAGTGTCCACTCCTTAACCTGAAGAGTGAGATCGCCCTTGGTGGTGAGCACATAGTCGTAATTCTTCGCGCGGTCCACCTGGTATCCCTCNTTGCCCTCCTCGCCGAGATTGAAGCTTACCTCCTTGTCGCCCTCCACATTGACAGTGACTACGGGCTGAGCGTCTGAATATTTTGTTTCGGGAACGTAGAAAGTATATTCCTTCTCATCCTCCGTATATTTTGTAAAGCTGACAGAGAGAGGATTGCTCCCTACCGGGAATTTATCTGAAGAGGTGTAAGTAGTAAGGACGGGGAAGCCTTCCGCATATTTATCCACCGAGATAGACTCGGGCTTGATATAATCGCCTACATTATTCTCGACTTTGAGAGTCACCTTTGCGAGNCAGAACTCGAGGTCGGCATAGAGAGTGGCGCCGCCCTTGATCTCGAAGCCGTCGGCGGGAAGCGGAGTATCCACACCCCCATTCTTCGTGAACATCGCCGAATGATCGGCGCTCATCGGGAGACCATTATACTGCGATCCTTTNGGACCCTGGAGCATGTCGCTCGTATANTCGATGGTAGAAGCCTTGAGCTTATCGGGATTACCGGTGTCCTTACCCTCAAGATTGATATTAGCCACGAGGTAGAACTGATATTTACCATTCTTGAAGTCATCAAGCNTATAAGTGGTATATTNNGGATTCTGGCTCACCACGTTATGCTGGGCGGAGAGATCCACCGGAGTCATGGTTTTCTTCTCCACTTCGTAAGCGTAGAGGATGAGAGAGGAGATCATACCCTCCCCCTCCGTAATATCGGAACGGGTAGCCGCCACATTGGGGACGGCTATGCGCAAACCCTCTTCCTCCTCGCCGTTCGGACCGATGTGGAACACATCGTCGGCGCAGCTCGGGATGAAGAGCATCAGAAAAGAGAGCAGCGATATGATAGATAATTTTTTAGTCATTTTCTACTGTCGTGTTAGTTAAGTTGGTTGGTGTCTTTTCTTATCTCGAGGGTTAATAATCAATATTCGATCTCCGGCATCTTCACATCCTCCCAAGGCTTGATGCTGACATTGAAGTTAAGGTTTCCGGAAGCTGCCTCCACGCCTTCGATGATGAAGTCGTAGACNGTGTTACGGAAGATATCCCAATGCTTNGCAGTATTNGAGCTGTCGAAAGCGCCNTCNGTGAGGTAGAACTTATGCTCCTTCACNTCATTNCCATCTCCATCGAGAGTGTAACGGATAGTCATNTCTATCGGNTCGGACTCCTCATTGCCGTCGTTNTTGCAGTTGAGNGTCTCGGGGAGATAGATTCGGATTGATTTCTTGGTCTCATCCTTGGAAGTGTGTGTGCATCCCTCTTCNCGATATTTNAGGTCGGTGTTGGGATTGAAAGAGCTGTAGGTAGTGAGCGAAGCCACGCTTGAGGTAGTGTTCCAGCCACGGGGAACGACATATCCTGCCGTAGCATGTCGGGAGATAGANAGNGACTGAATCTCGACGTTTCTATCCTTNAGCTTCTCCTGATCCACTTTCACGCGGATCTTCGCCATCGAGCGGAGCACGGGGATAGAGAGCTCGNTGCCATCCGTACCCTTGAGAGCGATGGGATTCTCCAGCGAGGCGTTGGCAGAATCTTGATTCTTCATAGTCTCCGCGAAGCTGACTTCTCCGACGCCATACATCGGGATAGCCTTGAATTCCACCTCTTTGCCATTCACCTTTATCTTCTCGCCCTGCTGACCGTGAAGGTAGAAGGGGGTAGAGATCGGGCTCTGGGGATTGATGCTCTGNTAGATTTCATCACTGGTAGCATTGACATACACTGCGAGGCGATATTTGCCTTCGAGAAGATCCTGCTTTGTGAGCCAGGTATTCAGCTCTCCGGTGAAGGTCACNTTCTGGGTGATTCCATTTTCATCCTTATCCTCTTTGAATGTAGAATTATCCATCGTTCCGGCAAGGATTGAGGTGATCACCTTGTTGCCGCTGACTGAATAGAGCACCGGAGTAATGCTCTTGATAGTATTATCAAAAACCGTGCCAATTTCTTCGTAGTGGTTTCCGCCCTCGGGGTGATCTGTGCCCCACTCCTCATCTTTGCCATTGTCGGGTTGGGGATGATTGGGGTCTGCCACGTCGCCGGCGCGCGTAATGCGAGCTCCGGGATTCTCCTGAGAGAGAACTATGGAGAATTTGACATAAGTCTTCTCCACAGGCTTCTCCTCGATCGCCGGCTCGTCGCTCTTGCAGGCGGGCAAGAGAAGCGTAAGCAGGAATATGAGGGAAAAGTGTTTCAGTTTCATTGTTTCAGTAAAATTTGAGGGGAGATTAAATTACTTTCCGAATTCGGAATCCTGCTTNNAAATCGTCCAGCCCTGGATATTGATGGTAGAGCTGATCCAGCTGCCGTTAGAGTCGAGGAAGAACATCAGTTTGTAGCTGTCCTGACAGTCGAGATACTCCTGATCAGTCATCCAGTCAGCNTCATGTGAGCGACCGAGGAGAGCGTAATCGGTCATCGGAATCTGGAGCACGCGAGAGCCGTCGCTGTTTCTGATGGTGAGCACCGACTGCTTGTCAGCCATAAGGCGGCTCATCTTCATCTCCGCCATAGCCACGCCTACGGAGCTGATCGGATCGCCGGCNCGAGTGCCGCCGGGAGTGGTCTGCGCCACGCCGTTCTCTGTATGGAAAGGCTCGTAATTGATCACCTCATCNTCGTTGAGAAGCTCGTTATCGGAAGAGAGGGTGCCGTTAGCCTCCTCGATACAGAAAGAGAAATCCTGNACATTCACGTCGTTGCCCATCTGNTGGAGCATCACGCGGACGTTATTTGTATCTTTTGTAAGATTNATNGTATANACATGGTCGCCTGTGTTTTCGGAGGTCTTGGGATAGATCTCGATACCGTAAGCTGTGCCGTGATAAAGGTCGTAGAGCTGTTCGCGGGAGTAGTGGATTCCGTTCTCTATCTCGCGCTCCATACGGCAGCGGAGCTCCTGAACGGTTGTCTTCCCTATCTCTGTAGCGGAGACATGGAAAGACTCGCCTCTTGTCGCTACATCTTCATCTGCGGAGTTGTCAAGACCACACCATGCCACGACGGAGTAGACACCGGGCTGGATGCTGTCGAGGGGGAGAGTATAACCCTGCTGCGCGAGGGCGTCGCCGCTCTGGGAAAGTTCGAAAGCAAGCACACCGTTCTCATCGAAGCCATAAACGGCAACGGATTTGACATTTCCGGCAAAAGCGTCTGCCTGGAGCATGTTACGGTTCCACTGGAATCTGATCGCGTGTCGGTTCTCACAGGGGGCGAGATCCTCATAGATTACGTTGCTGTCGCAGGAGGAAAGCAACGAAGCTGCGCCCATCATGGCACAGAGAGCCGTTAAGTTAAGGTAATTCTTTACGGTAAACATCATGTATCAGCGAGTTAAGTTATAATTCAAAAAGTTGGTTTCTATAAAAATTTTCAAACTCACATCTCTGACCCTCCCGGGCGCCTGATTTCTTATTCCTTTATCCGAGAGCATGGATAAAAAAGAAAAAGACCTGAGGCTGAGAGAGCTGAGTTATAAACGATTTCAAGGCTGTTTGCTTGTATAACAAACGAGTATTGAAAAAGTTCACAACTCTGCGGCATCATCCCATGCATCAGGAGCACATTGTTGAAAGAAAGTTTGGGTTTGGGATCGAAATAGGGACTCTACCCGCGCCATAACCCGTTTATTTCAATAAAAACAAGGGTGCTCTCCGGACGCTTCGGGACGTCCGCCCATCGTTTCATTTTTTTTGGTGAGCGAGAACGGGGTCAGCCGTTGTCGCCCTGTCGGTCTGTTAAGACCTTGTTTTTTTGTCTTTATTCGATTCCTGATAATGGAATGAGACAAAGACTTGATTTTTTTGAAAAAGCCGCCGTAGGCTGATCGCCTGCGGCGGCTTCTTATTTGGATTTCGAATTAGAAATTCTTATTCGGATTGCTTGGATTACTTACCGAAGCTCATGCCCTGAGAGTAAACCTTCCACTTGAGGATGTTGATNGTAGCGTTGAGGTACCACTTAGAGTCATCAACTGTGATNTCGGGNATNTCCTTGATCTTGAGGTCGTTCTCAGGATTGAAGAGAGGATTACCAAGACCCTGGATCTCATCGAGAGATACGCTGTATACGTGGTTACGGATTACACCTGCTTTACCGTTGCCCTGATCCTTAGGAGCGATTGCGCAGTAGTAGTAAGTCTTATTACCACCCCACTTGTAGAACTTGTATTTCTTGGAGTCTGCAGCATTCATTTCAGCGTTAACAGCCTCTACTGTAGTCTCAGTTTCGCCTTTGAAGAGCTTGAAGTCATCTTTAGCGTTGATCTTAGCAACACCCTCCCAGTCTACGTTAGCAGCGCCGCTTTCTACGATTACGATATCATCAACATCAACTGACGCAGTAGTAGTTTTCTGCTGATCGTCAACTGTCTCAACCTTCTTCCACTGGTAGCCCTCATTCTGAAGGTAGTTAGCAACAAGCTTCTTAGCACCCTCCTCTACGACGTAGTCGCCTGTATTCTCTGAACGGAATACCTCAACCTTCTCACCAGCAACAGTGTACTCGGCAGTTACCAATACATGAGTCTGATTTTCCTTTTCAGCAGATACATTCTCGTAAAGATACTGGAAATCCTTGTTTGCTACGCTTGAGTAGCCGATATGGGGGATTTCAGGAGTTTTATCGGTTTTCCAAGCTGCCCAGTGTGAGCGGAAGTTTGCTGAATCATCCCAAGACCAAGTCTCAGTGATATCATCAATGTTCTTGATGAGGTATGCAGCGTTAGGATTTCTGAGAACATCTACAGCTGTGATAGTTACCATTACATCCTTGCCACCAACCTTTGCACCAGAAGCGAAAGCCTCTTTAGGCCAGTTCTCACCCTTTGTAATATCAAGACGAGCAGCTACACGCTCTACATAGATATCAGTTGCAGGTGCTCCTTCAGCCTCTAGCATAGAAGAATATACCTTTCCTGCGAAGCTTGTAGTATAGTTACCTGTACCGTAAGCAGAGTTTGACATTACGAAGTAGTCACCATTCTGATTGTACTTATCGAGCTGAAAACGGAAGTCAGCAACTGTAGAATTAGCTGCGGGAGCGAAATTCTCACCGTTTACAACACAGATGATGTCTGTNATTTCGTTNTTGCCAACAGCTGACTTCTCAATCTCGATTACGCGGTTTGATTTCTTATCAACATTGTCATCGCCTGCAGAGAATACGAAGTTTGTNATCNGANCTGACTTACCGATNTAGTTNTNACCNTTGAAAGCGAAGAACTGNACGTGNTCAACCTTTGCCTCATTGCCTTTTACAGCAGCATCCTGAGTGAACTCATCAGCACGAGTTGTGCCGTCAGCACCTACGAGAGATACGTTGATGTAGGCTTTCTCAGTTGCGCCNGGATTGACAATGTTAGGCTCGTTGTCGTTAGAGCAGCTTGCGAGAGTCATGGCAGCGGTAAGAGCTGCAATACCATAAATCTTTTTCATGTTAGAGCTTCTTAGTTAAAAGTTAATTGTTTAAGTTTTATTTTTTTGTTTGTTTATTTTTCTTTTCCTTTACCCTTCCCCTCCCGGAGGAGGGGCTGAGCCGAGGAGAGTGTGTTTCGTTTTTTAGATCTTGTCGGAAATCACTTTGAAGATCATTCCCTTAGCCTCTTCGATCTTGTCNATCTGTTTCAAGGCATCCTGCGCTTCGGGCATGTTTCCTAACGCTTTGAGCATCGGCACTGCCTTTGCGTAATCTTTCTCCGTNGCGGCGAGCATCGCTCTTGCATACTGCGCNTCCTTTGAGTCGCCCGCCTTTGCGAGATACTTCGCTGCGGAAGCGAGGTCGTTGCGCTGGAGTGCCGCGCATCCGGCATTGAGATTTGCCACCGGATCATTAGGATACATCTTGGCGGCGATGTCGAAAGCCTCGTTATATATCGGGCTACCGGGCTCAACACTCTTTGCAGCCACATAGAGCTCATTGAGCGAGAGGTTCTGAGGAGCGGAGTGCATCATGTCGATGATCTCCTGCGGCTCGGTGTAAGTGCGGACGATGAAATTCACAGCATAATCCGAATGGCGGAGTCCGGGATAGACGTTAGCCAGAAGGTACTGATAGTCCTGCGGGAAGCGTGTCTTGAGGAGCTGCTCACGCTGGTCGTCCTTGTAGCGATATGCAGGGTCGGTGATCAGTGCGAGCACTGCGTCTGCATTTGTAAGCGTGCGGTGACCTGCCTCGCTCTTCACATATTCCTCGAGTCCCGCCCAGTCCTCCGGAGTGTAGGAGGTGGTGATGACGTCGCGGTTGAATTTGTAAAGGTTGCGCACATAATCAGCCAATGTCTGAGTACGTCCTTTAGCAAGACGCTCGTTAGTGGCGTAGGCACCTTCGGGAGAAGCGAAACCTTTGATATGGATGCTCTTGAAGGTAAGGTTCTTGTCAGCGCGGACGGAGTCTATTGTAGCGAGGATCTTCTTGAGCTCCACCGGGTTGCGGCGATAGTCAGGATAGATCTCGGTTTTATTTACGGGGAAGTCTACGTATGCCTTGGCGGAGATAGATCTCTCTTTGACAGCCTCCGCGGCGGGAGTGACATAGACGAGGGTCGGTTCGAAATTCTTCGGCGTCAGATCGATCTGGGCGATAGGAACGTTGGTTGTTCCCTTGCTTTTTCCGCAGCAGCCGGTTTCGGTGCAAGCGACTTCGATCTTAGCTGATTCCATCCAATCCTCNTAAGGGATCTCGTAAGAGTANTGGATAGGTTCTTTTATCTGACCGGAGCGATAAGCCACCGGCTCTTTAGTATTATTATCACCGCGAAGGTGAGAGTAATATCTGTTTTTGCCAGCCACAGAGAAAGGGCGGAGGCGAAGAGTATCGTTGCCGTTAACCACCATCGGAGTGTAAACCACCTCGCGGTTGGTGCTCATGCGGAGCTTGTTGGCATCGAGAGTCATATTAAGTAGGAGGCGAGAGCCATCCTTCTTGAGGTCGAAATTGGAGACTCCCATTGTCGGGGCAGCCATAGCCACCTTAGAGTCAGCAGCGGAAGCGAAAGCTGATCCGAAAGTCAGAGCAGAGATAGCGGTAATAATTGCTGTTTTCATCTTGGGCGACTATATATTAGAATAGATATACGATATTAAGGGCTGCTTTTGTGAGTCCGAAATGATTTTTTACGAGACCCTCTTCAAGTTTTGAGCCGCAGTTGGCGCAGGGATAAACATCACTCTTGGTGCGAATCCATCCGCCTCCGATCTCTGCCTCAAGGTTCCAGTGCTTGTTGAGCACCCAGGAGTAACCGTAAGCGATACCTGCTCCGTACATCCATCCCTGATAGCGGCGGTCTTTAAGATTGTCGAAACCGAAGAAGAGCCATTTCCATGAGTCGTTGATATTACCGACATTATATTGTCCTGCCATGCCGTTGACGGCGAGGAAGTGACCCTGAAATCTTTCGCAGAACCAGAATCGGAATTCAGGCTGCACCATCCAGTGGCGCCAGCGTTTTTCGCTGATAGTCCATGCGTTCATCTGGCCGGAGATATCCATTGACCATTTTTTCGCAAGACCGAATTCAATACCGAGGTTGGGATTTAGTCCGGCGTCGGAGATGAGATTCGTCTTTATTGCGAAGTCATCACCCGCTTTTGCTTCTCGNGGGAGGAGCAGCGCGAGGACTGCCATGAACAGAACGATTAATGAAGGTCGTCTCATAATTTTGAGTTGTTTTGCGCTGTCGGAGGTTTGTCGGCATGAGTCGGAAGGGATAGGTTAATGGACCCTTTCTGATCCTGTCGTTTCCGGAGCGCATCACGGAAATTTATTTTTATTGACCTCAAGCTTCGTTGCTATCGGTCGGTTTGTTGCGTTGGTTGATAAGTTTGTGCAGGCGAGCCTGCAAGGGTTTTTTCAATAATTATGTCGGCGAGCCGACGGGTTGGTTAAGTTTCTTTGCCGGCGAGCCGGCGGGGTTTTCATCTGAGTTTTTCGAGGTTTCATCTATATAACACGAAAAACCGGAAAATGTTTTATCTGATATTAAAAAATTTTTATTTTTTTTCTTAATAACAGATCAACAACTGAAATTGTTTTGTCTGCGATTAATTATTTTCATCTTAATAACAGAGAAAACTTGAAATTGTTTTATCTGNGATTAATTTTCTTCTTAATAACAGAGGAAACTTGAAATTGTTGTATCTGCGATTAATTTTCTTCTTAATAACAGAGGAAACTTGAATTTGTTTTATCTGAGATTAATTTTCTTCTTAATAACAGAGGAACGATTTCGGGCGGTTCAACGGTTAAAAGATACTGTCTATAATTGTCTTAGTTCTCTTTTGCGAGTGCAAATATAATATGGGATTTTTGTGAATGCAAATTTTTCGGCAAAATTTTTCATTTTTTAAGGAAATATATTTCAAGGTGTAATTATTTTAAAGGATTTTTGGTAAAAAAGGGGGAAGGGAGGANTGNNCGCTNCGCGGCCAAGTGGACGCGCTATGGGGGGATCCCCCGGCTGCGGGCTACGCCCTTACCGGGGGCTAAACAAGGACTGACCGCTCCGCGGCCAAGTGGACGCGCTATGGGGAATCCCCCGGCTGCGGGCTACGCCCTTACCGGGGGCTAAACAAGGACTGACCGCTCCGCGGCCTTATGTCGGCACGTGAAAGCCGGATGGAAGACGGAGCGGATGGTAGCCGGAGCGGTAGCCGCGGAGCGAATGGTAGCCGGATGGTAGCCGCGGAGCGAATGGTACCCGGATGGTAGCCGCGGAGCGGCGTGTCCTTGTTTAGCCGTGGGTAAGGCGGAACGCCGCAGCCCACGGTTCTAAATCGTGCGCGTCCCAGCGGCCGCGGAGCGGTCGGTCTTCCANCGNCAATGCTAATGCAAAAGGATTGACCGCGGAGCGGTCAGTCCTTGTTTTACAAATTGAAGTCATCGTCATGCCAGGTGAGGCCGGTACGGGATACAAGTCCTTGTATCTCCTGCAGGTATCCGTAGCCGCTATGGTGGGTCTCCTGCCCTTTGATATATTCCGCTATAGCTTCCCTCTCTTCATATGAAAAACTGGCGGCATAATATCCTTTTGACCATCCCATGAAATGGGGGAAATGACCTTCATTGGTGATCCAGCGCGATGACTCGCTTTTCATATCTCTTACCATTGTCGAGAGAGCTACGGAGGGGTGCATGTTGAAAGCCAAGTGTATATGGTCTGCCATACCGTTGATACGTATGGTCTTACAGTTCCGGTCTGTGAGTACTTTGTGGAAGTAGGCGTATATCAGGCGACGGTGTTCGGGTGTGATGGTCTGCATGCGCCCTTTTGTTCCGATCACTAAGTGGATACCTAAGAATGTCTTACTCATATCTATGACTTTTTCATGATTATCAAACATGGACTGACCGCTCCGCGGCCAAGGATGCGCGACATCGGGGAATCCGTGGGCTACGGGCTACGCCCTTACCCACGGCTAAACAAAAACTGACCGCTCCGCGGCCAAGTGGACGCGGAATCGGGGGGGATCCCCCGGCTGCGGGCTACGCCCTTACCGGGGGCTAAACAAGGACTGACCGCTCCGCGGCCTTATGTCGGCGCGTGGAAGCCGAATAGAAGCCAAAGCGGATTGTAGCCGGAGCGGTAGCCGCGGAGCGAATGGTACCCGGATGGTAGCCGCGGAGCGGCGTGTCCTTGTTTAGCCGTGGGTAAGGCGGAACGCCGCAGCCCACGGTTCTAATTCCCGCCCGTCCCAGCGGCCGCGGAGCGGTCGGTCTTCCAACACCATGTTAATGCAAAACAAAGACTGACCGCTCCGCGGCCAAGGATAGCCGGTATTGGGAATCCGTGGGCTACGGGCTACGCCCTTACCCACGGCTAAACAAGGACTGACCGCTCCGCGGCCTTATCTCGGTCTTCCAACACCATGCTAATGCAAAACGACTGACCGCTCCGCGGCCTTATTTCGGCGCGTTATTAATTCTCGCTTCCCCCTCCCTACTCTTTCTTGTGTTTCTCGTCGGCGATCTCGTTGGCGATGATTACGGCTTTGGAGATGTGGTCGCAGATGAGGTGGGCGGGGATCAGACGGTCGATGTGGGCTTTGTGAAGGTCATGACGGACGTTCTCACGGACGCCGGAGAGAACTATCGTGATCCCTTCACGATGGCTGCTTTCGATCAGGATTTCGAGATTGTGTATACCTGTGGAGTCGATGAAGGGCACTTTCCTCATTCGGATGATACGCACGAGGGGTAGATCTGTGAGGGAGTGACGTACGACTTCGTCAAATTTGGTGGCGGCACCGAAGAAGAAGGGTCCGTCGATCTCATATACGGCTACTCCGGGATGAAGGTCGAGCACTTCATGCTGCGTCATATCGGCATCTGCAGCGTCGAGCTGCTCTCCGTATACGCGGATGGCGGTGTTCTCCGTAACTCGGCGCAGGAAGAGCACTACGGCAAGGAGAAGTCCGATCTCGATGGCGATGGTGAGGTCGAAGATGACGGTGAGGAGGAAGGTGATGATGAGCACTGTCACGTCTCCTTTGGGATTGGACGCCATGCCGACAACGGTGCGCCAGCCGCTCATGTTGTAGCTGACCATGATGAGGACGGCGGCGAGACATGCCATGGGGACAAGATTGATAAGGGGCATGGCGAAGAGGAATACGAGGAGGAGGACGAGGGAGTGGATCACTCCGGCAATGGGTGTCTTACCTCCATTGGTGATATTGGTCATGGTGCGGGCGATGGCGCCGGTGACGGGGATTCCGCCGAAGATGGGGACCACGACATTGGCTATACCCTGTCCGATAAGTTCGGTATTGGAGTTGGTGCGGTCGCCTGTGCGTCCGTCGGCGACGGTGGCGGAGAGGAGCGACTCGATAGCGCCGAGCATGGCGATGGTGAAGGCTGAGGGGAGGAGAAGGTTGATCGACTCCATATTTATGCCTATGCTGTTGGCGTGAGGGAGGTGTGTGTCAAGGTTGCCGAAACGGTCGCCGATGGTGGTGATCCCCTCGACGCCGCAGTATTCGCGGAGAATCCATACAAGGAAGGTCACCACGACGATAGCCGTAAGCTGACCGGGGAGTCGTTTGGAGATCTTGGGGGTGAGGATGATGACGAGGAGGGAGACGATGCCTACGGCGAGGACTGTGAGGTTGATGGTGTTGAAATATCTGAAGTAGACACCCCATTTGCTGATGAAGTCGCCGGGGACTTTCTCCGCTATCGTGAGACCGAAGAAGTCGGGCATCTGTGTGGAGAAGATGGTGACGGCGATACCGGCTGTGAAACCGACTACGATGGGGTATGGAATGAATTTGATGACCGTACCTAATTTGAAGAATCCCATGAGGAGGAGTATGCAGCCTGCCATGAATGTGGCGATGGCGAGTCCGGAGAGACCGTAGAGCTGTATGATATTATATATGATAACGATGAATGCTCCTGTTGGACCGCCGATCTGGACAGTGTTACCGCCGCATGCAGAGACGATGAAGCCACCGATGACGGCTGTGATGAGACCCACTGTGGGGGAAACGCCGGAGGCGATGGCGAAAGCGATGGCGAGAGGGAGGGCAACGATGCCGACTACGATGCCGGCGATGCAATCCGAGCGGAATTTCTCAAGGGAGTAATGGCGCAAGGCAGGGATAATAGCGGGCTGAAAGTCCGGACGAGAAAAAAATTTCATCTTTAGTTAGATTAATTATGCCGATGGATCTGGGGGGATCCACCGGCGCGATTTGGAGTTGCAAAATTATAAAATTAATTTGGCTTATACAAATTTGGAGGAGGACTGACCGCTCCGCGGCCAAGTAGATACGCGATATCGGGGTATCCGTGGGCTGCGGGCTTTGCCCTTACCCACGGCTAAACAAGAACTGACCGCTCCGCGACCTTAAACAATAAATAAGCACTGACTGCTCCGCGGCCTTAAACAATAAAAAATCGCGCTGAGCTTGGATTGCTCAGCGCGATCTTTTCTATTATAATATTGAGATTTCTCTTATCTTACGATCTCTTTTGTCACCTTGTTGCCGCGGACTACGATGTAGAGACCGGGACCGGGATTCGCTACCTGTACGCCCTGGAGAGTGTAGTAGACGGGGGCTGCTTCTGCCGCGTCTTCTTCCACTTCCTCAAGGTCATCGATGGCTGACTGCTGTCCCTGTGCCAGCTTACCGATGCGGGCGGGTGCGTATGTGATCACATCCTCATCCTCTTTCTCCTGTGATGAAGAGGGATCCTGAGAGTAAGAACCGCTTACGTTGTCGAAGAATGAGGGATCGTAGGGTGTACCGCCGACGGGGCTTGTGCCATATTTGTCGAGATACATGAAACCGATACCCTGGTTCTTGATATAGTCGGCAGTGATGCCGAGCGATGAGAGGGGAAGCTTGAACTCATAGAAAGTGTGGGCTGTGTCATCGATTTCTGAACGGAGGTCGACGAATCCTGCATTTCCTTTGAGGAGCTCGGGATCGTATGTGAAGTCGGGCTGACCCCATACATGGTCGATAGAGGGATGGAGACCGTCGGTGTAACCCCAGAAACCTGCGGGGAGCGACTTGCAGTAAGCTGCGTCGTAAGATGCGTGTCCATCAGGAGTGGCGATGAAGAGACCGGGAACGCCGACACCGGGCTTGGTGGAGCACATGATCACGGCATCCACGCCGTTAGCAAACTTGGCGCCTTCCGCCTGGTCATTCCAGATGGGACCTGTACCGTTGATGTATCCGTCGAAGCTCTTGTTGGGGTCGAGGTCGAAGGCGAGCACCATGTGACCGTCCATGTTGTAAGGTTTGGACTCGCCGGGCTGTTTGCCCTCGCCGTAGAGATCCCATACAGTATATACGAACTGTACGCCAAGGTAGAGGTTATCGTTGTCGTAAGCCGCATAGATTGCGTAAGAGTCAACGATAGGACGCTCATGCACACCCTTGAAAGCCTGTGCGACATCGCGGGCGACACCCTGCGCGATCAGATCGGCAGCTGTCCAGTTGGAGAATGCGTTGGAAGCGGGGTGACCGGTAGTGTTGACAGTCTTGAAAGTACCTACCTGACCGTTGGGGTTCACCTTATAATAGTCAGTGATAAGGTTGTTACCTGCGGGAACGGGTACAGGATCGGGATCGGGTGTAGGACCGGGGTTAGGATCCGGATCGGGGTCGGGATCAGGAGTAGGACCGGGATTGGGAACGACATACGCGGTGTAAGTACCGTCGGCATGGTAAGTAGCCTGATTTACGTAAACGAGGTCTTTACCACCTGCACGGTTAAAATCATCGTGGTTGCCCCAGCTGATGATAACGTTTGTAGGCATAGTCTTGCCGGCGGGGAGCTCCCAATAATATTTGCCATCCTTCTGAGTCATGGGATCGCCGGGCCAGTTGCCGGAAGCGGTGCAGTTTACATCATTCTCGCCCCAAGCCCATACAGCCACGTCAGACTTGCTCATATCATCGAAGTAGATGAAATTGCCCTCGACGGGAGTAGGCTGCGGCACAGGATCGGGATCGGGTGTGGGACCGGGAACGGGATCAGGGTCAGAGCCTGCGTTTGCCACGCTCAAAGTAAGAGCTGAGGGATCGAATGTGAGATCATATGTACCGGGAGCGATAGTCCATGAGCTGCAGGCGGAAGCATTTACATTATTAGTATACTTCACTACCTTAGAGGTCTTGCCTACTGTCAAGAGATCACCCTCATCGGCAGCGCCGTAACGGTTGGCATTCATATTCACCTCATCCCAGTCAGCGCCAAGAGCGTCGGTGATATTAAAGTAGCAGGTGGTTTCACCTGTGGCAGAAGCGAATTTCACATTCTTGGCTACATATGCAGAGCCGGAGGCAGTGAAGGGATGACCTGCGGTAGTGTCCCAGTGCGCACCGTCGATATCGCCGAGCACATAGTAAGAAGCGCCGGGAGTGGGACCGGGAATGGGATCCGGATCGGGTGTGGGACCGGGGTTGGGAACGGGATCGGGCTCGAGACCTTCGGCATAGATAACTGCGATACCGCTTGAGCCTACGTTACCGGAGATAGTGGAGGCAGTGACGGTGAATGTGCCGCCTGACACACGGTCTTTGTAAGTGCCGGCAGGACAGTAGCCGCCGCCGTTCTTCACATTGACGTTACCGCTACCCTTCATCACGATAACCGCACCACCATTCTGGCGGGTGACGGTGAAGGTGTTGCCGGCAGCCTCACACCAGTCGGGCTTCCCTACCATGACGTTGCGGAATTTATTTACCTCGGAGATATGCTTGGAGGTGAAGGCAGTGCTACCCTTTCCGAGCTTGATATTGTTAAATCCTGTGACGTTGGGGCGAGAGAGATAGAGGGCAGTCGCATCCCTACGGCAAGCATAGGCTGCGTAAGCACGGTCGATAGTAGACTGATCGACATTCTGGCTCCACTCATCGTTTGAATATGTGTCATGGCTTTCAGCCCAGTAGACCACCTTGTCGCCGAGACCGTGATTTACAGCCCAGGAGCCGCCGTGACCGCCGGGGATACCGCCATTCTGCCTTGCTGCATAGTTGCAATATTCGTTGTCGGTGACAGCCATATATTTTCCATACTCCTTAATGATAGAAGCGTCAGGACCGGGAGAGTCGAGGATCTCGCCGTAATGATACATTCCGGCTACGGATGTTACCTGTGCCCAGAACTGGCAACCCTCAGAGGGGAGACCGATATGTTTTGCGGCATCCCAGCGACAGCCGGAGACACCCATAGCTTTCAACTGCTCGACATAAGCCTTACCGCGTGCGGCCACTTCGGCTAACTCGGAGTTGACATCGCCGTAGTCGCCGAGCTGACCGTGAGTGATGGAGTAACGGTTGCCGTAATTGATACCGCCTTCCCAACGGACACGGCCGCTTGAATCCCACCATGTGTCATGATAGCCGGCAGTCTTGTCGACATGGTTGGCTACTACATCGACGATCACCTTGATGCCATATTCCTTCGCTTTAGCGCAGAGGCTCCTGAGGTCGGCCTCGGAAGTCCAGCTTGAAGATTTGAATGCAAGGTCGTAGGGACGATAGAGGTCGTGCCAGGCATAACCCACTTTTGCATCAGGGCGCTGACAGGGTGACAACTGCACGCTACCGAATCCGGCAGCGGCAATCTGGGGCAATGCAGCCTCAACATCCTTGGCAGGCCAGTTGAAGCAATGCAGGATATTTCCTTCCTGAATACCGGCGGGGATACCGTAGTCGGCGCCCCATGCGGACAAGGAAAGGGAACCCAGTAGAAGAGAGTAAAGTAATTTCTTCTGCATGATTAAATTATAAAGATTAGTTTTATTGAGTCTTAGGTATTCTCGTGTTTTTTATAATTTTCGGACGGCTGCCGATGCGATATAGCCGGCAGCCCGAATGTCAGGCTTGCGAAAAGGGCGTATATACACCGCTACAAAGATAATACAATTATTTGAAATATAAAATATGTTCTAAAACATATTTTTGACAGGAGAACTGTTTTTTTTTGACAGGAGGACAGGAGAACTGTTTTTTTGACAGGAGGACAGGAGGAATTTTAGGACAGTAGGACAGGAGAACTGTTTTTTTGGACAGGAGGACAGGAGAACAGGATTTTACAGGAGAGATATATTAAGGGAGCTGAGGGCGACTGGGGGCGGGAGCCTATACCCCTCCCTAGTCGCCGCCTTTGAAATAAAATCCTGTCCTCCTGTTCTCCTGTCTTAAATTTCCTACTGTCCTCCTGTCTTAAAATTCCTCCTGTCCTCCTGTCTATAAAGGATGGAAATATCCGTAGACGATGTTGGCTTTGGATTTACCAATGGCTCCGGCGATATCTTCAAGCGCTGCCTCCTTTACGCGCTTGAGGGATTTGAAGGTCTTCATGAGTGTGGCACTTGTGGCGGGACCGATGCCGGGTATACGGTCGAGCTCGGAGACTACCTGTCCCTTGGAACGACGGTTGCGATGATGCGTGATACCGAAACGGTGGGCTTCATCGCGTAATGCCTGGACCACGCGGAGACTCGGCGATTTCTTATCTATATATAAAGGAAGGGAGTCGCCGGG
>JAAVFG010000008.1:0-123904 GCA_014800895.1 Bacteroidales bacterium
AGGCTCCATCCAATAAGAAATGTTAATGCAGGGTCGCATCTCAGGGAGCAGATATCGCCTTGCAGGCGAAGGAGCATAGCGGGCTATGTGACTGAGCCAAAAGGTGATAGATGCCCCTGAGATACGAGAATGGAGTAACTTGATAAACTTAAATATAATGATTCTTTCCAATAAAATAAAATTACTTGCGTCCGGTCTCTTTTTGGCTTAAATCTCGAGTCTCTTCGGTCACAGCGCGTAGGCTGCTCCCTCAGAGATTCAAGATTTAATCTCAAAAATAGACCGCCCTGCATTTAACATTTCTTTATTGGATGGAGCCTTAATAAAATTTTACGGAGCAATCAGTGAAAAATAAGGGTGAAAATATCATATCGTATTTAGAGGGGAAAGTAAGGGCTGCCTTGATTGAATCTGATGTCAGGAAAGTAGTGGTAGGAGTTAGCGGGGGAGCTGACTCGGTGGCACTCCTCACCTCATTGAAGAGGGTCGGAGCAGAGCCTCGTGCCGTCCATTGTAATTTCCATCTCCGTGGGGAGGAGAGCGACCGCGATATGAATTTTACCGAAGAGTTATGCCGGAAATCCGGAGTGGCTCTTGATATCGTGCATTTTGATGTTGAGCAGTACAGACTCTCCCATAAGAATAGATCCGTAGAGATGGCATGTCGGGAATTACGATATGACTATTTCAAGAGGAAGGTGGAGGAATATGGAGCCGACCGTTTGGCTGTGGCTCATAACAGTGATGACAATGCCGAAACGCTCCTCCTTAATCTCTTCCGCGGAGGGGGAGTGGCAGGACTGAGGGCGATGAAAAAAGATACCGGTCTAATCATCCGCCCTCTCCTTCAGGTGAGCCGGGAGGAGATCGAACATTACCTCTCCTCCCTTTCTATACCTTATATTATAGACTCCACTAATCTATCCTCCGATTACCGCCGCAATTTCATCCGAAATGAAGTGATACCTTTAATCGAAAAGGAATGGCATGGCGTGAAGCAGAGCCTTAACCGTACAGCGCGGATTATGGGGGAGGAGGAGAGGATGCTTGAAGATATTATAGGTGATGATTTGATGCCCGACTGTCTCCCAATGTCTAAAATTGAAGAGGCGGTAAGAGGAAGATGGATAGTGCGCCGCTATGCTTTATCGCGTGGAGCTTCAGCGGCATTGGCAGACGAGATTGTCAAGACTATCGGAAAGGGCAAAGAGAGCATAGGAGCGCATTGGCTTTTGGGAACAGGGACATTAGTCTTTTCTCCGAAAGGATTGGAATGGTTGGAAGAAAAATCCGGAGGAAATGAGATGGATATAGAGGGGAGTTTCGAATGGGTATTTCATCCCAATACCCCCCGGCTGATAGAGCAAATAAAGAGGGAGAGAGATAATTCAATCTTCCGGACTTCCCTTCCTCCGGAAGAAATAAGAATCAGGAGAAGAAGGGAGGGAGACCGTATGCGGCCGATAGGTATGAAAGGGAGCAGGCTTATAAGCGACATGGCGAGAGATGCCAGGATGGGAGCGGCGGAAAGGCGCGATCTTATAGTGGCAGAGCATATCCCCACCGGCAACATCTTATGGGCTGAGGGGCTCAGAAGATCAGCGGAAGGACTGATTTCTCCCGAAGACGAGATAATATGGGAACTCAAAAGAAAATGATCTGCAAAAATTAGGAAAATCAAAAACATTTTTTTAATTTTGCAGTAATCTTTTCGGTCCGGAGATTAAAAGTAGGTATTGCTTACCAGATAATCAATTAGACATTTTAATAACCTTCGGATCGTTTTCCACCATAAACAGCTACCGGTCTGCCGACAAGCGCATCAGTATGCTCAAGTCGGAAGCATGTCAGGACCCGTAGGATTTCAATCATTTTATTTATAATTCATCTTCCCGTATCATAGATTCAGAAATTGAGTTTATCGAAGCATTGAGATTGTTTTTTTCAATCTGAGGAGTAGATTTATAGCGCAGATATGAGTGCTATTCCGTTGAGCGGGAGAATAGAGGACAAAAAAGAAATATGTATATTCTTGACGATCTAATGGCAATGGATGACGATAAACTATGGGCCATTGCAGAATCCATGGGAATGAAAAAAGGCACTTCCGACAAACAGGAAGTGGCGTATTATATTATCGACAACGAATCAGTGGCGACCGCGAAGAAGGCTGTCGCCAAAGGCGTTAAATCCAAACAGGAGAAGGCTCCTCGTGCCAAACGCGGCAGAAAACCTGCTGCCGCCGCTCCTGTCCCCGAAGAGGAAAACAAAACAGAATCACCGGCGGATGCCGAGACTCCAACGGTTGCAGCTCCCGAAGCGCCCGCTCCGAAAAAGAGAGGCCGCAAGCCGAAGCCGAAACCCGAACCGGCAGAAGCTCCCGCTCCCGAAGTAAATGCCGAGCCGGCAGATAAGGAGGTGGTGACACCGGTCGCTCCCGTCCCGGTAGAGGTCGAGGTGAAAGGGGAGGATTTTGCCAATCTCCCTGTCCCTATAGAAGAGGTAAAGAAGGAAGTGGTCAATGAAGTGGAGGTATCCTCTGCTCAGGCTGAAGGAGATGAGGAGAAAAAAGATGCGTCTGATGAATCAAAAGCTAAAGGTGAGAGAAAATTAGTCTTTACCCACACTCCTGATGCAAATCCCTCATTGGGTGCCTTCTTTGGAAATGCAAAAGGGAAGACCTTTACGCGCCGCACGAAGCAGCAGATAGAGGAGGCGGCGATCGCAGCTGCTGTCTCTCCGATTATTATAGCCGAGCCTAATGTGCCCCGACAGCTAACAGCAAAACAGCAGAAACATCTCACTAAAAAGCAGCGTCAGCAACAACGCCAGATGCAGCAGCAACAGGCGAGAGAGGAGAAACAGCCCGCTACAAGTTTTGACTTTGACGGCATACTCACCACTTTCGGCGTTCTTGAAGTGATGCCCGACGGCTACGGTTTCCTCCGTTCGAGCGACTACAATTATTTAGGGAGCCCCGATGATGTCTATGTTTCACAGCAACAGATAAAGGAATTCGGACTCAAGACCGGTGATGTTGTGGAAGGGGGTATCCGTCCTCCGCGCCCCGGCGAGAAGTATTTTCCGCTCTGCAGGATAGTCTCGATCAATGGACTCTCACCCGATGTGATCCGCGACCGCGTGCCGTTCGAACATCTTGTGCCTCTCTTCCCGGAGGAGAAATTTGAGCTGACCAAGGGAAAAACCAATAATCTCTCCACTCGTGTCGTGGATATGTTCGCCCCGATTGGAAAAGGGCAGCGTGCTCTTATCGTAGCGCCTCCGAAGACCGGTAAGACAATCCTTCTTAAAGATATTGCAAACGCTATTTCGGAAAATCATCCTGATACATATATCATCATGCTTCTGATTGATGAGCGTCCTGAGGAGGTGACCGATATGGCTCGCAGTGTGAATGCGGAGGTGATAGCCTCAACTTTTGACGAGCCGGCTGAGCGTCATGTGAAGATTGCCGGATTGGTGCTTGAGAAGGCGAAACGCCTTGTGGAGAGCGGTCATGATGTGGTGATCATGCTTGATTCCATCACACGCCTTGCAAGAGCTTACAACACTGTCTCTCCCGCTTCCGGAAAAATTCTCTCCGGTGGTGTCGACGCCAATGCGCTCCAGCGTCCCAAGAGATTTTTCGGTGCTGCGCGAAATATAGAAAACGGAGGCTCCCTCACCATTATCGCAACCGCACTCACCGAGACTTCCTCCAAGATGGATGAAGTGATATTCGAGGAATTCAAGGGTACGGGCAACATGGAGCTGCAGCTTGACCGCAAGCTTTCCAACAAGCGTATCTTCCCGGCTGTGGATATAATCTCATCCTCCACCCGACGCGACGATCTTCTTGTAAGCAAGGAGACTCTCAACAGAATGTGGGTGCTCCGCAACTATCTTGCCGACATGACCTCCATGGAAGCGATGGAATTTATCAAGAAGAGAATGGAGATGACCCGCACTAACGAAGAGTTGTTGGTAACAATGGATAAAGGTTAAACCTTTGACTGAAAAGAATATCAAAAAAGCGACGACCTCCGTCGGGTCGTCGCTTTTATAATAACTGAAAATATGAATACATTCGGATATAATATACGCCTCACGACCTTCGGCGAGAGTCATGGACCGGCATTAGGAGGAATCCTTGACGGTTTCCCCCCGATGGTGAAGATTGACTTTGAGAAGGTAAAGGAGGATATGGAGAAGCGCGCCCCGGGTCGGCAAGCTTTTACCTCACCCCGTAAGGAACCGGATGAGGTGGAGTTCCTCTCCGGGCTTTCAGCCGATGGTGTGACTTTAGGCACGCCGATCGGTTTCATTATCAGAAATAAGGATCAGCGTTCGGGCGACTATGCCGGATATGCCGGACGCTTCCGCCCGAATCATGCCGACTATACCTATTATTCCAAATATGGCATAAATGAATTTGCAGGAGGAGGACGGGCAAGCGCTCGCGCTACAGTTTCATGGGTTGCGGCGGGAGCGTTATGCCGTCAATGGCTCGCGACTAAAGGAGTGACAGTATCAGCGCGTTTTATAGAGACTAATTCAGTTGAGGAGGCGGCTTCCAATGGCGATTCAACCGGCGGAATAGTTGAGGGGGTAATCAACGGATTGCCCGTAGGAGTGGGAGAGCCGTTATTCGGCAAGCTTCATAGCCGCCTCGCTGCCGCAATGATGAGTATAAACGCGGCGAAGGCTTTTGAATATGGAGATGGCGTTGCTTCTGCATATTCTTTCGGATCAAATGTTCAGGATCTGATGATACCCGATAATAACGCTGCGGGCGGCTACCGTTTCTTGACAAATCATTCCGGCGGAATACAGGGAGGAATATCTAATGGTATGCCTGTCAATTTCAAGGTCTATTTCAAGCCGACTCCTACCTTGATGCGGGAAATGGATGCTTATGATACGGAAGGGAAGCATGTCATCATTCCTCCCAAGGGTCGTCATGATCCCTGCGTGGCAAAAAGAGCTCCGGCTATCGTGGAGGCTATGGCGCTCCTCACCGTTGCAGACCTTATGAGATATATGTGATATAAAGTCAAAAAGTAGCTATTTGACAGGATGAATCCCTACTATAAGGATTACGGTGAATATCTTGCAGAGAGATTTCCCGGAAGAAAGATACAGAAAATATCGGTCAACGCCGGTTTCTCTTGTCCTAATCGAGATGGATCGATAGGACGGGGAGGCTGCATTTACTGTGATAATTCGGGATTCACTCCAAGTTACTGTTTCTCTGCTTCGGGCGTGAAAGAACAGTTGGAAGCGGGGAAGAGATTCTTTGCCGGGAAATATCCGGAAATGAAGTATCTGGCATATTTCCAATCTTATACCAATACATTTCTCCCTGCCGAAGCGGGAAAGGGGATAAGGATAAAGGATATCGATAAGTTGGAGAAGCTTTATCGGGATGCCCTTTCCGTCGAGGATGTAGAGGGATTGATAATCGGTTCGCGCCCCGACTGTTTCCCGGGGGAGGTTGTGGACTTATTGGAGAGGTTAAACCGTGAAAGAAGTGTAATTGTTGAAATTGGAGCGGAGACTTCTCATGATACGACACTGTCATTGATCAACCGTGGACATTCCTGGGAGCATACGGTAAGTGCTGTCCGCTCTTTGGCTGACAGAGGAATAAGCGTAGGACTTCATCTTATCTGCGGGCTTCCGGGGGAGAATGAGGAGATGATAATGGAGACTGTAAGGAAGGTATGCGAATTGCCTGTAGATACTCTTAAATTTCATCATCTGCAGATAATAAAAGGTACTCCTTTGGCAAAGAAAATAGAGGATGGAGATTTATCCGTGGCTCTATACGACCCCGAAAGGTATGCTGATTTATGTATGCGTATCATAGATGAAGTGCCCCGGGAGATAGCAATAGAAAGGTTTGTGGCTTCCGCTCCTCCTGAAAAGGTTTTAGCGCCGAAATGGGGGATGAAGAATTATCAGTTCACCAACCTCCTTATTAATAAATTAAGGGAGAGGGAGCTGAATGAAGCAAAGGAATTTTAGAAAAACAGAAAAATAAACTGAAACAACCCTAAAAAATAATAGTATGAATAAGAAAAGTATCGTTTTGCCTGTACTTATGGGTATGATGGGAGCTTCAGCAATGGCTGACGTGACCGTTAACTTCCCTGCGGGCACCACCGGCGAGTATGAAGTAGAGTCTATGCTCATCTCAGAGTCAGTGAAACCACGTAATCAGCGCGGTCCGTCTGATCTGAAGGCACTTGTAGTCAATGATGGTAAGGCTTCATTTGAAGTGTTGCCTTCCGGGGCAGCCCGTTCAGCACTTTATGTGTCAGATCGTGATGCGGTGATGCTTTATACCATGCCCGGCGATAACCTTACTGTTGATATCGTTTCCATGGAGCCGTTGGCTTATACCGTTTCCGGTTCTCCTCTCATGGAAGCAGTTTCTCTTCTTGATGCCAAGGGAAATGCTATCGTAAAGGAGTATCGTGAGATTTCTCGCAGTGAGAATCCGGATCAGAGCAAGCTTGAGGATTTGAAAAATCAGTTTAACGCTCTTTTCACCGACTATATAGCAGCAAATCAGGCTGAGCCTGCTGCCGTATATGCACTCCTCCAGCTCGACGGAGAAGACTATCTCAAGGCTTTTGAGACGCTTCCTGCATCTGCCGCAGAGACTCCTCTCTATCCCTTGGCACAGAATAAGAAGGATAGAGTGGTGAAGTCAATAGAGGCTGACAGAAAGATGGCTGAATTGCAGAGTGGAAATGTTGATGCTCCTCTCTTTACTCTTAAAAACCAGTTCGGTAAAGAGGTCTCTCTCTCTGACTTCCGTGGCAAATGGGTGATTCTTGATTTCTGGGGCACATGGTGTCCTTGGTGTATCAAGGGCTTCCCTGCATTGAAGGAGGCTTACGCACAGTATAAGGATCGTCTTGAGGTGATCGGCATTGACTGTCGCGACAGCGAGGAGGCATGGAAGAAAGGTATTGAGAAATATGAATTGCCTTGGGTGCAGGTTTACAATCCCGAAGCTACCGCCGCTGCCTTGCTGGAATCTTATGCCGTGCAGGGTTTCCCCACAAAAGTCATCATCAATCCCGAGGGTAAGATCGTAAATATCACTGTTGGTGAGGATCCCAATTTCTTCAATGTCCTTGCTGATTTTATGAAATAATCCTTATAATGTCAATTTGTCATAATGTCGATTTGTAAAATGACAAAATGTCATATTGTCATTTTGACAATCTATCCATAAAAAAACGCTTCGGAAATTTTCCGAAGCGTTTTTTTATGGAAAAGAAAATGAAATTTCTTACTTCTTGCTACGATTACCGTAACGGCTGCGGAATTTATCCACACGACCGGCGGTATCAACGAGCTTCTGCTTACCGGTGAAGAAGGGGTGAGAAGAAGAAGTGATCTCAAGCTTTACGAGAGGATACTCCTTGCCATCGATTTCGATGGTCTCACGAGATGCAACTGTCGAACGAGTGATGAAGATCTCATCGTTTGACATATCTTTGAATACTACCTCACGGTACTCCTTAGGATGAATGTCTTTTTTCATTTTGATTTTTAATACTGCAGTTAAACTTTTATTTTGGTTTAGCAGGTCGCGATCCCACTAATTGGCTTGCAAAGTTAACAATTTTATCCGAATTACACAAATTTCCTTATTCTATCATCTTCAAAAAAGAACTTGGTACCCCCCGATCCCGGGGCGTACCAAGCCAACTAACAATGAAAACATAATTATTCAAATTCTATCAGAATCTGATCGGTGGCGAATAAATCGTTATTCAAATTCTATCAGAATTTGATCGGTAGTGAATAAATCGTTATTCAAATTCTATCAGAATCTGATCGGTGGCGATAACATCGCCCTCTTTTACGAAGATACGTTTCACCTTACCGTCAAGATCAGGCTGGAGGTCATTCTCCATCTTCATTGCCTCATATACGAGAACAGTGTCATTGCTCTTCACCACATCTCCCGGCTTGGCAATAATCTCGATGATGGTGCCTCCCATCGGAGCGCGAAGCACCGGTCCTGTAATCTCCACCTTCTCTTCCACCTTCTCCTCTTTCTTAGGAGCGGCTGCCTCTTCCGAAGCTTTCTTGGCATCATATTCTGCCTTGCGACGATTTTTTAAGAAAGTGTTGGCTACTGCAGGAAGAAGCTCAAGAAGGAGATATTCCTCATCATTCTGTGCCAGTTTCATTCCGTCAAACTCCGGAAGTTCGGGATTAGCCGGTTCGCGGAATGATGATGTGTCATATGGTTTCTCCTCTGCCGATCCGGTGATTTTCTCACGGAACGCCGGATCAATAGCCACCGGTGTCTTGCCATACTCACCCTTCACGAGCGATATGAACTGGTTATTCTTATTTGAATAATCCGCCACGCCTTTACGACGGTCGAGCGCGAGCGCCACCGCCTGAGAGCCTACAATCTGGCTGGTAGGAGTAACGAGGGGCACGAGACCGGCATCTCGGCGAACTTTGGGTATAAGCGCCATAGCCTCATCAAGCACATCTTCCGCGTGAAGAGCGCGGAGGTTAGCCACCATGTTGGAATACATACCACCCGGCACCTCGGCGTTCTTTACCAACTCATTTGGTTTCGGGAAGCCGAAATATGCCTCGATCTTATGGCAGGCATCAAGGAGTGCCTCCTCATTATCCTCAGTAGCCGCATGAATAGCGCGGTCAAACTCCGCGTCAATCTCCTTCGGCATATTCTTGTAATATTCGTCAAAGTCGTTGGGCCATTTATCCTTATTGAGGTCAAAATCAGCAAGAGCCTTGCGTGCCTCTTTAAGTGCTTCACGGATTTTGGCTACTGCCTCCATGTTGACATCCATCTCGATGCCGAGTTTCTGACAGAAGATCCATACAAGCTCTATTGCCGGAGCGGCAGAGCCTCCTCCAAACCACCATATATTGGTGTCGACAATATCCACGCCCTTGATGATGGCTGTAAGAACAGCAGCAAGTCCATAGCCGGGTGTGCAATGGGTATGGAAATCAACAGGCACTTTCAGAGCCTGCTTGAGCTTGGGCATAAGGCTATAGATACGGGATGGATTCACAAGACCCGCCATATCTTTCAAGGTCACCATCTTTGCGCCCAAAGCCTCCATCTCTTTCGCTTTATTTACGAAATAATCATCGGTGAAGATCTTTTCAGGCACCTGAGGAGCATCATTGCCTCCGAAGAGACGCGCAAAGAATCCTTTCTTCTTCACATCCTGCTTGGGCTCATCTTTAGGATCGACAGTATAACATACCGCGGTATCGGAGATTCCTCCGAGATCATTGATCATCTTCACAGAATCGCGTATATTATCGATATCGTTAAGAGCGTCGAAAATACGCATCACGTTCAGACCATTCTTGATCGCCTCCTTATAGAATCCCTCCAATACATAATTAGGGTAGGGCACATAACCGAAAAGATTACGTCCGCGTGAAAGAGCTGACAGAAGAGAGATGCCTTTCATCTCCTTGCTGCAGGCGCGAAGACGATCCCAGGGTGACTCACCTAAATATCGCATCACAGAGTCGGGGACCGCTCCTCCCCAGACTTCCATAATATAAAACTTAGCTTCGCGGTATAAAGGGAGAAGTTTGTCAATATTCTCCTGCTTCATGCGAGTCGCAAAGAGCGACTGCTGACCGTCACGTAGGGTGAGGTCTCTGATTTTCAATACCTTTGCCATAATATTATAGTTGTGTTATATTTTATTCAAATGCTCCTTCCACTACCTCGGTTTCTGCTTCCTCATCAGTGGAGTAGCTTTCTTGATAATATGCCTGCCCCTCGCATGGCTGGAAATCAGACGGAATATCAAATTTCGCCGATTGCTTGTAGGGAAGTTTCGGATTGGAATATACCTTCTTCATGTACTGCCCGAAGATCGGAAGGGCGGCACGCGCGCCCTGACCGTATGCCATGTTATTGAAGTGGATGGAGCGCTCCTCACCGCCGACCCAAACGCCGGTGACCAAATCAGGGGTGTAGCCCATAAACCATCCGTCGGAGTTGGAGTTGGTCGTTCCTGTTTTTCCTCCTAAGGGGACGGTCAGTCCGTATGTGCCTCGGAGTCCGCGGCCCGTACCGTTATCTACCACACTCTGCATGATATAAATCATCTTACGCGCGGCTTTCTCGCTCATCACTTCCGAACGGTGGGGTACGGCATTGTAGATCACATTTCCCTGATTATCCTCAATGCGGGTCACTAATATCGGGTCTACTCTTACACCCATACCGGGAAATGCCGTGTAAGCCGACACCATGTTGCCGATGGAGATATCCACGGCGCCCAGACATAAGGGATATGTGGCATCAATAAAGCCCGTGATACCGAACATCCTCATCTTGTTTGCCAGCTGACGGGGACCATATTTATCCACAAGACGGGCGGAAACCTGGTTGTTGGATGTGGTAAGACCTTGCTGGAGCGTAATCATTCCTCCTCCTACGCCACCGCGCGGTGTCCATCCTCCCTGAGAGAACTGAGCGGTGCTGTAGGTGGAGCAGGGGTCTTCTCCCTCCTCCATCGCAATGGTATAAAGGAAGGGTTTGACTGTCGAACCGACCTGACGCTTGCCACGAGCCACCATGTCATATTGGAAATGAATGAAGTCAGGACCTCCGACATATGCCTTGACATATCCCGTGATGGGATCCATACTGAGCAATCCCGCGCGAAGGATGGATTTCATATAGATGACCGAGTCATACGGCGACATATTAACGGTCTTTGTGCCGGGAACAGTTCGCGTCACTCCGTTTTTAGTCTCCTTCACCCAGCTGAACACCTCCATTTCATATGGAGTCTTGAAGATTTTCTCAATCTCGGTCTCGGAAAGTCCCGCCTCCTTAAGCTGGCGGTAATGATCCGACTGTCTTACGGCATTCCTTATCAATTTCGCTGCGTTCGGAGTGTCGGACGCATAGGGACCATTTCGTGAGCCGCGCTTTTCATTATTGAATGCAGGCTGCAGATAGTCACCCAAGTGGGAAGAGATAGCCTCCTCCGCATAGTGCTGCATGTTGAGATCAATGGCTGTATAAATTCTGAGTCCGTCGGTATAGAGATCATAATGGGAGCCGTCAGGCTTCGGATTCTTCTCGATCCAGCCATATAAAGGATTCTCCTCCCAAGCCATGGAGTCGGTGTTGTAATTACCCCATGCGATATTATAGGCATAGGTGGAAGAGTAATCCGACCGTTTTGGTCTCACAGGTTTCTTGGCGGTCATGAGCCGACGGATCTCCTCGCGGAGATAGGGGGCGTCGCCCGCTTTATGATCCACTTTATGATAATCCAGTCCCAAAGGTAGATTCTTGAGGGAGTCGCCCTCCGCCTCCGAGAGATACCCTGCCTTCACCATCTGATCGATAACGGTGTTGCGGCGGTTGAGCGTGCGCTCCGGCTGGCGGAGAGGATTATAATAACTGGGATTTTTCAACATTCCGATCAGCATCGCCGCCTCTTCCGCCTTCAGATCTTTCGGTTCCTTACCGAAGTATACATTTGCCGCGGTCTTGATACCGACGGCATTATTAAGGAAGTCAAAGCGGTTGAGATACATATTTATAATCTCATCCTTGGTATAGAATCTCTCAAGCTTTATGGCGATCATCCATTCGATCGGTTTCTGGATGGCTCGTTTCAGGACATTGCTTGATGGAGTGGAGTAAAGCTGCTTGGCAAGCTGCTGTGTGATAGTTGAGGCTCCGCCCGAAGACTTGTCGCCTAAAAGAAGAGTTTTGAATCCCGTTCTGCCTAATGCGCGGAAGTCGATGCCTGAATGGTCCTCAAATCTGACATCCTCAGTCGCCACGAGAGCATCTATGACGTATGGCGACACGGCATCATAATCAGTATAGACGCGGTTACCCGCGCCGAAGTAATAGCGTCCCATTTCAGTCTTGCCGTCAGAGGCATAGACCTGTGACGCTAATTTATCATGAGGATCCTCAAGCTCCTCGATAGGAGGCATATAGCCGATCACTCCGTTATATATCAGCAGGAGAAAGAAGAAAATGAGCAAACCCAAGCCGAGGAATGATATCCAGAGCCAGCTTACGATTCGACGGTTTCTCCTCTCTCGCCTTTCTCTTTTCTCTATTTTATCATTTAGCATGTTCTCCCCGAAGGAGTCATCGCCATACCCTTTGTTGCTACTCATATGGTAGTGTCAGTACGTTTATAGTTAGTTTGCAAAATTAGCAAAATTTTCGGACTCTATCCGTATTTGTCCGATTAAATTTTATCTTTTTTGGGTTGCATCTTGGGGCAGTGATAAGTCATGATTTATCAAGATTCATCATGATGAATCTTGATTTTCCCTTGACATTTCAGCTATTGAGAATATTATCAGTCCTTCTTCTTCTTGACGGAGAAGCCGAAAGTGCCGAGCAGGTCGCCTAATTGGAAATACTTCCCGTGGCAATAAGCCATGATTCCGGATTGTTCCAAAGAGAAAGCACCCGTCGTGGGGTCGATATATCTGGAGTCAGCCCTGACATTAAGCACATCAGCGATCATCATGTCGTGCGAGCCTAAGGAGATTATGGATTTGATACGACATTCTATCGACAGGGGAGACTCTTCGATAGTGGGCGATGAAACCATCTCACCCGGTATCGGGGTCAGACCGGTCTCTTTCCATTTGTCATATTGCGCGCCCGATCTCACGCCACACCAGTCGGTGGCTTTAGCCATCTTGGAGGTGGTGAGATTAATCGTAAACTCCATACACTTTTTAAGTATAGGATAGGAGTGTCGCTCGGGGCGCACCGATATATAGCACATCGGAGGGTTCGTGCAGACAGTGCCGAGCCATGCTATAGTAATGGGATTCCATTCCTCCGGGCTTGCGCCGCATGTCACTATTGCAGCCGGAAGCGGGTATATCATCGTGCCGGGTTTCCAGGATATCTTGCTCATATATGTTGTAAATATTTTATTATTTTGGTCTTTAAAAATATAGGCTTTCTCTGCAGAGAGGCACCCTCAGAGTGTCTTTATATCAGAAAAAGCAATTTTTACAAATTTAACCATTTATATGAAAAGAAACACCTCTTTCTCTTTAAAAAGAAATAAAAAAAGATTATCTTTGCGTATGGGTTAGGGAATGTTTGTGCGAATCTCTTTAATCTATAGCAAATATTTAAATATTAAAATACGAAATTACTATGAGTAATGATCAATTAATTAAGGAAGTCACTGAAAAGGCTGAGAAATGGCTCGGTCCTCAGTATGATGAAGAAACACGCGTAGAGGTGAAGAAGATGCTTGACTCTGACGATAAGACAGAATTGATAGAGTCTTTCTATAAGGATCTTGAGTTTGGCACCGGCGGTCTGCGCGGCATCATGGGCGCAGGGTCCAACCGTATGAATATCTACACAGTCGGCGCCGCTACCCAGGGTCTTGCCAATTATCTGAAGGACTGCTTCAAGGAGGAGCCTCAGATCTCTGTTGCTATCGGTCATGACGTGCGTAATAATTCTGAGAAATTCGCCAAGATCGCAGCGGATATCTTCTCAGCCAACGGTATAAAGGTTTTCCTCATCGATGGTCCTTGTCCTACTCCGGAGGTGTCTTACGCTATCCGTAAGCTCGGATGTCAGAGCGGTGTGATGATCACTGCGAGCCATAACCCGAAAGAGTATAACGGCTACAAGGCATATTGGAGCGACGGCGCTCAGATGATCGCTCCCCACGATGTCAAGACAATCGAATATGTGAATGCCATCACTTCTGTGGATCAGATCAAATTCAATGGCAATAAGGATCTCATCGAGGTTGTAGGCGATAAGCTCGATCAGGATTATCTCAACGATATCCATACCCTCTCTCTCGATCCCGAGGCAGACAAGCGTCATAAGGATATGAAGATCGTCTACACCCCGATTCACGGTACCGGTCTGCGCCTAATGTATGATTCTCTCAAGAAGTGGGGCTTTGAGAATGTCATCCATGTAGATGAGCAGGATATCCAGAGCGGCAACTTCCCCACAGTCGTTTCTCCTAATCCCGAGAATAGCGAGGCTATGGCAATGGGTGTGGCAAAGGCAAAGGAGACAGGGGCGAGTCTCGTGATCGCTTCCGACCCTGATGCCGACCGTGTAGGTCTTGTAGTGCGCGATAAGAAGGGAGAGTACCAGCTGGTAAATGGTAACCAGATATGTATGCTCCTTCTCTATTATATCATCACAAAGAATGTAGAGGCAGGTCTCCTGAAGGGTAACGAATATTGCGTCAAGACCATCGTTACCACCGAGACAATCAAGCGCATAGCTGATGCCAACAATGTGAAATGCTATGATTGCTTCACCGGCTTCAAATGGATTGCCGATGTAATGCGTAAGATGGAAGGCACAATGCGTTATCTTGGTGGCGGCGAGGAGAGCTACGGATTCCTTGCCGAGACTTTCGTGCGCGATAAGGATTCCATCTCAGCCAACTCCCTTATCTGTGAGTGTGCTGCATGGGCGGCTGATCAGGGCTTGAACCTCTACGAAGTGCTTGTGGACATCTATATGAAATATGGTTTCTCCCGTGAGAGAGGTGTCAGCGTTGTGCGTCCCGGTAAGAGCGGCGCGGAGGAGATTGTGGCTATGATGAAGAATTTCCGTGAGAATCCTCCCAAGACTCTTGGCGGTTCACCGCTTACCTGCATCAAGGACTATGCCGACCTCAACTGCAAGGATCTCAAGAACGGAAACGTTGAGAAGATGGACTTCCCGACCACTTCCAATGTCCTCCAGTTCTTCACTGAGAATGGTGATAAGGTTTCCATCCGTCCTTCGGGCACAGAGCCAAAGATAAAGTTCTATGTTGAAGTTCGTGAGGATCTCAGGGACAAAGAGGACTACGAGGCAACTGTAGCAAAGGCTGAGGAGCACATTGATCAGATCCTTGCCGACCTCGGTGTGAAGTAAAAGAATACTATTCCGCAGTGCGTCAAGCATAGAATCCCGGTCGCAACACGTTGTCGCGACCGGGATTATTTATTGGATGGCGCCTAAATTGATCATAATGCATCACAATGTCATCAAAAATTTTTTCAAAAGGCTGAAAGTTAATATTTATTTTATTAATTTTGTAATTACACTATAATTGAGGTTGTTTTCTATAACAGCTCATCATGAAAATATGTTAAGAATGAAAAAAGTCGTTTTCGGAGTAGGATTAGGATGCATTGTATTAGGGGTTGCTTTTTTGAACACGAGATGTTCAGACAAGTCAGTAGGCGATGCCGACGTAGAAAGAAATTTCCAGGGCGACTGGGCCTGCGAATATTATCTTACCAATGACAGTATGAGAATGAAAGTGACGGAGGTATGTAACTTCGATACACTGACGCATAAATATCATGTGGAGCAGGTACAGGAGATTATCTATCCCGTCCATCTTCACTATGCCAACGTAGTTTATGACGGCAACTGGACTGCGGACGAGAAATTCCTACATGGAATTATTGATCAGTCGACAGTAGCCAATAAGCTCAATCCGCAGTTTGATAAAGAGCCTGCGACCGGCATTTATAAAGAACTTGTAAAGCATACGGCAGATGCTGATATGAGGAGCGACATATACCTCATCCGAAATATCGAGGAGGGACGTATCCATCTATATGATGATGATCGCAAGGTCGCTCATGATCTTATCCGCAAGGGAACCAAACAGCAATAAAAACTGTAACGGTTTTCCCTCCGTATATCCAACATAAAAGACATTAAATTATGATTTTATCCATGACCGGCTTCGGCCGGGGTTGTGCCTCTTCTCCGACAAAAAAGATTGTGGTTGAGATCAAAAGTCTCAATAGCAAACAGTTTGATCTATCCATGAGAGTCCCTTCCATCTTCCGCGAGCTGGAGGTGGAAACCCGCAATCGTCTGGCTACACTCTTCGAGCGTGGCAAAGTGGATCTCTCCGTGAATATAGAGAATCTTGGAGTGGAAGGGGTGCCGACCATCAATGTGCCGGTTATAGCTGAATATAAGCGACAGATTGAAGCATTGGGTAAGGAACTTAATCTCCCCGAGCCCGCAGACTGGTATCACCTCCTTCTCCGTCTGCCTGATTCCATGAAGAGCGAGGCGGGGAAGATGGACGATGCCGACTCCAAGGCTTTCAAAGATGCAGTGGAGGAAGCCGCCGGCGCCCTGAATGAATTTCGCAGCCGCGAGGGTGCCAAACTTTATCTTTTCTTTGTGGAGAAGATCGCCAATATCCGTGGTCTTCTCGCAGAGGTCGAGCCTTATGAGGAGCAAAGAGTGCCCAAAATCAAGGCTCGTCTCGAGGATCAGCTTTCAAGGCTTACATCAATAGAGTATGAGCAAGGGAGACTCGAGCAGGAACTGATATTCTATATAGAGAAATTAGATATCAGCGAGGAGAAACTTCGCCTGCGCACTCATCTTGACTATTTCCTGCAGACACTTGATGACAAAGAGGGAGGAAAAGGTAAGAAATTAGGCTTTATCGCCCAGGAGATGGGGCGCGAGATCAATACACTCGGCTCCAAATCAAATCAGGCGGAGATGCAGAAGATCGTAGTGAAAATGAAGGATGAGTTGGAACAGATTAAAGAGCAGGTGCTCAATGTGTTATGAAAGAGGGTAAAATCATAATACTCTCCGCGCCTTCAGGCACCGGGAAGTCCACGATTATCAGTCGTCTGATTGAAATGGAAGACTTGGCACTCGGATTTTCCATATCGGCTACAAGCAGAAGTCCCCGCGGCGCAGAGCAGCATGGACGCGAATATTATTTCCTTTCGGAGGAGGAATTTAAAAAGAGGGCGGCGAACGGCGAATTTGTCGAATGGGAGGAGGTCTATCCCGGTACATGCTACGGCACATTGCTGTCGGAAGTGAAGAGAGTGACCGGTGCCGGTCGCAACCTGATTATGGATGTTGATGTCAAGGGAGCATTGAATATCAAGAAATTCTTCGGAGCAAAGGCTCTCGCCATCTTCGTGATGCCCCCCTCCAAAGAGGAATTGGAAAAAAGACTTCGCGCGCGATCCACCGACACCGAGGAATCAATCATCAAACGTCTTGCCAAGGCGGATTTTGAAATGAGTTTTGCCGACCGTTTTGATACCCGGGTAGTAAATGATGATCTCGAAGTTGCCACCCGTCGCACTGCAGAAATAATCCGCTCATTCGCGGCTAAAGATTAATTTTTGACAAATTGACTGAATGTCAATTTGTCATATTTACATATTCATATATTCACTTTATCATTATGAGAGTGGCAGTTTTCGGCGGAAGCTTCAATCCTATACATACAGGTCATGCCCTTATAGCCGCCTCTGTGGCGGAGTCAGGAGAGGCGGACGAAGTGTGGCTGATGGTCTCCCCGCAAAATCCGTTGAAGCAGGATCGGATGCTGATGCCGGAAATAGTGCGCTTTCGATTAGCTGCTAAGGTGACAGAGATGTGTAAGGGGGTCAAGGCTTCTGACTTTGAATTTTATCTCCCCCGACCATCCTATACCTATAATACTCTCTGCAAGTTAAAGGAGAAATTCCCGGAAGATCAGTTCATTTTGCTGATTGGCTCCGACAACTGGAAAATCTTTGATAAATGGATGAATAGCGACAAGATAATATCCGAGTTCGGAGTATTGATATATCAGCGTCCCGACGATCCGGCAACCGGACCTTTCCCCGAAGGGGTTAAGGTGATAGAGAATGTCCCGCAGATGTTGGTCTCTTCAACACTGATCAGAGAACGCCTCAAGAAGGGGGAGGATATTCGTTTTCTTGTCCCGGATGTTATATATAATGAAGTCAAATCTATTTTCAATGAGCAGCAATTAACGTAAGTGCACGTAAATGTGCATAAAGATAATTACTTCAATGAAAAACACTTTTAAAGATTCAGAATTATGGAAGACAATGTTATTACAAACCGTCTGATGGAGATTACCTCCCGGGCTACAAAATATTGTGCGTTAGTTGAGCACGCCTCGGATTATCTCCCCAAGGAGTTTGTGGAGGATATGCTCGACATCCTCCCGCGTATCTATCTTGACTTCTCGGATGCCGAATTGGATTTTGGCGAGAATGAGGAGTATTTCTCATCTTACGTGGGTGAGGATTATTATGATGCCGTGCGACGCAAGATGGAGACACTCTTGGGAGAATATGATGTTTATCTCGAGACATTCGAGGAAGATATGAAATATAGCGACACTCCCGTGGCGGCTTCGATTTCGGAATCACTGGCTGACATCTTCCAGCCTTTATATAATTTTATCTCAATCGTGCGCGAGACTGACGGCGACAGTATCCGTGGGGCTTATACGGAATGTAGGGAAAACTTTGTCTCATATTGGGCGCAGACCCTCTGCAACGTGATGCGCGCGCTCAATAATCTCCGTTATAACGCCGAATGGCCCATGCCCGAGGAGTAAAGCAGGAGCATACTCCGAGGGGTGCGCAATTAGCCTGAACTGTGTGGGGATACTTGACCCCGAGCATACGCCGATAACAAAATAATGATGAAATAATGGAAAATATAGAAAGACTCTTGAACTGGCTTGATCTCAGTACATGCAATTTCATGGCTGTAGATACCATTAAGAAAGAGCTGAATAAAGCCGGGTTTCACGAATTGAAGCAGGAAAACAAATGGGAGCTTATTCCCGGCGAAGGCTACTATGTGATAAAAAACGGGAGCGCGATATTCGCGTTTGTAGTAGGCTCGGAATCGCCAGCCGATGAGGGCTTCAGGATCATTTCCGCACACAGCGACTCCCCCTGTTTCAAGATCAAACCAAACGCGGAGATTATCGGCGACGGGGGAGTGGTAAGTCTGAATGTAGAGAAATATGGAGGCGGCATACTCTACACATGGTTTGACCGCCCCTTGTCAATGTCGGGAAGAGTCCTCATAGAAGGTTACGATCCCTTGCATCCCAGGGTATTCCTTGTGGACCTGAAACGTCCTGTGGCAACGATTCCTCATCTTGCTATCCATTTCAACCGTGGAGTCAACGACGGCAACAAGCTCTCCGTACAGAAGGATATGAAGCCTGTCATCGGATATTTCTCACGTCAGGATATAGAGGAGACCATGCGTCACGGCGGTTTCGTGAAATGTATCGTGGCGCGGGAATTAGGCATTGAGCCGGAGATGATACTTGACTACGAGCTGAATCTCTACCCCTGTGAGAAAGCGGGATTGGTAGGGCTTCATCAGCAATATTTCCAGTCTGCGCGTATCGATGACCTCTCGATGGCTTTTGCCGGACTGGAGGCGATGCTCAAAGCCAAGGCAGCCGGAAAGGCTCCGCGAGCCACCAATATACTTGCCATCTTCGATAACGAAGAGACCGGCAGCGGAACAAAGCAGGGAGCGGCGTCTCCGGTGCTCAGGGATATAATGGAAAGAATATCTTTGCTCAGAAGCGACGGCGACCGGGAGACGATCTACCGTGCAATAGCACGTTCATTCATGATTTCAGCCGATGACGCTCATGCATGGCACCCGAACTATAACGAGAAGTATGACCCCACCAATCATCCCGTTATCGGAGGAGGTCCGGTAGTGAAGATTAATGCCAACTGCAAATATATGACCGATGGTGATGGCGCGGCGGCTTTCCGTACACTTTGCGACTTAGCGGGAGTGAATTGTCAATATTTCGTCAATCATTCCGATGTGGCGGGAGGCTCCACTCTGGGAAATATCTCATCATCACAGTTTGATATGCGCGGCGTGGATATGGGTAACGCCATATGGGCGATGCACTCCGCGCGCGAAACAGCCGGCGTCTCCGACCATATTGACACTGTGAAGGTGTTCACGCAGTTCTATTCCTGAAGGGAATCCGGAGATGTCTGACCGGTGTGGGGATGTGCCGGATCGGAAGAGATAAAACTTAAAAAAAGCAAATTAATAGGGGAATATGCCGTAATTACGGTTTAATTTAGTAAATTTGCAATATAAAAGGGGGTGATGCGAACGTATCACACCCTTATAGACATGATTTATAACCAATTTACAATATATCTAAGCGATGAAAGTAGATTTTGCAAAGATCGACGACGTGAATGGCGTAGTGACCATCACGCTCGAAGAGAAAGACTATGCAGATAAAGTAAAAGATCAGCTGAAGGAGATCGGTAAGAAACACGCAGAGCCCGGTTTCCGCCCCGGCAAGGTGCCCGCAGGTATCATCCTGAAGAAATATGGCAAGGGGGTTAAGTATGATGTGATCAATAAAGAGGTCGGCAACGCTCTCTACGAATATATCAAAAACGAAAATCTTCACGTTCTTGGTAATCCTGTCCCCATGCAGGGTAATGAATTCGATATCGACGCTAAGGATTTCGAGCTTAAATTCAAGGTAGGTATCGCTCCCGAGATCGATACTCACGTAAACAAGGATCTCCACATCCCTTACTATAACATCAAGGTGACTGATGAGATGATCGAGACCCAGGACAAGCAGTTCCGCCGCCGTTTCGGCAAGCAGGAGCCGGGCGACACTGTTGACGCTACCGCACTTGTAAAGGGTGTGATCACCGAGCTTAACGAGGACGGCTCGGTAAAGGAGGGTGGTATCGTGGTTGAGAACGGTATCGTTGCTCCCGAATATTTCAAGAACGATGACCAGAAGAAGATTTTCGAGGGCAAGAAAGTTGGCGAAAGCTTCACTTTCAATCCCGCGGCTACCTGCGATTCAAATCCTGCCGAGCTCAGCTCAATGCTTAATGTAAGCAAGGAGGATGCGGAGAATCATAAGGGAGACTTCAAGTTTGATATCAAGGAGATCATCGTCCTCAAGCCCGCAGAGCACAATGAGGAGTTCTACAAGTCTGTATTCGGCAACGACGAGATCAAGACTGAGGAGGATTACAACAAGGCTCTCAAGGAGCTTCTCGAAGGCGCGCTTGCCAACGACTCCAACTTCCGTTTCTCCATGGATGCTAAGAAGGCTATCCTCGACGCTGTCGGCGAGCTCACTCTTCCCGATGAGATCCTCAAGGATTTCCTCAAGAGCCAGAATGAGCAGCTCACTGATGAGAATATCGACGAGGAGTATATCCGCGTTCGTCCCGAATTGACCTGGGAGCTCGTGAAAGAGGCTATCGCCAAGCAGCTTGACCTCAAGGTGACTGAGGAGGATGCTCTCGACACAGCACGCGCTATCGCACGCCAGCAGCTCGCGCAGTATGGAATGATGAATGTCCCCGCAGAGGCTCTCGACCGCTACGCTCATGACATTCTCAAGGATCAGAAGGCGGCTCAGCAGATCTATAATCAGGCTGCTGACCTCAAACTCTTCGATGCTATCCGCGACGCAGTGACTACTGACGACAAGGAGGTAAGCGTGGAGGAATTCAACGACCTCTTCCGCAACGAGCTCGCAGCAGAGTAAGAAATAATCATGCCGGAAGGTTTTCGACTGCTTAAAGAAGAAAGATAGAAAAATCAGTCATCAGTAGCAGTTGATCTTTCAAAGGCTCGATGTCTCAACCGGCATTAAAGCCGTTTTGGCATAATAATTGTTATATATAAGTGGACAGGTTTACCCATTTCGGGTGCCCGTCCACTTATAACGTATTAAAATAAACGACAATGCAGAAAGACGATTTTAGAAACTATGCCGTCAATCATCTCGGTATGAGCTCCAACACCCTTGACTCATACGCAAGATATATAGATAAGAAGGCGGGGGGGATGATCACCTCTCCGATGGCTGACTATATGAATCCTTACATCCTTGAGGAGCGTCAGCTCAATGTGACCCAGATGGATGTATTCTCACGTCTGATGATGGACCGTATCATCTTCCTCGGCACTCAGGTGACCGACCAGAGCTCCAATATCATCGAGGCGCAGATGCTATATCTTGATTCGGTAGATCCCGAGAAGGATATCTCCCTTTATATCAATTCACCCGGCGGATCGGTGTATGCAGGTCTCGGTATCTACGACACCATGCAGTATATCAGCTCCGATGTCTCCACTATCTGCACCGGTATGGCAGCTTCTATGGCAGCCGTGCTTCTCGTAGCAGGAGAGAAAGGTAAGCGTTACGCCCTCCCTCATTCCCGCGTGATGATCCATCAGCCGATGGGCGGTATCCAGGGTCAGGCATCCGATATCGAGATCACGGCACGCGAGATCCTGCGTCTTAAGGAGGAGCTCTACAAGATCATCTCCTCTCACTCCGGACAGCCATTCGAGAAAGTGGAGGCTGACTCCGACCGTGACTATTGGATGATCGCTGCCGAGGCAAAGGAATATGGCATGATCGACAGCATTTTGGAAAACCGTAACAAGAAGTAAGAGAATTAATGGCAAACAACAAGCAGATGCTGGTATGTTCCATGTGCGGAAATGTTGACTCCCCCTCTACTCCGGTAGTGAAGGTCTTCGACGGTCTGAATCTCTGTACGGATTGTATCGGATTCATAGATGAAGCACGTGACACCCAGCTGAAGGTGCGCAAGGCATCTGAGAAAAAGGGGAAGAAAGAGCCAGCTCTCTCTATCCCCAAGCCGAAGGAGATTAATGATTTCCTTAATCAGTATATCATCGGCCAGGAGGAAGCTAAGAAGTATCTGTCGGTAGCGGTGTATAACCACTACAAGCGTATCAACGATCAGGAGAAGCAGGATAAGGATGACGACGTGGATATCGAAAAGTCAAATATTATCCTTGTCGGACCTACCGGAACGGGCAAAACTCTTCTTGCCAAGACAATAGCGCGTCTGCTTGATGTCCCGTTCACTATCGTTGACGCAACCGTCCTTACCGAGGCGGGTTATGTCGGCGAGGATATCGAGTCGCTTCTCACCCGACTTCTCCAGGCATGTGATTATGATGTGGAGAAGGCACAGAAGGGAATCGTCTTTATTGACGAGATCGATAAGATTGCCCGCAAGAGCGATAATCCCTCGATCACCCGTGATGTCAGCGGCGAGGGCGTACAGCAGGGTCTTCTCAAACTGCTCGAGGGGAGCACGGTCCTTGTGCCTCCTAATGGCGGACGCAAGCATCCCGAGCAGAAACTGATTCCCGTGGATACCAAGAATATCCTCTTCATCTGCGGAGGTGCCTTCGATGGTATAGAGCGCAAGATTGCTTCTCGATTAAATACACATATGGTCGGTTTCGGGCATGATGGAAAGGGGATGAAGAAGCAGCGCGAAAACCTCATGAGGTATGTGATGCCGCAGGATCTGAAGAGCTTCGGTCTAATCCCGGAGATTATCGGCCGTCTGCCGGTGCTGACCTCTCTCGAGCCGTTGGATAAGGAGGCTTTGCTCCGTATCCTTACCGAGCCTAAGAATGCCATCACACGTCAGTATCAGAAACTCTTTGAGATGGATGGAGTCAAACTGATATTTGACGACTCGGCTCTTAATCTTATCGCCGACAAGGCGATCGAGTATAAACTCGGTGCGCGCGGTCTGCGCTCGATCGTGGAGACCATCATGGTCGACGCCATGTATGAGATTCCGTCCAAGAAGGTGAAGGAATTTGTAGTGGATGCCGACTATGTAGCCAAACAGCTTGAGAAAGCTCACTTTGAAAAGACAAAAATAGAGGGTTGATCCCCGCTATAAGATTGAAGGAGCGGTTATGACATTCGAGTCATAACCGCTTTTTCTATATAAATTTACTCTTTTTTCTTTTCGGAGGTACTTGATAATTTAGAATATTTCACTTAACTTTGTGTATACCTCAAATCTTTTTATACTTAAAGACTCCTCTATGAAACTCTCAGGTGATATCCGTGAAGCCCTCAAAAGGCATTTCGGTTTTGATAATTTCAAGGAACAGCAGAAAGAGATAATCGAGTCCCTGATGCGCGGGGAAGATGTCTTTGTGCTGATGCCTACCGGAGGTGGAAAATCACTATGTTACCAGTTGCCCGCTTTGATGTCGGAGGGGACTGCAATCGTCATCTCTCCCCTGATAGCCTTGATGAAGAATCAGGTCGATGCGCTCCGCCATTATTCAGAGACCGAGGGGATAGCTCATTTCCTCAATTCCTCCCTCTCGAGAAAGGAAGCCGAAGCGGTGAAAAAAGATGTGAGGGAGGGTATCACAAAGCTCCTCTATGTCGCTCCCGAATCATTGGCAAAGGAGGAGAATGTCGAATTTCTGAAATCAATAAAGATATCATTCTTCGCCATAGATGAGGCACACTGTATCTCGGAATGGGGACACGACTTCCGTCCGGAATATCGTCGTATACGTCCCATGATAGCAGGGATAGGGAACTGCCCGGTGATAGCCCTTACTGCCACGGCCACTCCAAAAGTGCAGATGGATATACAGAAGAATCTCGGCATAAAGGATGCCCGCATATTCCGCTCAAGCTTCAACCGCGAGAATCTATATTATGAGGTGCGCCCCAAGACCAAGGATGTCGACAGGGATATCATCCGGTATATCAGGAATCATGCCGGCGAGTCGGGCATAATCTATTGTCTCAGCCGAAAGAAAGTGGAGGAGCTGGCGGAAACGCTAAGGATCAACGGCGTCTCCGTCCTCCCTTATCATGCAGGAATGGAGCCCGCGAAAAGATCGGAAAATCAGGATGCTTTCCTTCAGGAGAAAGTGAAAGTGATTGTAGCAACAATCGCATTCGGTATGGGAATAGACAAGCCAGATGTACGCTTCGTGATTCATTATGACATCCCGAAAAGTCTTGAAGGCTACTATCAGGAGACGGGTCGCGCCGGACGCGACGGACAGGGTGGAAGATGCATCACATTCTTCTCTCATAAGGATCTCCAGAAGCTCGACAAACTGATGCAGAGCAAGTCGGGGAGTGAGATTGAGATAAGCCGCCAGCTACTGATGGAGACTGCCGGATATGCCGAGTCAGCTGTATGCCGACGTAAAATTTTGCTCCATTACTTCGGAGAGGAATATCATGAGGAAAATTGCGGATGTTGCGACAACTGTCTTGAGCCCCGCAAGCAGATAGAGGCGGGAGAGGAGCTTGCACTTGCCCTTGAGCTTATAAGAGACTCGGGAGAGAAGTACAAACAGGAATATATCGCCAATCTCCTTATCGGGAGACGCACGGATGAAGTGAAATTTCATGGAGATGACAATCTGGAATTATTCGGAGTCCTCAAAGACTATGAGGAGAAACTGGCGCTCGCGTTGCTGAGGCAGGCGGTGATAGCCGGCTATCTTGAGCGCGACCTGGTGAATTACGGCAGATTGAAACTCACCGGGGCAGGGCGTGAATTTATCCGGACCCCCGGCTCCTTTAAAATAGTGGAGGATAGGAATTATGATGATACGACGGCGGATAGCGCACTCCGCTCCGGATCATCATGCGCCGCCGATCCTGCCCTTTACGCGATGCTGAAAGATCTGAGACGCAGCATAGCCAGAAAACATAATCTGCCTCCATACGTAATATTCCAGGACCCCTCCATCGAGGCAATGGCTACATCCTATCCCGTCACTGAGGAGGAATTGCTCTCTATCCCCGGGGTAGGCATAGGGAAAGCGAGAAGATACGGTAATGAGTTTCTGGAGCTTATCCGCCGTCATGTGGATGAGAATGATATCATTCGCCCCGAGGATATCAGGGTAAGGGCTGTGCCGAAGAAGAATAATCTCAAGGTAGCTATCATCCAGGCTATCGACCGCAAAATTAATCTTGAGGAATTGGCAGAGGTAAAGGGACTGGATTTCGATGATCTTATAGATGAATTGGAATCGATTGTCGAGTCAGGCACAAAAATAGATATCGATTACTACATTGATGAGGTGATGGATGAAGACTTGGTGGAAGATATCATCGATTACTTCATGGAGCAGGAAGAGGATAATCTTGATCTGGCGATTCAGGAAATGGGAGAGGTTGCGGAAGAAAATGATATCCGCCTGATAAGGATAAAATTCCTGTCGGAAATGGGAAATTAAAGGAAAAGTTTTGAAGATAATCATTTAAAGGGGTAAACGTCGAGCAATTTTCCTAAAATGCGGACGTTAGAAAAAATAGTGAAACGAATTATAGAAATGAAGACAAAAATGTTGGTCGGTGTCGGGTTGACGGCTTTCACGCTTGCCCTCGCCGCAAAAGATGCCGTCATCATGACGGTGAACGGTGTGGATGTTCCCCGATCCGAATTTGAATATCTCTATCATAAGAATAGTCAGCAGCAGATGGATCCCCAGCCTATCAATGAGTATGTGGACCTCTTCAAGCTTTACAAATTGAAAGTGGCTGATGCCCGTGCCGAGGGACTTGACACTTTGGAGTCATTCCGCAACGAGATGGCGCAGTATCGTCATGATCTCGCGGCACCTTATCTTGCCGACTCCACCTATCTCAATACTCTTCTCGATGAGGCGGTGACACGCTCCAAGGAGGAGGTAGAGGCACGTCATATAATGTTCTTCAAGACCCGCGATGCCAAGACAAATGCCGAATTGCGCCAGCGCGCCGACAGCTTGGTGAAGGTGCTCCGCGCCGGCGGTGATTTCGGGGAGCTCGCAGGCAAATACTCTCAGGATCGAGGCAGTAACGGTCGTGGTGGTTATATGGGATATATCACAGCCCTTCGTTTCCCCTACAATTTCGAGACAGCCGCTTACACTCTGAATGACGGTGAGATATCAGATGTAGTAGAGTCTCCGCAGGGTTATCATATCCTCAAAGGGGGGCATCATCGTCCCGCAAGTGGAAAAGTGCATGCCTCGCATATCCTCATTTCTACTCAAGGCTCGACTGACAATGGAGTAAAGGCTAAGGCGCTTGCCGACTCTCTTTATAAGGTGGTGAGTGCTGACCCTTCGAAGTTTGCCGATGTGGCTCGTCGCTTCTCTGACGACCCCGGTTCGGGCAAGAATGGGGGAGACCTTTCATGGTTTGGAAGAGGCGAGATGGTGCAGGAGTTCGACTCCGTCTCTTTCGCCATACCCGACGGCGCAATCAGCGAACCCTTCGCAACACGTTTCGGCTATCATATCATCAACCGCCATGAGAGCAAAGGCGCACCCTCCAAAGAGGAATTGAGTCCCGTTTTCTACTCCCGTCTTTCTCAGGGCGATGAGAGAGGAAAACTCGTTAAGCTTCATCAGACTAATACTCTGGAGAAGAAACATAAGGGGAAAGTAAATACCGCTGTTTTTGATGCTTTGAAAGCTGATGTCAGATCCAATGGCATAGACTCGCTATTCTATCAGAAATGGACAGGCTCCCCCAAGCAAATTGCCTCGATCGGTAAGAAGAAATATCCGGTAGGAGGATTTATTGACTTCCTGGGAGGACGTCAGAATCCGAACAGCGGAGAGGCGGAGAGACTCCTTTCAGATGCGTGGGATGCCTATTACAATAATCTCCTTGTTGAAGTCGAGGAGGATATGCTTATGGCCACCACTCCCGAATATGCCAATCTTTACCGTGAATATGTTGACGGCTCACTGCTCTACGAGATCAGTGTGAGAAAAGTATGGGATAAGGCGGCAAAGGATGAAAAGGCGCTGCAGGCATATTTTGAGGAGAACAAGGATGATTACCGTTGGGATGCTCCCCGCGCCAAGGGATATTTGGTAGAGGCAATCAACGACTCCGTTGCGAGCCTTGTCAAGAAGCGTGCCCTTGAGATAGGAAGAGACTCACTTGTCAACTCCTTCCGTAAGGAGTTCCCCCGCGAGGTATCGATCAAGAAAGTGCTTGAGCCGCGTGGTGCTAACGCAATGGTTGATAACCTAATCTTCAACGGTCCGGAGGCAGACGTGTCAAACTCTAAATATAAGGTATACTTCATGCTTGATCCCCGGGTGCTGACCCTCCCCGAAGAGCTGAATGATGTCAAAGGGATTGTGACTACTGACTATCAGAACGAGCTTCAGGCGGCATGGGAAGAGGAGCTTTTGAAAAAATATCCTGTAAAGATAAATGAGAAAGAAGTAAAGAAAGTCGGCGCCTCTGTTCGCTGATAAATAAGATAAATAGAAGGGGACACTTCCAAAGAGTGTCCCTTTCTCTATTGATTTAATCAATATATCTCCGCGAAGAAGTGGAAATTTCATTACCTTTGTATATTTTCCACTACGGCAAACAGTCACATACATGCTTATTATCTGATTATGAAATATCTGAAGACATCGGTCATCATCTTCTCTTCTCTAATCCTTTCTCTTATCTCCTCCATACTCATGACAGGTTGCGGCGAGAAAACTCAGCCGAAAGAGAACGAGGGGGAGATTTTGCTTGAAATAGGAGATTCGGTTATTTATAAAGAGGAGATAGAGCGCCTGATACCCTATGGATTAGTGCCGGAAGATAGCGTGGCTTTATTTCATCAGATTATTGACAGTAGGGTGGAGAGTATATTGCTTGAGGATTTGGCGAAAGAGAATGTCATTGACCTTGAAAGAATTGACCGCCTGACACAGACATATCGCAATCGCCTCATCATAGAGGAGTATCTCAGGAAAATGGAGGAGGGAGCCTCCACCAAAGCAAATGATAAGGAGATAGAGAGGTATTACGCACAATATGGGGATAGTATGATACTCACCCAGCCGTTAGTAAAAGGTATCTATCTTCGCACCACCTCCGGAGATGACCGTCTTCCGGATATACGACAGTGGGTAAAATCTGCATCCCAGGGGGATGTGGACCAACTTGAAAAGAAGGGCCTGCGTGAAGCTACGGGATATGAGTATTTTGCCGACCGCTGGGTGGAATGGAGCGCCATAGCCGAGCAATTACCTGTCCGCGTGAAAGATGCCGATAATTTTCTGAGGGAGAATAAGGAGTATGAGATTGAAAGGGGCGGAACGGTCTATCTCCTTCATGTCTCTGATTTCATACCGTCAGGCGAGAAAATGCCGGAAGCCTATGCCAAAAGCAAGATATCGGAAATATTAACCGACAAACATTCCGGAGAATACCGCTCGCGGTTGAAAGAGTCCATTTACCGACGTGCCATAGAAGATGGAAAGATGAAACCCGGTACATATAATCCCTTCATGGGATTAAAATGAAAGACCCGCTTCTCCTTATCGGAGAAAGCAGGTCATCTTACAGTCGTTACTATAACCTTAACGGCACACCTATTGAATAGGTTTCGGATCGAAGAGATGGTTCACCGGTCCGTGTCCATGTCCGATACTGAACCCGGCTCCCGACCTGATTGCTTTCGTTATGTAATCCTTAGCCAAGCGCGCGGCATTATTCATATTTTCTCCTATAGCTAAAAAAGAAGCGAGGGCAGAGGATAGAGTGCAGCCTGTACCATGTGTATTGACAGTCGCTATGCGCTCGGAGCTCATAGCGATTGTTTCTCCCGTCTCGGCATTATAGAAATAATCAGTCAGTTTCTTTTCCACCAGATGACCCGCCTTCAGGAATACGGACACTCCGCGGCATTTATCTGACAGTCGGCGAGCCGCATCAGGCAGAGCATCATTGGAGAGTATTTTCTCGCCCAGAAGAATCTCAGCCTCCGGAATATTGGGGGTGATTATACGTGCCATAGGTATAAGCTCTTCCCGAAGTGTCTCAACGGCGTCCGCTTCGAGAAGAGGGTCGCCGGAGGTAGCGACCATGACGGGATCAAGCACAATGTTTCTTATCTCAGGATACGCACATAGTGTATCCTTTACCTCCAGCACCAGTCGGGAGGAATGAAGCATACCTATTTTTATAGCGTCAGCTCCTATATCGTCGAGAACGGAGCGTATCTGTCCGGCGACGAATTGTTCGGGAATGGTGTGTACATCATAAACTCCTACTGTATTCTCATCTACCACGGCGGTTATAGCCGTAGCTGCGTAGCATCCGCACGCTGAGATAGTCTTTATGTCCGCCTGTATGCCGGCACCTCCGCTCGGGTCGCTTCCGGCTATACTAAGCACACGCCTGTAATATCGCTTATTATCCATAATCTATCTATATTTCCCATTTTTCAAGTTTCCACGCGCTATCCCAGAAAAAATACTCCATGCGAGTGCAAAATATAAATATTTCAGTCATTTTATTTTGTATCTCTTCCGATGCTCTTGCGGCAAGACTGTCGCATATCTCCACAGCTCTGGCAGTGGCTTTCTCGAAATACTCATCGGCATAAGTCTCAATCCATGCTTTGTATGGATTATTCTCCATACCGGATGCCGAGGTATATATATGCATTCCCACACGTTGATAGACCACAAAACAGGGGAGCAGGGCGGCAACCTCCACCTCCACCGGCTCGTACGCCATGCTTTTAAGGGTAGAGGTATAGAGTGCACAGGTCGGCGACATCTGCAGGTCGTCGTTTACCTTCTCTCCCAGATAGAAGGAATGAAGGCTCTGTTCCACAGTGATTCCGTCAGTAGCGAAGCGCAGGAAGTCGGCGGCATATTCATCAGGGTGGATACGTGATGCCACATGAGCGAGTACCCGGAAATATTCTTTAAGATAGAGTCTGTCTTGCGAGAGATAATGAAGATATTTCTCGCGAGATAGGTTTCCGGCTGCCAGTTCCTTTATGAATGGCGAGCATAATATTTTCTGATATATATCCTCCGCGTATCTCCATACTCTCTCGCTCCAAAGGGAAGCGGGATTCTCTTTCTCCATACCGGTATTATTTACGTCCTGTTACCGCAACATAATCACCACGGTCGTATCCCTCCACAGGTTCCTCCTCACGGATGTCGGAATATAAGGGATGGGCACAAAGAGTCTGTGCGAAGGTCAGATCTTTGAATCCGGCTCGCTGCAGCGTCTCGATTTTCTCCGCGGTAGTACGCCAGTTCGCCTGCTTAACCAATTCAATGGGATAAGGGTCGCGAGGATGGCAACCTTCAAGAAGAGGATTATCCCAGCTACCCACTGCCTTCGCGAGATTGTAGAGAAGTCCGTATCCGCTCTCCTTAGGCACATCTATAAGTATTATGCGACCTCCCTCCGGGAGAGCGTCATATACTTTGCCAACCGTTTTCTGCAGGTCGGTTATATAGCTGGGGCTGCCGTTGAAAAGGACAGTATCATATCTTCCTTTCTCAAATTCAGCTTCCTCAGCGGTAGCTATGGTAACATCAATTCCTCTTTTACGAGCTATAACAGCCATACTTTCAGAAGGTTCTATACCGTCGGTTATGTTGATTCCATATTCATTGCGTAGGAGCATCTCGAACAGACCGCTGCCGCAACCTACCGATAGAATCCTTCCGGCATTATCGAGAACTTTCGCTACCAATTTCAATTCCGAGCGGAGCACATTTCCGTTTTCAAGAAACCATGTGTCGTATGCCTCCGCATATTCATCAAAGCCTTTTTTCATTTTAGTTTAATCAGATTAGTGTTGAGGGTCAGGAAATCTATGGTCATTAATGATCCATCGAGGGGAGAGGGTATTCCGATAATCGCTTTCACAGCTTCCGCCGCCTGAAGGCTTCCGACAGTACCCGGCACGGGACCGAATGCAGCGAGCGTTCTCTTAGGAAGGGAGGTGAAATACTCTTCATCAGGGAATAAGTCTTTATACCTTACTTCGGCGGCTCCATTCATAAGAGAGAGCTGACCGGTAAGTTCACCGACTGCTCCATAGACCCATCGCTTTCCCTGTTCTGCACAAACTCTGTCGATAAGATAGCGTGTGGCGTAATTGTCAGAGCAGTCCATCACAAGGTCATACCCGATGATAATTTCACGGGCATTCTTTTGAGTCAATCCTTCCGGGTGGAGGTTGAATATTATCTCCGGGGATAGGTCGAGGAGTCGTCGGTGAGCGGCTTCCGTTTTGGCGATACCCAATGAAGATGTATCGTAAAGCACCTGTCTGTGAAGATTACTCTCTGACACGGTGTCCGGGTCGCAGAGTCCGATTCTTCCGATTCCGGCTCCTGTGAGATATAGGGCGGCAGGGGAGCCTAATCCGCCGAGGCCGACTATAAGTACTGATGCATCGCGGAGCTTTCTCTGTCCCTCCGCGCCAATCTCTTTGAGCATCATCTGACGCTCGTATCTTCTCGGTTCCATTTAATTCTTAATGATTGAACCAATCTTTCCACACAGGTTCGTACCCGATTTTTCTCAGTGACTCCGCCACCTCTTGTGGAGACCTTTCATCGCTCACCGAGAACTGTTCAAGAGCTTGCGGGTAGGTGAAATAGCCTCCCGGTTCGGTTTTAGAACCTGCACTCATGGAGGTAGCTCCCAAAGATGCTATATTTTCGCGGAAATAGGGAGTCTCCCGGGTGGAGATGGATATATCCACATCATGATCGAATAGACGGAAGGCAAAAATAAGCTGTGCGAGTTCACGGTCGTTCATCACCACATTCGGTTGGAAGCCACCTTCGGATGGTCTCATGCGCGGGAAATTCACGCTGTATTTCGTTTTCCAATACTTTTTTCTCAGGTACTGAAGATGTATCGCCATCATCGTAACATCAGTGCGCCAATCCTCGAGGCCAATAAGCACTCCCATTCCGATTTTATGCATTCCTGCCGCTCCCATTCTGTCGAAGCCGTTGACTCTCCATTCAAAGTCAGATTTCATTCCGGAGGGATGGTACTTTTTATAGTTCTCCCGGTGGTAGGTTTCCTGAAAGCATACCACCCCGTACAGCCCTGCCTTGACAAGACGACTGTAATCTTCCTCGCTGAGTGGCATGACTTCGATAGTGAGATTATTGAAATATGGGCGGCAAACTTTGAGAGCCTTCTCAATGTATGGCACGCCCGCTGCGTATGGATTCTCACCTGTAACAATGAGGAGATTGTCGAAAGGGGCAAGTTCTTTTATGGCTCGACATTCCTGTTCAATCTGTTCAGGAGTTAGAATCACACGTTCAAACTTATTGTGACGGTTGAATCCGCAATATACACAGGCGTTGGTGCAGGAATTGGTGATATACATAGGAATATACATTGACATCGTTTTCCCGAAACGCTGCTGTGTGTAATACCGGCTCATGGATGCCATTTCCTCTATATAATCGGAGGCGACAGGAGATATGAGAGCCATGAAATCATCCAACGAGGGATGAGGTTTCCTTAAAGCCGCCTCTACATCTCCTTTTCCTTTCGATGCTATACGCCGGGTTATATCATCCCAGTCATATTTCTTAAGTTCTTCGGAAAACATATCAGCTCAGGAATGATGTGAGGGGGCTGCTTGCCTCCGCGTTAAACTTCTGTGAGCCGAGTCCGGAGATAAAAGCTTCCCTTCCAGCCTCAACCGCCTTTGCGAACGCACGCGCCATCAGCTGAGGATTACCGGCAACAGCAATAGCTGTATTCACCAGCACCGCATCCGCACCCATTTCCATTGCTTCGGCTGCATGAGAGGGTGCGCCTATTCCGGCATCCACCACTACAGGAACATTACTCTGTTCAATGATAAGGCGTATCATATCGCGTGTAGTTATACCCATATTCGTCCCTATCGGCGCGCCCAACGGCATCACTGTAGCAGCTCCTGCCTCTTCAAGACGCTTACACAATACAGGATCTGCCTGTACATACGGAAGCACGATAAATCCCATCTTAGCCAATTCCTCGGTGGCTTTCAGTGTCTCAATGGGATCGGGAAGCAGATGGCGGGGATCCGGATGTATCTCCAGCTTGAGGAAATCAGTCTCGAACGCCTCACGCGCAAGTTGGGCTGCCAAGACCGCCTCCTCCGCATTACGTACTCCCGATGTGTTGGGAAGAAGCTGTATAGAGGGGGAGAGGATATGGCGGAGCATATCATCCTCCTTATCGTGGAGGTCTATACGCTTCATGGCTACGGTAACCATCTCTGTGCCGGAAGCCTCTATAGCGCGTTTCATCTCTTCATTCGACCGGAATTTACCAGTGCCTAAAAACAGACGTGATTTAAATTCACGTCCGCCGATTGTCAGATTGTCCATTTTTTTAGTTCTTTAAGTATCTTTTCTGTCTCATATTCCGGTGAGGGAGCGTTGAGGATAGAGCCGGATACGGCAATTCCACTCACTCCGCTCTTAATTATCTCTTCTATGTCGGCTATACCGATTCCTCCTATTGCCACGACGGGGAGCTCGGAAACACTCCTCACAGCTCTCATAAGATTAGTGAGACCTTCGGCTCCTAATATCGGACTAAGTTTCTCCTTTGTGGTGGTGAAACGGAATGGACCCACACCGAGATAATCGGCACCGGCTTCTATCGCTTTCATTGCGTCCTCAATGCTGTTGGCGGTCGCACCGATTATTTTATCCTCTCCGAGTAAGTTCCTGACTTCTGCCACAGGCATATCGTTTTTACCGACATGGACACCATCGGCGTCGAGAAAATTCACAAGATGTACACGGTCGTCGAGTATGAATGTGGCTCCGGCATTTCTGCACATCTCGCCAATCTCTCTGCCGGCAACAATGAATTCCTCGTCGGAAACATTCTTCATGCGTAGCTGTATCCATCCGCAGCCTCCGGCGAGGGCAGCTTCGACCCCTTGAATCTCATTCATACGGGGGGTGCTGTGAGTTATGAATTGAAGCATTTCAGTTTGAGTAAAGTTTTCAGTAGTGCGGACATTCTCCCTTTCCTATCCTCCTCCCATATCGTTCCGAGCATTGCCACGCCTCCAAACCCTATGGAGAGTGTCTCGGTAAGATTATCGGGTGTGATTCCTCCCAATGCGATTATACGTCTGGTTACTTTTCCCTTCAGCGAAGAGATGTCGAATCCGGGTCTATATCCCGGTTTAGATATGCTGGGATAGATCGGGCTGAGGAAAAGATAATCCTCGGCGGTATGTGTCGAGATTTCACTGAGTGCATGGCATGAGCGACTGATTATTCCATTAAATCCTTCCGGTGGTTCGGGATTACGGGCGTTGAGGTGTATGCCGCATCCATAATCGGCGGCAACCTCGTGGAAGTCATGCATGCTCAGGCGGCTGTGCAGTCGGGGAGGAATGGATTCGATAAGGTTTCTCATTTCTCGCTCTTCTCCTCCGGGTTTGCGCAGATGAACCCTGTCGAACACTTCCGATTGCAGGAGTGCCGATATCCGCTCGCCTTCATTGTCGAAAAAATGGGGGAGTGTTATGGCTATAAGTAATGGGGCATTCATCCTCCGCAGACAGCCGAGATTATTATTACCCTGTCTCCGTCGCGCAGCATGGTATGCCTCCAATCCGAGCGAGGCACCACCTTATTGTTTATTGCGGCTGCCATACCCTTGGAATGGGGGTTGTACTTGGTCATCACTTCGTCGAGCGTGATGCTGTCTTCAAAAATTACTTCCTGATTGTTGATATATATTCTCATCTTGCCTTGAATTTAGAAGTAGCTACTTATGGGAAAATATTAACCGGAGGAGGCCCGCTGGTACATTATTAAAGTAACATATCAAGGCTAAAATGTCAAGTCCTTTCGGCGGTATTAACCGCATCAAGTTCTTAGGGTATGATCTCAGCCCCGGCATAGCCGAAGGGCACCCCTCTTGTCGGGCTGTCGTCTTGGATTACGACAGCATCGCAAAGTTAATCTAAAATTTTTATTCTGCAAAAGGATTTTAGTGGATGGAGCCTTATAATTGTAAAACAGAAGTTGCCGGTTAAGAGTAGGCATAAAGAAATTTTAGTGGATGGAGCCTAAAAATGAATTTTACTGTTTGAACACTTGCATAAAATGATTATCTTTGCCATTTGTAGAGATAGGAGAGGGATATATGAAAGGGGAAAGAAAAAAATTTAAGTAGCTACTTATAAAAATAGAAGACGTGAATCTTAGGAAAATCTGGATATTACCCGCTGCCTTTGCGGCATTATGCGTATTTGGCGCCCCGATCAAGAAGAATGTTGTTGACGAGGTGGCATGGATTGTAGGCGATGAGCCCATCTTTCGTTCTGAAATAGAGGAGCAATACACACAGATGCGTCAGGAGGGTACACCTATCGGCGGCGATCCTTATTGTGTCATCCCGGAACAGCTCGCGGTCGAGAAGTTATATCTGCACCAGGCTAAATTAGATACCATTACCGCAGGCGAGGGTCAGGTGCAGAGTGAAACTGATGCACGAATGAACATGTTCGTCAATAATCTCGGCTCAAAGGAGAAGGTGGAGGAATATTTCAATAAGCCCTACAACTCCCTGCGCGACCAGATTATGGAGATGATACGCAATCAGTACGTGATAGGAATGGTGCAGAATAATCTGACCAAGAATGTGAAGGCGACTCCTAACGAGGTGAGAAAATATTTCTCTTCGCTCCCCGCGGATTCAATCCCTTACGTCCCCTTGCAGGTGGAGGCACAGATAATAAAGATTAATCCCGCAATCCCGCAGCAGGAGATAGAAGATGTCAAGGCACGTCTGCGTGATTATGCCGACCGTGTGAATAAAGGGGAAGCGGATTTTTCCACACTTGCCATAATGTATTCCGAAGATGGCTCGGCAATGCGTGGCGGTGAACTTGGTTTTGCAGGTCGTTCCCACTTTGTCCCGGAGTTTTCCAATGTCGCCTTCAACCTTAATGACCCCAAAAAGGTGTCGCGGATAGTCGAGACCGAGTATGGCTATCATATCATCCAGCTGATTGAGAAGAGGGGAGACCAGGCGAATTTCCGCCATATTCTCCTCACTCCTAAGGTAAGCCAGAAAGATCTTGAGACTGCAAGAGTGCGCCTCGATTCCCTCCGCAAGGAGATACTTGCCAATAAATATTCCTTCGAGGAGGCAGCCCTTTATGTCAGTCAGGACAAGGATACAAAAAATAACAAGGGTATCATGGTCAATTCCCAGACCGGCAGCTCACGCTTCGAGATGTCGCAGCTTCCTCCGGAGGTGGCTCAACGTATAGAGAGCATGCAGCCCGGCGAATTGTCGGATGCCTTCATAATGAAAGATGCCGCGAAGAATAAGGATGTAGTTGTGCTCGTGAAGCTTACCGACCGCATACCCGGACATAAAGCCACTCTTGCCGACGACTTCAACATGATCAAGCAGATGTATGAAGCTCATCAGAAAAAGCAGATTCTAAAGGATTGGGTGGAGAATAAGATCAAGACCACCTATATTAAAATCGGCGAGGGATGGGACGGCTGCGATTTCAAATATGAAGGCTGGATAAAGAAGTAATCGATGATATTTTTCAAGAAGACACCTTATCTGATTATCACATTCCTGGCAATTTTATTATTGTCGGGAATGTATTCCATTGTGCGGGCGCAGCAGCAGAAAGCTCAACAGTCGCAGCAAGAGTCATTCAAGCGCCCCGAGCCGAAAAAGCCCTTGAAGCCGACCATACCGACTATTAACCGTTATCAGGAGGATAAGGTCTTTTTGGAACATGCCGATTCCCTGTTCCGTCCGCCTCATGATATGGAGGAGCGCCAGATCGTGAAGGGAAAGGTGGAATTCCGTCAGGGCGGGATGTATATGTATTGCGACTCCGCCTATTATTACCCCGAACTGAACAGCATGGATGCCTTCGGGCATGTCGTGATGAAGCAGGGTGATACCCTCTTCGTCTATTCCGACAAACTATATTATGACGGCACGCTGCGTCATGCCATTCTTGTCAACGGTCCCTCACAGAGGGAGGTGATAATGAAAAACCGTAAGGTGACACTCACGACAGACAGCCTTGATTACGATATGATTCAGGATCTGGGATGGTACACCCAAGGTGGAAAACTGGAGGATGAGGAGAATACTTTGACATCCGTCTACGGACAATATTCACCCTCCACGAAGGTAGCTGATTTCCGTAATAATGTTGTATTGGTCAATAAGAGCGACGGCTTCAGGCTCTCGACAGAGGAGTTGACTTACAACACGGAAACCTCAATAGCCGATATCAATACGCGCACTTTGATCGAGGGTAAGAATGATACTATCATCACCACTCAGGGATGGTATAATACCAAGACAGATAACGCCACACTGACGGCGCGTTCGGTGATACTGCACAGGGACTCAGCCGGGAATGTGATTACCCTCGAAGGAGACTCATTGATTTACGATAAACTTGCTCATATCAGCGAGGCGTTCATGTTCAAGGCTCCCGGTAAGCGGCCACGTCCGATGGTGCTAACCGACACGGCGAGAAAGATGGAGCTCGTGGGCGGTTTCGGGCGGTACAATGACCTCCTTCAGGAGGCATTGGCTACCAACTACCCGATGCTTATAGAATACTCTCGTCCCGACACCCTCTTCCTTCGCGCCGATACAATCCTTACTTTCCAGCGCACGGAAAAGATATGGCCCGACAGCCTGAATCATAATTGGGATCTCTTCACCCGACAGCGTCTGGGCGCATATAAATCCCTTGAAGATATGACCGATGTCATGGAGCCTTTCCTTACGTTGATGCCCGCCTCCCTCGTTGCGGTAGGGCAGGCTCCGAAATTATTAGGTTTTGAAGGTGTGACTTTCACCTCATCTTCACGACATCAATCAAAGGAGGAGAATGACTATAATGACGATATAGTATCAGAAGAGGAGCTCCTATCCGGCGAATCGGCATCCATCGAGCCATCAGGAGAGGCTGAGACCGAGGTTAGGGAGAATATAGATGATTCAACTGTTCAGATTGAGGAGATTTATGATCACGAGGAGGTGATAATGCAGGAGGAGCCGGATTCCCTCGAGCTCATACGCCGTAAAGCTATCGCCGACTCCCTTGAACGGCTCCGTCCCAAGATAGACCGACTCGGGCGTGACTCGGTGTTTATGGTCGAGGCAAATTATCATGCCGCCAAGGCGATAGGAAAGGCGCGTTTCTTCAAGAGCGACCTTCAGGGGATAGCGGACACTATTCTCTATCATCAATACGACTCCATGCTCTATCTGCAGCGTAAGCCTGTAGTGTGGAGCGAGGAGCGTCAGATATTCGGCGACACCATCAAGGTGCATCTGATAGACTCCGTGGCGGATTGGGCACACCTCCCCGCTGGCGGAATGGTGATAGAGCATATAGACGAGGATTTCTATAATCAGCTGGCAGGCTCTGAAATATTGGCATTGCTAAGGGATAGCTCGCTTGATCGTCTGATAGTCAATGGCAATGTGGAGGCAATCTTCCTTCCTATGGAGAATGACTCTACATATAATAAGTTGGTGCAGGCAGAAAGCAGCTATCTGACAGTTGAGATGGACGGTAACAATATGCAGAAGTTGAAGATGTGGCCCGAGGTGGAAGGTACTGTCCGCCCCCTCTTCCTGGTAAAGAAGAATGAAGAGAAATATCTCCGGGGCTTCAAATGGCTGGAGATGTTGCGCCCCCGACGTAAATGGTATGGCGAACACGTGACATGGGAAGATGAATTGGGAGATGTGCCCGACGAGCTTGAAGAATATTTCAAGTAGGAGGCAAGAGATAATTTTTGACGACTTGGTCCTGTAAAAATAAGGAAGGAGAAACGTATATGAGTGATATCATTAGATTATTGCCTGATTCTGTAGCCAACCAGATAGCGGCGGGGGAGGTGGTGCAGCGTCCGGCTTCGGTAATAAAGGAGCTGGTGGAGAATGCTGTGGATGCCGGAGCGACTGATATCCGTATTACGATCAAGGATGCGGGAAAGACACTTATCCAGGTTGTGGATAATGGCAGTGGCATGTCGGATACTGATGCCCGTATGGCATTCGAGCGCCATGCCACCTCCAAGATAAAAGCTGCCGAAGACCTCTTCGCTCTTACTACCATGGGCTTCCGCGGGGAAGCTCTCCCTTCGATATGCGCTATTTCGGAAGTGGAGTTACGCACGCGCACCGCTGACGCCCCGATGGGTACGAAGTTGATTATCGAAGGATCGAGAGTTATATCGCAGGAGCCGGTGATGTGTGAGAAAGGCACGGTTATAAGTGTGAAGCGTCTCTTCTTTAATATCCCCGCGCGACGTAAATTCCTGAAATCTGATAATGTCGAGCTATCCAACGTAATGCGCGAGTTCGAGCGTCTTGCCTTGGTGAATAATAAGATAAGAATGCATATCGATACCGGCACGCGGGAGATAGACCTGCGTGGAGGGACGCTGAAGCAGAGGATAGCCGATATATGGAAAAACAGCATCAATATGCAGCTCCTTCCGGTCAATATCGATACCTCGCTGGTGAAAATAGAGGGGTTTGTATCGCGTCCGGAATTTGCGAGAAGACGCAATCCCCTGCAATTCTTTTTTGTGAATGGCAGACACATGCGGCATCCCTATTTCCATAAGGGTATTCTTTCATGTTTCGAAACTCTTATAGCCGCCGATACCCAGCCTAATTATTTTATAAAATTTACGGTCGATCCCCAGACCATAGATGTCAATATCCATCCCACCAAGAATGAGATAAAATTTGAATATGAGCAGCAGATATGGCCTATCCTTACAGCCACTATCAAGGCTGCCTTGGGAAAATTCTCAGCCGTTCCTTCCATCGATTTCGATACTGATGTCCTCCCCGTCGAGCCCTTGAAGGAGGGGGAGATGCCCGTAGCCCCCGAACTTGACCTTAAGGAGGGATATAATCCCTTTAAGGCTGACAGTTATCATCCGCAGAGAGTGGAGAAGAATTGGGAGAGCCTTTATGAGAGTTTCAAGAATGAGGCGCATAAGGAATACTCCGGCTTTTTCGGTGGAAAAGAGGGTACGGAATTCTCATCCGCCGCGCCATCCTCATCTACCTTGGCTGCATCATTCTCGGAGACAGCGAGAGGGATAAATCTGATGTCGCCTGATTTTGCCGATCTTCCGGATCCTCAGCAGAGTGTCTTGCCCGATTTCGAGGAGGATCTGGATAAAAGCGCGATGGCACCTATCTCAATCCAGTACGCTAATAAATATTTAGTGGCATCCTCTCCGGAGGGATTGCTGATTATCGACCAATACAGGGCGCATGTGCGCGTTCTTTTTGAGGAATATATGGGAAAGGTAAGAAATTCATCCTTACCTTCGCAGGGGGTGATGTTTCCGGAAACGATCACCCTTGATGAGAGTCAACGCGCGGCATTGTTTGAAATTGAAGATAAACTGCATAAGATGGGTTTCACATTGGAATATGACTCGGGGGAGAGCTGGAGCATAACGGCGATACCCGCGATATTGAAGAGTGTTAACCCTGCGGATCTGATATTCCGCATACTTGATTCCGTAAGTGAAAGTTCGCCGAATTTCGGAAAGGAGAGTTTCAATGCCGATGACATACTCGAGCGCATAGCTTTGGTAATGGCACGCAGTTCGGCGGTGCGGAGGGGGCAGAAACTGACAGCCCTAGAGATGGAGCATCTCCTCAGTCAGCTGTTATCTCTTCCCAATCCCGGGCTTACACCTGACGGCAATCCCGTCTTCTGCCGTCTTGATGACAAGCGGATAGACAGAATGTTCGGTATTTAGGCTCTCGACTTTATTTGAGGATCGACCCTAAGGCTCCAACCCTTATTGGATCGAGCCTAAAAAAGGGCGGTTTTTGCCGCCCTACTTGATAATCACTTTCTCACGTTTACTGCCGTTTACCTTGATATAGATACCGGGATTAAGCGGACGGTCATTTATTTCCCGTCCATTTAGGTCAAACCATCGGTATGGCGAATTATCAACAGGCAATTCATTCTCTGAAATATCCGACAAATCCGGCTCGCCTATGCCTTTGATATAATGGAAATCTTTCCATACATTTGCAACCCGATAGCTATTTACTACCGCGGGCTGTACGGATAATGGCGTATTCTCCAGCGTGCGCTGGTCAAACACCTGTTTGGTAGCGGTCGGAGGAACAGAAGCACGGCATATCACTTCCTGAAGATTGCTACCCGCAAAGGCAAAAGCATCCTCTCCAATCGTGGTGACAGTAGAAGGAATATCTACTAAAGCAACTCCATTTGAGCCCTTGGAGATCTGATCTGAAAAACCGCGGTCCATGATTGTAGTCAATCCTTCATTAATCTTAAGGAACTGTATATTGTTTGACCAGAAGGCACCTACACCGACAGTGCGGACTGTGGAGGGAAGGATTACCTGTTCCAGTCGGCAGCCGCAGAAGGCGCCGTCGCCAAATGATTCTACTCCGGGGTTGCCGAGACTCAAGGTGGAAAGATTTGGATTATTTGAGAATGCATCCTCACCAACTTTTGTCTTTCCGTTACCTGCCAGTAGAGTGACTTTTTCCAAGTTATCACACCACATGAAAGCCTTATCGCCAATCTCTTTTATACACCCGGGAATGGTAACAGAAGTGAGAATACTATGACTGAAAGCGCTTTTCCCTATCGATTCAAGATTCTTGGAATTGTTGTCGAACATTATTCTTGTGAGCGAAGGAGTACTATAGAAAGCTTCATCGCGGATAATCTGTAAAGAAGAGGGGAAGCTCACCTCCTTCAATCCGGTATTGCTGAAAGCCCGGTAACCTATTATCTTCATCTTGTTTCCCAAGTTGACAGAGGAAAGATTATGGCAAGCGAAAAAGGCTTGACTTCCTACAGTTTCGGTATATTCTGAAAGTGTGACTGAGGTAAGGTAATCATCATACATAAAGGCATCCTTATCAATGGATGTCACTTTGATTGTCCCCCAGTCGGTAAGCAGGACAGAAGGCAAAATCAGTTTCCACTTCTTGGTCGCTTCAACGGCACGGCCTTTCACCTGCGCCACTTTAGTAGTGGTATTGATCGAAAACTTGATGTCTTCGATAACGATATTCTTATTGGCAGCCGACGCGGGGAAATATAGCAAGAAGATCGACATACAAGCGAAAATTCTCATAATTCGAGACCTTATCTCGGACCAAAATATCTTTTCCATATTTTATATGTAAGTCATTTAGTCAGCAAAAATAATACATTTTCATCAATCATAGAAATATAAGCGACAAAACAGAGTATATAGGAGACAAAATAAAAATCGTTTAAAAATTATATTTTTTCAAAATATAATTTTTAAACTTAACTTTCTTTTTTATATAACATAAAAATGCCGGCGGGATGCGCCGGCATTTTCTGTATAGATTGAGAGGATCTGATTTATCGTCTTGAAGCTTCGATCTTATTCTTCAACGCTGAGTTGAAAGCATCTGAATGGAGAAGCTGGTCAGTAGTGAGGTGCATACGGTAACGCCAATAGTGACGTGGATTAGCAGGCTCATTAATCTGCTCCTCTCTCGGATCCTGACGACGGAGATTTCCATCAGCCGACAGCCAGTCCTGAAGAGGAAGGATACAGAGCATTGAGGGAGATTTGAGCTGTAGATCTATGATCTTGTCGCAAATCCAAGGCTCTGCAAACGCCGGAGTCTCGCCCCATTCGCCAAGTACCTGATGATAGAAACGGTTGGCAACCTCCTTGTCTGCCTCCCACCATGAACGTATACCGCCCATATCGTGAGTCGATGTAGTGCAGACTGAATAGTAAGGATAACGCCATGTGTCGCCGAATTCAAGAGAGGGATCCTTCGGCATACGCTGTATCTCGAGAGTGAGAATCTCAAGCTGGCTCATGACTGCCGGAACGCAGTCAGGAATCATACCGAGGTCTTCGGCACATGTCAGCATGGAAGTGGAGTCGAGAAGGGGAGGAAGCTTCCACATAGCCTTTCCATACCAGAAGTCGTTATGACGGTGGTAGTAGAAGTTATTGTAGAGGCGGTTGAAGCACCATCTCTCATAATCATTCAACATTCTGTACTGGTAAGAGAACTGAGCCGAGATACGGGGGTGATAGTGACCCTTGTTATAGGGATCTTCGATAAAGAGAACATTATCAATAAGGGCGAAGAGAACATCCTGGAATTGTTTCTCTTTCTCATCATCAGTCTTACCCATGAAGAGATCCTCGACCTTACGCTGAGTATCCACATACTGTTTGAGCACGAAGCGGTCGCCGCCTACATGGTCAAGGAAACGCTCCTTGAATTCCTCTTTGCGCTCGCCGAGCATCTCGTCAAGCATCCATTCGAGGATAAGAGGTTTGGTCTGAATCTCCGGATTGATCCAGAAGTCAAACTCCTCGCGCATCTCTGAGGGAGAGAAGGGGAGGGCAGGGTTGAAGTAGCCGAGAAGGCCATGCACCGCATCCATAGGAATCTCCCATATACGGAAGAAGCCGAGGATATGGTCGATACGGTAAGCATCGAAGAATTCAGACATCTTGCGGAAACGATTCTTCCACCACTGGAATCCGTCGCGAGCCATCTCATCCCAGTTGTAGGTGGGGAATCCCCAGTTCTGACCAAGGACAGAGAAGTCATCCGGCGGAGCGCCCGCCTGGGTATTCATATTGAAGAGTTCGGGAGTCTGCCAAGCGTCTGCACTGAAGCGGCTGATACCGATAGGTATGTCACCCTTGAGCACTACACCCTTGCTATGAGCGTAATCACGAACATGGCGAAGCTGACGGTCGAGGTGATACTGCACGAAGTAGTAGAAATTCACCTCATCCGCATGCTCCTTCATGAAGGCATCTACCTTAGCCTCATCATATTGGGCATATTCGCCCCAAAGGTTATTGTCAGGAGTATTATAAATATCACGAAGTACGCTCCATACGGCGTAAGGTTTCAACCAGTAGGAGTTATGCTCCACAAACGCGGCATATTCCTTGGTCTTGAAAGTCTTCGCTGCATCCTGCGCATAAATCTCGTGGAGATATTCCTGTTTGCCATTGTTGACGCGCTCGTAATCTATCTCGGAGAGCTGATTAAGCTCCTTGCCTAAATTGCGATAGTAGTCGCGGCGAGCCTCATCTTTAAGTACCCCTACCTCCTCCAAACGTATATACTGGGGATGGAGGGCGAAAGTAGAGTTAGACTTATAGGGATATGAATCAAGCCATGTCTTGGTCATCATGGTGTCATTGACCGGAAGCACCTGAAGAATCTTCTGGCCGGTCAGAGCCGCCCAATCCACGAGCTGCTTGATATCGATGAAATCACCGATACCGAAGTCCTCCTCCGAACGGATGGAGAAAACAGGGATAGCCGTGCCGGCACCTTTCCAATGCTCCTTGGCATTAGGAAGATCGCCACCTTCCACAACAACCTCGGCTTTTGTACCGACAGAATGGATGCCGTAAATACGGTTGGAATTATTCTCCCAGCATACCACGGAGCCGTCATTCTTGTTAATGATGAGGAATTTATACTCAAACGGCACATCCACGCCCGACATGGGTATATTGACTTCCCAACGGGGGAAGAAAGCATCATTCATGCGGACAGCCTTTGCGGGATCCCAGTTGCCGAGAGCCTCTCCCTCGCCGGAAATCGCCACACACTCATCAGGATTCACCATCGGAGCATTGATAGCGAAGCGGATCATACCTGCCTGAGCTTTCAGGGGTTTGTCGCGGTCTACGCGCTGAAGCATCGCATCGATGAAGGCGGAAGAGTAGAAAGGCTTGTCATGGGGAAGAGAATGCCAGGCATCAAAGATGGCATACTCCTCTATCCCCTTGCCGGCAGAGAAATGATGAGGCTCGCCCCATTCGAATTTCCATGCCCTTTCGGGAGCCTTCACGATGAAGAAATAATCGAAATCGCCCGGCTCGTGACCGAGATCGATAGCAAGTTCCCATGTGTCGGGACTTACCAATGTCATTTCCACAGCCTTATGGACGTCGCCGCCTCCAAGCTCGGGGATACCTCCGCAGAGATATACCGACTCGCCCCAGTCTGTGTGGTAGTTGATTACGAATGAAATTTTCATGTATAATTTATTGTGTTAGATTGAAAGTTTAACTTCTCTGATTTCCCCTTATCCGCATTTTGAATTTCCGCATGTGGTGCAGATAAGACATCCCTCCTGATATATGAGGGTCTCCGACCCGCATTTAGGACATTTCTGACCCTTCGCTTCCATACCGTTAGGGAGATACTTCTTCAAAGCCCGCTCCACGCCATTCTTCCATGTGTTGATATTGGTGGAGTCAAGCTCGAGTGCGCCGACAAGCTTCAACACCTGATCGATAGGCATTCCATAACGGAGCACGCCGGAGATAAGCTTGGCATAATTCCAGAACTCCGGATTGAATTTTTCCGACAGTCCCTCGATTGTGGTCTTATATCCGCGCTTGTTGACAAACTGGAAATCGTATCTCTTCTTACCATCCGGATCAATAGTCTTGATGATAGCACCATGAGTCACGCTCTTGGGGCAGAAGATACCATCCTCATCATCAACCAATCCTGTAAATATCTCGTAAGGCTTGCCATCCACTAATCCGACGAAGGCAATCCATTTCTCTTTATTATTCTGGAATCTCACCACGTCAGCCTCAAGTTCGCGCGGACGTTTTGAGATATGGGGATGAGAGCTTGCGTTCGGAGTTTCTGCTTTCTTGCTCTTAACCGACTCCAGCACATTATTGCGCGAGCCGTCGCGATAAACAGTGCAACCTTTGCAGCCCGCTTTCCATGCCTCGGCATAGAGATCGCCCACCAGTTCCTCCGTCACATCATTCGGAAGATTGATGGTCACCGATATCGAGTGATCCACCCATTTCTGGACGGCGCCCTGCATACGCACCTTCTCCATCCAGTCCACATCGTTACTTGTGGCTTTATGGTAAGGAGACTTGGCAACCAGCTCATCAATCTCCTCGGAGGTAAGATTCTTTTTGGGTTCGATACCGTTCGCGCGCATCCATTCAAGGAATTTATGATGATATACCGTGTATTCCTCGAAAGAATCGCCCACTTCATCCACAAAGTCTACCCTCACATTCTCATCGGTAGGGTTGACTTTTCTTTTTCTCTTGTAAACAAGCATGAAAACAGGCTCGATACCGGAAGAGGTCTGGGTCATGATGGATGTGGTGCCGGTAGGGGCTATAGTAAGGCAGGCGATATTTCTTCGTCCGCTCTTCACCATTCTTTCGTAAAGCTCAGGGTCATTCTCGCGGATACGTGCGATGAAAGGATTGTTTTTCTCCCTCTCCGCATCATATACCTCAAAAGCTCCGCGCTCCTCGGCGGTGATGACGGATCCGGTATAGTAAGCCAAAGCCAAGGCGCGATGTACTTCCACAGAGAAGGCAGTAGCCTCAGGTGTGCCGTAACGCAGACCGAGGGCAGCCAGCATATCTCCTTCCCCTGTTGTGCCGCAACCTGTGCGTCGTCCCTGGAGAGTCTTTTTGCGTATCTTCTTCCAGAGATTCAGTTCGGTGAATTTCACTTCATCAGTCTCCGGATCTTTCTCAATCTTGCTTATTATCTTGTCAATTTTCTCCATTTCCAGGTCGATGATATCGTCCATCAGACGCTGAGCTTTTATGACATGCTCGCGGAAAAGGGGGAAATCAAATTCAGCTTCGGGAGTAAAGGGATTCTTCACATAGCTGTAAAGATTAATAGCTATGAGGCGGCAGCTGTCGTAAGGACAAAGAGGTATCTCGCCGCAGGGGTTAGTGGAGACAGTCTCAAAACCGAGGTCGGCATAGCAGTCGGGTACTGATTCGCGCTGGATGGTATCCCAGAAAAGCACACCCGGCTCGGCACTTTTCCATGCGTTATGCACGATTTTCTTCCAAAGAGCGGTGGCATCAGTCTCATGCACCACAGAAGGACTATCGCTTTTGATAGGGAACTGCTGCACATAAGGAGTACCGGAAAGGGCGCAATGCATGAAATTGTCATCAATTTTGACGGATACATTCGCGCCGGTCACTTTCCCCTCTGTCATTTTAGCATCTATGAAGCTTTCTGCATCAGGGTGCTTGATGCTGACAGACATCATCAGGGCGCCGCGGCGACCATCCTGAGCCACTTCACGGGTGCTGTTGCTGTAACGCTCCATAAAAGGGACAAGACCTGTGGAGGTCAGGGCAGAGTTCTTTACCGGGCTTCCCTTGGGACGTATATGGGAGAGGTCATGACCGACACCGCCACGGCGTTTCATGAGCTGCACCTGCTCTTCATCAATACGGATGATACCGCCATAAGAGTCAGGATGACCGTCCAAGCCTATCACGAAGCAGTTGGAGAGGGAGCCGACCTGAAAGTTATTGCCTATACCCGCCATAGGGCTTCCCTGAGGCACGATATATTTAAAGTTTTTAAGAAGATCAAAAATCTCCTCTTCCGACATCGGGTTAGGATAATTCTTTTCAATGCGTGCAAATTCCGATGCTATGCGATGATGCATGTCATCAGGAGTAAGCTCGTAGAAATTCCCATAAGAATCTTTAAGTGAATATTTACTCGACCATACTCGAGCCGCCAGTTCATCACCTTTGAAGTATTGAAGAGCAGCCTCGTATACCTGATCGTAATTATATTTTGTAGTTTCCTTCATGATGTCGGAGATAAAAGATTTTATTTAAGGGGAGAGAGGATAATTTGATTTTTTAAGTTACAGTTAATTATTTCAACTGCAAATATCGTAAAAATAAATCATATTACCATGAAGTCATCTATTAATTTTTATTGTGTCGGGAATAAACATATGGGTTAAAAAATTTATTATAATTGTAATGGTCTAACCCATAATAGAAAATATTATAATTATATTTGTCTAACCGAAATCATTAAACATGGAGGCAACATTCAACTATAAGCTAAATCTTCCGGAAAGTCTGGATGAAATATTGGAACAGGATTTCTGGGTGGTGGATAATGTCCGTCCCCTGATGTTTCGTTATCTGACAGAGCCGGTGAAATTCGCTGCCAATACATGGATATTTGTAAAGAAAGGGTCATGCAATGCAGAGATAAGTCTTATCCCTTATCAAGTGAAAGGTCCGGCATTCGTTCAGATAAAGAGTTCGCAATTCATGCTTCCCTCCTCTATAAGCGATGATTTCGAGGCGGCGGTGATAGTGATGTCCAAACGCTTTGAGGAAACCCTCTTCCTGATGATGGCTGACACTTCTCTCCAGTCGCTGATGGCGAGGAAAGTATGGGTAACGCTGCCGGAGGAGGTGGCAGGGAAGGTAAATGAATTTATCTCGACATTGCAGCAGATTATTTCAGATAAGGAAAATCCTTACGGAAAGAAGGCACTGTTATATTACAGCGGAAGCTTCATTTTCCGCGACCTTTACCGCGCCTTCGAGCCGTTCAAGGAGGAGGTGCAGACCACTCAGGGAAGAATTTCAGCACATTTCATGGCGTTGGTGCAAGAGCATTACAAGAAGGAGCGTTTCCTTGATTTCTACGCTTCGAAATTGGATATTACCCCTAAGCATCTTTCGCGGACGGTGAAAGAACAGACGGGATACTCGGCTGTTGATTGGATCGAACGTTTTGTGATTCTGGAGGCAAAGGTATATCTTAAATCCACCAACCTCAATATACAGCAGATAGCAGATGAGATGAATTTCCCCTCTCAGTCATTCTTCGGGAAATATTTCAAGAAATATACCGGAATGTCGCCTAAGGAATTCAGAAATTCATGACAGGCGATATTCATGGTATCGTGCCTTATGATGATAAGGAGAGGGCTGTATGGACGGGGAGGAAATTATCTATGCTTAGGGGAGACCGAGCTCTTCCATTTATCAGATATGACGAGACCGCCTATAATAAGCGCGCAACCAATATATCCCAAAATGTATATATCCTCGCCCAACATGAAATAGGCAGCCACCATTGTGGTGAGAGGCTGAAAGTAGAGGTAATTGTTAGCCGCTACCGGCCCGAGATATTTCATAGCCTCATTCCATATCAGATATGCAGCCAGAGAGCACATTATCACGAGGAATAGGAAGTTGGATATAAATTCTGGATGAGAAAAGTCAAACAATACATTCAGGTGAAGCGGTTCGCGCTGAAGAAACAGTAGCGGGAGAGCTGTTATCACGCCATAGAAGAAAAGCTTCCGTGTGATGAAGAGCGAGTTATAAAAAGGGATGAGACGCTTCACCGCCACTGTATATATAGCCCAGCAAAGAGCAGCGGAAAGCGCTAAGATGTCGCCCTCAGGATGAAGCTCTACAGATTCGCCGTGAGAAAATATAATGCAAGCCACACCCGCGAATGCGACGACAGAGCCTATCAATACCCCTGCCTTTATCTTCTGCCTGTATATCAGCGCCACAAGAAAGGTGGTGAAGATAGGCGCGATAGAGGCGAGCAGGGAGACGTTCCCGGTGGAAGTAAGGGTCAGGGCATAGTTCTCCGTGATGAAATAAAGAGAGCCGGCGCACACACCACAGAGAGCGAATGTGACCTCATCCCTCCATGAATTGGACATAAACTTCCGCCAGGTGAAGCAAAGCAGAAGGATATAAGCTATCGTAAACCGATAAACATACATCTCGACAGGAGTCAGACCGCCCTTCTCCATAAGCACTTTGGTACATAAAAAAGAGGAGCCCCAGGCAATGACTGTGATCAGAGCGCCGATGTGGGCGAGTATAACGTGATATTTCTGACTTGAAGCGAATTTCATTTTCTTTATATTCAAAAAGTCCATATCGGGTCAATGTGAGATCCTGACAGGACGGCTTTGTAATATGGAGTACAAAATTATTAAATATTCCCCAATTTTCATTCTTTTTAGTATAAAATTTATAGGCAGACATCATTTGCCAATGAAATTTGGAAATATGGAAGTGAGTGATTAAATTTGCGTATATGAAATCAATAGTGACAGCAGAATTGAGGGAGCATCTGCATCGGCGGTTTGCCGACTTCATCCGGTCGAGAAAGATGCGTCTGACTCCCGAGCGCATGGCTATTTTAGACAAGGCGCTTGACCTGCATGTGCATTTTGAAATTGATGAATTATACAAGGCTATAGAGTCGGAATATAGGGTGTGCCGCTCCACTGTCTATAATACGGTTGAGCTTCTCTGCGAATGTAATATCTTTCATAAACATTTCCTGCATGAGAATCAGGCGGCTTACGAATTATATGACGACCGGCATTTTCATCTCATATGTCTGAATTGCGGCAGCGTGAAGGAGGTGAGGGATGAGAATTACAGCGCGCTGTTCGACAAGTTGAAATTCCCGCGGTTCAAAGCCTCTTTTGTTTCCACTAACGTCTATGGAGTGTGTGCCCGGTGTGCCAGAAAAATGCGGAAGACGAATAATGAAGAGGAGAGAGGGGAGATAAAGGGGAGCGGGGAGCAGTTAACGGGGAGAGACTCAGAAAAAAAACATCAGATACCTTAAAATCAGAAAAACCATGGCAAAAGTTAAACCGTTCAAGGGGGTGCGTCCGCCCCGTCATCTTGTGGAGGAGGTAGCCTCCCGCCCCTACGATGTCCTGAATTCCGAGGAGGCGAGAAGAGAAGCAGAGGGAAACGATAAAAGCCTGTATCACATCATCAAGCCGGAGATAGATTTCCCGGCTGGATTTGACGAGCATGATCCGGCAGTCTACGATAAGGCGGTGGAGAATTTCAAACGCTTTCAGGAAGAGGGATGGCTTCTGCAGGATGATGAAGAAAATTATTACCTCTATGCCCAGACGATGGATGGCAGGACCCAATACGGTTTTGTGGTAGCGGCGTGGGTGCCCGACTATATGGAGGGGAGAATAAAGAAGCATGAGCTGACGCGCCGTGATAAGGAGGAGGACCGCATGAAGCATGTGAGATGCAATAACGCCAACATCGAGCCGGTATTCTTCGCTTTCCCCGATAATGAGGAGCTTGAGAGAATTATAAGGGAGGTTTCCTCCTCAGAGCCTGAATATGATTTCATTGCTCCCGATGGTTTCGGACATACACTCTGGGTAATTAAAGATCCTGCGTTAATCGCGCGTGTCACAGAGGAATTTGACAAGATACCTCATCTCTATATAGCCGATGGTCATCATCGTTCTGCGGCGGCTGCCCTTGTGGGAGCCGAGAAGGCGAAGGGAAACAGTAATCATAGGGGAGACGAGGAATATAATTACTTCATGGCAGTGGCATTCCCGGCTTCTCATCTGCATATCATAGACTATAACCGTGTGGTAAGAGACCTTAACGGGATGATCCCACAGGAATTTCTTGATAAGTTGAAGGAGAATTTTGTGGTTGAGGAGAAAGGAGAGGATATATATACTCCCGCCTCCCTGCATAATTTCTCCCTATATATGGACGGGAAGTGGTATTCACTTACTGCTAAAGAGGGCACCTATGATGATTCAGATCCTATAGGAGTTCTGGATGTTACGGTATCCTCCGATCTGATTTTGCGCGATCTGCTCGGTATCCACGACCTCAGGGGGGACAAGCGAATAGATTTCGTAGGAGGTATACGAGGACTCGGAGAATTGAAGAGACGTGTGGACAGCGGGGAGATGGCGATGGCTCTTGCTCTCTATCCCGTCACAATGGACCAGCTGATGGCAATAGCCGACTCCGGAAATATCATGCCTCCCAAGACAACATGGTTCGAGCCGAAGTTGCGCTCGGGACTGGTAATACATAAACTTGACTGAGAATTTAATGATAAAGAACTTTAGAAAGCTATTTCTACCGGCAATAGCTGTGATAGCCGGTCACTTCGCCGATGTGCAAGCCTGCACATCGGCGATTATCAGTGCGGAATTGAATCCTGCGGGACGCCCTATTTTATGGAAGCACCGCGATACGAGCGCCACTGACAATAAAGTTGAATACATTGCCCCTACAGATTCCACGCTCGGATATGTGGCTCTATTCAATGCCGATGATAAGCAACTGCGTGAGGCATGGATGGGAATGAACGAAGCCGGGTTTGCGGTGATGAATACGGCTTCATACAATCTTAAGGATGATAAAGTGAAGCAGAAGGATATGGACAAGGAGGGATTGGTAATGACCGAAGCTCTCAAACGCTGCCGCACCGTCGGAGACTTTGCTCATCTTCTGGATTCTCTTCCTCGTCCGATGGGAGTGGAGGCAAATTTCGGAGTGATCGATGCATATGGAGATGGCGCTTTCTTTGAGACCAATAATCATTCCTATATCCGTTTCAATCTAAAAGACGCCAAAGATGGAATGTTAGTGCGCACCAATTACAGCCATGCGGGACGTCCCAATGAAGGGTACGGATTTGTAAGGGAGGCTAATGCCGAGTGTCTGCTTGATCCATACGCGGAGAGAAAGGAGGTCACTCCCGAACTGCTGACTGAGACTCTAAGCCGCACTTTCTATCACGATGGCAAGAAGGAGGACTTCACATTGTCGGAAAATAAGGCTCTATATGACCAGGATTTTATCCCACGTTATAAATCGACGGCAACAATAGCAATCGAAGGTTGTCAGCCAATCCCTAAGGATTCGGTTGCAGACCCGGATGTAATGAAGGAGCAGTTCATTATGTGGACCGGTTTGGGTTATCCTCCTGTTTCCCGTATCCGTGCAGTGAGATGCTCGGAAGAGGGTGTCGACCCGGACTTGAGAGGTTCGCTGCCCAACGGACATTCACGTCTCGGAGATGAGGCGGTCAGAAAGAGAGATGAGATCTTCAAATTGAAAGGGAAGAAACCATTTATCGATATGACCAAGCTATATAATAACAGCGGCTCGGGCTATGCCCAGCAGGCTATAAAGGAGAACCATCTTACTTATCAGCGTGAAAGCGAAAAGCGTGACGAGTTGCTTCATGTCGCCGCCTCAGAGCAATGATAGAAACAAGTATTTACAAAATAGAAAGAGGAGAATTCGGACGTCTGCTTTTTGCAATGTATGGCGGACGATGGATTGCCGTTATTGCTGTGTCAGTGTTTCTATGCCTGATAGCCGGAATGGTATTCGACTGGAGATTCCTCTTTTTGGCGTTGATAATAATTGCTCTTATCGCCCCGCCGATTGTCATGATTCTCTATTTCAATTATGGAATGAAAGGGGAGAATTATCTGAATATATTGGATCATAAACTTTCTATTTCAGATTCTTCTCTGAAAGTCACGCTCTATCCTTATGTTAAAGAGGAGGATAGAGGAGATGGGATAGGGAAGGAGATAGAAGATAAGAGCGAGGATGAGAGATTGAGGGGGGAGAAAGGGAGCGGATATGATGGTGAAGCGGAAGGCGATGCGATTCCAAGGCCAAGAGAGTATGAGTACTCTTTTGCTGATTTCGGGGGATATCTGACCGGGAAGGGGAGTGTGATTTTTCCTTTCCTTCCGCCGAATGTCGGCTTTTTGGTCATACCGGAGAGATCCTTTGCCAATCATGATGATTTTATTGAAGCGATAAGACTGATCTCCGGAGGAGCTCATTATTTCGGCAGAGCCGAAGCGGGAACAGCTTCGCGCTGACGAGGGAGGAGAGGAGACTCATTATTTCGGCAGAGCCGAAGCGGGAACAGCTTCGCGCTGACGAGGGAGGAGAGGAGACTCATTATTTCGGCAGCCGAAGCGGGGACAGCTTCGCGCTGACGAGGGAGGAGAGGAGACTCATTATTTCGGCAGAGCCGAAGCGGGGATAGCTTCGCGCTGACGAGGGAGGAGGGGGAAAATATGGGCAAGAGGAAAAAGAGATATGAAGATATTAAAAGATAAGCGGAAGAGATATAGCTTCATAATGGATATGGAGGTGCGAGACTATGAGCTGGATGCCGAGCAGATAGTCAATAATGCCAATTATCTCCATTATATGGAACATACTCGTCATGGATTCTGCAAGGCGGCAGGTGTCTCCTTTATCGAGATGCACAAGACAGGACTGGATGCCGTTGTTAAGAAGGTAGAGATAGAATATCATACCTCTCTACGCGGTGACGACTCATTTATCTGCGGATTGCGGCTTGAGAGAAAGGGTCCTCGATTTATATTCTATCAGGATATAATACGCAGTGACGGAGAATTATGTGCGGAAGGTGTAGTGACAATAGTAATCTTGAAGGATGGCAAATTATCGCGCGGTGATGAAGTTGCAGCCCTTTTCAGCAAATATCTCTGATGACGGAGAGAGAATCCATCATATATAAGATGGGGTTATCCTTTACACCCGGTATGACCACAGCGGTGGCACGCCGGATAGCAGAGTGTGACCTTGACTTGGAGCGCTTCTTCACTATTGATACAGTGGAACTTCGTAATCTGTTGGGTTTTTCATGCAACGTCCGTCTTGATAAAGTGCAGAGGGAGGAGGCGCTCTTCCGGGCGCAAAAGGAGATGGATTTTATCGAGCGGCATAATATCAGAGTCTATTACCTGGGGGATGATGACTATCCGATGTTGCTCCGTGAGACACCGGATGCTCCGGTAGTGCTATATCAATTAGGAGATACCGCACTGGATGCGCCACATGTGATGAATATAGTCGGCACGCGACGCAACACGGCAAATGCCGTCTCCTTTTGCGATACATTTATAAGTGATCTCGCGGAGTATTTCCCTGATACCCTGTTGGTCTCAGGACTTGCCTTCGGAATAGATACCTTAGCACATAAAGGGGCATTAGAGAATAATCTTAAGACCGTTGCCGTCGTGGCACACGGTCTTGATACGATTTACCCTGCCGCCAACAGAGAACTGGCAAGAAAAATCATCAAGGCGGGAGGCTCGATACTGTCGGAGTATCCTTCGGGCACACCGGCATATAGGAAGCACTTCCTGGAGAGAAACCGCATAGTGGCGGGTCTTTCAGAATTGACTTTGGTGGTGGAGTCTCCGATTAAGGGAGGAGCTATGAGCACGGCAAATACGGCATTTTCATATTCCCGCGAGGTCGGTGCTGTTCCGGGAAGAGTATCGGATGAAATGAGCCGGGGATGCAATCATCTCATTCGCACTCATAAGGCGAGTCTTGTCAGTAATATGGCAGACGTGATAGAACTGATGGGTTGGCGACCGGCTGGCGTAAAAGTAGTGGCGAAGCAACGTAATCTCTTTCCGGAATTATCGGGCGAGCCAAAGGAGATATATGACGTATTGAAACACTCAACCGACCCCTTGACAGTAGATCAATTATTTCAGCAGACCCATATCCATATTCCTCTTCTTATATCCACATTAACCGAGATGGAGTTTGACGGTATCGTCATTCGCCATCCCGGTAACAGATATTCGATTGCATAATATTTTGCGGGGAGGTACAAGTGGGCACGCCCGCTTACATGGGGGATATTCAGAAACGTTCGAGAACGGTTTCAATAAGTTCCTTTACCTTCGGCTTGTAGTCAGTGTTGGCGTTATTTGCTCTTCTCTCGGCGATAATGCAGCAAACAGTCATGGCTTTATGACCGAGGAGACGAGCCATCCCTTGCAGACAGCCGGACTCCATCTCGAAGTTTGTGACCGGACGCCCTTTATACCTGAAATTCTCTATCTTCTCATTCAGCTGGGGGTCAGCCAATTTCAAACGCACTTCACGACCTTGCGGCGCATAAAAGCCTACGGCAGAGATAGTATATCCGCGTGTCATGTCATCCCTGCCTATACGCTCAGTCAATTCAGGATCGGCATCTACTGTATATGGGGCAGCCCAGGAGGCATCCCAGTCGGTAAATATGCAGAACTCCTTCTCAAATTCAAGGTCACAGACGGCATCTCTCCCGGCGTAGAAATTCAGAATACCGTCAGTTCCCGTGCCTTTCTCAGCTATCACGAAATCTCCGATATGAAGGTCATCCTGCAGGGAGCCCGAAGTTCCGACTCTCACTATCTCCAGAGTGCGATGTTCCGGTTTGACGGTGCGCGTCTTGAAGTCGACATTGGCGAGGGCATCAAGCTCGGTCATTACAATCTCGATATTATCCGAGCCGATACCATGCGAAATCACCATCAGAGGCTTTCCGTTATACGTTCCGCCGATAGCATGAAATTCCCGGGAGGATACATCATAGTCTATGGTATCAAAATATGATGCCACCATATCCACACGACCGGGATCGCCGACAAATATGATCTTATCGCGCAGTTGATCCGGAGTGAGATGGATATGGAAAGCAGATCCATCCTCATTTATAATCAATTCGGAAGGTGGGATAATTCTGTTCTGGCTCATAGCAAATAGATTTTAAAGGTTATATTAGATTTTGAAGGTTTTAATATGCAAATATAACAATTTTCGTTTTATTTCCTACTTGAGATAGGATAATAAAATCGGCCGCCACCCTTCACAGAGTGACAGCCGATTCAAATTGAAGCTCTATTTATTCAAGTAAGTGTTCAAATTTTAGTGGATGGGGTGTAAATACAATGAGGTCCGGACTGACGGATGCACCTTGGGTACGTCCCTACATAGACACGGATTATAAGATCACTTTCTTATTTTTTCCGTTCTCAACCTTTATATAGACACCGGAGGAGGGATTTGTCACCTCCACGCCCTGAAGATTGTAGAAACGGGGAGCGGAAGATGAATTTTCCTCAGTCTCGATGGTCTCTATTCCTGACTGATTCCAGCAAGAGGAGGGATAAAGAGTTTCAAAGGGGTATCCGTCGACCGAATATGCCACAATTACATGGGATGACGAGTCTTGAAGAAATACAGTCGCCACTCCGTTAGCATCCGGCAAAACCTCCCGCTCAGCTGAGTCAAAAGCGTGGAAATTACTTATCTTCGGGTAGCCGTTTCCTGTCTTCGGAGTGATGCTGACCTCCAATTTTGTGGCAGATACTTTATGGAAGGATACATCAAACATCTCCCTGACCGTATTGCCCGCCTCATTAGCCAGGTAATAGTTTTCTTTTGTCATGCCCGGCACATAATATGTAGCGCCGGGTAAAACATAGGAAGCTGCCGCATATTCATTCGGGTCAGCTATCTGAAAAGCGTCGCACATTATGACGGGTTTGACATTTGCTCCGTTAGACCCTTCGAACAGGTTGCCTATGTTGAATACGTTCCAGTTATCCGTCCATCTGTAACAGCGGGTCAGCATGCCGTAGATCACAGGACGAGCCGTGGTGGAGAAGATGGGAGAATAGATGAACTCCGCGAAATCCGAACCATATGTTCTGCCTATGGCGATTGTATCGATGGCACAGTTGTAGCCGAAAGCGGGAGCTTTGGATGTAGCTCCATTAATCCCCCAGAAAGAGATGTTAGACCCTAAGTTGACTTTTTTAAGGTTGATGCAACCGTCAGTAAAATAAGCACCGACAATCATTCCCGGGCTCAAGTCCGAAGGTATAATATTGGAGAAATCCAGTTCCTTTAGTTTTTTACAATTCTGGAACATTGACTTTCCGGCGTGGAAGAATGCCATTTTCGAACGTTGATATTCGATCTTTTCAAAGCCGCAGTTATAGAAGATAGAATCCGCGCTCATCCTTGTCTGGGCATTGAAGGGGAAAGTGGTCAGGGAGGTGCAACTCTTGAAAGCCCCTTCACGAAGTTCTTTCAGAACACTTGCGGTAGTGACTTTAATAAGATTCGGGCAATTAGCGGCAAAGTGAGCTTCAAGCGTGGCATCCGGATGTGTGATAGCGATACCCTTTAATTCTTTGCATGATGTAAGAAGCTCTTTTCCCCAATTTATGATTTTTGAAGGGAATTTAATAGATGTGATACCGGAACGTGAGAAGGCTCTGTCGCCAAAAGACACCACACTCTCCGGAATCTTCACTGAGGAGATATTCTTACAGTTGTAGAAGGCGTAAGGATTTATTTCCAATACACCATCCGGAACGACAGCCTTTGTTATCGACCCCTTTGGAGCGGAAGCCACAACGACAGGACCCTTATAGAGAGTGCCGTAATAGTAGTTTGTCTCCTCTTCAATCAGCATACCCTCATTCAAAGAAAGGACAGCCTTCCCTTCGCCCCTTGTCAGTTCGATAGTAGCCAGTTGGGACATTCTGTTGATTCCTCCGTTTTCATGAATCCGGACATCATCATGTATCACCAAGTGAGTGATAGTGGCATTACCGGCAAATGCGTCACCACTGATAAAATTACAGCCTTTGGGAACGGCATATTTTCCTGTGACATTTAGCTGCGCAGGCACTTTTGTGAGATACTCACCTCCTTTGATAAAAAGAATACCGGCAGGGGAGGTCTGGAAGGATTTAGATCCTTCCGCGACATGAAACGCCGTGAGCTTTGGGCAGTTATTAAAATTATTCAGATAGGCGGTGAAAACATTTAAATCATCAAGTGTGCCTATCTCTTCATAACATGCCGGGATAGTGATATCGGTCACTTCAGTGAGATTATTCAGAGCGGTGTCAGCCACACGGACGACTGTGTATTCCGTGCCATCCTCAGCCTTGTAGATTGAAGGGAGGGTCAGCTTGCCGGATGCAGGCTGGCTTCCGCTCCAGCTGATCATACGGCAAGTCTTTTTCTCGTCATTCAACATATCATATTGGTAGACGATCGCATTGCTTTCAGCCGCGATTCCCAATACAGACAGCAATAATAGGGATTTAGGTAAATTCATAAATAGTTAAGTGTTTGAAAAAGCTCTACAAAAGTAAGGAAAATCTTCCGCTTGATGCAGACGCTGGAGAAGAGCACGCCAGTTATAGACCCCTTTTAAACCGTTAATCAACTGATGTGATAGTTGTGAGGTGAATCATTATCCAAATATATCGGTCTATTTAAGGTCTATTTGATGGTATATCGGCTTGTGGTGTGGCTGATATATTGCGGATTACAGAGAGACTACTTAATTTTACGTCATGAAAAGGTTAATAAAGTCATCGACTATAGCATGGTGTTTGCTGCCGCTCTCTCTTCTTATCGCAGGAGGATGTGGCGGCAAAGAGCGTGAGGATAAAGCGGGTAAATCTCATTGGCAGCCAATCACGGAGAAGATCGATCGGCTCTCTCTGTCATTGGATTCAATGATGATAGTACGTGCCCCCAAGGGGGAGGTAAAAGCAGTGTTGGAGAAGTTGAGGGAAGAAGTGGATGATGTGAAGAAAAAGGGAGGAAAAGGAGACGTCGCCTCAGCTGAAAGAATAAAGAAAGGGGAGGAGAGATTGAAATTCTTTGATATCTCCTATCAGTATTATGCCGGCGAGTACGATAAATTCATGGAGGGATTTGAGGAATTGATTCAAAACACCGATTCGGTAAAGAACCCCTATCTATACAACAGACTTCTTTATATTGCTCCCGATTCGCCTAACCGTGATCTTGAGGTATATGAAGAATTGAATAAACAGGTGACGTATTTTCGTGAGGCAGGAGATGAGGTAATGACCGCCCGCGCATTGATAGAGATTGGAAATCTGATGAAAGGAGTCAGGGACCCGCAAGCTGCCGAGGGCTTCTATAATCAGGCAGATTCTTTATTCTTAAAAAACGGCTATGACATAACGGTCACTTTCAATAAACTGAATCATGCCTCCGACGCCTTCCTGCTTCGAGATACAGTGACAGGCGTCCGCATACTGCATGAGATGCTTGAGATTCCTGCGGTAAAAGAGGATACGCTTATGCTTTCCCGAGTGCTCCATAATTTATTTATCGAAGGAGAAGAGCAGGAGGCAATACTTCCACTATATGCGCTCTACGGAGAGGAGAGCGACCCTTTAGTAGAGACGTTTATGTCCAATTATCTGCTGAATTCCGATTCTATACCGGGAGCCGTCTATCATGCGCGACGGGCTGTGGAGAAGGCACGGGCAGCTGAAAATTATAATGATTTAGGGATAGCTCTGTATGCCTATTCCGACGCATTGTCAGCGCATAAAGACACTGTTGAAGCATATAAGGCATTGTTGGAAGCAGTAGAAATTACGGATGAGATAGCTACTACCAACGAGCCTGATGCAATCAAGGAGCGCGAAACCGACCGTATGCTGTCGGTCCGCAGACTTGAGGCTGAATTGAAAAGCAGCAAGCTGGAAGTAAGAATCCTCTGGATCTTTATCGCTTTCCTGATCGTAGGAGGAGCTGTGGGATGGTGGATATATCGGAGGGTTGAGAGACTCAAAGAGCGACAGCGTCGGGCTGCGGCAGAAAAAGCGGAGGCTGAGCGCAGGCTTCTTGCCACTCAGATAGCGATGGATGAGACCAATCAGGTGCTCAGCGATGTGGAGCGTGCCGTCGAGGATATGAAAAGAGATAAGGAAGGGGTGAAGAGCGGAAGCCGAAGCAAGGAGATTGCCTCCGCCATCCACACGCATAAAGTGAAGAGTGGAGAACGTGAGAGCTTTATCGAATCTTTCTCACAGGTGAATCCGGATTTCGCAAGAAGATTGAAAGAGATAAATTCCGCCTTTACAGAACCTGATATCCGTCTGGCTTCATATATCGTGACGGGAATGGATAATAAGAAGATAGCCGTCACTATGGGTATCCTTCCCGAGTCGGTGAAGCAGGCGCGCTGGCGACTTCGCAGCAAATTGAAATTGGAGAAGGGTGCTTCGCTCGAGGAGGCTCTCAGAGATATCAATAAGGGAAGATAAGGGGAGAAAGCAGATAGGAATATGAGATAGAAAGAGACGGTTTACCGGGAAAAGGAGAGGGGCGCCCCGAAAGCGGGGCGCCCCTTGATATAAATAGTTTAGTTAGTGATAGATGATCAGAGTATCACTTTCTTACCGGCAACGATGTAGAATCCTTTCGGAAGCTCGATAGTGTTCACACCTTCATTAATAGAAATTGTGAATGTCATGCCGTCGACTCTCACCACAGGAAGCTGCATATCCTTGTCAGATTGTATATAGAGCATGCCGTTTCCTCCGCGGATGATCAGTGAAGAGTAATCGATCTCCTCTACAGCAGAAATCTTGATACCCGTATGAGTATAGATACTGTTATTAACAAGCTCAAGGTTGGCAGTCTGCGGAGTGCCGTTATGACTGAAGATAACCTTCATCTTTGGCTCGGCATCGGTAACAGTGCAGCTAAATTTATAATAGCCGGTCTCAGGATCTTTATCCATCTTCTGTCCGGGCCATGTGCCACCGGTGTAGTTCTTGCTATTGTTGTTTTCATCCCATACCCAGACATAGACATCGCCCCAGTTGCTGTCGCTGTCATCAAAGTAAACAACGTAATCCTGCGGACCTACGGGAGTCGGAGGATTCGGATCATCCTCAATCTCGCCGGCGCCTTCGATAGTCTTCACATAACCGGTAGAATCGTAGTAGCCACCATTTACAAACTTCCAACCATCCTTTGTGAGCTGGTCGCCACCTGCACGGCTGATAATAACTTTGGCATCATCGGAAATCTTACCGCTTCCGGTGTAAGTCCATTTGAAGACGTTGTTACCGAGATATGTGAGGTTCTGTCCGGGCCAGTTGCCGCCGGTATAATTTGTGGAGTTAGTCCATATCCATGCTGTAGCCACATTCCAGGAGTCATGCTCGAAGAAGATAGCCTGCTCGCCCTCAGCCATTGCGGGAGCGATAGGAGTTTCGGGCTCGACGCGGTCTCCCCCGACATTTCCGCCGCCACCGCCATTGTTCGGTTTTTCAGTCCATGTCTCTTCGGGCATAGTCTCCGCGGGCCATTCTACAAAGATATCAGCCGCAGGTGTGCCGGAATGAAGATATTTGCCATCCACACCGACCTTACCCGGAGCCTTTGTCTTGTCCGTGTCAAGAACGTAGACACGGATGTTACCTTTGCCTGAGCATTTTGCAGTAAGTTTACCATCGGTAACATTCTGGACATCCCCTGTGATTGCATCGACATATCGTCCGTTGAGAACGCCGGAGAAAGTTGCATCCCCGGAGATGGTAACGAGAGCGTATGAGTCTACCTTATCATCAGTGTAGCGACGCTTGAACGCCATCTTGCCCGAGCATCCATCGTTGCTGTACTGTCCCTTACGGAGCGCGGGAACAGCGGCACGGATCTTGTTAAGACGCTGGATATGGAGAGCGAGAGGATAGGAGAGGGTGGAGGCAAGGTTGCCGGTGGCATCGGAATATTCCGCAAAGTCAGACACTGTCACATCTCCCTCGATATAACCGCCGAAATATGCACGGCCAGTCTCCTTGAGAGCGAGAATAGCACCCTTGTCAATATCCTTACCCTTCTGGAACTCAACCTCAGAGCCGTAATAGAGACAGGGTATACCACGGAAAGTGAACATCAATGAAAGGTTTTCAGCCCATGTGCCCTGGTCGCCCATGAAGCGGTAGTTGCTGTCAGGAGCATAGTCGTGTGAATCAACATATACCACATTGTATGTGGCGTCATTGTAGAGATCATCTTGACCACGCACTCCGTATGCGCCGGAAGCGGAATTGAAATTCCAGTGCATTGCGAAGTCAATCACGTTGAGGTCGGAATGTTCCGAATGATCCGGCATATGATAGTCATTGCCGATAAGCTTATGGTTATTGCTCTTGCGGAGGATGGATGCTGCATGACCGGAATCATCAGATGCAGACTGATGACAAGACTCCCAGTTGGTATGACCTGACACTGTAAAGTAGTCCTGAGAACCTTCATCTGCAGTCGGTATAGCCACCACGCTATCCCATGATGTGGGATCATAATCCCATGCGTAATCCTTATTCTCCTTCCAGGTGTAATAGCAAGGAGAGCAGTTATAGTTTTCGCCTCGATATATCACCTCCATAGAGCGGGCGCAGACCTCGCCATACATAAAGAAGGGGGTGTTGCCACGCTTCTCGATAGCCTCCGGAGAATTTGCCGCCTCCATGAACTGAGGGATGAAATTCTTGTTGAAGGCAAGACGGGGGACATGACCGGCAGTATCGATACGGAATCCGTCGAGACCCATCTTGATAAGACGGGAATAACATTTTACAATGTATTCAGATACAGCAGGATTTTCAGTGTTCAGATCTACGCAGTCGCCTGCAATCTGACCCCACCAGCGGGAAGGATCATCCCAGTCAAACCATGCCTTGTGATGATAATAGTTATGGATATCATGGTTCTGATAATCCGAGTTCTTCATATTATTCAGTCGGGCGGCATACTGGCTCGCTGCCGGGAGGTCAAGATAGTTGTCAGGGAGAAGACCGCCATCCTTTTTGGTGATAGGAATCATTGACTCGTTGATATCGGCAAGATTCTTGGAATAGTCTTTCTTGAACATCGGCGCGAGATTAGTCTCGCCGAAATTACCCGTATGCTGGATCACGATATCAAGGATAAGCTTCATTCCACGATTATGCACTTCATCAATAAGCTCCTGGAAAGCCACATCGGCATCTTCTGCGGAGGCATTCTTATCAACATAGCGATGATCGATCTTGGAGAAATCCATGGCATGGTAGCCATGATAATCAAGACCGGAGGCATTCTCCACAACGGGAGTGATCCATACAGCTGTGAAACCGAGCGCCTTGATATAATCCAATTTTTTAATCAGACCCTTGAAATCACCACGCCATTCCGGGTCGTTGATGTTGTTGACGCCATCCCAGCAGTAGACGTTATTGCTCGGATCGCCGTCATAGAAGCGTGTGGTCATCGCGAAGTAGATAGTCTCATCGCGGAAGTCGGTGCGGTCGCCTACGAAGGTAGCGGCAAGCGAAGCCATCGCAGAAGAAGCGATTGTAGCGCCGCATAGCACTTTACGCAAATAATTCATGATGTGAATCTAAGAATTTAGTAAAAACAGTTAAGCATTTAGGACTCCATCCAATAAAGAAATGTTAAATGCAGGGCGGTCTATTTGACTCGTCATTTCCTATTTTTAGAGGAAACTCGTCGATTTTCAATTTTGAGATAAAATTTTGAATCTCTGAGGGAGCAGCCTATGCGCTGTGACCGAAGAGATTCAAGATTTTAGCCAAAAAGTGACCGGACGCAAGTAATTTTATTTCATTGGAAAGAGTCATTATATTTAATTTGATTAATATTAAAGCTAATTAAGTTACTCCCTTCTCGCATCTCAGGGGCATCTATCACCTTTTGGTTCAGTCACATAGCCCGCTATGCTCCTTCGCCTGCAAGGCGATATCTGCTCCCTGATATGCGACCCTGCATTAACATTTCTTATTGGATGGAGCCCAAGAGGTGTTAAAATGAGGAGAAAGAGGATTATGATGCAAAGTTATTATATTTTTTTTCTCATACCAACAAATAGAAACGAGTGGATGTGAAATTTGGTATGAAAACTAAAATATTTTATTGAAAATTAATAAGATATATAATAAATGTTTAAAAAATATGTTATATAACATAAGTAAAAAATCTCTAATCCTTAGGTTAATTATTAATTTTGTAACGAAATTTTATCCGCACGAAAAATAGGATAGAGCTTAGCTAAATCAACTTAACTGTATTATATGAGACTTTTCAGTAAATGGATTGCTGCGGCAATGATGGGAAGTTGTGCGATGGCGCCACTCTCTGCGTTTGCAGATACGAGTTTTGAGAACAATCGTACAGACTTCCGTGACGAAACAATCTACTTCGCGATGACCACCCGCTTCTATGACGGGGATCCGAAGAATAACGTTCTCTCCTGGGATGGTCAGGAGGATCAGATCAAGAATAATGACCCTGTATGGCGTGGCGATTTCGCCGGTCTTATCCAGAAGCTTGATTACATCAAGGCGCTTGGTTTCACTGCTATCTGGATCACTCCAATCGTACAGAACGCTTCCGGCTTCGACTATCACGGCTATCACGCTATGGACTTCAATAATGTCGACCTCCGCTATGAGAGCCGCAAGGAGTGGGGATGTGAGAGAGATGTGAAATTCCAGGATCTTATTGATGAGGCACATAAGAGAGGTATCAAGGTGATCCTTGATGTCGTGCTCCAGCATACCGGAAACTTCGGTGAAGCTTTCTTCTGCAAGCTCTTCGACCGCGACCAGAAGATCTGGAATCAGGCGGATATCGAGTCATGTCTTATTCCCGATCAGGAGAAATTGGGAGGCTCAGACTATTGGAAACTTCCTAACGATGGACCTAAGACACAGTATTCCGAGCGCTTCAAATATATGAAGAATACCGACGGTCAGAACCATGATAGCAACAACTACTGGCATCATCTTGGTGAAGGCTGGAACTGGGATGAGAAAAACCGCTGGTGGGGACAGATCGCAGGCGACTGCGTAGACCTCAACACGGAGAACCCTGCTGTCTCTGATTACATTATATCATGCTATGAGAAATTCATAGCCATGGGTCTTGACGGTTTCCGTATCGATACCTCCGGGCATATCGCGCCTCTGACTTTCAACTCCTCATTTATACCCAAATTCGTCGAACTTGGAGAGAAATATAAGAATAAGCGAGTACTCTACAAAGGCATTCCTGGTAAGGAAAGAATAAGCGAGGCTCCTTTCTATATGTTCGGCGAGGTTTGTTCACGTTTCGGTCAGGTAATCTATCGAGATCAGCATCTTCTTTCAAGCCACTATTATACATGGAAATCAGATCCCTCTCTTGTGGCGGAGTATAATACCTTCGATGCTGACTGGTGGGCAAATCAGAGCCTTATGGAGGGTGCTGCCCCTGTTGGTAATATGTTGACCTGCGAGAAGGATCCCGGCACAGTACACAATTCAAAGAACGTATTCCTTCAGAACGGTCAGTGGCATGAGCCCGACTATTCACAGGCATCCGGCTTCAATGTGATCGACTTCCCGATGCATTATAACTTTAACAGCGCAGGCGATGCGGTCAGAATAGCAAATGAAGGAGACCAATACTACAATGACGCTTCATGGAACGTTGTATATGTAGACTCACACGATTATGCACCACAACCCAATGATGACAAGCGTTTCGCGGGCGGTACAGCACAGTGGGCGGAGAATCTCTCAATGATGTTCACCTTCCGCGGTATTCCGTGTCTCTATTACGGTTCGGAGGTTGAATTCCAGAAAGGCGCGATCATTGATAAAGGTCCTCTCTTAGCTCTTAAAGAGACAGGACGTGCATATTTTGGTGCTTATCTTGAGGGTGACGTGAATGCATCTGACTTTGGTGCTTATACCGCAAACGGTAATGTAAACACGACCCTTAACGGTGATCTTTCACAGCATATCCGCCGCCTCAACCAGATTCGTCAGGCTGTTCCTGCCCTCCGTAAGGGTCAGTACACATTTGATGGCTGCACTGCCAACGGCGGATGGGCATTCAAGCGCGCATACAAGGATTCATATGCATTGGTAGCAGTGAATGGCGGCGCAACATTCTCCAACGTACCTGCCGGTACATATACTGATCTTGTAACAGGTCAGACATATCAGGGTGGCGGCACTATCACTGTTAATGCTCCCGCCGGACAGGGTCAGCTCCGTGTTCTTGTTAAAGATTGGACAGGCGGACAAGTAGGTGAGGATGGTAAATTCATCTTTACTACTACAGCAAAGGCGCACGGTGGCTCTGTAAGCATCGCAGACCCCGGAACAACAGAGTATTACACTAAGGAGGATGCGGAAGGTCCGACAATGAATGGTGTGAAATTCTCACCTGCCGGCGGTTCATTCCGTACAGAGACTCAGACAGTGACTGTAACACTCGAAAGCGGTTCTGTAGCCGGTTATTATACTGTAGATGGCGGCTCAAGAGTTAATCTTACAGCCGGAGCAACTTCAACCTTCGTTATAGGTCAGAATATGAACTATGGCGAGACTGTTTCAGTAAGCTGGGGAGCAACCGACGCTGAGGGTAAGGAAGCTACAGGTAAAGTTACTTATAAGAAGATTGACCCGAATGCAGCCATTACCATCTATGTCAAGACATCTAACGGTGGTAATATCTATGTATGGGGTGATAACTCATCAGGTGTAAAGGAAGAACCTGCCGGTGCATGGCCCGGAAAGTCAATCACTACTCTTGATAAAGAAGGTGATTACTATTCAATCACAGTAGCTGATATTGAGTCGGTAAATGTGATTTTCAATAACGGTGGTGCGCAGACACCCGATATTACAGGTCTGACAGAAGATAGCTACTTCACATACGATGGCGGGTCTGTAGCAAATAAGACTGACGGTCCTGTGGACGGTCCGACACCCGATCCTAATCCCAACCCCAATCCTAATCCGACACCCGATCCCGATCCTGTTCCCGCACCGGAGGGTGATCTCGTGGTTTATGTAGAGGATAATGCAAACTGGGGAGATATCTATGCTCATTATTGGGGTGGCGAGTCTGCAACAAGCTGGCCCGGTGTTCAAATGACAAAGTTATCTTGTGGACACTACAGCATTGCACTTCCTAAGGGTAGCACCGGTTTTATACCTAATCAGAATGGTGGTGCTCAGACTGAAGATATCGCACCTGTGCATAATGCATTGTATATAGTGAATGGTGATCGTGATCATACAGTATCTACACATAATTGTCAGTCAGGTATTGACTCTGTAGCCGCAGACAGCAATGAGCCTGTAGTGATTTACAACCTTCAGGGTGTTCGCGTTGATAATCCCGGACCCGGTATCTATATCGTGGTTAAGGGTGGCAAACGAAATAAGATCGTCATCCGATAAGATTTGAAAAGAAGATTTATCAAGAGGCATCCTGATTTACTTGAGACATCCTGATGAAGCATGAGACATCAAGATGAATCATGAAGACATCAAGATGAATCATGAAGCAGAAAGATGAATCATGAAGCACCAAGATGAATCATGAAGCAGCAAGATGAATCATGAAGACATCAAGATGAATCAAGAAGAAATCCTGGTGAATCATGAAGCAGCAAGATGAATCATGATAATAATTAAAATAAAATGCATCGGTTTGAGCCGATGCATTTTATTTTTTGTTATAAGATTAAGAAGAATCTTTATAATTTCAGATGAAGCAAAAGGATTTCAGATGAAGTAAAAGGATTTCAAATGAAGCAAAAGAATTTCAGATGAAGTAAAAGAATTTCAGATGAAGTAAAAGAATTTCAGATGAAGCTGGATCTTTTCAAGTAAAAATAAATTATTTCTTATGAAAATAGCAGAAAATCTTACCCAGTTGATCGGAAACACTCCATTATTGGAAGTGAAAAGGATAGAGGAGAGCGAAGGCTTGAAAGCCCGTGTACTTGTGAAAATTGAATACTTCAATCCGGGAGGAAGCGTGAAAGACCGTGTCGCGCTTGCGATGATTGAAGATGCGGAGAAAAAAGATATTCTTAAACCGGGAGGCTTGATCATCGAGCCGACGAGTGGCAATACCGGTATCGGTCTTGCGTGGGTAGCCTCCGTAAAAGGATATAAATTAATCTTGACTATGCCGGAGACAATGAGCGAAGAGAGGAAGAATCTCCTCCGGGCGTTGGGAGCGACTTTAGTCCTTACCCCGGGAGCGGCAGGTATGAAGGGCGCGATAGCTAAAGCTGAGGAACTGAAGGCTGAGAATCCCGGTTCAATTATACTGCAGCAGTTTGAGAATCCTGCCAATCCGGCGATGCATGTACGCACAACAGGTCAGGAGATATGGCGCGATACAGACGGCGATGTTGATATCTTTGTAGCGGGCGTAGGCACGGGAGGTACAATCAGTGGAGTGGCTGAAGCATTGAAGGCGCATAAGCCGGAGGTCAGGGTAGTGGCTGTAGAGCCGGAATCCTCAGATGTGATATCCGGAGGAAAGCCCGGACCACATAAGATTATGGGAATCGGAGCCGGTTTTATTCCCGGTAACTATCACTCTGATATGATAGATGAAGTAGTGAGGATTTCGGATGATGATGCCATAAGATATTCCCGATTGATGGCACGGAAAGAGGGTCTGCTTGTCGGTATATCATCCGGAGCTGCCTTAGCGGCTGCTATCCGGGAGGCAAAGAAGAAGGAGAATGAAGGCAAGACTATTGTGGCATTGCTACCTGATACAGGCGAGAGATACCTCTCCACGCTTCTCTATGCCTTTGATGAATACCCACTCTAATTTTAAGACTTCGTGAGGAAAGGAGTATCATCATGATTTATTTAAAATCAGTTCGGGTCGGATTTTCATTCCGACCCGAATCTTTTGCATATAAATTGGGCCGAATCTTTTATAATGAATCCTCTCGATTATTTATAGAAAGACCGCGACGATTTTTTTCTATAATAGAGAAAAGTTGGAAAAAAGAAAGCAAAAAGAATAAAAGGCTAAAAATTTGACAAAAAATTTTTTAAAAATAGAAAAAATACGTAACTTTGCAACTCATATACAGGTCAAAATAGGAAACAAAAAAGTCTGTTTACGACATATAATTGTAAAAAAATAAGGTTCATGAGTGATAGATTGTACATTTTCGACACCACGCTTCGCGATGGCGAGCAGGTGCCGGGGTGCCAGCTCAACACAGTAGAGAAGATTCAGGTTGCCCGTCAGCTTGAGGCTTTAGGTGTGGATGTCATTGAAGCCGGCTTTCCGGTTTCAAGTCCCGGCGATTTCAATTCCGTAATAGAGATTTCCAAGGCAGTGACATGGCCCACGATATGTGCACTAACTCGTGCGGTAGAGAAGGATATTGAGGTAGCAGCCGAAGCTTTGAAATATGCAAAGCGTAAGCGTATACATACCGGCATCGGCACATCCGACTCACATATTAAATATAAATTCAAATCCAACAGAGAGGAGATAATCGAGCGTGCGGTGGCAGCTGTGAAGTATGCCCGTCGTTTCGTGGATGACGTGGAATTTTATGCAGAGGATGCAGGACGTACAGACAACGAATATCTTGCACGTGTGGTGGAGGCAGTGATCGCTGCGGGAGCGACCGTTATAAATCTTCCTGATACTACGGGCTATTGCCTTCCCTCGGAATATGGGGCTAAGATCAAATATATCATGGAGCATGTGGATAATGTGGACAAGGCTATCCTTTCTACTCACTGTCACAATGATCTCGGCATGGCGACCGCCAATACCATCTCCGGTGTGCTTAACGGCGCACGTCAGGTGGAGGTGACCATCAACGGTATCGGCGAACGAGCCGGCAATACTTCTCTGGAGGAGGTGGCGATGGTGTTCAAATGCCATAAGGATCTTGATATAATCACCAATATCAATACTCAGAAGATATTCCCCACAAGCCGGATGGTATCAAGCCTGATGAACATGCCCGTGCAGCCCAACAAGGCTATCGTAGGTAGAAATGCGTTCGCTCATTCCTCCGGTATCCATCAGGATGGAGTGCTGAAGAATGTGCAGACCTATGAGATTATTGATCCGCATGATGTCGGAATAGATGACAATTCCATTGTGCTTACCGCCCGAAGCGGACGAGCCGCCCTCAAGAGCCGTCTTACAGCTCTCGGCATTGAGCTCTCGCAGGAGAAACTCGATAAGATCTATCAGGACTTCCTTAAGCTTGCGGACAAGAAGAAAGATATCAATGATGATGATATCCTTCTGCTTGCAGGGGAGGAGAGAAAGAATAATCATCGTATCAAACTGGAATATCTTCAGGTCACAAGCGGTGTCGGCATCCGTCCCGTAGCGAGCATAGGACTCAATATCGCCGGCGAGAGTTTTGAGGACTCCGCGAGCGGTAACGGTCCGGTGGATGCAGCTATCAACGCCCTCAAGAGAATCATCCATCGTAAGATGACGCTTAAGGAATTTACCATTCAGGCAATCAATAAAGGAAGCGATGATGTAGGTAAAGTCCACATGCAGGTGGAGTATGACGGTCATGCATATTATGGCTTCGGTGCCAATACGGATATCGTGGCGGCATCAGTGGAGGCTTATATCGACTGTATAAATAAATTCAATATCTGACCTTATCTTTCCGGCAGGTAGGAAAGATAAGAATGCCGGAGTTGAAGCGGAATAGGGAAGTAAAAAAGAGAAAAATAGGAAAGTATAATGAATACCTTGTTTGATAAAATCTGGGACTCGCATGTAGTCCAGAATGTAACGGATGGTCCCACACAGTTATATATCGACCGTCTCTACTGCCATGAGGTGACCTCACCCCAGGCATTTGATGGTCTCCGAGCCAGAGGAATAAAATGTTTCCGACCGGAGAAAATATTCTGTATGCCCGACCATAACACCCCGACTCATGATCAGGATAAGGAGATTGAGGATGAGGTGAGCCGTACGCAGGTAGATACATTGGCACGCAATGCGGAGGAGTTCGGACTGGCACATTTCGGGATGTTGAATCCCAAGAACGGTATCATTCACGTGGTAGGACCCGAGCGAGGTCTCTCCCTTCCCGGCATGACTATCGTGTGTGGCGATTCGCATACCTCCACACATGGCGCGATGGGAGCGGTAGCATTCGGTATCGGCACATCTGAGGTGGAGATGGTGATGGCATCACAGTGTATTCTCCAGCAGAAGCCGAAATCAATGCGCATCAATGTAGAGGGTAAGCTTCGTCCCGGCGTGACAGCCAAGGATATGGCACTTTATCTTATGTCAAAACTCACCACTTCCGGCGCGACAGGCTACTTTATCGAGTATGCAGGCGAGGCGGTGCGCGATCTTTCAATGGAGGGACGCCTGACACTCTGTAACCTCTCGATAGAGATGGGCGCCCGCGGAGGATTTATCGCTCCCGATGAGAAGACATTCGAATACATCAAAGGTAGGGAATATGCCCCCAAAGGAGAAGAGTGGGATAAGGCAGTGGAATACTGGAAGACTCTCAAGAGCGGCGATGACGCGGTTTTTGACAAGGAACTGACCTTTAATGCCGAGGAGATAGAACCGATGGTGACATACGGCACAAACCCCGGTATGGGTATGGGTATACATGACTCAATCCCTGAGCTTGACACAATTCCCGAAGAGGGAAGAGAGTCATATCTCAAGAGCCTTGAGTATATGGGCTTCAAGCCGGGACAAAAGCTTCTCGGCACTCCCGTAGACTATGTATTCTTAGGCGCATGCACCAACGGACGAAGCGAAGACTTCTATGCATTCGCTTCATTAGTAAACGGAAGAAAGAAACATCCCGATGTGACAGCATGGCTCGTGCCCGGATCATGGATGGTATATGAGCAGCTTGAGAAGGAGGGATTGATAAAATTCTTCGAAAAGGCAGGATTTGAGATCCGCCAGCCCGGTTGCTCGGCATGTCTCGCTATGAACGATGACAAGATCCCTGCAGGAAAATTAGCCGTATCCACTTCCAATCGTAACTTCGAGGGACGCCAGGGACCAGGCGCGCGCACCATCCTCGCTTCGCCCCTTACTGCAGCCGCAGCGGCAGTGACAGGAGTAATCACAGATCCAAGAACCCTCTAAAAGAAAAACACGATGAAACAGAAATTCAATATAATCCGCAGCCGTTGTGTGCCACTCCCTCTGGAGAATGTAGATACTGACCAGATCATACCCGCACGTTTCCTAAAAGCCACTACCCGAGAGGAGAAATTCTTCGGTGAGAATCTTTTCCGCGATTGGCGATATAATCCTGATGGAAGCATCAACAAGGAGTTTGTGCTCAATGATCCGACATATTCAGGTGAGATTCTTGTAGCGGGAAAGAACTTCGGTAGCGGTTCAAGCCGCGAGCATGCTGCCTGGGCTATCGCCGGATATGGCTTCAGAGTGGTGATCTCATCCTTCTTTGCGGATATTCATAAGAATAACGAACTGAATAACTTTGTGCTTCCGGTAGTGGTGAGCGAAGGATTTTTGGCAGAGCTCTTTGAAAGCATCAAGCAGAATCCGGCAATGGAGGTAGAGGTCAATCTTCCCGAGCAGACGGTCACTAACACCGCGACCGGAAAAAGCGAGAAATTTGAAATCAACGGATACAAGAAATATTGTCTGATGAATGCCCTTGACGATATCGATTTTCTGCTTGAGAACAAGGAGAAGACCGAAGCGTTCGAGAAAGCATAAGTAAGTATTAAGCCTTCGAGAAAGAAAAAATTCGAGAAAGCGTAAATATGAAGCATATAGAGATAATGGACACCACTCTTCGCGATGGCGAGCAGACGAGTGGTGTCAGTTTCGTACCTCAGGAGAAGCTGATGATAGCGCGTGCCTTGATACAGGATCTTAATGTTGATCGTATCGAGGTTGCATCGGCGCGTGTGTCTGAAGGGGAGAAGGAAGCAGTGTCGCGTATATGCCGATGGGCGGAGCAGGCAGGTTATCTTGACAGAATAGAGGTATTGGGTTTTGTGGACGACGGCACTTCGCTCAACTGGATAAAAGATTGCGGCGCACGCACGATCAATCTTTTATGCAAAGGATCGGAGAATCATTGCCGCAACCAGCTTAAGAAAACACCCGAAGAGCATTTTGAAGATATCAAGCGTAATATCAGGATGGCGCATGATATGGGAATCTCAGTCAATGTCTATCTTGAAGACTGGAGCAACGGAGTGAAAAATTCGCCGTCTTACGTCAACAAGATGATAGAGAGCCTGAAAGATTGCGGTATAAAACGGTTTATGCTTCCTGATACATTAGGTATCCTCCAGCCGTTGGAGTTGCTGATGATAATGCGTAAGACGACCCGGCGCTATCCCGATCTTCATTTCGACTTCCATGCCCATAATGATTATGACCTTGCCATATCAAATGTATTGGCGGCAGTGTTAGGAGGATGCGATGGTATCCATACCGCGGTCAATGGACTTGGAGAGAGAGCGGGAAATGCACCTTTGGCAAGTGTGCAGGCTATCCTGAAGGATATGTTCAATGCAGGCACAAATATTGTTGAAAACCAGTTGAACAATGTCAGCAGGCTTGTGGAGAATTATTCCGGTATTCCAATTCCTCCAAACCGCCCCATCACCGGCGACAGTGTGTTCACTCAAGTGGCAGGCGTACATGCGGATGGCGATGGGAAAGCGAAACTTTACTATAATGACCTTCTTCCCGAGCGATTCGGGCGCAAGAGAGAATATGCGCTTGGAAAGACGAGCGGTAAAGCCAATATCCTCAGGAATCTTGAGGAGCTTGGACTGGAACTGACTCCGGAGCAGACCCGACTTGTCACAGCTCGTATCATTGAATTGGGAGACAAGAAGGAGGTGGTGACTCAGGAGGATCTTCCTTATATCGTGGGGGATGTGCTGAATAATGCTGTCGAGGAGGAGAATGTGGTGCTGATCAGCTATATGGTAGCGAATGCCTACGGTCTTGATCCGCATGCCTCCATAAAATTGAAGATAAACGGGGAGATATATGAGGGAAGTGCGTCCGGCAGCGGACAGTTCGATGCTTTCATGCGCGCCCTGAAGAAAATCTACCGCGACAGGCTTGACAGAAGATTCCCTCATCTATCCAATTATTCAGTAAGTATTCCTCCCGGAGGACGCACTGATGCTTTGGTGCAGACCATCATCACCTGGCTATGGGAAGAGAAAACCTATCGTACGCGCGGACTTGATGCCGATCAGACAGAGGCGGCGATCAAGGCGACTATCAAGATGCTTAACATAATGGAGAGCAATAAAAAAGAAAAAAATTAAAAATATTAATATATGGATTTTAAAATAGCTGTGCTTCCGGGCGACGGTATCGGACCGGAGATATCTGCGGTAGGAGTGGATGTGATGACTGCCGTGTGTGAGAAATTCGGGCATAAGGTAAGTTATGAGTATGCCATTTGCGGTGCGGATGCGATCGATAAGGTAGGCGATCCCTTCCCCGAAGAGACCTACGAAATCTGCAAGAATGCGGACGCAGTGCTTTTCTCAGCAGTCGGCGATCCTAAATTCGATAACGATCCGACAGCAAAGGTAAGACCCGAACAGGGACTTCTTGCCATGCGTAAGAAATTGGGACTTTTCGCCAACATCCGACCGGTCCAGACTTTCAGCTGTCTTATCCATAAATCTCCGCTTCGTTCGGAACTCGTGGAAGGTGCTGACTTCGTATGCATCCGTGAGCTTACCGGAGGAATGTATTTCGGTGAGAAATATCAGGATGATGAAAAGGCATATGATACCAACTACTATACACGCAAAGAAATCGAGCGTATTCTCAAGGTAGGCTTCGAGTATGCCATGAAACGACGCAAACACCTCACAGTGGTGGATAAGGCGAATGTGCTTGCATCAAGCCGCCTATGGAGGAAGATTGCTCAGGAGATGGCTCCATCATATCCGGAGGTAGAGACAGATTACATGTTTGTGGACAATGCTGCGATGAAGATGATCACAGAGCCGAAATTCTTCGATGTAATGGTGACAGAGAACACCTTCGGGGATATCCTTACCGATGAAGGATCCGTAATCTCCGGCTCAATGGGACTTCTTCCCTCGGCATCAACAGGAGAGAGCACACCGGTATTTGAGCCTATCCATGGGTCATGGCCACAGGCAAAGGGCTTGAATATAGCTAATCCTCTGGCACAGGTATTGTCAGTAGCTATGCTTTTTGAATATTTCGATCTAAAGGAGGAGGGCAAACTTATCCGCGACGCGGTGGATGCCTCTCTTGATGCGAATGTCCGCACTCCCGAGATTCAGGTTGCCGGCGGAGAGAAGTACGGCACAAAAGAGATCGGCGAGTGGCTTGTAGAATGGATACGTAAGAACTGATCATCACTTGATTGGTAATGCTTACATTCAAGTGGGAGAGGGTCAAGCCTTCTCACTAATAATTAAGATAATGTAATTATTCCCGGCTTCGGTCGGGAATTTTTTATTTAAGGCTGTAAATAATTTGCTACAGTGATGGAATAGTATTAATTTTGTGTTTCTAAAAAGAAGGTTTAAAAGAATTGAGATGGTATTCTCTGATTTGTTTTTTATATTTGTATTTATCCCTGCTTTTGTCTTGGTCTATCTGGTTGCGGCATGGCTTGACAAGAAAGTGCTGTTACGTCATAAGGAGGGTGTGATTGTGTTTGATGAAGATCCCCGAAAATCAGGAATTAGCCGCGCCGGTTTTCTATGCAGAAATATCGCGTTGGTGATATTCTCACTCCTATTTTACGCATGGGGAGAGCCCGTGTATATCTTCCTGATGATCATATGTGTAATTATCAACTATTTCTGCGGACTTGCGATAGCGGCGGTAAAAAACAAGGGAAGGAAAGTGTGGCTCGTCATTGGATTGGTTCTCAATCTGTGTATTCTCGGCACATTCAAATACCTTGGATTTTTCAATGATATACTTTCATCATTGGGATTCAATCTAAATGCTCCGAAGCTGGCACTCCCGATTGGTATATCATTCTATATATTCCAATCCATCTCCTATCTGGTGGATGTGTATAGAAAAGAGAGCCCGGTGCAGAGGAATTTCCTCAATCTTCTTCTCTATATATCTATGTTCCCACAGCTTATAGCCGGACCGATCGTCAGATATGGAACAGTTGCTGAAGAAATCAATAATCGCCATGTCACAGCCAATGACTTTATGGACGGTGCTTATCGCTTCTTTATCGGCTTGGGAAAGAAAGTCGGGATAGCCAATATCCTCTCGGAGATAGCCGATCAGTTTCTTGCCAATGGTATCGAGGATCTTTCCATATGGGGGGCGTGGATCGGCATAGCGGCATTCACCTTGCAGATATATTTTGATTTCTCCGGATATTCAGATATGGCAATAGGAATGGGGCGTGCGATGGGATTCCATTTTAATGAGAATTTCAATCATCCATATTGCTGCACATCAATCACAGACTTCTGGCGACGCTGGCATATGTCGTTAGGCTCCTTCTTCCGTGATTATACTTATATACCGATGGGAGGAAACCGCCGTCATCAGATACTGAACCTCCTTACGGTATGGTTTCTCACCGGAATGTGGCATGGAGCAAGTTGGAATTTCATAATATGGGGTCTCTATTTCGGCTTGATTCTTATTATTGAGAAATATGCCATCCTGAAAGCTGCGAAATGGCTTCCCTCTATCCTTATGAGAATTTATTCCTTATGTGTTGTAGTGATCGGATGGGCAATATTCTATTTTGATAATTTCGACCATCTGAAACTATGGTTTAGCTCCGCTTTCGGACAGCGAGAACTTGCGTTCAGTATAGTCGAGGAGACAGCCTTGACCGATAATTTCTGGCTATGGGTAGTCGCATTGATTTTCTGCATCCCCTTGCGCAGATGGGTGGAAGGACTATTCATAAAGATATTGCCCGAGCATAGCGCAGGCGGAAATTACATAGATGCCACTCTCAAGGCATGCGCTTCTGTGATAATCCTTGTGCTCTGTGTGGCTCTTCTTGTGGGAGCGACTAATAACGCATTCATATATACACGCTTTTAAAATATGACACCTGCAAAATTATATATCTGGATAGTATCATTAGCATTTGTTGCCCTGGCAGGTGTGATATTGCTGATGCCCCGCAGTGAGTATTCCGAGCTGGAGAAACGCGAATTAGCGGAGCTGCCGGAAATGACCGAAGAAGGGGTGAAGGATGGAAGCTACATGAAGGCGCTTTCTGCATGGTTTAGCGATACGGAGCCATACAGAGATGAGTTTATGGCAGCCAGCATGAAAGTGCGTGATGCCATCCGTTACTCCTTTTCATCTGATGAAGAGACAATATCCTTTCATAAAGGAGACGCAGAATCCGACAAAGAAGAGCCCAAGGCTGATGCGACAACAGAGGAACTGGAGGAATATGAGAATAAGCTGACTGCCGATGAGAATGCCAAGATCGGTAGCCACGGAATCATTATCATCGGGAGCGGTCCGAATGTAAGGGCATTGAATGCATTCGGAGGTGCGGCAACTGGAGGAATCGAATTCGCAAATGTTGTAAATGAATATCAGAAAGAGATGCCGCAGACGCAGGTCTATGCAATGGTTATACCACTCTCTTCGGAATTCTATACTCCCGATAAAGCAAAGAAAATCACCAGGCCTCAGCAGCCGTTCATAAAAAATATCTATAGTCATCTTGAACATGGTGCAAAGGGAGTGCCGGCATATAATGCTTTGGCAGAACATGTTAAAGAGGATATATATCTGCGTACCGACCATCACTGGGCTCCATTGGGCGCATATTATGCCGCTCAAGCCTTTGCCAAGAGTGCCGGAGTACCGTTCAGGGATCTTTCAGCCTATGATAAAAAGGTAATACATGGATATGTAGGCTCAATGTATGGTTTCTCCAACGATATCGCGGTGAAGAATGCACCCGAGGATTTCGTTTATTATACACCGAATGCCGTGGATTATACCACCACCTACTGGGTCTATGACGTGAATAAGAATTATCAGGTCACACGGGAACGTGCCCCGTATGATGGGAATTTTTTCGCTCATTATGCTGACGGAAGTGCTGCTGCATATTCTACGTTTATGGGTGGAGATCAGAAGCTTACCCGGGTAAAGACCGGTACTAAGAATGGCAGAAAACTGATAATTATTAAGGATAGTTATGGAAATGCCCTCCCGGGATATCTTTTCTATTCGTTCGAGGAGGTGCATGTGATAGATTTCCGTTATTTCACACGAAACATGAAGAAATATGTCAGGGATAACGGTATCACTGATATCGTCTTCTGTTTGAATGTCTTCAATGCTTACTCGTCAGGCGCTTCAAAGAAAATTTCCAAATTCCTGCATCAGGGAAATGGAGCTTCACCTTCTCTTGATGCAAAAGATGAGAGAAGAGGGGACTCAGCTGATAGGAGAGAGGAGAAAAAAACGGATAAATCTATGCCTTCCGAGTCTAAACCCGAGACAAAGGAGGAGAGAAAAACAGATAGGAGAGAAGAGAGAAGAGAGGATAGAAAGGAAGAGAAGAAGGAAACAAAGAAAGATGAAAAGTCTTCACTTCCCGATGCAAAACAGGAGAAAAAAGGGGATATCAAGACAGAACCGGTCAAGACTGTTTCTACTACTAATACGGACCCGAGCTTAAACGCAGGCGGAGGAATGTCAGGAAACGGATCCGGATCCTCCTCAACCGATTCTGATTGATGGCAAGGATAGGGCTTAAATATATATCATCTTCCGGTAATACCTTTCCGGCAGTAAATCCCGGTAAATGGACACTTGCTTCCAATTTCCGTACAGATTTAGGGCAAGTGCTGACAGATTGTGGTATTTATGAAGATGACTGGGGGAAAGTGGCGGTCTTCATGCGGTATGTCAGGACCGGATTATTTATATGTGCCGCCCGCAGATTGGAGGTGGAGGATGCGAGTCCTCTTGATTATGAGGCGTTGTGGATGTTTATTCCATCCGATGTCAAGATCAGTTCAAAGGATATGAATTTGTCGGTGAGAGAACTGACAGAGATTTTTGAACATGAGGAGGCATTTGATAATCCGGAAGCATTTGCAGACGCGTTGCCCCCAATCTTTCTAAGGGATTTTGATAACCCTTTTGAGGAGAGGAGAGAAGAGAAAGAAGTTGAAGAGGAGAGAGGAGAAATAGCAGGAGAAGAGGAAGAGGTTGAGGATAAAGAGATCTCAAAGGGAGAAGATGTAGGAAAAAACATATCGTTGACAGATGCACACAAGGATGGGACAGTTTTAGTAAATTCCCATCCTATGAATGGACGGCGAGTAGGATATGTCCCATATGAAAATGATGAGGAGTTAGAGCTTATCTATGAATTGGGAGATATGCCTCAATATGAAAATTTCGGTTTGATCTTCATCACCGACAATCCTGTAAGGGTAGAGAGTTCGTTGCCTCGCATCGTTCTTCCTGAAATGGTTTTGCTAAGACAGCTGAAGCAGCCGGTTCAGATGCAGGAGGAGGTAGTGGAGATAGATGAGGAAGATGAAGTAATTAAATCAAGCTCTGAGGAAGAGGGCGGAGTCAGTGAGAACACGGATGCTGATCCTTTCATGGGGGAAAGCACACTATCGGAAACCGGGGGAGAAGAGGATAACGGGAGCATAGCTTCGGAAGAGCAAACTCTGTCTTATGAAGAGAGAGAAATAAATAAAGAGGAAACTCTATCTCTACTGCCTGTATTATACGAAGAAAAGGGTGATATAGAGGAAAAGGGAGTGAAAAACTGGTCGTGGCAATCTTTTATTTTGGGATTTTGCACTGCGACTATTATCTTTGTAATGATATATCTTCTATTTGGAAGTGAATAAAGATTCCAAAGCAAGAAACGAAATATTTCCACTATACTTCTTTCCTGAAAGGAAGAAAAATTAAATATATGAAACCGTTCACATTTGATCGCTTTATACGACTGTTAATAGTGTTGGCATTGTGCTGGGTTGCATGGTGGCTGTTAGGGATACTGAAAAATGTGCTTTTGCCGTTTGCTCTCGCTTCACTGTTGGCTTATATAATGGAGCCGTTGGTAGAATTCAATCAGCGCCTGATGCATACCCGCAAGAGGGGAGTGGCTGTTATGGTAACACTACTCGATGTTACCCTGATACTGACCACCCTTTTCTATTTCCTTACTCCTCTTGTAGAGGATGAGATAAAGGAATTGGGCGGGATGATAAGCAGCTATTCCTTGCGCAATATACGGATTCCGATGGTTCCTGAATCAATATTTGCCACTATAGAGGATAATATTGATCTGAAGAAGATATGGGCGGATATCGAGAGTGGAAAATGGTCAACCTGGCTTAATACGGGAGGAACCTTAGTGTCAGGATCCATTGATTTCGTGATGCATTCGATTGAGTGGCTACTCACCTTCGTCTATATCATTTTTATAATGATCGATTATAAGAGGCTTGGCGAAGGCTTCAGGATGATGGTTCCTGATGAATATAAGAAGACAGTCTTCCGTATAGTGGGAGATGTGAAACACAGTATGAATGAATACTTTCGCGGGCAATTATTGATTGCTTCCTGCGCGGCACTCTTTTACTGTATCGGTTTCTCAATCGTGGGGCTCCCAATGGCAATCATTATGGGCATCACTGTGGGAATATTATTTATGATTCCATATTTCCAGTATGTGACGTTGATACCCGTGGCTATAATATGTTTTATTGCTACATTGAATGGGTCGGATAGTTTCTGGCAGATGTTTGGAGAGTGTATATTGGTATATATCGTTTCCCAATCCATCTGTGACTATATCCTGACTCCAAAAATTATGGGAAAATCCCTTGGATTAAATTCGGCAATAATCCTTCTCTCCCTCTCTATCTGGGGCACACTATTAGGAATATTAGGAATGGTGATAGCTCTCCCCGCCACAACATTGCTGATAGCGTATTATAAAAAGGTGGTGATAGATAAGCAACCCTTATGGGCTGAGACACGCTCTGCCGCTGTAGCTGAAAAGGGAAGAAAGAGGAAATAGAGAAAAGAAATAGATAAAAGCGGGTATTCTTAAAAGAAGGACACCCGCTTTATTTTATTGAGAAAATGGTAAACATACATAATTACACTATCATGTATTTATACCATATTTATATCCAATTTAAAGATTGTTTATTTCTTCAGCGTCAAGTCCGGTCAAAGAATGAATCTGTTCAATAGAAAAGCCTTTTTCTTTCATATTACGTGCCACTTTTCTTATTCCTTCATTTTCTCCTTGCGCCATACCTTTAGCTAAACCTTCAGAAATGGCCTCTTCAATAGCATATTTCATCTGGTTTCGACGGTCTCTGGTATATTTTACATCTGCCTCATAGTCTCGACGCTCATCAGGAGATAAGGCGGCAAGACTACTGATAGTTTCCAATTTTCTAAACACCTTTACGGTTAATATATGATATAATATTTTTATTTCAGACCAAGTCGTTTGTTGATTCTGTTTATCTTAAAGGCTAAGATTATACGGTAGATGCCATAAGTGATGAATGAGATACCGATATAAAGCCATACCGCTATTCCGTCAGCAATCGGACCGGCAAGGAAGATAAAAGCGAATATTAACGTTATGAGCAGGAAACAGATCAGCCATGTGACCCATTCATTGGAATGAGAAGAGAGCATGAATGTCTCGCAAATGGCATTGATAGCAATAACAATAAGGAATATACCTACGCCATAAATAAAGGCTGTTGTCAATTGCGCGGTAGGAAGGGTGTAAAGCCATCCGGCAAGCAGCACCTCAATTATACCCAGACATAAACTCCATGCCCAGTTGGAATGGGGCGCGTTATTAATCAATCCATAAGCTACATTCATACATCCTGCTACAAATACTATGGCGATGAAGAATATAGCCATTATAGGGAGAGAGGTGGAAGGGGAGAGGAGGCACCATATACCTATGCCTATTGACAGAAGACCGGTGATCATAGGAAACCACCAAAGCTTTGCCAATTTATTTCTGACTTGATCTTTCATATTTTCTATAATGTTAATTGTTTTTCTTATTGTTTTTAACAAACATTATATAGCATTAGTTTTTTATTGGAGCCCATTTACTGCATTAATAACCTGATTTACCTCCTGATCTGTCATAACGGGCGAGATTGGAAGAGATAATTCAGTTTTTGCAATCTTTTCAGCAACTGGAAGAGGAAAAGGGATATGGAGGTTATTCCTATAACATTTCTGAAGATGAGGAGGCAGGGGATAATGAATAATAGTCTCTACACCTTTATCGGATAGCTTCTGTTGGGCTTCATCTCTATTCTTGATAAAGATAGGAAAAAGATGGAAAACATTATTCTCGCCCGCTCTGTCATCGTGAGGGTAGGGGAGAATAACACTCGGATTATCAATCTCCGTCTGGTATATACGTGCTATCTCCCTCCGGCGGCGATTATCCGCATCCAGACGTGGCAGCTTTACTCTAAGGGCAGCTGCCTGAATCTCATCTAATCTTGAATTTTTTCCTTTATAATCAAATATATATTTCTTTTCGGAGCCGTAGAATGCGAGAGTGCGTACCATCCTGTCAAGATCAGGATCATTAGTTGTCACAGCGCCGCCATCGCCTAATGCGCCAAGATTTTTACCGGGATAAAAACTATGACCGGCAGCATCTCCTAATGATCCTGTACGTCGGTTGCCATTATATAGGGCTCCGGCAGCCTGAGCATTATCCTCAATGATAAGAAGATTATTACTATTGCAGAATTGCTCTATCTCCTCTGTCATGGCGCAACGTCCATAGAGGTGGACTATAAGAATAGCCTTGACATCCCGGGAGTATGCCTCTTCAAGACGATTGAAATCCAATTGGAGAGTAACAGGATTCACGTCTACCGGAACAGGAACCAGCCCGGCTTCTGACACGGCGAGGAAAGAGGCGATAAAAGTATCAGCAGGTATCAAGACTTTATCACCGGTTTTCAGTCTTCCCATTTCAACGTATGCCTTGAAAATAAGAGTCAGGGCATCCAAGCCGCTTGCGCATCCGATGCAGTAAGCAGTACCGATATATTGGGAATACTCTTTTTCAAAAGCTTCTGTTTGGCTGCCACGCAGATACCAACCGGATGTGACTGTTTGATTTATTGCCTCGCTGAGAGCAGGTTGGAAGGAGTCATTTATTTTCTTAAGATTCAAAAATGGGACGACAGACATATCAATTTTTCTTATTTACTTCGCGTATGTATTCTTCATATTCCCTGATATAATCCTCTTCCGAATAGAGATCCGAGCAAATTACGAGTGCGACAGCTCCCGAGGAGAAATCTTCTAATTTACGCCAAATCATGGGATTGACCAATAATCCCTGATACGGTTTATTAAGCAGTACCTTTTTCTTTTCAACTCCATCGTCAAGGGAGACAGTGAAACTACCGCTGACCGCGATTATAAATTCAATAAGAGTTTTATTTGCATGGTCGGCACGGCTCTCACCTCCGGGCACATCATAGGTAAAGAATACCCTTTTAATATCAAAAGGCACATTGATATTCTGCTCCACTACGGATAGATTACCTCGGGGATCAGTAAAGCGTGGAAGCGTGATTAATTTGATATTCATTGTAGGCAGGTATAGGATTTGGAGATTCTATATCACCATTACCGGAATTGGTTTATCTCAGGCATGTAATCAAATCCCGCGTTCTTTAATTTATCAGACAAAATGTTGATGTCAATATCTTCGCTTTTGCAAAGATCTTCAAGAGAGGAGTATTCATCACGAAGTTTCATATTAATCATGCTGAGGAGCATGAAGGGGTCTTGTGGTAATTCCATTTTTCATTTTTTACAAAGGTAGTGAAAATTTCCTAAAATAGAGGTGATTCATTAAACTAAGATTAACCCGACAGGTCATAAACAGAAAAGATATAAGAACTTCTAAATAAAAGCCGGCTATGAAAAGGATATTTATACCACTTCTCGTAGGACTCTCTCTTCTGCTTCCTCTCACTTCAAATGCGGGAGAGCGCAATGATCACCGCCGTTCCGACCGCACAGAATCGTCGGCAGGACGCCCGGGAAGCGGGAAAGGAAACAAAGGGAACAGTCACAAGGAGGACAATAATAAAAATAAGGGGAATAATAATAAACATAATAACCACGATAAAAACGGAAACATTCATAAATGGAACGGTAATGCTAATAAGAATCCGGGAGGAAATAATGGTTATCGTCCCGGCAATAATAATCATCGCCCCGGGCATGGAAGCTCAGTAACTGCCCCCGGAGGTAACCGTCGTCCTGTGCCCGTGTATAATTACCGTCCCGGTCATCATCACAAGAATCTTGGAAAGATGGTGAAGAAATGCATCCATGGGGGACGATATGATAATGTATGGCTTGTAGGTCCCGGACAGTATGCTGTAAGATATTATCGCAATGGCATTTATTATATGCAGTACATTTGGCCCGAGACAGGACGGTACGGGAGACCTTTCCGTATCATCAAAAGGAGACCCGGAGAATGGTATGCTTATGATAACCGTAACCAGCTTTATTACGAGGATGGCAATACCTTACGCATATCACTTAACGGCTCTCCGTTGAATCCTTGGACGCTGATTCCATCTGTAGAATTAAATATCAATCTTTAATAAATCATTAATCTTAAAAATAATATCGGGAGCAGTCTTCTTCAGATCTGCTCCCGATATCTTTTTATGGGATATTCTCTTTAAAATTCTTATTATAATGGGAATATTTATCTTATGTGATAAAAGATAGATATGGAAAAAGATAGATATACTCCGGCTTAATCAAGGTTTTTATTATGGGTTCTACCAAGCTCCGCAACGACTTTAAGGAGGTATTTGCCATATTCATTCTTGATCATAGGCTGCGCCACCTCTTCCAGTTTCTCTTTTGATATCCAGCCCTGACGGTATGCAATTCCTTCTATGCAACCGATCTTCAACCCTTGCCTTTTCTCAAGCACTTCTACATATATGGAGGCCTCGGCGAGAGAGTCGTGTGTGCCTGTATCAAGCCAGGCGAAACCACGCGGAAGGGTCTGCACCTTCAATTCTCCATCATTGAGGAAAACCTGATTTACGGTAGTGATCTCCAGTTCGCCACGAGCCGAGGGCTTGATAGTAGAAGCTACATCCACCACTTTATTAGGATAGAAGTATAGTCCGACCACGGCATAGTTGCTTTTAGGCTCGGAAGGTTTCTCTTCAATGGAAAGACAGTTTCCCGCCTCATCAAATTCCGCCACGCCATAACGCTCAGGATCATCCACCCAATATCCGAAAACAGTGGCTTTTCCATCATTTTCCGCGCTATTGACAGCCTCTCTAAGAATAGCTGAAAATCCGGCGCCATGAAAGATATTATCACCCAGGACGAGACAAACCGAGTCATCCCCTATGAACTCCTTTCCGATAATAAACGCCTGTGCCAGACCATCGGGGGAGGGTTGTTCGGCATAGCTGAGTTTTACACCGAAGTCTGAGCCGTCACCTAACAGCCTCTTGAAAGAGGGGAGATCCTGAGGTGTGGAGATAAGAAGTATATCCTTTATTCCAGCCAGCATAAGAGTGGAGATTGGATAATACACCATCGGTTTGTCATATATGGGAAGCAACTGCTTGCTGACACCCTTAGTGATAGGATATAGACGAGTGCCGGATCCTCCGGCAAGAACAATTCCTTTCATGGCATTTATGGCATTTAACGGTTATTATACATATCCTCGTAGTATTTCTGATAATCACCGGAGGTAACATTGTCCATCCACTCCTGATTATCAAGATACCACTTGACAGTGCGCTCGATTCCCTCTTCGAATTGCAGAGAAGGCTCCCAACCCAATTCCTCCTGAAGCTTGCGCGAATCAATAGCATAGCGCATATCATGACCCTTGCGGTCAGTCACATATGTGATAAGGTCAAGCGATTTGCCCTCGGGATTGCCAAGAAGACGATCCACAGTTTTTATGATAACCTTTATGATATCAATATTTTTCCATTCGTTGAAACCGCCGATATTATAAGTATCAGCTACTTTCCCTTTATGGAAGATAAGGTCGATAGCACGTGCATGGTCTTCTACGAAGAGCCAGTCGCGCACATTCTCACCCTTACCATATACGGGGAGAGGTTTGCCATGACGGATGTTATTGATGAAGAGCGGAATCAGTTTTTCGGGGAATTGGTACGGGCCGTAATTGTTTGAGCAATTTGTCACCAATGTCGGCATCCCGTATGTATCATGGTAGGCACGCACGAAATGGTCGCTTGATGCTTTTGATGCGGAATAGGGGGAGTGAGGATTATATTTGGTTGTCTCGAGGAAGAAATCCTTACCATAGGCATGATGATGATCGGAAGATGCCTTTGTGGTGAAAGGAGATTCGATACCCTCGGGATCGGTGAGCTCGAGCGCTCCATATACCTCATCAGTAGAGATATGATAGAAGAGCTTATCCTCATATCCGGAAGGAAGAGATTCCCAATATTCCTTGGCTGCCTGCAGAAGGGCAAGTGTACCCATCACGTTTGTGCGCGCGAAAGTGAAAGGATCCTCGATGGAGCGATCCACATGGCTTTCCGCCGCGAGATGAATAATTCCGGTTATCTCGTTCTCGCGGATTATCTTGCGCATATCGTCAAGATCCGCTATATCCGCCTTGACAAACTTAAAGTTAGGCTTATCCTCTACATCCTTAAGGTTAGCGAGATTGCCGGCATAAGTCAGTTTATCAAGATTAATGATATTGTAATCAGGATATTTATTTACAAAGAGACGCACAACATGCGATCCGATGAATCCGGCACCTCCCGTGATAAGTATATTCTTTTTGCTCATGTCTTAAATAAAATCGGGCTTTTGTTAGTCTTACCCTCTTTGAATGCAAAGATAAGTGCTTTTTGAATATAAAGCAAATTTTCTTAGAAGGAGAATGGAGAATCAAACTCTGCGAGGAGAGGATGTTTCTTATCCTTGTCAGAAAGAAGCGCCTCCTTTATATTTATCTGCCAGTCAATGCCGAGAGAGTCATCCAGAATAGATATTCCCCCATCCGCCTCTGGGGCATAATAATTATCACATTTATACTGGAAGAGGGCGGTCTCACTGAGCACCACAAAACCATGGGCAAAACCACGGGGAATGAAGAACTGGAGTTTATTCTCCTCCGATAATTCCACAGCCACATGCTTTCCGTAAGTGGGGGATCCTTTCCGGATATCGACAGCTACGTCAAGTACGCGACCTTGAATACATCTCACGAGCTTTGCCTGCGCATGAGGCGGACGCTGAAAATGAAGACCTCGCATCACTCCGAATGATGACATCGACTGGTTGTCCTGCACGAAGTCAACCGGCTCAACGAGCTCATCGAACACTTTCTTGTTATAGCTTTCATAGAAATATCCGCGTGCATCATCAAATATTCTCGGTTTGATGATCACCGGACCTTCGATAGATGTCTTTATAACTTCCATATATTTTTTCTTATTTTAGATTTTTATTCCTGTATTAGATTGTTATCCCTGAAAATAGAGCATATCTGTAAGTGAGAGAGGTGAGTTTCTTTGCGGAAGAGAGAGGGATACCGGCAGAGGGTGCAGATCCCATTACTCCCGTATGTCGCAAATGCGAGAAGAGGTGGGAAGGGGAGTCGAAATTCAAGACTATCTCCTTAACTTCAAACTTCAAATCGGAGAAATATGGGGACATCATATCCTCAATCTCCTCCGGAGAGTGATAATGCAATGGGGAGGGGCGTAAGCTATCCATCTCTTTCAAGTTTCCCTCAATGAAGATGGAGAATGCAAAGACTCCTCCCGGCTTAAGAATACGTCTTACATTGGATATGAAAAGAGGTAGATCGATAAACCATTGCATGGTCGAGGAGGATAGCACCGCATCATATTGACCGGTCGCCTCCTTAATCCAGAGCTCGGCATCAGCTACATGCAAACTATATGGAAAACTGATGGAGGAGGGATGCACTCCGGAAATCTCAACAAGATCAAGTTTCTTAGGAGAAAGGAGATTTATAATCATCCGTGTGAAAATTCCTGTGCCGGATCCAATTTCCAATATATTACTTTCTGCGGGGATATAATTATCGGATATAAATCGGGAGAGCTCTTCGGCTACTGATTTTTGAGCTGAGGCATAATCGTCATATGTAGATTCAGCACAAGAGAACTTCTTTGCTATTACAGCCGGGTCGGGAATGGAGGTCGAGATAATTCTCTCCAATGGATAATAATGAGCTTCCTCTTTAAGTGTTATTATCTCCGGATGAGAATGATTTCCTCTTCTTTTTTGCCAACTGTTTTTCATGTTGACATAAGGGAAGATAGCATCCTGATCGGATAGGTAAACTTTCTTCCAGGGCATATGAGAGGATGAAACGTTCTCTGACGCCACACCCTCAAGTATAGAGAAAAGCTGGGCGCTTAGAAGTTCCGTTTCCTCTTCGGAAAATTGCTTACTGAACTTCTCCTTAAATATCCTGCCCTCGCCCGCCATTCTTCTGCGGAATTTCATGAGATTACGTGGAGAGAGATTCTCAGCAGTCATTCTGAAGGTATTCAGCGGGATTCCATACTTGTCATCAGCGCCTTCAGGAGTGCCGTTAAGAGCAAATGCGGCAGTGACTTTCGAAGAGATCGAGGCTAATTCCGCCATCCTTACGCCTAACGACCACGCGAATAAATATATGGTGGGGTAAGAGTCAAGTATTGCCGGCGACTCGGGAGAAAGCATAGGATTTTGATATTCCTCCACAATAGCCAGATCCCATCCGGAAAAATGAAAATCTGTATATAATTCCTTGCCGCAGCTCCATCCCGGGAAAATCAGGATGAGACGACCGGAATTACCTGAAGTATCAAGCAAATTGATTTTCATTTTCTCTTAATAAGATGAGGTTAATATTTCATTAATCCCGGAAAAAAGGATTACTTCAAATTATCTTCAATTTCTTTCATGATTATGGAGAGCTTCTCATCGCTGATTCCGGCATTAAGGGAGAAACGTATTCTCTCTCCACCGGGTGGAACTGTCGGGCGGCGAATAGGTAAGGCATCGATACCTATCTCTTCAAGTCGGGCTGCAAGCTCCACTGCTTTAGCGGCATCTCCGGTTATCAAGGGGATAATCTGAGATGAAGAGGGGTTCTCACTATGAGTGATTCGGGATATAAAGTTACGAAATTTTTCCGAGATAATATGTAAATGCCGGCGTTCCTCTTTCATTTGAGTGATTTTTTTCACCATTTCTAATGTCCACGCGACATTGACAGGTGGAATAGCTGTGGAGAAAATCAGGGAACGGGCATTATTAATCAGAAAGGAATGGAGTAGGGGAGTGGTGATGGCGAAAGCTCCTGATGAGGCTGCCGCTTTCCCGAAAGTTCCTATGATTATATCAGGAGCATAAATAAGATTATCTTCTTCGGCACAGCCTAACCCTCTCTCTCCGAATACTCCGAAAGCGTGTGCCTCATCAAGATAAAGCATCATGGAGGGAAATTCCTCTTTCAGTTTTACCATTTCAGTCAAGGGCGCGCGATCGCCATCCATACTGTAAATTGATTCAGCCACTACAATAATTCTCTCATACTTGTCATGGTATTTTTCAAGGAGTCTACGAAGATGTTTGATATCATTATGTCTCCATCTCGCAAACTCCGCATTAGCCATGTTCAGACCATCTATGACTGAGGCATGGATAAGACGGTCAGGCAGAAAGATAGTGCCGGGAATATTCAGGGCGGATATGCAACCTACATTGGCATGATAGCCGGAATTGAAAAGAATAGCCGGTCGGCCATAAAGAGATTCAAGATAATTCTCAAGTTCTAAATATGGATTCTGGTCTGCAGCTAAAAGTCGGGAAGCGGAGGAGGTGAAGGAATCATTATTTTTTTTTATGAAGTCCTCCCTGAGATTTCCGGAAGAGAGTCGAAGTCCAAGATAATCATTACTTGAGAGATCGAATCTCTGAGAAGCCACACGGTGAGAAGGTATGCGGCGAAGCCTGTTCTCTTTCAAATAATCATCAAGAATAGCCTGATATCTAAGAAATTTATTTTCCATACATCTTTGACCATATATTTAACAGGGAACGGCATAACTTTCTCACCTGCTCGTCACTGACGGCAAGATAAGGAGGCATGATGTAAGCATTTTTACCAAAAGGACGTATCCATACCCCCTCCTGAACGCAATGTTTTTGAAACTCGCCTACATCGACGTTCTCTTTCATCTCCACCACTCCAATGCCGCCTAAGACACGCACCTCCCTGACGCTCGACCAATCGGAAGCAGGGGCAAGCTCTTCCTTCATAATCCTCTCGATCTCCTTAATTCTCTTCTCCCACGGGGAGGAGAGCAGAAGGAGCGTGGAAGCCAATGCTACCGCGCACGCCAGTGGATTGCCCATGAATGTCGGTCCATGCATCATCACCCCGGATTGGGATTTTGCCACCATGTCGGCAACCTTGGATGAAGCTGCAACGGCGGAGAATGTCATATATCCTCCGGTCAGTGCTTTACCGATAAGCATGATATCGGGTTGCACACCGCAATGCTCCCACGCGAATAATTTTCCTGTTCTGCCAAAACCTGTGGCTATCTCGTCAAAGATGAGAAGCACGTTGTTGTCATCGCAACATTTCCTCAGCTGTCGGAGATACTCGGGATTATAAAAACGCATCCCTCCGGCTCCCTGCACAACAGGCTCAAGTATGACACCCGCCAGCTTGTCGGCATTCTCTTCAATGAGTTCCCTCATCGGCTGAAAATCTTCTTCCCTCCATTCTTCATGGAAGCCGCATCGGGGTTCGGGCGCAAAGTAACGTATAGGGAGCGACGGTCCGAAAGCTCCGTGCATTCCGGTGACCGGATCGCATACTGACATTGCATTCCATGTATCGCCATGATAACCGCGGAGGATAGTGGCGAAATTGGTTTTTTGCGGATTATCGAAAGCCTGAACCGCCATTTTCATTGCCACTTCGGTAGCCACAGATCCTGAGTCTGCATAGAAGATATGATTCATGGAGGGGGGAAGGATAGAAAGCAGCAGTTTGCCGAGTTCTATAGCAGGCTCATGAGTGAGCCCACCGAACATCACATGGCTCATCTTGGCGATCTGATCAGTGATAGCCTTATTGAGGACGGGATGATTATATCCATGTATCACGCACCACCATGAAGACATGCCGTCGATTAGATGGGTTCCGTCAGCAAGGATAATCTCAGCTCCATCACAGTGATCCACTTTATAGGTGGGGAGTGGATTTTCAGTGGAGGTATATGGATGCCAGAGATGCAGGCGGTCAAAAGAATCGTGTAACTGTGAATTAGAATCCATAGCTAAATTATACGGGGTCAACATCATAATAAATGACACTTGATTTCATATTCTTCTCATTTGCCACCTTGGCGAATATTTCCCGAAGGATATTCTTAACCTTCTTCATGGAGGCGCCGGCTTCTACCTTCAGCATTATAGATTGAAGATACCATAGCGCCACCCGGCTGACGAAAGGTTTTTCAGGGCCTAAGACGCGCGCTCCGAAGACCTTGCGTAATTCATTCGAGAAGATTACGGCAGCAATATCGCATGCTGCGGCATCCTTATTCTTGATGTATATGTTAATAATTTTTGTAAAAGGGGGATAAGCGAAATTCTCCCGCTCTTCTATCTCATGCTTATAAAAAGAGAGATAATCATGAGAAGATAAATAGCGCAACACAGGACTTGACGTCTGAGTCGTCTGGATATAAACCGTACCTTTTTCATCACGTCTTCCCGCTCTTCCCGCTACTTGCTCAAGCATATTGAATGCCCTCTCGTTGCTTCTGAAATCGGGAAAATTCAGGAGAGTATCGGCATTGACCACTCCAACGGTATTGACCTTTCCGAAATCAAGACCCTTGCTTACCATTTGGGTGCCTACAAGGATATCTGTCTGATGTTGCGCGAACTCCTCGATAATTTCCTGATAAGCATCCTTGTTGCGTGTGGTGTCTAGATCCATACGCGCCACACGATAGCCTTCATATTCCTGATGTAGTTCTTCGGCTATTCGTTCCGTGCCGTAGCCATATATTTCAATACTGTTCTGTCCGCAAGCCGGGCACAATTTCGGCAGCTCCTTCGAGAACCCGCAATAATGGCATCGGAGTTGACCTGTATTTTTATGATAGACCATTGACACATCGCAGTTTACGCATTTTGGTGTCCAGCCACATTGCGAACATACCACCACAGGCGCAAATCCTCTGCGATTCTGGAAGACTATCGCTTGGCGCCCCGAGTCAAGAGTATCACGCAGAGCAAGACGCAAAGGAGCTGAGAGCATCCCCTTGTTTTGTTTGCGTTTCCGCTGGTCTTTCATGTCGACAATCTCCACATCGGGGAGGGTCGCTCCCTGAAATCTGACATCGAGAGAAACCAATCCATATTTGCCGTTAAGAGCCTTGTAATAAGTCTCAATAGAGGGAGTAGCAGACCCGAGGAGTGTTTTTGCGCCGTGCATGGATGCCAAAACTGTAGCTGCATCGCGTGCATTATAACGGGGGGCGGGATCGTATTGCTTATAAGAAGACTCATGTTCCTCATCCACAATCACCAGTCCTAACTTTGCGAAAGGGAGGAAAACGGAAGAGCGTACCCCAAGTATAATAAGGGGCTCATTGGAGGTCAGAAGCCGCTTCCATATATCCACTCTTTCATTATCGGAGAATTTGGAATGATATACTAAAAGACGGTCGCCGAATACTTTACGGAGTCGGTCGGTGAGCTGGGTGGTGAGAGATATTTCAGGCACGAGGTAAAGCACTTGATTGCCGTCAGCTAAGGTAGCAGCCATAAGATGGGAATAAATCTCGGTTTTTCCGCTGCCGGTCACTCCATGCAACAATGTGACTGCATTTTCAGAGAAAGACTTTCGAATAGCGTCTAAAGCTTTCTTCTGGGGCTCGCTCAAGGGGGAAAGAACAGGTGAATGATTGTCAACGCCAATATTAAACCGATTGATGCTTTTTCTGACCACACGGAAAATACCCTTGTCTACCATTGCTTTCAATACACCCGGGGATGAGCCCGCCTTAGCAAGGAGCTCATCTCTCTCCACTTCAACGGGAGCGATGTTTTTCTTAAGCCAACCTGAAAGGTCAAGAAAAGATATGAGGGTCTTTTCCTGAAGTCGTGAGCGAGAGACATTGTCAAAGAAAGCATGAAGAGCGTCCTGATCAGATTGAGGAATTGTGAGTTCGACAAAAGCCTTCTTTTTAGCTTTGTAGCGTTCCACAACTTTCTCAGCTATCTCAAGAATACCTAATTCAAGGAGACGGTTGATGATACGGGCAGAACCTTTTATCTTCAGTTCCTTTTCGATATCGGAGATTCTCAGTCTTTTTTTCTCCTCCATAAGATGTATGATCATCTCCTCATGATCGGAAAGAGCGATTCTGTCCGGCAGTTCCCAATCTTTATTGAAACTGATATATGTCTCGCTTTCGGGCTTCAATCCGGAGGGAACAGCGGCTTTATATACCTCTCCGACCGAGCAAAGATAATAATCAGCAATCCATCTCCATAATTTTATCTGCGGATAGCGCACGATTGGAGAGGCATCAAGCAGAACCATCAATGGCTTGACCTCGTAGGCGGGAGTATTCGAATGAATAAACTCCACGATAGCAGTATAATATTTCTTTTTGCCGAATTGGACCAGCACCCTCGAGCCAATCTGAATCAGCTCCTCCAATTCCTCCGGCACTTCATATGTGAAGGTGGAATAAAGAGGTAAAGGTAAGATAACTTCGGCGTACATTTCAAAAAAATTATATAACTTTATACAAAGATAGTGAACTTTGATTATTTTTTTCTAAATTTGTAGCTTAAAATATCAGAGAGAATATGAAAAAACTAAAATTTACCCTCATCATGGCGCTTGTAGCCATCTTCGGATGCGCACAGGCCAACGCATTCTTCAAATTCGGTGTGAAAGCCGGACTGAATGTTGACAAATTTCATTTCAGCAAAAGCCAGCTCGGCAAAGACCTCGGAAGCAGCAACCGTTGCGGTGTCACTGCCGGTGTAATGACAGAGTTCACTGTTCCTGTGGTAGGAGTAGGCATGGATCTCTCCTTAATGTATACCCGCATGAATGGCGAGGTGCTCAACGATGGCGGCGAGATGGAGAAAATCGGTAAGGATTTTCTTGAGATTCCCTTGAATCTTAAGTATAAATTCAATTTCATTGCCGTAAGCCGTTTCGTGGCGCCCTATATCTATACCGGTCCTACATTGGCTTTGAAGCTTGGCAAGGGAGATAATAATTTCCTTACAACCAAGACTGCCCAGTGGGGTTGGAATCTCGGTATAGGTGTGGAACTTATTCGTCATCTTCAGATTGGCGCAGGCTACACTTTCGGTATCAACAACGTTGTTAAATTGGCTGATAAAGTCGTTGACATCCCCGGTTTTAACGGTGTAGCAAAGGATGTAAAAATCAAGAATAACTATTGGACAGTTACTGCTGCCTGGTTGTTCTGATAAGAGCGAAATCTAAGGTGTGCTCTTTTCCATATAGGGAAAGGGACACCTTAGTTTTTATTTTCTCTGATAATTATAATATGCTGTTGAAAGTACAATTTTGAGTTGTAATCTATAAAATACAATCTCGAATTGCAATCTACATAAAAATTAATTTTCATATCCGATATAGAAAAAATGAGAAAAACGATATTGACACTTTTGGTGTTGCTTACCGCTTTCTGTGCGAGCGCAGAATTTCGTTGGGGTCCAACCGCCGGTATCAACATATCGACACTGAGTTGGAAACAGGATTTGATTACGACCAAGCAGACAGTGGGATTCAATGCCGGAGCAATGGGCGAGATAATGATACCCGGAATTGGTTTCGGTGTGGATTTCGGATTGAAATATGCGCTGCATGGGGCGAAGGTAAATTTCGGAGAGAAGACCGTATGGAGCGCGGATGGATTCGGAAATGAGAATGTGATGATCCATACCCTTCAGATTCCCGTCAATCTACGTTTTAAATGGACACGGCTTAATGGTGCGGAACGCTATGCCGCTCCCTTCGTATATGCCGGTCCGGTATTCACCTTTAATCTTTCCACAAGTAAGCTTGATTGCATTGAGCATCCCGAAGGATCATTCGGATTGCAGTGTGGTGTAGGCGGTGAGTTTTTTGAACATTTACAGTTTTCTGTGGGTTATCTATGGGGATTGAGTTATGACATACGCACCGTTAAACTTGATAATTTCTCTGCGCAGAACAGAGGATGGCAGGTGAATTTCGCATGGCTCTTCTAAACACTTAAATTAATGATACTATGGAGGAAACAGAAATAAAAGAGGAAGAGATGAAAGATAATGACGCTTCTTCATCAGCAACTGAAAATAAATCAGCTTCCGAGGGTAACATACAGGATGAGGAACTGGCTGTGACAGATAAGGCGATAGAGATGCTGCGCACGGTTTTTGACCCTGAGATACCTGTCAATGTGTATGACCTTGGATTGATATATAAGATAGACTACGACAAGAAGGAGAAGGAGCTGCATGTGGATATGACCTTAACCGCTCCGTCATGTCCGGCAGCTGACTTTATATTGGAGGATGTGCGCCAGAAACTGGTAAGCATCGACGGACCGGAAAAAGTGGATCTCCGTCTTGTTTTCGAGCCTGAGTGGAATCAGGATATGATGAGTGAGGAGGCGAAACTGGAACTCGGATTTCTCTGATGAAGGTATATTTTCTAAGCGACATACATTTAGGAGCACCCTACTTTCCTGACAGTAAAAAAGCTGAAAGGAGAGTAGTCTCTTTTTTAGACTCTATCAAGGATGAAGCTGATGCAATCTATCTATTAGGAGATGTGCTCGACTATTGGTATGAGTACAGATATGTCGTGCCGAGAGGATTCGTGCGATTCTTCGGTAAACTTGCAGAACTTTCCGACCGAGGGATAAAGATAGTATGGTTTATCGGTAATCATGATATCTGGATATTCGATTATCTTCCGAAGGAATTGGGTATTGAGGTCGTGGACGGCAGTCTTACCGAAGAGATTGACGGTCATTATTTCTTTATGACCCACGGAGACGGGATAGGTAAGCTGCCATCGACATTCAAGATGCTCCGCGGACTTTTCAGGAATAGGTTCTGTCAGAAACTTTTTGCCGGTATTCATCCCCGCTGGACAGTCCCTTTTGCATATAGATGGAGCGACCATTCACGCCATTCCTCTCCGCTCCCTTCAGAAGAGGATGCTAAGAGGATGTTGGAGAATATCACCGTTTTCAGCAGGGATTATCTTGTCAGGCATCCGGAGATTAATTATTTCCTTTATGGGCACCTACATCTTTTGGAAAGGTATACAGTGGAGACTGATATCTTGGTGTCTGATAATTTAGAAGGAGGCGGGATTAATGAGAGTGGCGGTGAAGCCGGGAGAGATGATAATAATAATGCAACCGCCGAGATAATAGTTTTGGGGGAATGGCTTTCTCAATTTTCCTATGCCTACTGGAATGGGGAGAAATTGGAAATAAGGAAGTATCGGGAATAGCAAAAGGAATATTAGGTGAATAAATTTTTTATAGGGAAGCTTTAGCAGTCATATGTTTGCTAAAGCTTCTTAAATTTTCTATGTTGTGCAACATATCATCTAAAAAAGAGGGGTAAAAATTTTGTGGGTAATTAGAAAATTTGTACTTTTGTAATGACCTATAACAATCTTTTTTACCTTAAGATTTTTACCTGTAGAAACTTTTAAGATGGATGCGACCGCGAAGGTTATCATCCATCTTTCTTTTTCCTCCAAATTACATTTGCCTTTAGGTGGAATGTAATAAAAAAATAGAGCAAATTTACTTTCCATAAAGTAAGTTTGCTCTATTTTTATTGCTTAAGTATTATCTTAGTTTAATTCCGTATTCTCAGTGGATTTCTTAGGAGCAGGAGGCTCTATCTCTTTATAGTAAGGAGATGCCTCACAGTTGAAGCCTTCATTTGTAAGAGTGTCAAATATCTTGATACAAGCATAGGCATCCAATGCCGCGTATGCCTGCTGATGGGGAGTCAATTCCTCGGCTTCCCAGTTGGTCAGACGTTGTCCTTTAGAGATACGCTCGCCAAATAATATGGCATATATGCGCGCGAGAGAATTGTCGGCTATATTATAGTCCTTGACATAATGCTGAAGGTCAATGAAGCCATCAGGATTCAAATCATATAACTTGCGGAGGTTATGGAAATCGTCATGGATTGAGACACCGATCTTTCTTATGGAATCATTCTCAAGAATAGCTTTAATAGGCTCAGGGAGTCCTATCTTGTTAAGGCGGAGGAGGTAATTGGCAGTCCGGGAAGAGAGTTGAAGGAGTGCGACATTATTGGTCTGACCCCTTTTGAAAGCCGGCTTGGTTTCAGTGTCAAAGCCAAGGATTTTCTCTTTGCTCAGAACCTTAGCGGCCTCAGATGCTCCTTCGATAGTATCAATAACAGTGATATGACCATCAAAAGTGACCATAGGGAGATTGGCAAGTTCTTGTTTGGATATTGATGCTGCTTTTTTTACTTCCATTATGTAGGTGTTAGAATTCCAGGTAGAGTGTATCAGGAAAGTGGTGTGAGAGCCATGCTCTTAAGTATTTTTTTGTGTCCTCGCAGATTACCTTATCCTTATCAAAGTAAGAATTATAGAGGAGAGCGAAAAGCTCTATCCCCTCATGAGCCAAAGCGTAAAGAGCGAGAAGTGTATGACTGATAGATCCGAGACTCCCGTTAGTGACGAGCACCACCGGAAGACGATGATCTTTAATATAATTGATAGTCAGATATTCCCCATCTATAGGAACCATCAATCCCCCTGCTCCTTCGATAAGCACATTGTCATATTTCTCAGAAAGAATTCTTGATGCTTCCTCAATCTTTGAGAGATCAATACTGACGCCATCTATTTTAGCAGCCAGATCAGGCGAAGCGGGGTAGGAGAGGATAATCGGGGCAGTTGTATGATTGAGATCCTCCTCGGTGAAAGGAATCCCCATTATTCTTCGGTGCACCTCAATATCCTCACTCATATCATTGTTACCCGTCTGAATGAATTTTTGAGTGATGACTGTTTTGCCGGTTTTGGCAATCTCGTTAGCCAGCCAACCGGTAGCAAAACTTTTACCGGCATCGGTATCGATGCCGGTAATGAATAGTTTTTGCGGGAATTTTACGTCAGAAAGATTTACCATGCGAACATAGGATAGTCGTTCATAAGCTCGTTGACCTGACCACGAACCTCAGCGATTACATTAGGATCGTCTGCATTGTTGAGCACACGGTCGATGTATTCAGCTATAGTCTCCATCAGATCCTCTTTCGCACCGCGAGTAGTGATAGCAGCTGTTCCGAAACGAAGACCTGATGTGAGGAATGGAGAACGAGAATCGTAGGGCACCATGTTTTTGTTGGCAGTGATATCAGCCTCAACAAGTACACGCTCTGCCTTCTTACCGCTCATCTCGGGGAATTTGGAACGAAGATCGACAAGCATGCAATGGTTGTCAGTGCCGTCGGAAATAATCTTATATCCGCGTTTGATAAGAGCATCTGCGAGGGCCTTTGCATTTTTCTTTACCTGCTCTGCATATTCTTTCCATTCAGGCTGAAGAGCTTCGCCAAAAGCGACAGCCTTAGCTGCGATCACATGCTCGAGCGGACCGCCCTGAACGCCGGGGAATACGGCTGAATCAAGAAGAGCGGACATCTTCTTTACTTCACCCTTAGGAGTGGTCTTGCCCCAAGGATTATCGAAATCCTTACCCATCAGGATGAGACCGCCACGAGGACCGCGGAGAGTCTTATGAGTAGTGGTAGTGACGATATGCGCGTGCTTCACAGGGTTTTCAAGCAGACCGGCAGCTATAAGACCTGCGGGGTGAGCCATATCGACCATGAAGATAGCACCTATTTCGTCTGCCACCTTACGGATGCGTGCATAATCCCAATCACGGCTGTATGCGCTCGCACCGGCGATAATCAGTTTGGGACGCTCCGCGCGTGCTTTCTCTTCAAGCTCCTCATAATTTACCTTACCTGTGTTTGCATCCACAGTATAGCTGATAGGCTGGAAATGAAGACCGGAGAAATTCACCGGTGATCCATGACTAAGATGTCCGCCATGAGCGAGATCCATTCCGAGGAATTTATCACCAGGCTGGAGACAAGCCATAAAAACAGCCATGTTTGCCTGCGCACCGCTATGAGGCTGCACATTAGCCCATTCAGCTCCGAAGAGTTCTTTGGCACGTTCGATTGCAAGAGTCTCAACTTCGTCCACTACCTGGCATCCGCCATAGTAACGATGACCGGGATAGCCCTCTGCATATTTATTGGTGAGGCAGGAGCCCATTGCGCGCATCACTTCATCACTAACGAAGTTTTCGCTTGCGATAAGCTCAATACCACGACGCTGGCGAAGATGCTCGCGATCGATGATGTCAAATACTTTATTATCTCTTTTCATTTTTGATAGAATTGAGTGTTTTTATCTGCGTATTGTATTTAGAGGGAGGGGAGGAGGAGATAGAAGTGGAGGAGAGAANGGGTGAGAAGAGAATGAGAGGAGAGAGATAGAGAATGATAGNTTNTTNTGAAATTAGCCTCCGAAGTTATCATAATGGATGCTCTCGGGCTCTACGCCGAGGTTGTAAAGCATGTTGTTCACAGCATTACTCATCGGTCCGGGGCCGCACATGTAATACTGGATATCTTCGGGTGCTTCATGGTTCTTGAGATACTCCTCATACATCACCTGATGCACGAAGCCGGGAGTGTACTTNACACCGGCGGCATCTGCGGCAGGATCAGGACGGTCAAGAGCAAGATAGAACTTGAAGTTGGGGAAATCCTTCTCAAGCTGGAGGAAATCCTCAAGATAGAACACTTCATTAAGAGCTCGCGCTCCATAGAAATAGCTCATCTTNCGGTCGGTGGTGTGNAGNGTCTTTGTCATCCACATGATCTGAGCGCGAAGGGGAGCCATACCGGCGCCACCGCCTACCCATATCATCTCCGCTTTGGANTCCACGATAGGATGGAAGTCTCCGTAAGGACCTGACATCATCACCTTNTCGCCNGGTTTGAGAGAGAAGATGTAAGATGAAGCGATNCCCGGGGGAACATCCATGAAGCCTACGCCCGGCTTCGGCTTNAANGGGGGAGTGGCGATACGGACTGTAAGCATGAAGCGGTCGCCCTCTTCCGGATAGTTCGCCATTGAATAAGCGCGTACTGTCTCCTCGTCATTCTTTGCCTTGAGGCTGAAGAGTCCGAANTTCTCCCATGCGGGAAGNTATTCTTCGGTGATAAGAGATTTATCGATATCNTTATCGTAATCCATTTCATATTTGGGAATACGAATCTGGGCATAGCTACCGGGGATAAAATTCATGTGTTCGCCGGCGGGAAGCTGCACGATAAACTCCTTGATGAACGTAGCCACATTCTTATTGGAGATAACGGTACATTCCCATTCCTTAACATCAAGGGCAGATTCGGAGACTTTAATCTCCATATCGCTTTTCACTTTCACCTGNCAGCCGAGGCGCCANTGATCTTTGATCTGTTTGCGAGAGAAATGTACGGCTTCAGTAGGGAGCATATCTCCACCACCTGAAACAACCTGTACCTTACACTGACCGCAGCTGCCTTTACCACCGCAGGCAGAGGAGAGATGCACACCATTCTCTCCTAATGTGGCGAGAAGGGATTTGCCGCTTTCGGTGTGGAGCATCTTCGCACCGTCGTTTATAGAGATAGCGACTTCGCCGGATTTCACAAGCCAGGCTTTTGCCACGAGGAGGATGACCACGAGGACAAGAGTGATGACAAGGAAGATCACAGCAGCGGCTATGACATTATTCCATTGTATTTCATTTAGGATATACATCTTGAATTGGCTTTAGAGTTTAATACCGAGGAAGCTCATGAAAGCTATGCCCATCAGACCTGTGATAATGAATGTGATACCGATACCGCGGAGAGGCTTGGGAATCTGACTGTAAGCGAGTCGCTCACGAATTGCCGCAAGNCAGGTGATGGCAAGAAGCCAGCCGATACCGGAGCCCGCACCATAAACCGTCGCTGTCCAGGCATTGCTGAAATCACGTTGCTGCATGAAGAGGACAGCACCAAGAATAGCACAGTTTACCGCGATGAGCGGGAGGAAGATACCGAGAGAGTTATATAACGAAGGTGAGTATTTCTCTATCACCATCTCAAGCATCTGCACTAATGCCGCGATAACTGCGATAAACATTATCAGACCGAGGAATGATAGATCTGCGGAAGCATATTCCTGTCCGAGCCAGCTGAGAGCGCCCGGCTTCAGTACATACTCGTTGATACACCATGTCACGGGGAGCGCGACAATAAGTACAAAAGTCACTGCCACACCAAGACCGAAAGCAGTCTTGACATTCTTGGAAACAGCGAGGAAAGAACACATTCCCAAGAAGTAGGCGAAAATCATATTGTCGATAAAGATCGACCGGATGAATAAATTAAGATTTTCCATATTCAATACTGCTTATTCCTGAAGATCCTTATTCTTGATACGATGAACCCAGATGATGCAAGCCACTACGATAAGAGCCATCGGAGGGAGAATCATCATACCATTATTCATATAGCCTGCCTCATACCATGACTCAGGGAAAATCTGATAGCCGAAGAGAGTGCCGCTACCGAATAGCTCACGGAAGAAAGATACTATAATAAGAATGATACCATAACCGAGTCCGTTGCCGACACCGTCAAGGAATGCGGGCCAAGGGCGATTGCTGAGCGCGAAAGCTTCGAGTCGACCCATGAGGATACAGTTGGTGATGATCAGACCGATGAATACCGAAAGGGCTTTGCTCACCTCATAGTTGTAAGCCTTCAGCACCTGATCGACGATTACCACCAAAGCCGCCACCACCACAAGCTGGACGATGATACGGATTGAATTAGGAATAGTGTTACGGATAAGAGATATAATCACATTGGCAAAGGCGAGGACGGCCGTTACCGAGATTGTCATCACGATTGCCGGCTCCATCTGCGCCGTGACNGCAAGAGCGGAACAAATACCCAGAACCTGAACGATTACGGGATTATCCTTTGACAAAGGATTGATAAGAGGGAGAAAAGTTTTCTTTAGATTCATTTTGTAGCCTCCTTTCCTTCGCTGAGTTTAGTGAAATATGCAGTGTAAGGGGCGAGACAGTTTTCAAGCATCTTGGAAACGCCCTGGCTGGTGATTGTGCCTCCGGAGATAGCATTGACATATGCACCTGTAGAAGGCTCCTGTCCTTTCTTCACCACCTTCACTGACTGGAACTGACCATCCTCTGCAAATATATTCTTATTTTTGAATTGGTCCTGGAATTTGGGCTTNTCAATCTCCGCGCCAAGTCCCGGAGTCTCACCCTGATGAGCGAAATAAGCACCGTAGATTGTATTGCCGTTGTTATCAAAAGCCATATAGCCCCAGATAGGACCCCAGAGACCTGCTCCATATACCGGCACGATATATTTCATACCTGCAGAAGTGGAACATTCGAACACAGGGAGCTGACGCTCCGACGGCTCTTTCTTTGACTCTGCACTGACATTGACATCAAGAGGATTTCCGGGAATCACCTCACCCTTGTCATTTACGATGAAGCTGTTTTTAATGTGACGGTCGTAAAGCTCGCCGATAGATTCGCCATTACCGGGAGTGATAAGGGCTGATGCAAGAATCTGACGCTTCACATCATTGGCGATATTTTCCTCCTGTTTGGGACGGAGAGCCTGATACACCACAGAGAGTCCGACTCCGACAAGGAGGACAAGGACCGTAGCGTAAATCACGGTATATGTATTGCTTTGTCTGTTCATATCGAAGTCATATTAAGAATTTGAAATTTCCGTACGTTTCATTCGGCGGCGAATATTCAGGCTGACTACACAATGGTCGATCAGAGCGGCGAAACAGTTGAGCAGAAGCACTGCGAGCATCGCGCCTTCCGGATAGCCGGCGTTATAGCATCTGATCACCATCGCTACCACTCCGATAAGGAAGCCGTAGATATATTTTCCGGCAGTGGTGCGACAAGCAGTCACAGGATCAGTAGCCATGAATACGATAGCGAACATGAATCCGCCGAGACAGAGCTGAGTAAGAGGATCTATCATTGTGGCAGGGTAGAGTTCGGTAGCAAAATTATTGGCTAAGAGTGCCATAAGGAAGCCGCCGAGAACACCGGATAACATTATACGCCAGTTTGCCATTCCTGTAAGGAGGAGTATCAACGCACCGATAAGAATACAGAATGTAGAGGTCTCTCCCCATGAGCCGGGATATAATCCGAAGAAGATGTCATTGAAAGAGAGTGGATCGCCTATGACGTTGGTCAACGACTCTCCCGGAGCCATTGATGCGAGTTCTCCGAGTGGAGTGGCGCCGGAATATCCATCTACAGGCACACCGTTCCCGAGCGACACGAAAACGTTATCTCCGCTCATCTTGGAAGGATATGAGAAGAAGAGGAAGGCGCGAGTGACAAGCGCGACATTGAGGAAGTTATAACCCGTGCCGCCAAACACCTCCTTGGCAAAGATAACGGCNAAAGCCACGGCAACAGCAAGCATCCAGCAGGGAGTGTCGACAGGACAGATCATAGGGATAAGGATACCGGAAACAAGGAAACCTTCCTGAATTTCATGTCCACGCATCTGAGCCACAACGAATTCTATGCCCAATCCCACGATATAAGCAGTCAGAATCTGGGGGAGGACGGCGAAGAATCCGTAGAAGAANAGTTCAAAAATATTTTTACCGGTTTCGCCCAATGCAAGGAAATGCTGGTAGCCGATATTCCACATTCCGAAAAGGCAGCAGGGGAGGAGCGAAAGCACCACGATAATCATCGTGCGCTTTGAATCGTTGCTGTCGTGAATATGCACGCCTGACTTGGAAGTATCGTTAGGCGTGAAAAGGAATGTATAGAAACCGTCGAAAACGGAGTGAAGCTTTTCATACTTGCCTCCCTTCTCGAAATTCGGTTTGATCTGATCAATTTTCTTTTTTAATCCTTTCACGATTATTGAATATGTAAGTAAAGTAAACTATTAACTTAGAGAGTCTCTTTACGGAGATAGTCGAGACCTTCGCGCACCGCTTTCTGGAGCTCATTCTTTGATGTGTCCACAAATTCGGGGAGAGCGAAATCTTCGGGCGACACCTCGTATATGCCGAGTTTCTCCATCTTCTCTATATCCTTTGCATAGATTGCCTTGAGGAGATATTCGGGATAGATATCGAATGGGAATACCTTATCATATTCTCCACTGAGAATCATCGCGCGGTGACCTCCCTTAATACGGGCGTCAAAATTAAATGGATTCTTCAAGCCGGTAAGGAATGCGGGGAAGGAACGTTTTACAGAGAATTTCTTAGGGTTGAGAGATGCCCAGCCCATGAATTCGTCAGCACTGTCTCCTTCGTCAATCAGAGTGATCTGACGGTAAGGGAATCTNAGGAAACCATTCTCCAGAGTTTCCTTCACACCGGTCAGAACGTTACCTGAAATAATACGGACTTTATTTTCGGTATCTTTAATTTCTCCTTCAAGCAATGTATAAAGAGAAGCGCCGTCGTATGTCGATACGAGGTGAGGGTTCTTTGCATCCGGTCCGGTGATGGCAACTGTAGTGGCGAAGCTCAATTTCTTATCTTTCACCAATCTTCCGATTTTCTCGGCAGTAGTAACATCTAATGTCCAAATTGTCTCGCCNTTGTTTACCGGCTTGATATTAGCCGCCTGCACTCCGGGGTTGCCTGCCGGATGAAGCTTGTTGAACTCCACAACTTCCGTAGCGCCCGATGTGATATGAGTTCCTTCTTCTACTGAGAGATAGACTATCCCGGAGGTAAANTTACGGAGATACCTCAATCCCTCTTCGAGACGCTTGCGATCCAGTTTGGCAAGAAGATCCGGCGCNAGAGGCGCGGAGTCGAAACCTGTGACAAAAATATCACGGGGCTTCTCATTTCCGGGCACAATGTCAAAGGGACGTTGACGGATGAAAGCGAAGAGTCCGCTGCGTTTAAGCAATTCAAAGGGCTCCTCAATAGAAGCAATTTCAGGGTTTTGAGTAAATTTACCGTCAGACTCAACGGAGATAAAGAGAATCTTGCGTCTCTCTCCACGTTTAATCTCCTTGACCACTCCGCTAACGGGAGAGACAAGGGAAATAAACTCATCCTCTTTAGCAAAGAGTAGGGGAGAGCCGATCTCAACTTCATCTCCCGGCTTAACTTTTGCTTTCCAGGTATAGCCCGGGAAATCGTCGGGAGATATGGCAAATAGAGTAGTTTTGGAGTCAACAGTCACTTGTTCGGAGGGTGCTCCTGCCAAGGGAATGTTCAATCCGCGCTTAATTTGTATGGACTGCGACATACTTATTTAGATTAGTTTTATATCTTTAAGTAGATACTGAGGATTAGTCAATATGCTTTATGAATTTGCAAAAATACAAAAAAATAAGAATTGAAGCAATAAGTAAAGCCCCTTCATATAAATTTTCTTAAATTAATTGGAAATCGACGAGTTTCCATAAAAATAAAAACGGACGAGTCTAATCTTTAAAAAAACAGACTCGCATATTGTATAAATTATCTTTGAACACTTACTTAAGGAGATAAGGTATGGAAAAAAAAGATCCGGCTACCCCTTGGGGATAACCGGATCTTTTATTTTTATCAGTGACAGATTTCTATCAGAGGGTTGCTATTTTAGCGTTTACATCAGCGTTCTGGGGATCAAGCTCAAGGAATTTATTGTAGTATTTCTTAGCTTTCTCGTTATCCTTATTTCCGGAGAAATAATCACCGAGCACCTTGTANATAGTCTTTGCAGAAGACTCATTGCCTTTCACGCCTGTCTGATCAAGGAGCGCGGCTGCCTCCTCATAGAGAGCAGCGGCTTTGGGAAGATCTCCTTTGAGAGAAGCGAGTGTACCCATAATGAACTGAGGCTCGTAGTTTTCAGGAAGTACGCCTGACGCTTTAGTAGCGAAAGAAATAGCCTCGTCATAAAGATTTGATGCGCCTTCGCCATTACCATTCTTCTGTTCCTGCACGCCTTCACTCATCTTGGTCTTGGCGGCACGCATGTAAGTCTGGAATTTTGTATCCATCAGATTGTTACGGAATTTCTCCAGATTCGGGTTTTCAATACCCTGCTGGAGGATTTCGGCAGCCTCATCGTAACGGCCGTTTGCATTAAACTGCGACTGGATATAGAAATAGTCGATGAATGCAAGAGGATTCTTCTCGGGAGATTTCTTATGCTGAGCATAAATCGCCTCAGCCATAGGGAGCATCTGCTCCTTCAGCTCGGGAAGATTTGCTGCATTGATAAACTGATAACGGCGTGCATCCCAGTTATTAGGATCAGCTACGAGCAGCTCGGATGCATAGTCATAACCTTTCTTGTACTGCTTGTCGTAGTAAAGCAGGAATGAGTATTTACTCTCATCGCTCTTGAAGTGAGCGGGGTTCTGCACGTATTTGCCATATTCTGCAGCGGCATTCTTATAATCCTGCTGCTCCTCGTAAGTCTCGGCGAGCTCATGCTGTCCAAGAGCGGAAGTAGGATTATTCTGGAGAAGCTCCTGAAGGTTGGCGATGGCATAACGGGGGTTTACCTTATGGTAGAGAGATGCATTCTTAACGTATGCCACAGCTGACTTCGGATCATAGTTCTTAGCCATGTCATATTTACTTGCCGCGCTACCGATATTGTCTGCATCGCGCTCAACGTCGCCGAGGAAGATATAAATGTCAGGGTTCTCGATATTCTGTTTCTGGGCTTTCTCAACCAATTTGAGAATCTTGGCATCGTAAGCCACAGGGTCAACATCGTAATAAGCACGGGCGATATCTACAAGAACGGAAGGATTCTTCTTCGCATATTTCTCAGCAAGTTTAAACTGAGCTTCCGCGCCTTTCACATCCTTCGCCATAAGAGCCAGTTTGCCAAGTCCTACATAGTTGAAAGGATTCTGCGGATCCGCCGCGATACCTGCATCGAAGTATTGCTTGGCTTTCGCATTGTCTTTACCAAGAATCCAGTAGCAACCGAGATAGTAGTTGCTGACAGCCTTGTCTGTCTGAGGATTTGAGAGCGAACGCTCAAGGAGATTATAGGCATTGTTATACTGACCAGCCTTGAAATACTCCTGACCCTCAACGTGAGTCTGCGCAAAGCCTGTAGCCGCAAAGCCGGCAAGCGCGAGAGTGATGATGCTTTTAATTTTCATTTCTATATTGTTTTTACTTCTTTTATAAGGATTGTTCCCGTCATAGTCTTCGGTAAAGAATTTGCATCTTAGTGAAGACATTCGGAGTTTTCTCTAAGATGCAAATATAATAATATTTTCGATAGGATTGAAATAAAACCGATCAATTATAATTTTTTAAGTAGCTGCTAAGAATTAATGAACAGATAAAACGAAGTTATTTTCCAGCAGATTAGTCCGCGGAGAGAAGGAGCATAGCGGGCTATGCGACTGAACGACAAGGGCTAAGATGCCGAAAAGAACAAGTTTTATCGTTCAAGATTTTTTCAACTACATTGTAAAGAGATATCGATTAATTTTTAGCAGCTACTTACTTCAGCTCGACAACTCTTGGAGTAGTATTGTAGGGGAGAAGTCCGGTCTTCATGATAATCTTCTGTCCCGCAAAACCTGTGACGAATGTATAGAAACTGTTCAGGACAGTTGATTTTGTAGCTGTAGANATCATGTAGACCTTGCGGAAGAGGGGATATTGACCGGAATTGATATACACCTGATAGGGGGCATATGGTTTGGGGTCAAAGTCATTACCCTCGTTAGGATTGCTCACCTTCACAATATTGACTTCGGTAGTCATTGAAGGCACGATTGTGTCGGTTTCGTTCTGATAGTCTTCCACTCTCTTATCAATAGGAACATTCTTGGCATTCTCCAGGTCGTCCCCGAGCCAGCTGACGCTTATCACGCCCAAAGCATCCTTGTCTTTCTTAACGACATCAAATACCTGCGCATTATTCTTCTGAGCAAAAGCATTCGGATTGTCAGATATCATCTTGCCGTCTTTGAGGAATTTTTCTCGCAGATAATTCACGGTTGATGAGCCTGCATTGTCAAATACGAGCTTAATGCTTGTGGTGTCATTACCCGCTATCTGAGTCCATTTGGTGATTTCTCCGTTAAGGATTTTGCTTATCTCATCCATGGAGAGATCTTTCACCGGATTATCCTTATTGGTAATCAGGGCTACGGCATCAACCGCAATACAATGGGAGCGGACAATTCTCTTGTATTTATCTTTCATAAATTTCTTCTCGTCAGGAGTGAATTCACGAGTGATGATGATTGCCTGTGTTGCATCCGCCATCAAGGTATCGATAGCCTCGCGCTCGCTGACAAAGAAAGGGATGATGGAACTCTCCGGATAGGAGAATTCAAAAACGGATATCTCTTCCTGCACAAGATTGCGGAAACCATCGTCTGCAAAGATAGTTGCACTTCCTTTAGCATATTCTCCTCTCTTGACTTTTGCACAGGACACTGCTCCTAAAAGACATAACCCGGAGAGAATAAATAGACTGAGTTTTTTGAAATTCATAGGTATGTAGAGATTTAATTAGATCCGAGATATAGACGGTAGCCGCGGAAGATGCCATAGGCAATAAGGAGTCCGCCTACTACATAACTCACAACGGGATTGATGAGAGCGGCAAACTGCTGGAAGATGAAGAGGAGTCCCACTCCGAGATATACCAGCACCATTATGATGCCGAATACTATTCTCATCCCTTTGCCTTGATCATTATTTCCTTTCATAACTTTGATTTTTATAAGTTTCTTTATCTTTTAACATATAGTAAAGGGTTTTAGTTTTTAGCAAATGTCAATATTTAGATAATTGCTAATCGCGATAAGATCAGATTGAATAATAGAGCCGTATATGAAAAATAATAAAGAAAAAGCGGAATGTCCGGGAAGACATTCCGCTTTATGAATATTGAGAAATGATCTGATTACTGCTCAGCGAGACGGAAGGTGACNGGGAGCTGATAGTAGCAGCGAACTGCCACACCATTATTCTTACCCGGCTGCCATTTAGGCATCTTTTTCACCACGCGGATAGCCTCACGGTCGAGGTCTTTATCCACACCCTTCAACACTGAAACGTTACCGATAGAACCGTCACGCTCAACGACGAACTTGAGGACAACGCGACCCTGAATATCATTCTGGGCAGCAGCCTCCGGATAACGGATGTTATTGCTGAGCCACTTCATGAGGGCACCCATACCTCCGGGGAATTCAGCGGGCTGCTCCACAGCCTCGAAGATCTTCTCTTCTTTCTTCTCCTCCACTACGGGCTTGGGCTCCTCAACGGGAGCGGTAACGACAGCTTCCTGGAAAGCTTTTGCCTTATCGGCATCGCCACTACCTTCCTGAGTCACAGCGCCGGCGAACGCGTCGCTCTCTTTAATCTCCTGCACATCCTTAACCTCGTTGACCACCTTGTCTACGATATCGATCTGAGTCTGCTGGATAGTATTGAGAACCTCTTCGGGCACTTCTTTAATCTCAGGTTCGGGCTCTTCAAAACGCTGTTCCTCTTCCTGAGGCTCCTCTTGTTCCTCCTGCTCCTGCTGCTCAGCGAGAGCGGCAGCCATCATCTTCTCCTGCTGTTCCTTCAGCGCGATGGCGCGCTGTTCGGCACGATAGTCAGAAAATTTTGACCANGCGAAGATACCGATGATGAGGACAATAAGTCCAATCAGAGTATAGAGAGCCGCGAGGTTATGACGGCGGTCGGATTTCTTACGGAGCTGATAAGCACCAAAATCATGGTTCTTGCCCTCGAACACGAGGTCGCGCCATTCTTGTGATGTTAAGTCTACATTCTTTTTAGCCATTTTCTTTCTGCTTTAATCATTAAACCTAACATTACTTCTTCAGCATACCGCGATGATCCAATACCATCAGCGAGTCAATCTGAGTCATGTTATCGATCTGATACTTTGCGATAGAGTTGATCTGCATCTCGTCAAGGATATTGATCAAGCTTTCGTAAGAAGCGTTGGGTGTAGACTTGATGATGATCACAGGCTTAGACAAAGTAGAGTCTTTTCTGACTTCAGATGCAGCCTTATTGTATGCTTCCTGTGCTTTCTCACGTCCATCTTTAGTCTCAAGCGAACCGAAACCGCCCTCCTCATATTTCTTCTTGAGAGCGTTGATTTTTTCAAGCACCTGCTTGTTACGGTTCTGGATAAGCTGGCGTATACCGCGGGCGGTACCTGTGCGAGCATCGGAAGAAAGGAATTCAGATTCCTTGAGGTTGTTGTTCTGAGAAAGGATAGAGCCGTCGTTGCCGATCATACCGCCGTCACCGCCGGGCTTTCCTTCGTAGTAATATACTACAGGAACAACTTTTCCATTCACAGTATCTACTTCAGACGAATTGGCTTTGCGTTTAGCGTCGAGGATGATAGTCACCGCGTCGTCGGCAGAAGCCTGATTGAGATTCTCTTTATTCTCGATCTTCTCATTAGTCGGAAGTGCGATAGTCAAAGTCTGCGACTTAATCATGGTGGTACAGAGCATGAAGAACGTGATAAGCAACATGTTCATGTCGACCATGGGCGTGAAATCCACGCGAATCGCCATTTTCTTCTGGCGGCCTTTTTTGCCACCGCCAGCGTCATTTTGTTGAATTTCTGCCATGTTCTTATTACTCTGATGCCCCCTTTAAGGCAGTCAAAAATGTGAATTTGTTCATACGGATAGTCTGGAGGTTATCCATAACCATGTGGATGATATCAAAAGATGTGTTCTGGTCAGCCTTGATTGCGACGCCTGAGCCATCTTTGATTTTCTCTTCGAGGCGAGGGTTGCCACACTGACGCATCGCCTTCATCCACATCTGGAATTCGTCAAGATGCTGATCATCCTGCTCCTTGGAGATAGGAATTCCGGAAATATGATTAGGATTGCCGTCTGTTCCATCCAGCCATTTGTCCATTTCGGTCTGACCCTCCTGGCCTTTGATGGCGAGGTTAAGGAATTCGCCCATCTGGCTCATCGGGACGCCGAAAGCACCAATTTTGCCAAACGCGTACTTCTGCTGGTCTGTGAAAGACACTGGTTTATTCTTATGCTGCTCGTTGTAGATCTCAGTCACCTTGTCGAGCACCGCCATCTTCATCTTCTCATTGCTGTAGTCAGCTGAAGTGTCGTTGTTCATAGTGAGCCAGACCTGTCCTTTCGGGCTTACGAGAACCTGCACGAAGTTAGTCTCCTGCACCTTCTCCTCTGATACAGAGGGGGGAGTGATAACTGTGGTCGGTTCCTTGGAAAGGAAAGTAGAGGTCAACATGAAGAAGGTAAGCAAAAGCACGGTCACATCACTCATCGCGGTCATGTCGATGAATGTGCTTTTCTTTGCAATTTTTACTCTTCCCATAGTTGCTATGTCTTATTTCGGTTGATAAGTGATATTCCTGCGCAGATTACTTGTGAGTTGCTGCGAAAGTAGCCACGATAGAGAAACCGATTTCGTCGATAGCGTAGGAAAGGTTGTCGATCTTGTTGGTGTAGAAGTTGTAGAAGATAACTGCGAATGCACCGGTTGCGATACCGAAAGCGGTATTTACAAGTGCCTCAGAGATACCTGTTGAAAGCTCGGTAGAGTCAGGAGAACCGGAAGCTGCAAGAGCCTGGAATGATTTGATCATACCCATAACGGTTCCGAGAAGACCGACGAGAGTACCGAGAGTAGTAAGAGTTGCGAGGATGGGGAGGTTCTGAGAAAGTGAAGGCATCTCGAGAGCTGTAGCCTCTTCTACCTCGTTGCGGAGAGTTGTAAGCTTCTGCTCTTTGCTGAGAGTGTCGTTCTGATCCATCTCTTTGTACTTCACCAAAGTGTTGTAAACAACTGATGCTACAGAGCCTTTCTGAGTTTTGCAACGCTGCATAGCGGCATCGATCTTGTTAGCTGCGAGGTCAGCCTTGATGTCTGCAACGAATTTGCTTGTGTTACCTTTACCTGCTGCAGAGCTGAGGGCGATCCAACGCTCAACAGAGAGCACGATAACTGTGAGAAGAAGAGTCATAAGGATAGGCACGATGAAACCACCCTTGTAAACTGTTCCTGCGAGGTTGAGGGGATGACCATCAGTTGTACCGCCTTCGAAGTTACCGCTGTAACCCATACCGAAGAGGAAGATACATACTGCTGCAGCCGCACATGCGATGATCACGAAGAATGCGTTCTTGATACCGCGGATGTTGCTGATCTTTTCCTCTTTTTTCACTGCTGCTGCCACTGCCGGTTTCGGCGCCATGGGCTTCTGAGATTCCATAATCGTTCTGATTTTTTAAAGTTGGTTAATATTGATTTATTTATTTCAGATTTTCTTTTTTAGGGTCGGTTTATTCATAAAAGCTTCTGTCTACACGGTGTCATTCCATAGGGTCAGTGAGCTTTCATGATAGTGGAGAGACGTGTAGCGGACTTGTTAGGTTTCGCTTTATTCTGCAAAATTACTATTTATTTTTATTTCTGCAACACCCCTTTGCTAATTTTTAGCCTACTATCATTCATTTTTTATTTCGTTATGAAATGATGGTTATGAAAACATGTTCTTTAACATATTTTTGTGCCATTTTCCAAAGGGTCACTTTCCTAACGTCATATCGGTTCATTATATTGTATCATGTAATTTTTTTGTGCAGGTTGATATGAAATTCGTTAGAGGGGGGACTTAAAGAAAAAGAAAGGAGACACGTGTATACACGCATCTCCTTCATTCGATTATTTAGATGTCAATAATTACTCAGCTACTGCCGCTACACCGGGGAGAGTCTTGCCCTCGATAGCCTCAAGAAGGGCGCCACCTCCTGTTGAAACGTAAGACACCTTATCAGCGAGACCGAACTTGTTGACACAGGCTACAGAGTCGCCGCCACCAACTAATGAGAACGCACCGTTTGCAGTTGCCTCAACGATTGCGTCAGCGATAGCGCGTGANCCCTTTGCGAAGTTGTCAAACTCGAATACGCCTGCAGGGCCGTTCCAGAGGATAGTCTTTGCGGGAACGATAACGTCGCGGAAAGCAACGATTGAATCGGGACCTGCGTCTACACCCTCCCAGCCGTCGGGGATGTTATCGTTCTGGCAGATCTGAGTGTTTGCGTCGTTCTTGAAATCGTCAGCTGCGATGCAGTCGCTTCCGAGTACGAGGTTGACACCTTTCTCCTTCGCCATCTTGATGATGTCAAGAGCGAGATCAAGCTTGTCATCTTCGCAGATAGAATTACCGATCTTGCCACCCTGAGCCTTAGCGAAAGTATATGTCATACCACCGCAGAGGATGAGGTTGTCAACCTTATCCATGAGGTTCTCGATGATACCGATCTTGGTAGAAACCTTTGAACCGCCCATGATTGCAGTGAAAGGACGTTTGATATCTTTAAGGATGCTGTCGACTGCATTCACCTCTTTCTCCATGAGGTAGCCGAGCATCTTGTCTTCCTTACCGAAGTAATCAGCGATAACGGCTGTAGAAGCGTGACGACGGTGAGCTGTACCGAACGCATCGTTAACGTAAACATCAGCGTAGCTTGCGAGAGTTTTGGCNAAATCCTTCTGAGCCTCTTTCATAGCCTTCTTGGCATCATCGTAAGCGGGATCGTTCTTGTCGATACCAACAGGCTTACCCTCCTCCTCGGGATAGAAACGGAGGTTTTCAAGGAGNAGAACCTCGCCGGGCTTGAGGGCTGCCGCAGCNTCNGAAGCCTTTGCGCAATCTTCAGCAAACTTCACATCAGTGCCGAGAGCCTTAGCTACGGCATCTTTGATCTGAGAAAGAGAGAGCTTGGGATTAACCTTGCCTTTGGGTTTGCCCATGTGGGACATGATGATGAGGCTTCCGCCGTCAGCGAGAATCTTCTTAAGAGTGGGAAGAGCGCCGCGAATACGGGTATCATCTGTAATGTTGCCATTCTCATCAAGGGGCACATTGAAGTCTACACGTACGATAGCCTTCTTGCCGCTGAAATTGTAATTGTCAATTTTAGCCATTTTTTTATAATAGTTTTGGGTTTATCCGAATTTTGGAATTGCTCCAACTGCAAAGTTAATAAAAAATTCTTTAATTGAGTGATTTTAACTAATTTTGTAACATTAGTTATATGATAAANTAATTTTGNAACATTAGTTANATGNTNAACTAAANTTTGCAATATTACTTTACCATCAGTTGACATTTATCTCGGAATATGAAAAAAGATACAGATATCTCCATCCTCACCGCCTTATATAGTCAGTATTTCGGGCATGCTCCCATAAGTGTGCAGCGTCTTCCGGGGGCAGGCTCAGGACGTGTCTACTATCGGCTACGTGGAGATGAGTCGGGNAGNNAGGAAAAGGATGAGACNNCTATAGGAGTAATAGGGGAGAATGAGAAAGACTCAAAAGCCTTTCTCTCTTTGACTCCACTTCTCGCCGAGTATGGGGTGAGTGTGCCGAANCTTTTCTGCCGGAGTGAGTCGGAAATGGACTATCTGCAGGAAGATCTCGGGGATATTTCACTCTTTGACGTGATAAAGAAAGGGAAGGATGAGGCTGNCTCTTCGGNGTNTGATGGANTAANGNATCTTGTGGCGGATGCTTTACGCGGTTTGGCAAGATTCCAGACTATCCCACAGGATATATGGGGAGAGCAGGTAGAATACCAACCTTTTTCCAGACGACAGATTTTCTGGGATCTGAATTATTTCAAATATGAATATCTGCGACCCGTAGGCGCTTCATTTGATGAGGAGCGACTGGAAGATGATTTCGAAAAGCTTGCGGAGATACTATGGGATGCTTCAGGGAATTATAACGGCTTGATGTATCGTGATTTTCAAAGCCGTAATGTAATGGTAAAAGATAATCATTGCTACTTCATAGATTATCAGGGAGCACGGAAGGGACCCTCNCTATATGATGCTGTCTCNTTTCTCTGGCAGGCNAAAGCGGGNTTTTCCGATGATTTCCGCAGAGAGATGATGNANNNNTANGCNGANGANTATTCCAAGCTAAGTCATTGCGACAAAGAGAATTTTCTCGCGCCTCTNCCTTACTTTGTCCTCTTTCGTACCCTTCAGGTATTGGGAGCTTACGGACTCAGGGGACTGATAGAGAAGAAAGCTCATTTCCTCGNGAGTATACCCGGTGCGTTGGGTAATCTGAAGTCTTTAATTGATGAGGGAGTGCTTGATGCTTTTCCCGAATTGAGAAAGGTAGGAGAGGAGATNNNNTCTGANANGCGNTTCNTNCCNCAAGGNAANAGNGANANGNTAAGNGTNGANGTNTTCTCTTTTTCATATAAGAANGGATACCCGGCTGACTTTTCCGGAAACGGAGGAGGATTCATGTTTGATTGCCGTGGNATGCATAATCCGGGAAGGTATCCGGAATATAAGACTCTTACGGGGATGGATAAGCCTGTGATTGATTTTCTTATGGAGAAAGGGGAGACGGATTTATTTTCAGAAAGAGTGGTGGAATTGGTAGCGCCCACTGTGGAACGTTATATCCGCCGGGGTTTCTCAAATCTGCAGATAGGATTCGGATGCACAGGAGGTCAGCACAGGTCAGTCTATTGCGCTGAGAAGGTGAGCAGGGCATTGGCGGAGCGATTCAGCGAAGCAGAGGTTACCGTGTGTCANCGAGAGCAGGGTGTAAACAAGAAGTTGTCTTAAAACATAGGGTAAAAGGAGCCTGATTACTTTGGAATGAAAGTNCTNATATTAGCAGCCGGGATGGGAACACGCTTGAAACCTTGGACAGAGCATCATCCCAAGGCATTGGTGCCGGTAGGGGGGATTCCGATGCTTGAGCGTCAGATTTATCGACTGAAAAGATCCGGCTTTGATGATATGTATATCAATATTCATCATTTCGGAGACCAGATAATTGAATTTTTGGATATAAATGATTTTGGCGTAAAAGTCAAGATTAGCGATGAGAGGGAAAAACTTTTAGATACGGGAGGAGGTATTCTTCATGCTTCCGAAGAGATGTTTTCAGAGAATGAAGAGCCGGTACTNATTCATAATGCCGATATTCTCAGCAATGCGGATTTGAAAAAGCTGATGGANTATCATGAGNAGTCAGGTAACGATGTGACACTCCTTACGAGCGGGCGAGAGANTAGCCGTAAGTTGATTTTTGACAGCAAGGGTTATCTCAAGGGGTGGCATGATTTGAAAAGTGACAGCTACCGTCCTTGTGATTACATGGCAGAGGAAGGGGATAGGGAAGTGGCATTCAGNGGCATCTANATTCTGGGGAAGTCAGCTGTGGAAGCACTCTCCGGGTATGCTGATATGACCGGANGGGAGATTTTTCCGATTATGGATTTCTTTCTTGCCATGTATCCGAATGTGAAAATAGGGGAGTATTACGACCCGTCACTTCGATTATTGGATATCGGGAAGCCCGATGCTCTTGCAAAGGCAGAGAAGGAATATGGCGACTTATTGTAATCATGATAAATGCGCATATTGCTTTCTAATCACATTTTTTGTAAATTCGCGATATCAAAAATTAAGCGGCTTCCTATAATTTTATAATATGGAAAGAGTTAAAGTGAAATATCCAATAGGTGAACAGTCTTTTGAGGTGTTGCGTAAAGAGGGATTTCTTTATGTGGATAAGACTGCTTTTATAGAAAGGATACTCAGCGGAAATAAATATTATTTCTTGGGTCGTCCCCGTCGATTCGGAAAATCACTTTTTCTTTCTACCCTAAAATCATTCTTTAGGGGTAAACGAGAGCTATTCAAGGGTCTTTATGCAGATTGCATGGATTGGAATTGGGAGCAATACCCTGTATTATATCTTGACCTCAATACGGGTAATTATAAGGTTGATGGGGAGTTTGAAGCTGTGATAGACCGACAACTCAAGAATTGGGCTGAGGAATATGGTGTAGAGGACATAGATAATATAAGTTCTCAGCGGTTTGCCAATTTAATAGAGTCGATTTCTGAAAAGACAGGAAAAGGAGTCGTTATTCTTGTGGATGAATATGATAAACCGCTTGTTAATAATATTCATGATCGTAAAAGATTCGAGGAGTATCGTCATGCCCTCGCTGCTCTTTACTCAAATTTCAAGAGTGCGGCGGATTTTATTAAATTAGTTTTTCTCACCGGTGTAAGCCGTTTTGGAAAACTAAGTGTATTCTCCGGACTCAATAATATCCGGGATATATCATTTTTAACCGACTTCNCGGCTATCTGTGGCATTACGGAGGAAGAGGTGGAACAATATTTTCAAATAGGAGTCTCTGAACTTGCCGCAGAGAATGATAGAAACGCACAGGAGGAGTTGGAGGAGTTGAAGCGCTGGTATGATGGTTATCATTTCTCAAAGAAATCACCGGATATCTATAATCCCTTTTCTCTTCTTCAGGTGTTTGCTTCAAGGGAATATTCCAATTTCTGGATAGAATCAGGCGGCACATCTCTCCTGGCTGAGCAGCTTAAACGTAACGAGACAGATCTAAATGCTCTTATCAGTGCGAGGTGTGGTCAGAATGCACTGGAGGGACTCGATATAGATAATATTTCTCCGATGGCACTCCTTTATCAGACAGGGTATCTGACTATTAAGAAGTATGATAGTCAGAGGAGGGTATTTCATCTTGGAATCCCGAATGAAGAGGTGAAGCAAGGTTTTTTCGAACAGTTGCTCCCATATTATACATCACTTAAGAAAGATCAGACTCATATTTATGTAGTTGATCTGATTGATGAGTTGGAGGAGGGAAGAGTAGATGATTTTATGTTACGTATTCAGTCACTGTTTGCCGGTTTTGGTCATGATCTGAAATTTGATGAGGAACGAAATGTTTCAAATGCGATGCTGCTTATCTTCTCGTTGGTAGGTATGAGAGTAGGGGCTGAGGTCAGAACATCTGACGGTCGGATTGATATACTTGTAAGTACGGAAAAGTATATCTATATAATGGAGCTGAAATATGATAAGTCTGCGCAAGAAGCGCTTGACCAGATTAACTCAAAAGATTATGCACTTCCATGGAGTATTGACGCCCGAAAGATTATAGAGATCGGTATCAATTTCTCTTCGGAGAAACGAAGAATTGATAGTTGGAAGGTAAGAGAGGNATAGGATTTTTAGGAAATGGAGACTAAGTTCCTCAATAGTGAATAGTAATAATAAGCGGGAGTTAAACACAATGAAAAGTTTGACTCCCGCTTGTTGCTTATTTATAGTTCCGTTTCTTTTAGCTTTTCGGCATTTTCAGCCACAATCAGTTTGTCGATACATTCCTGAATATCTCCGTTCATGAAAGACTGGAGATTATAGAGAGTGAAGTTGATGCGATGATCCGTCATACGACCTTGCGGGAAATTGTACGTGCGTATTTTAGCCGAGCGGTCGCCTGTGCTGACCATGGTTTTTCTACGGGAGGCGATATCATCAAGATATTTCTGATGTTCCTTATCATAAATAAAGGTACGTAGGCGCGAAAGGGCTCTTTCCTTATTCTTAGGTTGGTCGCGGGTTTCGGTACACTCAATAAGGATCTCCTCTACCACACCTGTGTTGGGATTCTTCCAATTATAACGCAGGCGCACGCCGGATTCCACTTTATTGACATTCTGTCCCCCCGCGCCACCGGAGCGGAAAGTATCCCATTTGATTTCGCCCTCATGTATTTCCACGTCAAACTCCTCGGCTTCGGGAAGCACAGCCACGGTAGCTGCGGAGGTATGGACACGCCCCTGCGTCTCAGTGGCAGGCACGCGCTGCACGCGATGGACTCCGCTTTCATACTTCATAGTGCCATATACCCCCTCGCCGGTGAGATTAAACACGATCTCCTTATAACCTCCTGCAGCCCCCTCTGAAAAAGAGGAAACGGAGAGTTGCCACCCTTTGGTCTCGGCATATTTCTGATACATACGGAAAAGGTCGCCGGCAAAGAGCGCAGCCTCATCGCCGCCTGTGCCTCCGCGAATCTCGACGACGGCATTTTTCGCATCGTCGGGGTCGGCGGGAATAAGAAGCAGCTTTATATCCTCCTCCAGGCGTGGAAGCTCCGTAGAGGCAGCGTCAAGTTCTTCACGCGCCATCTCCTTGAGTTCGGGGTCATCTTCGGAAGCGATAATCTCCTTCGACTCCTCAATTGTATTGAGAAGGGCGGAATAATGGTTTTTAGCCTTGATTATTTTTTCAAGGTCATGATACTCCTTAGTGAGTCGGACGTAACGCTTCTGGTCGGCGATTACATCAGGATCGGTAATAAGCGTAGATATTTCTTCAAAACGGGCATCCAAGCCGTCAAGACGGTCAAGAAGAGTGATTTCAGCCATAAAAAATTAAAAAAATAGGAGAGCGAGTTACAAATATGCCACAAAATTACAAAATAAATTCAAAAAAGTTGGTAAATTCTTGAAATAGCATTAACTTTGTGCTTGGAAAACACAAAAGTGTTTACCGAACAATACAAAAAAACGTTTAACAACGGCAAGTTTATGGCAACAAAAATCAGATTACAGCGTCATGGCCGCAAGAGCTACGCTTTTTATCCTATTGTAGTCGCCGATAGCAGGGCACCACGAGATGGTAGATTTATTGAAAGGATAGGTTCTTATAATCCGAACACTAATCCTGCTACAATAAGTTTGGACTTCGACCGTGCTTTGTATTGGGTAGAGGTAGGTGCAATCCCTACAGATACAGTTCGCTCCATCCTTTCNAAAGAGGGTGTAATGCTTATGAAGCATCTCCGCGGCGGAGTTAAGAAAGGTGCTTTCAATGAAGAGGAGGCACAGCGTCGTTTCGATGCCTGGAAGGCAGACCGCACAAAAGTAGCGGATGCAGCCAAGGCNAAGAAGCTTGCTAAGGAAGCTGAGGAGGCAAAGGCTGTTCTTGAGGCAGAGAAAGAGAAGAATCGTCTCAAGGGTGAGTCAGTAGCGAAGAAGAAAGCAGAAATTCTTGCTGCACAGGAAGCAGCTGCAAANGCTGATCTCGAGGCAGAGGTAGCTGAGACAGAGGCTGAGGCAGCAGCAGAGTAATTCTCTGTTGACAATGATAAAAAATCCGCTGATATTGCATCAGCGGATTTTTTATTTTTAGGCTCCATCCACTAAAACGTGAGAGTATAGTGTGAATGTCTTGATTAANGATGACTACTCCTCTTTGCCGGCAGGTCATTAGCCATTAAAAAAATGTCATTTACCCATGTTTCTGAACTTTTGTTTTCTTCCTTGGCTTATTTAAGNTAAATGATAANAGNAAAGGAAAATGAGTATTAAGACCGTATTAAGNGGTATGACCTTGGGGTTATGCCTCTTCTCTTTGAGTATGCCATTGACAGGATGTGCCCAAAAATCAGAGAAGCAATCAACAGAAAAAACAGCTGAAGTCAATTCCGACAAGCAGCGTGGCACAGGAAGACCCGGAGGACCTCAATTAGGCACTCCCGGTGGNGGACCGGTGATAGACAAGAGCGGCGATGCCACATTGCAATCCATGATNAAGAATGAATTGCCNTATTTCAAGCAGTTGGAATATACAGATGCCGANACAGGGAAGACAATGAAATATAATCTCTACTCTCCCCAAAAAATCGAAGCCGGCAAGAATTATCCTCTTGTGCTCTTTATGGCGGATGCAAGCACACCGGGAACAGATATCACACGCCCGCTTACACAGGGATACGGAGCGTTGGTTTGGGCGACCGACCAATGGCAGGCATCCCACCCATGCTATGTGCTTGTGCCTCAATATTCCGGTGTGGCAGTCAATGATGCCTATGAGCATACTGACGAGGTTGACATCGTAGCGCGGCTCGTGAAGAAAGTCGCTAAAGAAAATCAGGTTGATGCCAACAGACTCTACACCACAGGTCAGTCAATGGGAGGAATGATATCAATGTACTATAATTCGGCATATCCTGACTTGTTTGCAGCCTCAATCTTTGTAGACTGTCACTGGGACAGCGCTACATTCCCTGAACTCGTAAAGCATAAATTTGTCTTCGTAACGGCAGGGAAGGCGGGCACTTTTGATGCGCTTGAAAAGGCAGCNGATGATGCAGGTATAAAATATGAATACACCGATTTCAGTGCGAAATTGCCACAGGCGGAACAAGATAAACTTGCCGCGGATATCCTTGCCAAAGGAGCCCCGATTACNATAATCAATTTTACATCCAAGTCCGTCCTTCCCGACGACGGCAAAGGGAGTGAACATATGTATTCGTTTGACTACGCTTATCGTCTGACTCCCGTCAGAGAGTGGCTATTCAAACAAAGTAAATGAGTTTTATAGGTTTTTATTTTTATAGGTTTTTATAATTGTAGATAAGGGAGGGAGGCATATTCAGTATATCTCCCTCCCTTGTATTATAAATATTATACGTCATATGGAAAAAACCAAATTGTACATCCTTTCCATTTTGTCGGCGTGCATTGCCGGGGGAGGGCTGACATCAGAAGCAAAAGTCAGCGATAAACTTTCATTCAATCCCGCTATAGCCAAGCAGGAAGTTCTGACCATGCCGTCAGGAGAGAAAGTAGGGTATACCGCCTACGAGAATATCTATTATGTAAGCAACATAGAAGATTCTGTTTATCAGACTCTCAACCTTTATGTTCCCGAGAGTCTGAAAAGCGGCGATTCGACACCGATCTTCCTCCGCACCTACATAGGAGGCTACATGGCTACTACAGCGAAATCGCCCTCCGCGGGGGATGCCACAGGAAGAGCTTTGAAGGAGGGATATGTGGTCTGCATACCCGGTTCGAGAGGGGTTAATTCGACAATCAGCCGTAATGGAAAGACAGTTTGCACAGGCACGGCACCTAACGGACTTCTCGACCTGAAAGCAGCCATCCGGTATCTGCGTTATAACGACAATGTGATTCCGGGAAGTGCCGAACGCATTATAATAGACGGCACGAGCGCCGGGGGAGCAATGTCTGCATTGGTAGGTTCTACCGGCGATCGTCCTGAATATGATAAGTATCTGCGTAAAATGGGGGCAGCTCCGACCTCCGATAAGGTATTCGCCTCCGTATGTTATTGTCCTATCACCGACCTTAATCATGCCGATATGGAATATGAGTGGCTGTATGGATGCACTAACACCGGAGTAAGGCATCTGGACGCGAATCAGATAATGATCTCCAACGAGTTGGCGGCGGAATGTCCGGCATATATAAATTCACTTGACCTCAAAGATGATGAGGGCAATTTGATTACTTCTGATAATTATAGGGACTATCTTAAAACCTTCCTGATTGCATCTGCTCACAAGGCACTTGAAGAGGGATGTGAGATACCGGATAGTATAGGTATCATCCGTTATTCAGAAAAGCCGAATTTCGGAGATTTCCCTCCCATGGATGGGAATGGCGACGGTAGGGGAGCGCCATCTTACGGTCCGGCAGGTGTGCGACCAATGTTCAACAATAATACAGACTATGTCACAGATATTGATCTGGATAAATACCTCAGTTATGTGGCAAGTGTGACTCCACTTAAGACTCCTCCGGCATTTGACCAATATGGAGTGCTGATAGATACTCCTACTCCCGAAAATAAGGTGTTTGGAGATGAAGAAGGGAATCCTTCAAATTTTACTGAGTTCAGTTTGCGCCATCGTCTTCACGACCCCAAGGCAACTCTTGGAAAAGACCTGTCTGCCCGAATCTTTATAATGAATCCGATGAACTTCATCTCTGAAAATGCGACTTCCGTAGCTCCCCACTGGTATATCCGTCATGGAGCCAAAGACCGGGACACGTCATTCCTTGTACCGATAAATCTCGCCACGAAATTGAAAAACACAGGGTTTGATGTCAATTTCTTCCTGCCTTGGAATCGTCCGCACAGCGGGGATTATAACCTTGATGACCTTTTCTCATGGATTGAGAGTATTGCAGATTGATAAATTAAAAAGTGCCGATGTC
>JAAVFG010000008.1:123910-130993 GCA_014800895.1 Bacteroidales bacterium
GACATCGGNACTTTTTAATTAAGCAGTAATAGTCTGCTGGTGCTTCTTTTTCGTGAGATGTTTAATCCAGATATAATAACCGGTCAGAGGTAGGGAGGCACCAAGAAGTGCGCCCAATAGCCATAGAATTCTTGTCAATATTCCACCCCAGCTGCCGGTGTGTACCGCATATATCCATCCGCGAAGTTTGTCGGCAGGTACGGAATCTGCATATTTTGTTACAGGTGTTATTTCACCGGATCTGCGATTGAACTCATATTTGTCTGATGCACGTCCGTTGCCGGTAACGCCTAATGTGACAGATGCTGTTTCTGCACCGACAGTAATCTGAGGTGCATCAGGATTTTGAGCTTTCAGTTCATCGTAAACCTGTTGCCAGCGTCCGAATTCAGAATGANGACGGCGACCTTCGCCTCGGCGCTCGCCATGTTCTCCACGGCGACCGCCTCTGTGATTGCCACGACTTTCGTCGCCATGACCGCGTTCTACGGATTTTCCATTTGCCTGCCCTCCGATATTTCGGGGGGTGTGTTCTACCCCGCAGACTGCATAAAAGGCTGAACGATACCAGTCAAAGGACCAGGTCAATCCTGTCAAAGCCATTGCAAGAACCAGTAAAAGAGCATACATACCTCCTGCAACATGAAGGCTTCTCCATAAGCCTTTCCATCCATTATTAAATGAAATGGTCATGCTTCGGCGGAAATTCTTGCGTGCGGGACGCCACCATAATACGACACCTGTTATAAGTGCGATTACGAAAACGAGAGTGGATATCCCGACAAGAAGCTTTCCGACTTTAACGCCATCGCCATGCGGATTGGCACTGTCCAGAAGCCAGCGATGGAGTTTAAACATCGTTGAGAAGAAGCCGATACGCTCATATCTGCCTGTTATCTCTCCGGAATACTGATCAATAAATATTGACGCTCTCCGGGGCTTGGAAAGATTCACCTGATAAGTCCGGTCTTTGTCGGAGAAAACGGTCACTCCGGTAATAGAGACAGAATCAGGAAGGGATGCCTTGACGGTCTCCATGAGGTCGCCCATAGGCAATGGAGTGGCGTCGGAAGATTTTACAAAATAGACGTCACTTTTTACGCTACGGGTTATTTCCGGCTCGAAAATAAGCATCGCTCCGGAAAAACATATCAGAGTGATAATTATTCCGAATGGTACGGAAAGCCAGAGATGAATTTTACGGAATATTTTCATCATGCGTTATTTTACGGGTTCTAAAAATCCGAAACCGGTTATGTCCGAAGCGCCTTCAATTACAACTCCTTTGCTTGCCTGAGCTGTTGCAGGATTGATACGATAGATTGTAGGATAGCCGTTTTCAACATTTACGGGAATATACACATACCCTTTTTGTGTAAACACCGTCTTGCCTATGGAGGAAATATTTTCAGGCAGCCCGGTCACATAGGTAAGTTTCTTGGAATCCGCATCAAATATAGCGAGATCAGTTCCTGCAAATCCGCTCTCAGTTAGAGGACGGTCATACATCACCATCAGGAAGTAATTCCCTCCGGCGGGCCAGCAGCGCATGAAAGACTTNCCATCTGCCTGGGTCTCAATATCGCAGTAGTAGTCATCAAACTTCTTACTGCCTGCCGGAATACGACAAACGCCGGCGTTGAGCTTGGTCTTTTGAAGAGGGTCGGTCATGGTCTTTGCATAGGAGGGAGAGAACACGTAAATATCACCGTTCTCAGCTGCCCATATAGTCTGGTAGTATTGTGATCTAAAACGACCTGAAGGTGTGCTGATACGATCAGTCTTTACGAGTGTAGGATTAAGGAAATCATCGTTGTCGTATATCGCCACCCAACATTCGTCAGGATACTGCGTTCCTACAAGTTCACCGGCTTTATAGGAACCTGCACCGGATCCACCAGCCTCCGTATGAACTAAATGTTCATATCCTTTGCGCACCCATTTGCCATTATCATAAGCCGCGCCATACTGACTCAGACCCATCGGTATTGCACCGCAATATAGACGGGAGCCACTCTGTTCCGCACCCGCAAGAGTAACGTATTCGCCATTACCAAGGAAGTTCTCCATAAGATATGGATGTTCGGTAGTGGCATGATTGGTGGTGGAAGTCTCATTAACGACATCAAGGTAGGTGACATTGAGCATCATAGCGTGATAGCCGTTGCCATCCACNACATCCGCCGACTCGCCGGTTGCCATGGTCAGAATATCATTGTCGTATGCGCCGTATGATGAGAAACGGCTGATACGGTATTCAGTGCCTCGAGCTTTCATTTCCCCATCTCCACCAAGTATGTAGCTGCGGGTAGTTCCTGCGTTTCCCTGATTATAAGTCAGAGCATAGAGGTAATTCTTGTGGAATACCCACTGCGTAGCTCCATCGTTGAGCAATCCGTTGTTGACCGGAGAAAGAGTTCCTTCATCCAGCGACTCCCCGGTAAGGAGAACATAGGATGTAGCATTAGAGCCCTGGACAGTTGTGGCAAATACGAATTTGCCGTTGCTTTCATTCTCTTCCACTTTTCCGGGTTGGTCGGAATCCGAACAGGATGTTAGTGCCACCGGCACTGCAAGCATAGCAAATGTGCTGAAAAGTAATGACTTCTTCATAAAAATAGTATTTATAATAAAAGGATATTTATAGATCAATTTCCGAAATATATTCTCACTTTTCCATAGAACGCGCGCCCGGCTTTCTGAAGGCTGAAATTGTCATAAAGCCTTTCATTGGTGAGATTACGACACTCGAAAGAGAGATTGTATCTTCCGTTTTTTATTGCGTATGATATGGTGAGATTATGAGCGAACTGATCAGGCACCATGTAGTCAGCGTTATTCGCTCCAATATTGGAAGCATAATAACAGAATTTGTGGGTNTACTGATTGTCGTAAGTCAGAGTAAGGACATTCCGCTTCCCACCGAGCCCATGCCAGTAAAAGCTTATATCAGAGTCGGCAAACATATAAGGCTGGTTAGGCATACGTTCTCCATATGCCACGTTCGGCACCGTGCTTCCCATTGTCGTCTTCATGTTGTCGCGNATATTCATCCTGGTAAAATTTCCTCCAAGGCTCAGCCACTTTGAGAAATTGTAGCGGGCGGAGAGACTTATACCTTTTGTATCCACCTTCCCGTAATTGACGTATGTCGCGGCAGCCTTACCTCCGCTCAAAGCCAGAATATTGCGTTGGATGTAATCGCGTGTATCACGATAAATAAATCCTGCTTCAGCATAAATGGTGTTATTGCCGAAAGTGGCGTTATAGCTGAAATTAAGGTTCACATTATGACTTGATTCCGGCTTTAAAGCCATATCTCCGATTTCAAGGTCTTCATCTCCAAACATTTCTTCGATAGTAGGGAGGCGGTAGGCTTTCTCGTATGAAGCCTTCAGCTGGAAGCCAAGCGGCATAAACCATGTCCCTGCCGCGCCATAACCAAAAGCATCTACGGAGCGGGAGCTTTTCACATAAGTATCCTGCGCGGCAGTGGTCGCCACCGGTCCGGACACGTATTGATGATAGTGTTTGCCAAACGCGGTAAAATTAAATTTGGAATTAGGCACATAACGATAAGATACCCCCACGATGTTCTTGGTCGTTATCTTCCCTATTTCCTCGGAGCTAACCACCTCGGCAAGCAGATTATCATTCGTTCTATTAAAGGAGTTAAAGACATCGTTTACAGTAAACAGATGATAATCATTCAGTCTGTAATCAGTGGTGAATGTCGCTGTCCAATTATTATTGTTAGCTCGTGAATTCTGGTATGACTGTTCACCGGGAGAATTAAGTCGCTCTGTTTCGCCCCGCCAGTTGTATTTCATTGATGCCGTATCCACATTTACAGTCACGTTCCGATTATAGTTGGCGGTCACTGCCACATCAAGTCCCGGGGCAAACAGATTGCGTTTGCCATATTCCAATGAGCCGATAAGAGAATGACCGTGACGATGTTTCTGTCCATATACTATTTCCTGACGTACCCCGGTCTGGATTTCCTTATACATATGCGAGTAGGTGAATCCTGCCATAAGGCGGTCAGCCCACGGTTTGTTTACAAATCCTATTCTTGTAACGATCGCTTCGTTATGGTATGTGTCGTTGAAGCGGCGGACATGCTCAANTTTATTCTTGTTGATGCCACCGGTCACAAAATCCTCNACCGGTGCGTCTATCCAATAGTTGTTGTCGGAATAATTTTGAAAAGCGTTGATTTCGTATTTAAGTCCGTTGCTTAGTGTCTGCCCGAAATTAACGTAAGTCTTGTGGGTGTTGAATGAGCCGTAAGAATAAGAGGCATCGAGAAACCATCGACGTTGACGTTTTGGNGTAATGATATTGATNACTCCTCCGATAGCATCCGAACCGAATCCAACCGGAACGACACCGCGGTATACCTCGATACGGTCGGCAAAGTTGACAGGGATGTTATTTATACCAAACGAACTGCCNACACCTTCCTGNGGCACCCCATCGATAAATACTTTCACATGTTTGCCNCTGAANCCATCCATCGTGACAGCCATNTCCGANCCGACACCTCCGCTTTCCCTTATTTTCATCCCCGGAGCTTTTGAAAGAGCTTCNCTTAGAGTTTTTGTAGTATTCACAAGCTCTTTGGTATCTACCGCAGTAGCATTAAAAGCAGAGTTCTTTACCTTGCTCAAAGTATTTCCGACAACTATGACTTCAGCCAACTGAGCATCCGGTTTTAATTTCACATTGAGTTTAGTGCGCTCATTAGATGCAATCGTGGCTTTCAGCTCCAGCTTTTCATAGCCGACAGAAGAGAAGACTATTGTATAATTACCCGCAGGAGCCTTGATATGATATATCCCTTTCTCATCTGTTGTTGCGGCATATACAGAGCCTTTGAGATACACGTTAGCATAATCGATNGGTTCGCCATCAGCGGAAAGTACCTTACCTGAAATCAAGCCTGTCATATCCTTTGCGGTCAGATTAAAAGACAGCAAACATACTGAAAAAATTGCTAAAATGTATTTGCTCAGCGATATCATATTTAAAAAGAATTATGCTTTAATTTTATGCAAAGNTCGCCATTTTAACACATTTTTAAAAGTCCCNCTTTATTANNGNTATTTTGTAAATAATTGTAAATCANAAANATGTAAGAATAATGCACTATGATTAAGTGGTTAATCATAATATTNTGGTGGCAAGCGTTCAAGCTGCCCGGACTCCATACATCCTAAAGAAATGGAAAAAGATTATTTCATCCCTCTTTTCTTATGCTTAGGAATCAGCTTCTCATGAAGATACTGAAATATGACAAANAGCACNGGCACAATAAANAGNAGNGCGAGNGTNCCNAAGAGAAGGCCTCCTACTGTACCGACCCCAACCGAAATATTGCCATTGGCTCCGACTCCNGAAGCAAACATCAGAGGAAGCATACCGAATACCATTGTTGCAGAAGTCATTATTATAGGTCTGAAACGTGCTTTTGCCGCTGAAATAGCCGCCGCAATTAGTCCCATGCCCTCTTTGCGCCGAGCCGTGGCATATTCAGTCAGAAGTATTGCAGTCTTAGCCAAAAGACCGATTAGCATTATCAGTCCGATTTGCATATAGATATTATTTTCCAAACCCCACCATCTTGCGAAAAGAAAACATCCGGCAAGACCGAACGGCACAGCTGCAATAACGGCAAATGGAATAGTTATGCTTTCATATAGGGCACATAATATCAAATATATGAAAGCGAGACATATACTGAACACCAGGACAGTAGTATTGCCTGAAGAAGATTCCTCACGCGACATGCCTCCAAATTCATATCCAAAGCCGGTCGGTAGATNTTTAGCTGCCACATCCTTGATTGCTGCAATAGCTTCACCGGAACTATATCCTTCGCCTTGATCTCCATACACCGATATTGACGGGAAAAGATTAAAACGCGACAGGCTCTCTGAACCGTATACCCTCGTCAGGGTAATGAAATTGTCAATAGATGCCATTTCTCCTGTCGATGTCCTGACGAATATACGTTTCAGAGCTTCAGTATCGAGACGGTCATCAGGAGATGCCTGTACCATAACACGATACAGTTTGGTAAATCTATTCAGATTTGATGAGTAGCTACCGCCGACATACCCTGACAATGTTGAAAGTACGTCAGAGGGTGATATGTTATGTTGCAGNCATTTTGCTGCATCGACTTCCACCATATACTGAGGATATTTGGTGTCGAAAGTTGTGTAAGCTCTTGATATTTCCGGACGCGAGTTTAATGAATCAATGAATGCGTTGGTTACATCAAGCAATTCCTCAGTTGTAGCTCCTTTTCGGTCCTGAATATATAGTTCAAATCCACTGCCCGTGCCATAGCCCGATATCATAGGCATTTGTGAAGCCCTTATCTGAGCTGAAGCGATGGACGATGTACGTTTATATATTTCTTTAATTACTGCATTTATATCCTGATTTTTCTCTTTTCTCTCACTCCAGTCTTTCAGACGTATATTAAACGATCCGGCTGAGGATGACTGGTCGTGACGGGCATTTTTTCCCGACACTTTCGAATAAATGCTTATTTCAGGAATATCTTTTATCGCATCTTCCACCTGAGTCATTATTGCATCAGTTTCTGCCAGACTTGAGCCGGGTGCAACCTGAACGTTCAGGCTGATTGTTCCCATATCCTCCTGTGGAACAAGACCTGTTTTAGTTGTCGACATCAACCACCATAATCCTCCAACCGAGAGCAATAATAGAACAAGCACTATCCACCTGTTTTTAAAAAGGAAAACTACTCCGTTGCGATACTGTCCGATGGTAGTGTTGAGAGATTTATCAAATGCATAATGAAAACGCTCGATAAATGTTGATCGCTTACCGGTGTTTGTTTTAGGGCGCATCAGGAGCGCGCTTAAAGCCGGACATAATGTCATGGCATTTACGAGTGATATGCCAACGGCAACTGCCATAGTCAGTCCAAACTGTTTATAAAATGTACCTGATGTGCCACCCATAAAGCAGACGGGGATGAATACTGCCATAAACACGACCGTAGTTGTAATCAACGCGGCAGAAAGTCCTCCCATAGCTGAAACA
>JAAVFG010000009.1 GCA_014800895.1 Bacteroidales bacterium
CTGTTTTATAGACAAAGAAAGTTAAAAACTAAATAAAAGTTAAAATTATGAAAAAGTTATTTTTACTCCTCGCAGCTCTCTTCTCTCTCGTTTCTTTCTCTTCCTGCTCTTCTTCAGCAGATGAGACTCCTCTGACAACCGACTGCGACATCACGGTGACTTTCGACAATGTGGCAGTGGTAAACGGAGTAATCTACGCAACTCAGGACTACTCACTCAAGGTAGAGTCAATCAGCTTCCGCTCCGCATCCGGCAGCACAAAGTCCATCTCCCACGTTGAGTATGCAATCGACTCCCGCGTATCAAGCCGCGCGGTCTTCTCTCCCTTCAACGGTCGCTTCGACACCCGCCTTCTCGAGGCAGGCACCCATACACTCGGAATGTTCTTCAACATCATCCAGCTTGACAACACCGTGCTTCCCGACAACGTACAGTACGTATTCACAGTGGTTCCCACCCGTGCTGATCTCCCCGCAGGCGCAGAGCTCGGAACATACACACAGAAATTCCGCGTTACTCCCGACTGATNAAAAGNAACAATCAGTTATCATAAAAGAAANNNAGTGANNAAATNNANAAGGAACAATCAGTTATCATAAANGAAACAGAGTGATCAAATCAAAAAAGGAACAATCAGTTATCATAAAGGGAATAATCTAATGGAAATAAAGAAAAGCTCTTCACTCTTGAAAGAAAAAAGAGTAAAAATAACATAACTTTCTTATACTGGTCAGGGCAGTCGTGAGACTGCCCTGATTCTATATTCTATTTATATTGACCCCTTTCTTCNTTTTNAGACTCGCTAAACTGACTGCATGATCTNTTTAATATGCCAAAAAGAACGAGTTTTAGCGNTCAAGATATTTTCAACNACTTGTAATAAATATATCGATTAATTATTCGTAACTACTTAACTACTTATCGAATTAATATGCAATTACAATAGTTTTTATAATTGTCATTTGCCCTTAAATTTCTATCATTGCCCATTAATTGCTGACATTATTCTATAAAAATCAGTTACCTTTTGTAAATTCGCGATATAAATAAATAACACTTTAACAAAATTCAAGTGTTATACAATTTTTTTGCATAATACTGTACAGACTAATCATTATATAATGAATATTTTCCGCACTTGCGTCTGCATTGGAGTTACTTTGCCGGCCGCCTTTCAGATCAATGCCGCTACTGTAGCAATAAGTGGTATAGTGACCGATGCCAATGACGGCTCACCTATCGAACAGGCTATGGTAAAGCTCAATAATCAGGATTGGGCCATCACTGATAATGATGGAAAATTCANCTTCCCCAAACTTGAACCCGGAAAATATCAATATGAGATAGAATACCTTGGCTTTGAAACCGCCAAGGGGGAATTCACAGTCAATGCCAATGGAGAGACTCCCCGACTCCATATAAAGCTCAAACCCTCCACTCTTGCGCTTAAAGAGGTGGTGGTCACCGCNCAGGAAAGTAAAATGGGNGGTATATCAAATATCGGGCAGACCGCTATCCAGCATCTTCAGGCAAAAAGCGTGGAAGATATGCTGCAGCTTCTCCCGGGAGCGCTGACAAAGAATCCTGATCTCTCCAATGCCGGACANGCCACCATCAGAGAGATTGATGCAGGAAAGAATGCCAACAATGCACTCGGTACAGCCGTTGTCCTTGACGGAGCTCCTATGTCGAATGATGCCAACCTTCAGGTATTCTCCACTGCACGCTCAGGCAATAACTCGTCTGTGCTTCAAAACACAATGAACGACCAGTCCACTTCCGGTCGCGGTGTGGATCTCCGACAGGTCTCGCCTGACAATATCGAATCTATCGAGGTCATCAGAGGTATCCCTTCTGTAGAATATGGNAATCTNACATCAGGAGCCGTGATTATCAAGACTAAAGCCGGNGCGACCCCNTGGACCGCCACTGCGAAAGTCGATCCCAACTCNCAGCTCTTCTCCGTAGGAAAGGGCCTCAGACTGCGCAATAACGGTGGTTCTTTCAATTTCAATGTCGACTACACGAGATCAAACGCCGACCGCCGCAAGACTTATCTCGGATANGACCGTATAGCCGGCAATGTGGCATATTCAAAGACTTTCATGCCCTCCACCACTCCGCTGACTCTCAATATCAAAGCCTCTTATTCTCATAATCTCAGCGATACAAAGAGCGATGAGTCTATGCTCAAGGGGGAGTATTTCAAAAACACTGAAGATGCTTTCCGCTTCGCTGTCAATGGAGCATGGCGTCTGAATCGAGGAGCTATATCGACCCTTAACTATGCTTTCCTTTTCAGCTATACGCATCAGCAGGATATCTTCAATGCCAATGTCGGATCAGGAGTGGTGCCCTATTCTCACTCCTACACGCCCGGACAGATGCAGGTTGGATTTCTTCCGCCGTCATATATGTGTCATTACCTTATTGATGGAAAGCCCATGAATGTCTATGCGCAGATAAAAGGAAACAGAATGTTTACATTCGAGCGCGGACTCTCCAATATCCTTGCGGGTGTGGAGTATAATCTGAATGTCAATCATGGAGAGGGAATGGTGTATGACGTCAATTTCCCCCCTATTCAAGGGTCAGGACAGAGTGTGCGTCCGCGTTCATATAAGGATATTCCGGGGATGCCCTCTTTCTCTTTCTTCCTTGAGAACAAGACCGAGCTTAACATCGGCACCACCGTCCTTGCCATTCAGCCCGGTGTGCGACTCAANTATCTCCTCCTTAACCGCCATCAGGCTCTCAGAGGGAATATCACTGCCATTGATCCGCGTATCAATGCCTACTATCAGATTCTTACCCCTCAGAATAACTCGATTTTCGATATGCTGACCATCAACGGGGGTTACGGTATCGCTTCGAAAATGCCTACCATGGCAAGTCTTTACCCCAATGCGGCATATTATGATTATGTGAATTTNAATAATTATATAGGTCTGAATGATCCGCGCAACTTGGCTGTGATGACAACGTTTGTTGTCCCCAATACCGCCAATGCCGACATCCGTCCTGCCCGTGCCCATAAATTTGAAATCGGTATTCAGGGACGCGCACACGGCATCAGCGGAAATATCACATTCTTCCATGAGAGAGTGGATAATGAATTCGGATTTGTCACAAAATTCTTCAATGTGGATTATAACCGCTATACGATTCCGCAGGCTGACATCACTCCCGATATTCAGACAAGCTATCGTGACGGAGCGGTCTATTATACAGGAGTGCCCGGCGCTCCCGAGAAGCCGGCGGCTGTCAGCAAAGTCAGGGAGTTAGCTTCCTATATGACCCCCTCCAATACTATTCAGACCAAAAAACATGGTATTGAATACACGCTGAATTTCGGTCGTATCCATCCCCTCNCCACTGATCTTATCATCGACGGAGCTTGGTTCTGGATAAAGCGTCAGAATATGGGCACATCCTATAATTCCGACCGTGTGTCCGTAGGCACGGATGCCAACGGAGTGACGCTCTTCAATCAGTATGCAGCCCTCATGCCTGCCGGAAGCGGTACTATCCAGTCAAGATTCAACACTAACTTCCGGTTTGTGACACATATCCCCGTAATCAAACTTCTCTTCTCCACTACGGTGCAGGTGGTATGGCATGAGAGTTACAGAAATATCTATCAGAACTCCAAAGGGGAGGATCTTTTCAAGAAGGTGGTTTCCTCCAACGGCACGGAGATGATGCAGGTGGATCCAATCGGATTCTATGATGCCGACATGACATATCATGAATGGAATCCGGCTCTTGTGGAACGTCCCGACCGACTCTATAACAGCTATATCCTCACCTACTTCAATAAGCAGAGCTATCCCATCACATGCTCTCTTAACTTCAAGCTGACAAAAGAGATCAAGAATTTCCTCGAGCTCTCCTGCATAGCCAACAACTTCCTTAAGTTTCACCGCACATTCCGACAGGATATGATAGGCGGATATAAGGAACTCTACAGCCCGATGTATTTCGGCGCTGAAATAAAAATTAAATTCTAAACTGAAAACAACAATAACAACAATGATGAGAAATTTTATTTACGCATTAATGGCAGTGGTGATGACCATCTTCACCTCTTGCTCAAGCAATGACGACGTAACGCGCAACTATGTGTTGACTGTCAACGCTCTTCTTCCCGAAGGGACAGTAATCTCGGAAATCTCCAAGGCTACTGTGACTGTGACCAACACCTCTACAGGTCGCAGCTTCCAGAAGGATAATGTGGCGGNAAGCTATGAGTTCGTAGTGCCTGCCGGAGTATATGATATCCAGGTAGCGCTCGGCTCAAATAACGGNACAGAGACTTACGCACTGAATGGCGCGAAGTTAGGCGAGAATGTGTTTGCTGACAGCGCGGTCGATGTGGCGCTTGTAAAAGGCACGGTAAGCGGTCTCGTATTCAAGGAGGTATATTATAACATGGTGAAGCCTAACGGCAAGATGCCTTATATGGCGGATCAGTTCATGGAGATTTACAATAACTCCGATGANGTGCTTTATCTTGATAACTGCATCATCGGTATCCTTGAAGGTACACAGGGCACACAGCCCTCTGTATGGGTAGGAAGCGACGGTCAGCTCATGGATAAGTATCCCTTGGCTTACTATACTATCGCATTCGTAGGGGACGGCACGAAATATCCCGTTCAGCCCGGCAAGAGCGTTGTGATTGCAAGCCAGGCCCAGGATCATACCCAGATCACTACCGAGATGTATGACCCTGAGAATCCTGATGCTAAAATCTCTCCTGTCAATCTCACCAATGCAAACTATGAGGTGTGTCTTACAGACTATAAGCCCGACAAAGCTATCGACAATCAGAGTGTTCCCAACATGGATATCATCTTCAACAGCGGCACTCAGAATTACTTCATGGTGCCTTACACAGGAAATGCAGTTATNCTTGCAAAACTTCCTGTTGACCCCTATGCATTCGCGACTGACAAGTCCAACCTCATGGCAAAACCTGAGTCTATTGCCACTACCGAGTATCTCATGATCCCTCAGGAGTATGTGCTTGACGGTATCAATATCGTAAATAACGCCGACAAGCTCAATCAGCAGGTGATCCGCCTCCGTCCCGAGGTAGATGGCGGCAAGGTATTCAATAATGCAGCATACTGTGGTCTCTCTATCCGCCGTAAAGTGGAAAGCATCAATGCAAACGGTCGCGCGGTCCTCAAAGACACCAATAATTCAAGCGAGGACTTCCTGACAAATCAGGTGCCCACTCCCGGAGTAATCCCCACAACTGTTGACTAATCCATAATTTCATGCGCAAGATAGCAGCAACTCTGTCGTGCATTTCATCTTTATTCCCTCTCTTCGCCTATGCAGGCGAAGAGGGGAATAATTCTATTGCGCAACAAATGCAATATGCCGACTATAATTATCTGAATAATGTCGAGTCCGGCGCTCTCAACCCCGTTTCAATCAGCGATATCCCTATCTCTAATCTGACACTCATAAATGCCGGATATAATTGGAGCGACGGTGAGTATTACAGACCGGATGCTTCCCGCCATACAAACGGTCTCAATATTGATATCTACGGTATCGCGAGGCTAAATAAGATCAGCTTTGAGGGGGAAGTCGGGTATCTAAGCTATAAGGAGCATGACCGCAAATGGAATTCTACCCTTTACCTTAATCCGCTCAATCCCTTCATTATCGGAGATGACATGGCGAGCGACTACAAAATTGACAGATTCGTAATCAATGGCCGCTTCGCCTATAAATTTTCCTCCCGTTTCCGTTTCGGACTCAATGCTGACTATAATGTCGGGGTAATGTCTGACGAATCCGATCCTCGTGTCGAGACCAAGGGTATGCGCTTTATACTTAATCCGGGAGTGGATTTTGATATAACNGATAAGCTTACTGTCGGAGCGACAGGCGGAATAGACCTCATGAGCGAATCTCAGAATTATACATGTCTTCAGACAGCCGTCAATTTTGTGTTCTATCTCATGAACGGACTCGGCTCAAACTATCCCTGGAGCAATAACGCCTATACCAGGAATACAAAGGGCACATCATGGTTTGCAGGGGTGGACGGAAGATATAAGGTCAGCGGTAATATCTCAAATTATCTGACCCTCCAATATCGTCATGACTCGGAAAATGCAATCGACGGAGGCAGCTCTTATAAATTCCGGGGCGGGGATTTCTCAAACAATGTGTTTGAAATAACTGATCGCTTCTCTATCAAGGGAACACGATATGCCCATAATGTAGAAGTCGGATTTGCTGCCAATGATGTGAAGGGGAGATGGTACGACCAGAAGCAGACTTCTCAGAATGGTACGATCGTCTGGGAGATTCTCAATTCATCTATCAANCACAAGCAGACATACATNACGGCTCATGCAGACTATCGTTTCGATATTCTGAATGATGAGGGTATATCATCGCTGACCGCCGGAGCCGGACTCGCCTTTACAAATTCCGACAGCAAGAATTATCCGGAATTATATTTCAGAAAATATTCGAATCTTGACTTCAATGCTAATGTGACAAAATATTTCAATATCANGAATGTGCGTCTCGGCATAGGCGTCAAGGGCGGATACATGACTTCTCTTTCATCAAGCTGCGACTTAGCGGGTATAGATCTTGAGGAGGAATACTCCTTGCCGATGTATTATTACCTCACTTCCGATGCCTTTAATATTGAAGGAAAAATCGAAGGGAAGCTTCCTGTAGGGAAGGTTATTCTCGGCGCCTATGTGGAGGGAGGCACAACTCGTTGCGTCAAGGCGAAAGACCTCTACCATGCTACATCAATGAGCAAGATAAATTGTGGCTTGACTCTATCTTTCTAATCAATCATAAGCATATTATAAGGTGACAATCAGATTATTCAAAATACTTCTTGCAGTTATCGCCGTCAATGTCTCGTTGGCGGCAGATGCTGCTTCGAGGGGATTTGCTGTCTTTGTGGACAGTATCAGTCATTCTAAAGCCGGGGCGGAGCTCAAGGCTTATGCCGGCTCCATTGACCGTCAGGGTTTGAAATCGGAAATAGTGGTGATCAATAGCAATGTCTCTCCTGACTCTATCCGCTCGATAATCCGCNGCATGGCTTCGCGAAAGGATTCTCCTATCGAAGGTATGGTATTTGTCGGTGACATTCCTGTTCCTATGCTGCTGGATGCCCAGCATTTCTCCTCGGCATTCAAGGCTGTNCAGAATCNTAAACGCCTCGCCCAATCTTCCATTCCGTCAGATAGATTTTACGACGATCTTGACCTTAAATTCGACTTCCTTTCCCGCGACACTCAGAAACCCCTTCTGTATTACTACAGTCTCCGCTCTGATTCCCCTCAGAAAGTCGCTCCTGATCTCTATTCAGGCAGAATAAAGAGTATGGACTTCTATGGGAAAGACAAGTATGAGAATCTGCGCGACTATCTTAAGAAGGTGGTGAAAGTCAAGAACCGTAATGAGGAGTTTCAGCAGATGCTTCTCTTCTCGGGACAGGGTTATAATTCCGAATCTATCACTGCCCGCATAGATGAGGTAGGAAATATGTATGAGCATTTCCCTTGGATGAAACAGCAGTCCTCATCTCTCTCTTATCTTGATCATCGCCAGATGAACCCTGCCAAATATGCCATAATGTCGGCTTTGCAGCAGCCCAATACCTCTTTGGCTCTCATGCACCATCACGGATCGCCGGATAAGGAGTTTATCAACCGCTATCCTGACGCCCGGAGTGTCACTACCCAGCTGGAGGAGGCGAAGCGTTTCTTTCGTTCCAAGATACGCGCGGCGGTGGACAGAGGTGAACCTGTCGACTCGGCTGTGGCAAGATATGCGAAGATGTATGATGTGCCGGAGAAGTGGTTTGCTGATGTAATTGAAAAGAGTTCGGTGGATGCAGATTCTATCTATGATTATAATCTGGATCTGCATCTTGAGGATTTCGGCAAGTATGTTCCCAATTCAAGGATAGTAATTCTTGACGCNTGTTTCAACGGCTCTTTCAATAATGATGAGTATATTGCCGGAGCCTATATCTTCGGNGATGGCGACTGCGTTGTGGCTATCGGTAATTCTGTCAATTCTCTGCAGGATAAATGGGCGGATAAGAATATCGGACTCCTCGGCGAAGGTCTGCGGGTTGGAAATATCTCTAANTATAACCCCTATCTCGAGATGCACGTCATAGGCGACCCGACTTTCGCGTTCGCTCCGAAAAGCAATCTCGGATTTGATATTAATAAGGCTGTGGCAGANGCTCCTCTTTCTTTCTGGAAGAAGCAGATAGCCAAATCTCCCTACCCCTCTGTCAAGGCATTGGCATTACAGAAACTTTATGAGGCGGGGGCGTATACTCCGGTGCAGGTGCTTGATTGCTTCAAATCATCGGATAGCCCTATAGTACGTCATGCCGCATTGATGTTGCTGTCATCGACACCGGGCGATGAATTTGTCGAGGCAATCCGATTGGGAATCAGCGACAGCAATGAGATTGTGCGCCGTTTCTCCGCTATTTTCGCAGGCAAGAATGGCTCTCCCTCTTTAATTCCGGCTTTGATAAAGGCTTATGCGAATCCGCTTAAAGGTGAACGTGTGAATTTTCAGGAGCAGATGGCTCTCTGCCTATTTGATTATGAGCTTCTTGTAAAGGAATTGGAAAATTCACGTCCCTACCGCAACAGCTACAATGAGGCTGAACTGATGGAGAAGGCTAAGAAAGATTTTGCTTCAAGCTATTCAAATAAGAAGTATGAAGATGAGCTTGCCAATCTTGCTTCCGACAAGCCTGATGAGAAAAAGGCGCGNCAGTTTATCCGCCAGTTAAGGAATAATCCGCTTCATCCATCTGTTGATTCTATCTTCGCTTATCTTGACAGATGTGAGAATGAGGATATGATTGTCACTTTGGTCGAGGCTTTGGGGTGGTTCAATTATTCCTATCGTGCTCCGGAAGTGGCAGACAAAATGAATATGATTGCAGATAATCCCAAGTATAGTGATAGAATCCGCAAGGAAGCTAAGAAGTCAGCACTCCGACTCGGTTCGTCAGCAGTAAAATAATCTCTATACATACCATATTGTAGGTCAGGGCAGTCAAATGACTGCCCTGACTCGTATAATGACTCATATAATCAGATTATTCTCTCTCCTCTCCTCCCTCTCCTATGATATAATAGGGCGGCTCTTTGCTGACGGTGAGCTGCTTCTCCCTATCCATTATCCAGAATCGGTCGGAGAGACGGAAGGCTATCTCAAGGTCATGCGTGGAGAGGAGTATGGCTTTATTCTCTGTCTGTGCCAGCCGGCGAAGCAGACGGAANAGCTCTGCCTTGCTGGGCCAGTCCAGGAATGCGGAGGGCTCATCCAGAAATATAACGGGGGTGGATTGCGCAAGAGCTTTGGCTATCATTACTTTCTGCCGCTCTCCGTCACTGAGTGAGGAAACGTAACGGTCCCTAAGGGATTCTATCCCAACTTGCTCTATAGCTGACTCTACCATTTCCTTGTCCTCAATCCCTGCCCTCCCGAAGAAACCGGTATAAGGGGAACGACCCAATTCCACCAATTCCTCAACTTTCATATTATCCAACGATGGTTTTTCCGTCAGNACTACACTGACCATCTTTGCCAGTTCACTTCGTTTCAGGTCTGATATATCCCTCCCCATTATCTCTATCTTCCCTCCACATGGAGCCTGAAAACCGGATAATGTACGCATCAATGTGGATTTCCCCACCCCGTTCGGTCCGATCAAGGCGGTAAGTTCGCCCGAGAGAAGAGCGGCATTGAGATTCTCACCTACAATTCTCTGTTTCTTACCTTCTCCGTAACCGGTGGAGAGCTCAATAGCTTTTACTAATTCCTTCATCTTTTTCGAAGAATAACATAAAGTATCACCGGAACTCCGATCAGAGGGGTCACGGCATTAAGTGGAAGAATTGTATCTGAAGGGAGCGAACAGAGCAGATTACATAGAAGAGCTATTGCAGCCCCTATAATTATCGCTCCCGGTATCAGGACCCGATGATCGGCTGTGCGGAATATCATGGACACGATATGCGGCACNGCAAGACCTATAAAACCGATGGGACCGCAATAGGCTGTCACTACGGCTGTAAGGAGTCCGGTGGTAAGAAGAAGGATATTCCTTATGCTTATCATATTGATGCCGAGACTGCGTGCATAATTATCTCCCAGAAGCAGTATGTTGAGCGGTTTCATAAGGAGCAAAGCAAGTCCTAAGCCGACTGCTATCGTAATGCCATATAAGGGAAGCTGATCGGTAGAGACGCTGTTAAACGACCCCATACCCCATAAGGCGTAGCTCCGCACTCCCTCCGCGGAGGTGAGATAATTAAGTAGAGTTACAACTGAAGAGGTGAGATACCCCGTCATAATACCGGCGATCAGCAACATCAGCCCGCTCTTGAGCCATGTGGAGAAGAGAAGAAGAAGACCCATCACTGCCACACTTCCCGCGAGCGCACCTAAAAGAATTGCCATTGTGCCCCCGGTAGAATACTCTCCGATGGTAATGCTTCCTCCGAATAAGAGCATTACCAATGCCACACCTAATCCTGCCCCGGATGTGACACCTAATATAGAAGGTCCCGCCAGAGGGTTACGGAAAGAGGTCTGCAGGAGTAGTCCCGTCACTGTCAAGGCAGCCCCTGTCAGACCGGCTGTAATGGCAGCCGGCATACGGCTTCCCCATATTATAAAGGAATATGTCCCGGATTCATCGCCCGGATTAAGGAGAATATGGAATATATCTCTGAACGGTATCGATACTGACCCATAAAATAGATTCAAGAGAAATAAAATAAGAAACAGGAGGATCGACAGAGAGAAAAGCACTATCCTCTCACCTCTTTCTCTCCTTTTCTCTCTCCTCTCCTCTCTCCTCTCTTCTCTCTCCCCTCCTCTTTTATATAAATCTTTAATTTTCATTNAAGCCGGTGGAAATAATGAAGTGTTACGTCGGTNGTATCCGAGCCATGAAAAATATTGATAAATTCCTCCAACAGCATATCCGGGTGAAATGGAGTCTGATCAAAAAAGGGTATGTACCGAGTGTTGCATCCATATACTCTCCCCTCNCGGAAAGCCTTGAACTGACCATTGAGAGGAGCCTCGTTTTTCAACTCCTCCAGAGTCTTTTCCCTCTCCTGATTATATCTTACAAGCCAGATGTCCGCATTACGCGCCCGGGCAAGTACACGTTCGGGTGATAATTCAACTCCGCCGCTCTGNTCCAGATAGTCGAATGGATTCTTACCCCCGGCATCTGTAATCAGACCGGAAATAGTCGATTTGCCTCCCGGTACGCTCCAGCTCTGACCATATATTCTGTCCATCAATATTACAGGGCGATAGGATGTCCGTGAAGCCACGTTTTCCAGGCTGTCATATCTTTCCGCTATCCTATTNAATTGGCGACGCGCTTTCTCGCCCTCCCCGAAAAGGAGACCGTAAAATTTCATCCATTCCGCCTGACCTAATGCTGAAGTCTCCATGTAATCGCCACATTCCACGATCGTTACCCCAAGATCTTTTACCTTGGCATAGCGGTCATTATTCTGAAAGGGGGAAAGCATTATTATCTCCGGATGAAGCTTAATAATCTTCTCTATATCAGGAGNCTGATCATTACCACAATCCATGATTTCCCCACTTCTCAACCGGGATTGAATCATGGTATCGGTAAAGAATCCGGCATTGCATACCCCCTTGATAGCTTTTGCCGCCCCTAAGTCGGATATCAGACCGGTATGGACTGAGGAGTAAACCAATGCATTCTCTATCGGGGTGCGGATCACTTTTCCGGAAGGGAGATCAGAGGGAAGCGATGTTCCACGTGGCACAATTACGTATCTCGTCGGGGCTACATTCTCTTGCCAGGGATTACGAACTGTCACAATATAGATACTACTGTCTGACTCCAACTTATGGATATCTATATTCTTGGCATATTTTACTGTATCTTCCAGAACGCCAGAGAGATCTCGATTATCTCTATCCCTGCTGTGCGGATTGGTGCCTCCGCATGCAGTTAGAACAGTCAAGACCGTTATTGTCAGCAATCTTAATATTTTCATCCTTCCAAATAACTTTATTAGAACGCAAAGATAATAAAAAAATCAGGGCAGTCTCACGACTGCCCTGACCAGTATAAGAAAGTTATGTTATTTTTACTCTTTTTTCTTTCAAGAGTGAAGAGCTTTTCTTTATTTCCATTANATTATTTCCTTTATGATAACTGATTGTTCCTTTTTTGATTTGATCACTCTGTTTCNTTTATGATAACTGATTGTTCCTTCTGAATTTATTCCTTAATTTCTTTATGATAACTGATTTATTTTGATCAGTCGGGAGTAACGCGGAATTTCTGTGTGTATGTTCCGAGCTCTGCGCCTGCGGGGAGATCAGCACGGGTGGGAACCACTGTGAATACGTACTGTACGTTGTCGGGAAGCACGGTGTTGTCGAGCTGGATGATGTTGAAGAACATTCCGAGTGTATGTGTGCCTGCCTCGAGAAGGCGGGTGTCGAAGCGACCGTTGAAGGGAGAGAAGACCGCGCGGCTTGATACGCGGGAGTCGATAGCATACTCAACGTGGGAGATTGACTTTGTGCTGCCGGATGCGGAACGGAAGCTGATTGACTCTACCTTGAGTGAGTAGTCCTGAGTTGCGTAGATTACTCCGTTTACCACTGCCACGTTGTCGAAAGTCACCGTGATGTCGCAGTCGGTTGTCAGAGGAGTCTCATCTGCTGAAGAAGAGCAGGAAGAGAAAGAAACGAGAGAGAAGAGAGCTGCGAGGAGTAAAAATAACTTTTTCATAATTTTAACTTTTATTTAGTTTTTAACTTTCTTTGTCTATAAAACAGCGCGAAATCCTAAAAAGTTTTAAGAAAGTTAACGTATTT
>JAAVFG010000010.1 GCA_014800895.1 Bacteroidales bacterium
CCGTCTTTATAATCGTAGACGTTCTTCATGGTTTTATGGTAACACTCAATGCTCCAATCCCATTCTCCCCCGGGAGTCATTCCGACATATCCGGCAGAAAATTGTGTGGCGACTTCGGGAGCGACCTCGGAGGAAGAAAGTGCGTATCTGTCAAACGGAAAAGTGGTTGAAGAGGCACGCACGCCATGAATATCCTGCGTTGTTACAGAGGCACCTACCTTTATGTTGTTGGTCTCATTGAGATTGAAACGTAGGCTGCCACGCGGTTCAAAGTGAGCATATGTTTTATTGCGGTAGTCAGGCATAGACTCATTGATTGCCTCGAAATCATGGAAACCCTCTCCGGCCAAAGAGGAGAAGAGAGAAAGACGCCCACCAACGGAAAGAGCAAGCCAGGTTGTTAAGTCCCCATCATAACTTAGCCAGGCAGAATTGCTCCATCCACTCCTGATATCAAGATAATGGGCTTCGTCAACGTGCATATCCCCTGACTTTACCCTCAACAGTTCAGATCGGAAGCCAAATTTTATTGAATGATTATCTGAGAAAGAATGTCGCACACTTTCATTGATAGAGAAGGAGTGTATAAACTGAGTTATTTCTTGACTGGAGGCCATTATATCCATTCCCATCAGGGTAGTGTAATCGGTGACGGCCGCTGTTGTGGTTAGATACCATCCGTTATCCGAGCTACAATTCCGGTTGGCGCTCCCGGCGAGGTTTCCCCAGTTCCTGGTCATAAGATCAGAGATGGCCAGATTATCGCGAGAAAAAAAGAACGAGCCGTCGATGAAATTATTCCGGTTTACCTTATAATGAATCTTGGCATTGACATCCTGGAAGTTCATCACGGTATGTTTATATTGAGGAATAAGTTTAAGAAATAAATCCACATATGAACGGCGAGCAGCCACAGAGAAAGAGAGTCTATCTTTCAGAATGGGTCCTTCGGCTGCAATTTTTGCATTTAGAATGCCGACACTGGCTGAAAACCGATAGTGGTCACTGCTTCCCGACCGCATATGGGTTTCGAGAGCAGATGATGAAGCCCCTCCTAAATAAACCGGAATAGGACCTCTGTGGAGAACAGCACGACCCATGGCATCATCATTGAATGTAGAGAAGATTCCCATCATGTGGGACGGATTATACAGGGTCATTCCATCGAGGGTCACAAGGTTCTGATAAGCGTTGCCACCTCTGACCTCAAACCCTCCGGCACCGTCCGCCTCCCCATGAACCCCGGGGAGAAGAGAGATTGACTTTATTATATCTGCCTCACCAAATAATTGCGGAGTCAGGGCAAGCTTATTAAGTTCAAGGTTCTCACTTCCTAATTGGCTATTTGAAATTCTTTGCGCAGCTCCTTGACCGGTGATAACCACCTCCTCCAAAGATTTTATATCGATAGAGTCAGGCATCACTATCATTTTTGCCTCAAGCCGGTTAGCCCCCAATGAGAAAAGGAGAGACAAACCCGAAATAATCTTTTTTACCATAGACACTGTCTGAACTGATTGTAATAATTTAATAAGACCGTAAGAGATGAAGCTTCAACTGAAACGGGAGTGGATATCCGATCATCAGTTGAAGTGATAGAAAGAGAGGTTTTTGCTACTCCTCTGATACTCTCAAATATTTTTTATAAAATTCGGATTGACATCTTTTTCTAATGTTACTAATATCTGTGTCATGACAAGGTATATTGATAATCTATTTACAAATTAAGTCAAATTTTATGCAAAAAACAAATACCCTGAGTTTTCAGTCAGAGTTTATAGTTAATTTTAGACGTATAAGTCAATATGCAGGCTGAAATCTTTATAACCGTACTGATTATTAAACCAATATCACAGTTCAAACTCTTTGAACCAATTTTTGATAGAATAAGTCATGTGCATATTATGTTATTAATCAGTATTATGCAATTTCTTAAATGCCTAAGAAAACCCATTAATAGCCTGCAAAATGACCCATAAGCCTAATTTTATAAGCAAGTATTCAAAATTGCATCCGATAAATTATAATTTTTGAACTATGCACAACCTTCTGCGTTTTTATTTATGAGAGCTACTTATTATGCTCTGATCAAAATAAAATTATGGAAGACAATAAAATTACTGATGTAGCAACCCCGGAAAACGGACATCGTGCCGGGTTCGTAAATATTGTGGGTAACCCTAATGTGGGTAAATCCACCCTTATGAATGACCTTGTAGGCGAAAGAATTTCAATCATTACGTCAAAGGCTCAGACTACACGCCATCGTATCATGGGTATCGTAAATACTCCCGAATATCAGATCGTTTATTCAGATACTCCGGGTGTGCTCAAACCGAAATACAAGCTTCAGGAATCAATGCTCGGTTTCTCCGAAGGAGCCCTCACTGATGCCGATATCCTCCTTTATGTAACTGACGTGGTGGAGGATCCCGAGAAAAATAAGGAATTTCTCGACCGTGTAGCCAAGGAGACAATCCCCGTGCTTCTCGTCATCAACAAGGTTGACCTCCTTAAAGACAACGCGGAGCTTGAAGCTCTTGTAGAGGCTTGGAAGAAGCGTCTTCCCAACGCCGAAATCTTCCCCACAAGCGCAATGGAGAATTTCAACGTGGAGAATCTTAAGAACCGTATTGTCGAGCTCCTTCCCCCCTCTCCCCCATTCTTCGGAAAGGACGCGCTCACCGATAAGCCGGCTCGTTTCTTCGTGACCGAGATTATCCGCGAAAAACTCCTTCTAAACTATGACAAGGAGATTCCCTACTCCACAGAAGTAATCGTCGAGCAATTCGAGGAGAAAGAGACTGCCATCCATATCATGGCGGTAATATATGTGGAGCGTGATTCCCAGAAAGGTATCATAATCGGCAAGGGCGGAGAAAAGATTAAGAAAGTCGGCATCGAATCCCGTCTTGATATCGAGAAATTCTTCGGCAAGAAAGTGCATCTCGAAATCTTCGTAAAAGTAGAGAAAGACTGGCGTAACCGCGAGAACAAGCTTCGCCAGTTCGGATATATGGAATAATTCACTTCAGGCTTGAGCGACGGGGATTATCTCCCCGTCCTTTGGCTCCTTCAAGGAGCGCTCAGGGTACCTAAAATAAAAAGAAATGAGCAAATTAGTTGCAATCGTAGGACGCCCTAACGTGGGCAAGTCCACCCTTTTCAATCGTCTGACACAGAGCCGCCATGCCATAGTTGATGATACAGCCGGCACCACCCGCGACCGCCAGTACGGCAAAGTCGACTGGTGTGGTCAGGAGTTCTCAATCGTTGATACCGGCGGATGGGTAGTTAATTCCGACGATATTTTTGAAGAGGAGATCAATAAACAGGTGGAGATAGCCATAGAGGAGGCTGACGTCATCCTCTTCGTAGTGGATGCCTCCACCGGCATCACCGACCTTGATGATAAAGTGGCGGCTATACTGCGCCGTTCCAAAAAACCGGTGATTCTGGTAGCCAACAAGGAGGATAAGGGTGATGCACGCTATAATATCCCTGAATTCTATAGCCTCGGACTGGGTGACCCTATCGGGGTATCATCCGCCAACGGTTCCGGCACCGGCGAACTCCTTGACGAGATCGTTAAGGATATGCCTGAGAAAGAAAATGAGGAGACTGATGAGAATATAGCCAAATTCGCTATCGTCGGACGCCCGAATGCAGGAAAATCCTCACTTATCAACGCCTTTATCGGCGAGGAGAGACATATCGTGACTGACATCGCCGGCACTACCCGCGACTCCATCTATCACCGCTATAATAAATTCGGCTTTGACTTCTATCTTGTGGACACTGCAGGTATCCGTAAGAAGCAGAAAGTGAATGAAGATATTGAGTATTACTCCGTGATACGCTCCATCCGCGCTATCGAGGCTGCGGATGTATGTATACTCATGATTGACGCCACACGCGGTATCGAGGGACAGGATGCCAATATCTTCTCTCTTATCCAAAAGAATAAGAAAGGATTGGTGGTATGTGTGAATAAATGGGATCTCGTGCAGGACAAGAGTCTTGACGCTCAGAAGACATTTGAGGCGGCGATACGCAATAAGTTCGCTCCCTTTACCGACTTCCCCATTATCTTCACATCCGCGCTGACCAAGCAGCGTATACATAAGGTGCTTGAGGAGGCTACGCATGTATATGAGAATCGTAAGCGTCTGATTCCGACCTCTCAGCTCAATACATACATGCTTGAGCAGATCGCCATCACACCTCCACCAAGCAACAAGGGTAAGTTCGTGAAGATAAAGTATATCACGATGCTGAAGGATTCCGCAATCCCTACCTTCATCTTCTTCTGCAATCTCCCGCAATGGGTGAAGGAGCCATACCGACGCTTCCTGGAGAATAAGATCCGCGAGCATTGGGACTTCTATGGCACCCCAATTCAGATTTTCATGCGCGAGAAATAGAATAGATTTTATTGAAATTAGAAGAAAAAGAGACTCCATCCAAACCGAATGGTTTGGATGGAGTCTCTTTTTCTTCTAATGAGCCTTATATTACTACCCTCAGATGGCTATATCCTTTCGCTTACCTGTAGTGTCGGGATTCTCCACATTATTGATCTCCACCGACATCAATACGACCTCATCCCCCCGGAGTCCGAGCTGGAAGGAATGTTGACCGAAAAGAGCTTCGGCAGTAGTGGCATACTGAGCGGATCCTCCCTTCTTCATTCGGGTGTAGACTCGTGTCATGACAGCCGGCATGGTAGGATTTCCCACCACCAGCTGTTGGGAAGAAGGCATCTCGAGATTCTGACCATTCTCAAGAATATAATTCAGAGTGGCAAATACAAGGTCGCCTCTACGTATAGAGTCGCCTTCACCGTGATTGGCGTCAGTGACATAAAGATCATTGCTGATCTTCTTCATTTTAAGACGCTTTGCTTCCGCTTGCAGACTCAGATGCATATTGGCTATCATCTCCGCACGCTTCTGAAAGTCGAGCTTAGCCACGACTTCCCGGAATAGACGCATGGTCTCCGCATCGCTGGGAAGAGTGTCGCTCTGCAGGGCAAACGCCACACTCTGATAGAGCAGATCGCGGTTAAGATCTATTCCGTAGAGACGGTTATACTCATATAGATTGAGCGCTAACGCCACTCCCGTTTCAAGTCCGCGGTTATAGGTGTCATTGACCTCCGCAACAGCATTAAGACCATCTTTGAGCCCTTTCAGGAAGCGCTCACGCTCACGACTGCTCAACATCGCTGTGTCTGTACGGGCTGCCTGAAGATATTCCTCCCCTTGTATCAGACCGTAATAATATATCAGCGAGTCAGAGATAGATGGTTTGCCTAAATTGCCTAAGGGAGAAGGCTGCTGACGCCCGCAACCCACAGCCATCATAACCGGGATAAGCCCCAATAGCCATTTCTTCATAATTATCTTATACGCTCATATGGATTATTATCACTTGGGTAGTGATGATCAGGAAGGTCTTTTGGGGATTGCGTCTCCGGGCGACGTGGCTGAGAAGGATGATAAGTCTGATCAAGGATAACTGAATCTGCTTTAATCATAGCTTCCTCAGCACTATTATCAATCACCACCTCCACAGTGTCGCCTGTAGGCTCCATATTATTCATGGTGCGTCCCTTGCAGGAGGTAAGACCGGAAAGCACAGCGGTCGCGGCGACAAATGTCGCTGCGACCGCTTTTATAGTAGTAATCTTCATTTTCTATAAATTACTGTTCGGGGTTAACCTGAATGAGTTCTACCTCAAATACAAGATCCTGATTAGGACCTATCTGTTCGCTTACGGCACGAGGACCGTATGCAAGATTGCTCGGGATATAGAACACGGTCTTGCCGCCTTCCTTCATCAGCTGCAATCCCTCGGTCCATCCGGAGATGACCTGATTCAAGGGGAAAGAGATAGGTTCGCCACGCTCTACCGAGCTGTCGAATACCTCACCGTTGGGGAGAGTGCCGATGTAATGCACCTTCACAATATCAGTTGCGCCCGGAGCCTTACCTTCGCCCTCTTTGACTACCATATAACGGAGACCGGTAGAAGTAGTGACAACTGAATCGGATGCAACGCTGTTCTTACCCTTATAGGCATTGAATACCGAGTCGGAAACAGCAATCTGCTGATCTGTGAGAAGAGGAGCCTCTACTTTCTCTGTTTCCTCTGTTACAGCTACGGCGCTGTCTGCTACCTTCGCCTTATCGCTCTTACAGCTCATAAGGCCGCCCACGCAAAGGAGGGCGACCCCGAGAGTCAATATCTGTTTTTTCATATTTGCTCTTTACTTAGGCTTTCTTGTTTACCTTGATAAGCTCCACTTCAAAGATAAGTGTTGAGTGGGGAGGGATAACCTGAGGCACACCCTGAGCGCCATATGCGAGGTCGCTGGGGATAAAGAATGTATACTTGGCACCCTCCTTCATCAGCTGAACGCCTTCAGTCCAGCCGGGGATAACGCGATTCAAGGGGAATGTAGCAGGTTCGCCACGATTCACGGAGCTGTCGAATACTGTGCCGTCAAGAAGCTTGCCGGTATAGTGCACAGTCACTTCATCCTCTGCTGTAGGCTGTGCGCCTTCGCCCTCTTTCTCCACTACATACTGCAGACCGCTTGCTGTAGACTGAACGTTCTCCTTCATCTTATTTTCCGCAAGGAATTTCTCGCCGGCTTCGCGGGCTGCCGCCTCCGCTTTCTTAGCGAGATCCTCAAGATACTCGTTGATAAGTTTCTGAGCCTCCTCAAGGGGCATTTCGGGCGTACCGCCATCAAAAGCGACTTTCACGCCATCCTTAAAGCTCTCTGAATTCAATTCCTTCACTCCCATTGCCTGGAGCTGCTTGCCCATTGCAAGACCCCATGCGTAGCTTAATTTATCCATGTTTTCTATATTTAATACATTCAAATTTCTACCGTCAGGAGGGTATCCCAGTATCTTGGTTTATCCTCCCCTTATTCTTATAACACATTTCATGCCAAATCTACTTAACCTTTAAGATTTATTAAGTGGGAGAAAACTCAATTTGCTTAAACAATTTATTGCAAAATTCCGGAAGAGGAAGAGTTTTTCACGGAAGGAGCGTTGTCTTGTTTTATTTTCTTACCAAAACTTATGGTATAGGTAGCGGAAACCTGTATTAACGCGTGACTGCTCCCATTATAAATTTGCTCATGTGTATCGTAGTATGCACTATGCATTTCCTGGTATGAACTGCTCCAGTTCCATCGTGAGAAGTTTATGATGTTGGCGTTGATGTTCCATTTTGAATTGGACCATCCGATCGCAACATACCAGTCGCTTTTATCTCTATTCCATATACCATTCATACTTCCATCCGGGCTACCAACCGCAGAAATGTAAGTCAACGCGAAATTCCAATTGCCGAGATAATAACGAGCCTGCGCATAGCCATAAATATCAGAATGATTGATATTATAGGGAGCCCCGTTATGATTCAGAGTCTGCGCCAGCATTGATGTAACCATAAGCTTTCGTTCAAAAAACCTGACGGTTGCCTTTACCCCATACTTCCCCTGCGAATAATTTCCGCCTGGTTGCAGAATGGTTCGAAAGATTCCCTCTGAGGTGGCTTCATAATTGAATACATATCTGTCGCCCACGATCCATCCTGATGCAAAAGCTGAAAAACTGAAATTATTATTCGGTACCCAAGTGTAGTCAACACTGAAATCATAACTCTTTAATGGAATAAGATTGGGATTTCCTGTATATTTTAGGAAGGGTGACGATGTAATCACGTTGGCACTTCGGAAGCTTGGTAAAGGATGTTTGGTCCCGTAATGAAAATCGGTAGAGATGGAATGTTTTTTCCCAATCGAATATTGCAATGACACATCGAATGATGGTCTTGAATGGTTATCCACTGTTGAGCCGAATTCGAGTCTGTCCCAATTATATCCCATTCCCAACATACCATAGAAATTACCTACTGAAATATTATAAGAAACACCTATACCTAATCTTGATGATTTGATGCGGTCGAGAGAGAACGCAGTACCGGAATATCTGGTACGGTTATACTCATGGAAGCCATCCATGGCGGCAAGTACTGTACCATATTTACCGAAACCGTGGCTGAACTTTATGTCTCCTTTTATTTGTGAGGTATTGTCACTTGCAGAGTTTATGATGGAAGGGAAATCAGCTTCGCTGTAAGAGGAATTGTTTTCACTGTGGGTAAAAGTGTAATGCGGTGTAAATGTCAGAGAATTGTCTTTTGGTAAAACAAAGAAATAATACCCGCTGTAAGACAAAAACCGTGAATCTTTATCCGATATTGAATGATAGGGCATTGACGGGAATATCTCAGAAGAGTATTCCACAATACCGTTTCTATATGAAAGTGGAGTAGTGTTGATGCTCCCGTCTATTTCTGTTGAAGCCTGAATATTATCAGAATTGTATAACGCCCGGAAAGCAGCAAAATATTGTTGGTTTTCGGTTTTTGATGACAATGTCCTGGATAGACGGTCGAATATCACGTTGCCGCCATCTTCCTTTGGTAGTCTGAAGGTTTCTCTTAGATTAGATCCATAATGACTGTTATTCATGTTAAATCCATACCCCATAATATCGTATGTCATCTTTTTATACTGAAAGCGCATATTTCCCAAAAGTTGTTCTGAAAAACTTATGAGATTAGCATGTCCGAAGCCTTTTACATAACCTCCATATTCATATTGCTGCATTATGAAATTAACTGCATATTGGTTCCCTTGCAGCCGTGGATCAGACGGAAGTTCATAATACTCCACTCGTTTGACATCAGCGGTTCTCATTGCCTTCAGATCTTTATCCGAGGCTGGAACATAGTCAATGAATATTGCTACCGGTTTCCCATTATTTGTTGTTACACNTCCTCCGGAAACTGCATCAATCTGAGGGATTGCCATGTGTGCCAACAATTCANTCCCGGACTGTGCNGCGTTCTTCTGCCGTTGNGTTGGAATATAGATGGAACGGTCTGCATACAGTTGNGAATTAGCTGCTTCTACTTTGACAGTACTGAGATTAACCGCTCGCTCCGGCATTATGATTGTACCTATATTGAAGGTTTTACACAAGATGTATGTCGTGTTGTATCCCATACAGGAGAGTTTTGCTATTACTCCCTGACGATCGCAAGGGATTGAGAACCGTCCGCCATCATCGGTAATGCTGTAGGTCAGCACCGTGGAATCCTTTGGAGCCAGAAGCATGACAGTGGCGGCTACAACAGGTTCATTGTCGGTTCCAACCACTTTCCCGGTATAGATATACTTTCCGTGCTGTAAAGCTTCGATATAATATGTATTCCGGGATTTTGTGACTGTCACAGGGTTCAAGCCGATTGCTTGGCGCAGAGCGTCGTAGGCATCGTTGGTCTTGACGGTGGCGCTTGTCTTATAGGTTTCAAGTTCATTGTAGATGAAATTTATGTCAAGTTCGGGGTGACCTTCCATTATCTCCCTTATGGCCTTTGGAAGCGGAGTGGAATTGAAACGATATGAGAAGGTCCCGGCATTGGCCATTAGAAAAGTCATGACCGCTGCTATAATTGTAATAATGCGCAACATGGTGTCAGTCAATTTTTATGGTCTTATCCTTGATTTCGATATGGATCTGCCCGAAGTTGTTGAGTCGTTCAACCACCTCCTCTAATGTATTCTCCTGATTCCATCTGAAATACAGACGCAGTGATTCAGATGCCTCATTGCTGAACTCCACCTCGTAGCCATAATATTCTGTAATTTTACCCGCTATGATCTTGAGGGGCTCATTGTCGAACACTATGATCTCAGGAGTCTTGTCTTTGATCGCATCAACTGACTGGACACTGTCAGGCTTGGCTGTTACCTCGGCGTATTCCGTCCTGGCATCAGCCGGACAGGATGCTTCCTGCCGATGGCTGAGTTGATTTATTCCGATGCAGACAATGGCGGATACGGCAGTGAACGAGACGATGGTTATGGCTATGGTCGCGGCAATGTTCCGTGACATTATTCCTGCCGGCCAAAAACGATGCGTGACTTTGGACCTGAGATGATTCCTTTCAAATCTCTTCCATTCAGCCTCTATGTCGGGGGTCGGGAGTGTCTGAAGGCTCGACTTTGTTTGGTCAAGCAGGTCAAACATTTCCTTTACATCAGGATCCTGAAGCATGTCATCAATCTCTGACGGAGTGTAACGCTCCGGGTACTCGATGGCGTCTAAGAATCTGTCTATCTTATCCATTCTGAGAAAGTTTTTTACGTAAGACTTCTGTTGCATGACGGAGATGCTTATAGACTGCGACCTTGCTTATTCCGAAGATTTCCGATATCTCCTGATAGCTTTTACTCTCTGAGAACCTTAGCTCTACGACACGTCGGCAGGCTTCCGTGAGGTCATTTGCAACGGTTTTCTGAATCAGGGCGATGGTCTCGTCGTCGGGCCATTCCCCATCCTCTATTTCCCTCTCATCTACTGAATAGACCTCTTTCATGCGGTCGATTGCAGAGAGAGTACGGATATGTTTCAGGCATCGGTTACGTGTTGCCGCCAGCAGATACGAGGCAGACACGTCAGACCTTCCGGAAACAAGCAGTGTTTCAAAGACATCGTGCACTATGTCTCTTGCCACATCGTCGTCCCGGAGTATCAGCATCGCAAGCCGGTACATCGCCGCATAATTCGAGCGGAAAAGCAGTTCTATGTCATCTTTTGTAGTCATACATATATATGACCCCTCACTCGCGAAAAAACTAACCTCTTAAGCGAAAAAAATATTCACATTATCATTGTCTGTCTTGAATATGTAGCAGATCCCAAACATTCAGCAAAGGGCTATTCCATTTTTACTATAAATTTACAGTATTTTTGGAATAGATGCAAATTGCCTGCTTATTTTTTGAAATTGAATATGTCAAGGAATTGTTTAGAGAATTCCAACCCATTCATCTTAATTACCTGCGGACCTACACAGAGACAAAACTGGAGCAAATATTAAAAATCAATGATGGCGGAACATTTGAAAATTAGCGCCGTCTCCATCAGATAGATTTTATAATTAATTTTATATACAAAATTAATTTATTATCTTTGCTTTATAATACAATTCAAACTGAGTAACTCAAATCCGAATCTCATGAAAAGATATTCCATGCTTTTGGCGGCTGCTGCCTTCTGCACCTCCGCTTTCGCTACTGACTTTCAGGCTCCGGCTTTCGACGACAACAAGATCGAGAACCCCGATTCTACAGGATTTAAATTCACTGATGTAATCGTTATCCCCACCACTTCGGTTAAGGACCAGAATAAATCCGGTACTTGCTGGGCTTTCTCCGGCATCTCTACCCTCGAGGATAACGTGATGAAGAATGGCGGTCCGGAACTTGATCTTTCTGAAATGTTCGTCGTGCGTAATGCTTACATCGACAAGGCCAAGAAATTCATGCGCATGAACGGTAAAGTCAACTTCTCTCAGGGCGGCTCCTTCGCCGATGTGCTCGAGATGACCAAGCTATATGGAGCGATGCCCGAAGAAGCCTACAAAGGTCTTAACTACGGCGAGGATAAACATGCCCATTATGAGCTTGAGGAGGCTCTCGAAGCTTACCTTAAAGCTGTGATGGCTCGCGGTCAGAGAAACAGCAAACTCTCTACTGCCTGGCTTCCGGGATTTATCGGCATACTTGATGCCTACCTCGGCGAAGTTCCAGAAGAATTTACATATAACGGCAAGAAATATACTCCGAAGTCTTTTGCAAAGGAGATGAAGATTGCTCCCGAGAACTTTGAGGTTTACACCAGCTTCACTCATCATCCCTTCTATGAGGACTTCATCCTTGAAGTGCCCGACAACTGGATCTGGAGCACCTGCCGCAACGTCCCCCTCGATGAGATGCAGCGTATTCTTGACAACGCTCTTGAAAACGGCTACTCTGTGATGTGGGCTGCCGACGTGAGCGAAGGCGGTTTCAAATGGGCGAAAGGTTATGCGGTGCTTCCCGAAGAGAAGAAAGAGAAGGATATGACCGACACCGAGCTTTCCCGCTGGGTGAAACTCTCCGACAAGGATCGTGCAAAACAGCGCTTCGATATAAAAGGTCCTGTTAAAGAGAAGAGCGTGACTCAGGAGTCAAGACAGAATTCTTTCGATAATTTCGAGACCACTGACGACCATGGAATGGTTATCGTCGGCACTGCCACCGACCAGGAGGGCAACAAATATTATAAAGTGAAAAACTCCTGGGACACTAATCAGATCTATGACGGCTACTTCTATGTCTCTGTGCCCTACTTCCTCGAGAAAACACTAAATATCGGCGTGGATAAGGCAGGTGTCCCCTCCGACATCCAGAAGAAATTCAAATAATTCAAATAATCTGAAAAGATAATCATTAACTTCCGCTCCCCTTTTATTGTTAAGATAGAAGGGGAGCGTTTTTTATGTCTCTTCGAAATTATAAAAATATAACCCGATGCAAGTAAAAGCAAAAAAACAACTCGGACAGCACTTCCTCAAAGATGAGGAGATCGCCCGCCGCATAGCTGAAACAATTTCAAAAGACCAACTCCCCGCTGAGGCGCAGAAATGGAGCGACCTCCCTATCCTTGAGATAGGACCCGGCATGGGAGTGCTGACCAAATACCTTATCAATTCCGGCAGACAGCTGAAAGCGGTCGAGCTGGATGATGAATCCGTCCGTTTTCTTAATAAAGTGTATCCCTCTCTCGATGTAATAGAGGGTGATTTCCTCAGGATGGACCTCAATGAGATATATGAGGGAGACTTCGCCCTTATCGGCAATTATCCCTACAACATCTCATCGCAGATATTCTTCAAGGTGCTTGATTACAAGGATAAGATTCCGGTAGTAGCCGGTATGCTTCAGAAAGAGGTGGCAGAGCGTATCTGCAGCGGTCCGGGCTCAAAAGTATATGGCATCCTATCTGTGCTTCTCCAGGCATGGTATGACTGCGAATACCTCTTCGATGTCGAGCCGGAGGTGTTTCATCCGGTGCCGAAAGTGAAGAGCGGCGTTTTGCTTCTCACCCGTAATTCCCGCACTGAGCTCGGGTGCGACCCCGTGCTCTTCAAGAAGATTATCAAGACCTCCTTCGGAATGCGCCGCAAGACTCTCCGCAATTCGCTTGCCTCCTTCCTCCGTCCCGGCTCGGAGGCATCAAATCTGGAAATTCTCTCCCAGCGTCCGGAACGCCTTTCAGTAGAAGAATTCATCTCACTTACAAATGCAATACAGAATCAAGCGTAACGAATAGAGATGAAACTTCAATGAGAAGTTGTAAAATTATTTGCAAGAGTAATAAATAATCGCTAACTTGCAAAGAAATTATTTAACAACGCTTATAAATCATCACTATTATGACAGTATCTGCGAGCATAGCAAACGAAGACGGCTCCACGGTAAAGAGCCGCCTTCTTCATTTATTGAAGGAGAAGAGAATGACCCAGACAGAATTTGCGCGTCAGCTGGGTGTCTCCCCCACTTATATAGGAGCCATGCGCCGTTCCATTCCGGATGTAAAACTGCGGAAAGTGATGGAGATATTCCCCGACCTCAACCGCGACTGGCTCCTCTATGGCGAAGGGGAGATGCTTCTTGACACAGATGAGGATGAGACGCTTATCTCCGACGGTTATCTTGTGCCGCTCCTTCCCGTCAAGGCTTTCGCCGGCAATCTCCAATATTGGGCGTCAGGCGTGGAATTGCGCGACTGCGAGAAAGTTGTATCCCCGGTGAAAGGTGTGGACTTCGCCATCAGAATCTCAGGCAACAGCATGGAGCCTGAATTTCAGAATGGATCCATCCTCTTTATCAAACGTATCAATGAACGCGCTTTCATCCCTTGGGGCAATCCGATGGTGGTCGATACGGAGAACGGCGTATTGGTAAAGGCTCTCTATCCTTTGGAGCCGGAGGAGGATAACTATATCGAGGCTCGAAGCTATAATCCCTCCTATCCCCCTCTCAAGATACCAGTGACGAGTATCTACTCCCTGTATCGTATCCTTTCAGCAACAAAACAATACTCCACAATTTAGAAAGAATGAAGCTCACAAATAAAACCGAGAAAATAATACGCGACGCCATCCGACGCGCCAAAGATGAGAAACGTCCTCTATCACTTCTATTCGTTTGTTTAGGCAATATCTGCCGCTCTCCGGCAGCCGACGGCATAATGCATGACATGGCTGCCAAAGCCGGAATGGAAGATAAGCTTATTATTGACTCCTGCGGCTTCTACGGCGGACATGCCGGAGATCTTCCCGACAGCCGTATGCGTCAGGCGGGCAGACAGCGCGGCTACGACTTCACTCACCGCAGCCGTACAATCCGACCCACAGACTTCGAGAATTTCGATCTGATTTTCGGTATGGACGACCGCAACCTTGCCGACCTTCATGAAGCCGCCCCTACTCTTGAGGCGGAGGAGAAGATCATACCGATGGCGGAACTGGCACAGAATCATCCCGACGTGGATGCCGTGCCCGATCCTTACTGGTCGGGTGCCGACGGCTTCTATCATGTGCTAAATATCCTTGAAGATGGATGTGGCAGACTTCTTGAGATGATACAGAATTCTTAATTATACAAAATTATAAAAATCCTTACCATGCATAAATTCCTTCTCCCAATTATCTATACTCTCCTCCCCCTCCTCTCTCTTGCCGTTCCATGTAAGGCTGTCTCCCCCGCTCCGTTGCCGGCATCATTCGACGGCTCGATGATGCCTTACGACTTCGCCGTGACTGACCCGGCTCCCGTTTTTCCTGACTCCCTCAAGCCGGTGCATGTCAGCTATGTGGCGCGTCACGGCGCCCGCTTTCTGTCATCTCCCAAGACCATTGCATCTGTGGAGAAAGAACTATATAAAGCGGCAACGGAACGCCGGCTTTCTCCGGAAGGAGATGCGTTCTTTTCCTTACTTAAACAGATCAACGACTCTACCGCGGACAGATGGGGTCTCCTCTCGAAAGTAGGTATTGCCGAGGAGGAGAGATTAGGTAGGGATATGTATGACCTCGTTCCCTCCCTGATGAAACGCAAGGGGACGCGACTCAACAGCATATCTACCTATGTGCCGCGTGTGATAATGACGATGTATCAGTTCAATCACTCTTTGGAGCGTCGTAACCAGCATCTGGAAGTCTACACCTCCTCCGGGCACCAATACGACTCGCTATTGCGCTGCTTCCATGCCTTCAATGATTATGCCCAATATCGGGATTCAGGCGCATGGGTAGAGGTATATGACCGTTTTGTGGATAAACATGTCCCGGCAGCCCCGGCTCAACGCCTCTTCGGAAAGGAAGCGGATAATAACAAGCATAAGTTACGCAAGCTCACCATGGAGATGTATAACATAGTCCAGGGATGCCGTGCCGCAGGGTTCGCCCCTCCCACCACGCGATGGTTTACAGTGGATGAATACCGTCAATGCTATCTTGCATCCAATCTTAAGCATTGGCTCCGCAACACTCCCAACGCTCTCGACCCTTGGTGCGCTCCTGCCACATCTATGCTGATAGAGCGTATTATCGCAGATGCCGACGCGGCTATAGCGAATGATACGGATACGATCTTCAACGGATATTTCGGACATGCGGAGACGCTTCTCCCACTCTTTTCCACCTTAAATCTGCCGGGTTGTTATGCAGATACAGATGATTACGATTCCCTTAACGAGTCGTGGAAACTGGAGGATATCACTCCTTTGGGAGCTAACTTAGCCATCATATTTCTGCGCAGCGATTCAGGCAGAATTTATACGGCGTTCCGGCTTAATGGTTGCAATATCTCCCCTTGGTCCGGTGCCTCACAAATCATGCCTTGGGAGGAGGTGAAAGATTATTGGCGTGAAAGAATACGCTCCCTATCCCCCGAAGGGGATGGGAGCGTGGATATCATCGAGACTCCGGCAGCCCGTCAACGCCCGCATGTGCGTATGTTATAGATATCAACGGTACATCTCTGACAAATCCCGGATTTCATTAAAAATGTATACTCCTCCTTTCAAGATAACCTCACGGATACTCAATCTTGTTGCTGACATCTCAGCTAAGATTGAGCGTTACGCAATATTATTAGAACATGATGTGAGCCTACGATTACGTAAAGCAAACCGCATCAAGACAATCCATAGTTCACTGGCGATTGAAGGCAACGAACTTTCCGAAGGTGAGGTGCGTGATATCATCAATGGTCGTAATGTTGTCGCTCCCCTGCGTGAGATACAGGAGGTAAAAAACGCAATCGATACATATGACCTTTTCCCAACGCTTAATCCTTTTGATGTGAATGATTTGCTCATGGCCCATAAGACAATGATGCAATCATTAGTTGATCATCCGGGACAATGGCGCACAGGAGGGGTAGGAGTATTTGGAGAAGCCGGATGTATACATGTGGCTCCTCCCGCCAACCTTGTGCCAACCTTAATGGCAGAATTATTTGAATGGTTGAAATGTTCTGATGATCACCTGTTGATACGCTCCTGTGTCTTTCATTACGAATTTGAATTTATACATCCATTTATAGACGGTAACGGTCGCACGGGACGGTTGTGGCAATCTCTCATTCTCTCCAAACTTCATCCACTTTTTTCACATCTACCTGTTGAGAATATGGTGTATTCCAACCAGCAGGAATATTACGATGCTATCACTGCTTCTACTGTTGCAGGAGAGTCAACACCGTTCATTGAATTTATGCTCAGTGAGATCCTTGACACTCTTGCAAGAGGAGAAAGTGATACCCCCGGTGAAACAGTGGAGTATGTACCAATTAAGCATAATGGTATATTTCCTAATAATATTCCTATTATATTTCCTAATAACATTCGCTCCAAGTATCCCGGGATTGCCGAAATTGTTTGGCATATAGCATCCCTCCTTAATAACACGCCGGGAGCAACCGCCAGCCAAATTGGGGAAGCTATGGGGATAAGCGACCGAATGGTTCGCAATCACATTTCAACTCTTCGCCGACTTGGCATTATAGAGCGTGTGGGGAGTAATAAATCCGGATATTGGAAAGTGAACAGAAAATAAATATCTGAAAAACAGCCTTAGAATTCACTTGGAGGAGACCCGGTGTGGCTTCTCAAGCTGTATGACGGCTCCGGCATAGAGAGCGAGCAGAAGGGTCTTGACTATATAGGCGATAGCCGGGGTGAAGAAATTATCGGCTAAGATTCCTGCTCCATAAAGAAGGGCAGCAAAGAGGAAATATGCTCCCATCTTCTTCAGATGATAGTTGATGGGATAATATTTCCGCCCTAAGAAATAGGAGACCACCATCACCGTGAAGTAGCTTATCAGCGCCGCCCATGCCGACCCCATATAGCCGCCCGGTATGCCGATAGCCTTTACAAGCCAGATATTGAATACCAGCATCAACAGAAAGCAGAGCAGAGAAAGATACATTCCCCATTGAGTGCGGTCGGTCAGCTTATACCATAACGAGAGATTGAAGAATACTCCGAAGCATAACTCGGCGAGCATAAGAACAGGCACGACCTCCAGACCTACCCAGTAAGAGGGGGATATGAAATGCTTCAGCACCGGCAGATAATACATCACACCCAAATAGATGAAGAGCCCGAAGATGACAAAAAACTTCATGGCATCGCTATATGCCTGCTTTCTGCTCTCCCCTTCCCCTTTCGCCTGAGAAAAGATAAAGGGCTCGTAGGCATAACGGAACGCCTGTGTGAACATCACCATCACTATGGCAATCTTCATATTCGCGGCATAAAGTCCCACCATTGTATCCGCGGCAGCCTTATCGTCCGGGAAGAGATAGGGAATCACCATCTGACCCATATTCTGGCTCAAGATACCGGCTATTCCCAATATCAGCAGAGGCCAGCTGTATCGGAGCATCTGCTTAAGCAGGGCGCCGTCAAAATGATAGTCGCGTCCTATAAGCTCAGGAAGAAGGGCAAGCAATACGCAGAGAGTGGAAAGAATATTGGCGACGAATATCCAGCCGATACCGAATGACACTCCTCCAAATGGCTCATAAAACCAACTGATCGCTCCGGGACAATGTTTCATAAGTGCCGGACACGCTAAAAGAAAGAAGAGATTGAAACCTATATTGAGCCCGACATTCATCAGCTTGATTCCTGCGAAGCGGAACGCCTTCTTCTTGAAGCGGAGATAAGCGAAGGGGAGATTGGTGAAGGCATCGATGGCAACCGTCGTGCCCAATATCCATACATATGAGGGATGAGCGGAAATCTTAAGCCACCCCGATATCGGAGCTAAGAATACACTCAGAAGGATGATAAAAAGAAGCGAGGTAGTCCCCACTGATATCAGTGTAGTGGTGTATACTCTTTCCGGATCTTTCTCCTTATTGGCATATCGGAAAAATCCGGTCTCCATGCCGTAATTCAGTATCACAAGCATTACTGCCGTGAAACTGTAAAGAAAACTTACGATACCATACTCCTCGGCAACGAAGAGATACGTATATAGAGGCACGAGACACCAATTAAGAAAGCGGCCTATTATACTGCTTAGTCCATAGACGGCTGTCTCTTTCGCCAATGACTTTATTCCTGCCATGATGCTCAGATTTATACAGGGGACATATCTCCCCTTGTGGAGTTAGGATTTATAAAGAAAAGTTGCGTTAGATAATGGATTATTCATCAAAGAGAGTAGCCTGGGTAGGTCCTGCCGTGCGACCCAAATGACGATATGCAAGCTCGGTCACTTCTCGCCCTCTCGGAGTCCGCTTGATAAATCCCTCCTTAATCAGGAAGGGCTCATATACCTCCTCGATGGTCCCTGCGTCCTCACCGATAGCCGTGGCTATAGTGGAAAGTCCGACAGGTCCTCCCTTGAATTTATCTATAATCGTCAGGAGAATACGATGGTCGATCTCATCCAGACCATACCGGTCGATATTTAGAGCCTCCAGAGCATGACGCGCTATCTTGAGATCAATATGTCCTGTCCCCTTCACCATTGCAAAGTCTCTCACCCTTCGCAGAAGGGCATTTGCGATACGCGGAGTGCCGCGACTTCTCAGAGCCACTTCCAAGGCGGCATCCTCATCTATATCCGTGCGGAGAAGACGAGCCGAACGTTTCACAATCCCCTTCAGCGTCTCATGGTCATAATATTCAAGATGACAGTTGATACCGAAACGTGCGCGCAAAGGTGCAGTCAGTGAGCCACTTCTCGTCGTCGCTCCTATAAGCGTGAAGGGAGAAAGGGTAAGCTGCACGCTCTTTGCCCCCGGACCCTTGTCAAGAAGGATATCGATACGGAAATCCTCCATAGCGGAGTAAAGATACTCCTCCACCACAGGATGAAGACGATGTATCTCATCTATGAATAATACATCATGCTCCTCCAGGCTCATAAGGATACCTGCCAGATCGCCCGGCTTGTCAAGCACGGGACCGGAAGTGACCTTGAATCCCACACCCAATTCATTAGCCACTATATTCGACAGTGTGGTCTTTCCAAGACCCGGAGGTCCATGCAGAAGGGTATGGTCGAGAGCTTCGCCACGCAGACGCGCCGCCTGGACGAAGACCCGTAAATTCTCTATTATTTTATCCTGGCCGCTGAAGTCGTCGAAAGCTAAAGGACGCAGAGCCTTCTCCACATCTTTCTCAAAACCTTCGGGACGTTCGCTTCCTTCACGTATATCGTAATCTTCCATGATTTTCTTCTTATATTACAAAGTTAACGAATTATAAGTAAGTGTTCAAAATTAATTTATAATTATTAGTGTCGTACATTAGTACGACACTAATAAAATGAAACTGGTTTTAGTAACAGAGAGATCCGGATGGTAGCCGCGGAGAGCTGTTGCTTTGACAGGAGTACAGGAAAACAGGAGATCCGGATGGTAGCCGCGGAGCGGCGAGTCCTTGTTTATCCCCCGGTAAGGGCATAGCCCGCAGCCGGGGGAATAATCACGACGAGACTACTCGGCGGCGGAGCCGTCGGTCTTCCAGCATTCAGAGGAAGGATTCGGCGGCGGCTGGGGGCGGGAGCCTCCCGGCTTCCGCTAAATTATATCGGGCTCGATGCCCGATATAATTTAAATACATACTATTTTATAAGGTATAAATAATCACAGATCTTTAAGAGATTTACTCAGATGCTTCACAGATATTTAGATTTTTTCATAGCGCAAAAGATTTTTAATCCTTAGAAGGATTTAGATTTTGCACAGATACCATCCGGCAACGCTCCGTGTCACATCTCAAAATCCTTATAAGGATTTAAAATCTCAAGAAATATCCTTCTCTATCCCAAAACATCCCATAAACCTATCTAAGAAAATATCCCCCTATCTGTGAAGAATCCGTGACCATCTGAGCCCAATCTGTGATCTAATGTTTTGACAATAGAACAGGAGTATTATAGGGATTGGCGGCTGGCGGCGGGAGATGACGGCGCGCTGGGGGCGCGAGCCTCCCGGCTTCCGCTAAATTTTTACGGGCTCGATGCCCGTAAAAATTTAATTAAGTAAG
>JAAVFG010000011.1 GCA_014800895.1 Bacteroidales bacterium
AAACCATTCATACGAAGAAGTTCTTCATCAGAATATCGGGGCCCAGTATATTCAATAATTTTTATATCCACCAGTTTATCTACATGGTATATTCCACCAGTATATTTAACGACAGTATAACTTTTCCCTTTGACGGGAAGTGATCTTTTTACGGGTTGATAACTTTCGTTTCCGGGATGATGTGTATACCCCGGGATATAATCATTCAGGAAAGTTGTGCCATGTCCTGCTGGACAACCACAGACCCACGCGTTTCCGTGTAAAGTTGAAATGCTGTCAAGATACCCAATAAGTTTATTCCTTTTGGGGTATCTTCCCGCATGACCCTTGACAACAATTTCCTCCAGTTTTCTAATTCTTCTCCCTGAGAAATCCAGTGAATCAACATTGTCTGTTACAGAATCCTGCAAATGTATGTTTGGGAAATAAACATCTTCTGAATGTTCCCGAACCTTATCTATTGAGGCAAATGAATCTTCAAAGTCAAGCTTCGGTTTCATTTTCTGTCCTGATATCGGTTTCAGTAATAACTCCCATCCGAGTGCCGAGGCTATGTCGGAAGGAACCTCAAAGTCGCCATCTTCACTTGTCTCAACAATGTTTAGCGAACCGGTTGTATTGGAAAAATCAAATACGTTGATAAACTGTCCTNCCGAAGAAANNNCTTTTGTNTTCTTTTTTGCAACCAGTCTGCCTGATACAGGTCCATCAGATAGAAATACGTTTTTTGAATCAATATTACTTTGAACGATATCATTTGCCCGTCCGTAACAATGGGATAAAAGACCTAAATTGCCTGATGGATAATCATAAAGGCGGTCATAGACAGTGAGCGCGATTTTAGTTTGAACGGGATTACCATTGAAATCCATAACCCTTAATCTTGCCTTGACTGTGCTGCGTGTGTGATATTCTGTACTATCCAATTCCACTGTCACTTTAAGCGGCTTGAATTGTCTAAAGAGAGTATCGGAATCCAACTTGTCAGATTCTTTAGACCATGTTGAGACGAAATCTTGAACCTCCGGCAATTCCTTGACTATAAGAAGACGTTTGGGGAACATTACCGAATCCGTGGATCCGAGTGTATTCCGTGTACTGACGTACATTCTGTATTCTCCTGTCTCCCAATCGTCGCCTACGTATATTTGCCCGTCACATTCACCGTTGACTACGGGATATTTTTCTTTCCACACTACACTGTCATTCGGATTGACNANCTCAACAAAAGCAGTGTGTGCTTGGTCGGACAACCGAAAGGTCGAGTCTTCAAGTACAAGACACTTGAACCATAAATCCTCACAGGTTTCATAAACACCTTTGCTCAAGAAGACATGAGTAAAATCGCGTGCGGAAATCTGGTCTACCGAGAGATATAGAATTGATAAAATTATTATAAAAAATAATTTTGATGCTTTCATCGAATGTTTGTTACTTTAGAATTTGTAGAGTCAACTGACCACTGCAAAATTAATAAATACTTCGATAAAATTCAATTATGCCGAGGATAAGGGGTACATTCAGGCAGTGATAAGAGTACTGAAACAAATCTAAAGCTCCAATAGAGTAAATGAAACAACATAACTGGCAATAAAATTGATTTATTGCCAAAATTGTTGTATATTTACAAATGAAATATGGCAACAAAGAATGACATACTGACTTTTGCACGGCATGGGGAATCCTTTTCCGTCAATAGCCTGTTAAATTATTTTCAATCAGTAGATATTGATATTAACCGTCGTTCCCTGTATACCCAGCTCAGAAGAATGGTAGATGCAAAAGAATTGAAAAAATTAGATAGAGGTTTGTTTATCATAGCAGCTGATCTCAAATCTAAATTTCATCCTTTTTATAATGGGGAGATGAAGCGCATTGCAAAGATTGTATCTTCTGCATACCCTTTCTTAGATAGATGTATCTGGAGTATTGATGATATAAAGCGGTTGTCTCATTATGCTTCCAATAGAGATGTTGTCTTTGTGGAAGTTGACCGTGATGCGGTTGAAGGTGTGTTCAATCTCTTGTCAGAGAAATTTTCCGGTCGTCGTGTATTCCTGAATCCATCTGAAAGCGAATACAGCTATTATATCAATGGTACTCCATCCATAATAGTAAAGCCTCTCGTAACCGAGGCGCCATGTATCAAGGATAAGGAGGGAATCACACACCCGTCAATAGAAAAAATAATGGTAGATGTAATTTCTGATGTAGACTTCACACCGTGGCAGGATTTTGAAGCCGTAAGGCTATTTGACACTATATTCACGATGTATGAGGTCGCCACTTCAAAACTGATGCGCTATGCCCGTCGAAGAGGAAAGTCAGATGAAATAGAAGAGCTTGTCTCCAAAATAAAACGTCAGGAAGAATGATAGATCCGGAAAGCAGAACCCTCGAATGGATTAATGAGATTCACTCGAAATATAGTAAACTTGACAAAAGCCTGATAGAGAAATCAATCAGGGCATTTTCACTTCTTGAATCACTGGTGCTTTCAGGCTGCCCGTTTGTTTTCAAGGGAGGTACGTGTGTGATGCTTCATCTTGACAGTAACCGACGGGTGTCAGTGGATATCGATATAATCTGTCCGCCCGGAACAGACATATCCTCTTTCATTAATAAGTATGCTGCCGAATATGGATTCACGGCTGTGAAACTAATTGAGAGAAAGGGACGTAATGATGTTCCGAAGTCTCATGCTAAGTTTTTCTATAAGATAAGCTATCGTACGAACGCAGAGGAAGGGAATATTCTTCTGGACGTGCTGTTTGAGGATCTTCATTACAGCAGGATTGAAGAATTGCCTATAAGAAGCAGATTCTTGAAAACCACTGGAGAAGAAGTTTATGTCCGAGTTCCATCCATCGAGGATATTCTTGGAGATAAACTGACTGCATTTGCTCCTCATACAACCGGAATACCATATTATAAAGGTGATAATCCCGCATTCCTTGAAGTCATAAAGCAGATGTATGATATAGCGACCCTGTCTGATAAAATAAGGGATCTTAAATTGATAAGAGAAACCTTTATGAAATTTGTCAAGGTTGAACTGGGATATCGGAATGCCGATGGAATGACAGCCGAGGATGTGCTGAAAGATACTATCAACACGGCACTGACATTATCACTCCGGGGTGTTGTCAATAAGGAGGAATTTGAGATGTTGCAATCCGGAATTAAACGTATAGACGGCTTTATAGTCTCTGAGAGATATTTATTGGATTCGGCTATAAAAGATGCTGCGAAAACTGCCTACATTGCTGCACTGATAATGCGAGGGAAAACCGAGTTTGCACCTTACTCATTGGAGGCTACGAAAGATTTGTCAGGCATGTCCAAATTGAATACGAAACTCAACAAGCTTAAGAAAACCAATCCGGAAGCTTTCTATTATTGGAGTATGACAGATAGTATTCTCAACACTGATTAAACTTGTTAAAACATTGTGATGAAACAACTAAACCCTACATCATCAACCTCAAAGCGGGAGACAAACACAATAAATTGGTTGTCTCCCGCTTTAGTATTTTGCTTTCATCAAATGTTTGTTACTTTAGAATTGCACTTTCTACGGTCTCACCTTTCTTAACTTCGTCGTATCGGTCAACCTTCTTGCCATATCAAAAGTGTAGTTTTACAGCAAAAGAAATCTACATATGAGACGCTGTAGAATAGAGATGCTATCTTCTCCTGTCTATCCGACAAGCTACGGGACCTGAGGGCACTGTCGGATATTCGGGGTGACGTTGCAACCACGCGACGGCGTAGGAGCAAGTGGCGGATAATTTATTGCCATCAGCAATGATTTTGTCAGCAGCTGATTTGACAAGCTTCCCGGCTACACCTCCTCCCCTCAGGGAAGGGTCGACAAAGGTATGATCGATTACAGCCACTCCGTTTTCAGTGGGGAACGTTACCTCCGCTATTACCTTACCGGAAGCATCCTCCGCATAAATTCTATCTTTTTCAGTTGTAAATTCCATAGAAAAACTCAAATTATACAGTGTAAAATTTAGACATAATTATAACAGATAAAGGGAGATAACTGTTGGCATCTAATACCGAGACATCTTACCATANATCAGCTGCTTGATTATTCTTGGCACATATCTTTAAGTGACAACCCGGCATATTTAATATTCCATCCTCTTCTTTTAGATATAATATTCTGCGCCTTGTCTTCCAGCTCATGGAGATCAATACGTCCGGGATTACGTTTGATTTCACCAATAACAATCTCGCGGTCTACATCATTGACGGCGATTAAATCAATTTCATTTCTACCGTTCTTTTCCCAATAGTTAGTTACCTGATTATATAATCCGGTTTCACGGTACATTTGCCGGAAATAGCGCTCCAAAATCCATCCTGAAAATGTAGAATAGTCTGCAAGCACCTTCTCCTTGACATACTCAAGATTACCGATCTCCACCGCGCTCCGATACTTATATATAAAGCGAAACCAGAAATTAAGGAAATTATCCTTTATACCATACTTTACATTTCGACTATTCTCACTGGCGAGATACGGGCGGTAACGATAAATAAGGTCATAGGTNCTTTCCAATTTATCAAGGTATCCCCCCGCTTCAATGCCAGTGNAAGATTTAATTTCTCCTCGTTCGTTGAATCCTGCGGCTATTGCGTAGATTATGGAAAAATAATTTCCATAATCTTTACCAAACTCATCTGAGAGAAGCTCTCTCCCCTCATTGATAAAATAAGATCCATATGATAAAACATTGTCTATGATTTTTTCTTTAGTGAAGGCGTTGTGCATGTAGAGCTGTTCCACATATTTTGCAACTCCTCCCGTAATCATATACATTGTTAGTAAGTCGTCAGAAGTAAATTTCGGATTGTTGTCGCGTAGTATTTCACGAAGGGTAGCGAGAGGAAATTCACGGAGTCGGATGCGAGAGGTGGCTCTACCGTATAATGGCTCCTTTTTGTCATCGAAAATCTTGGTCATNATAGAATAGAGCGAACCGCATATAATCAGATTTATCCTCGCCTCATCCTTATTGGAATCCCAGATATTCTGCATATCACTAAAGACGGTCTCATTAACATACTTGAAATTTTGGAATTCGTCAAATACAAGAGTGAAGTGCCTTCGCTTTGCAATTTGCATAATAGCTGCAAATAATCTGGAGAAACTGGAAAAGTCTCCCAAATCCTCATCAAGTGTGAGCTTTATTGTGTCGGCTAATTCTTGACATAATAAAGCTTCACTCTTGCGTGCAACAAAAAAATATATCATATCTTTTTCGTTATACGCATGCTTGATAAGAGTTGTTTTACCGATCCGTCTTCTCCCAGTGATAATTGTCATTTGGGCGCAATTCTTAGATGTGACCTCTATGCGACGTAAAGTTTCAGTCTCTATTTTTCTACCGTAAAATTTCATAACTTTGCAACAGCGGTTACTGTAACCGCTGTTGCAAAGTTATGAAATTAATTTTGTTTTTCCAAAGTTTTGTATTTACAATGACAGAATTAACGCTTTATCATATTATGAAGCTACTATTCTGAGTTGCTTGTGGAAAAGGGTGGAGAAGAGGGGAGAGAGATTAGCTTCTTCCGGCATNGTTGTGGCAGAGATGGCGAAAAGGGAGAAGGTCCGNAACTNGCGNGCCCAGTAGAGNAGGGAGGAGAGTCCNANCTCATNNTCTGCAAANNNTTGNAGNGANGCGGAGGAGGTGATNTCATANTCNGCNGGAATATANCCTAANTCTATCTTGGGGAAGATGATNTTNATATCCACATCNTTNGNATTNCGGTNNTATTGNNNGAGCTGATTGTCNACNGTNTCCATNAGNTGACGGAGCGGAAGCTTGNNNCGTGCGCCCCNTATATTNCTTTCCCAATGGCGGAATCTTTGGGAAGGATCACAGTCGGAAAGGTCGGTTGAGAGNGGATCCACCACAAACAGGATGGAATCAACATTGCGGAAAAAACGGGTTCTGTTCTCACCNTTNGCTCTGTTGGAGGAGTCATAAAGCTCCCCGCCGACATCATTGATGAAGAGACGATAAGGAATCTTGGAGTTACGGCGGGAGATATTGACCTGCAATGAGGCTGTATCAGATACGGCGGTCTTATTGGGGAGCTGATCGGTAGAGATATAGCCATTATTGGCGATCCACTTCACTTTAAATGGAATAGACTTGTCACGCATGGTGTTTGCCGTGTCAGAAAAGGAGACATTATTCTCCCCAACATTTTTCATCATCTCGGCAAGGAGACGGAGAGTAAGTGTGCTCTTTCCAGCCATTGCCGCGCCGACGAGAGCGATATGGAGATCCGTCCCCTCATTTGCCTGAATCTTCTTTCCGCAGTTGGCACATAAACGGGGGAGACGGTCGCGTCCGTTGAGAAGGGTAGTAGGCATCTTCTCCCCCGTGACCGGATGGGTAATATGCAACAGACCGTATGCACCGGGACGCAGACGGATCTTATTGGGAAGTTCGAGATATCCCGCTTCACTCTTGGAAAGATAACGAGCAGGTTCGGAGGGTTGCTGACAATGAGGGCAGGGATGATGGATATTATAACGGTTTGTCATTATCTTCTCTATCCCTATCAGGATACCCGCGCCAAGAAGCCAGATTGAGGCGAGAGAAAGGAAAAGGGCAAGCGGTAAGAAAAGGAAAATGAAAATCGGAATCCAGTTGTCACGCAGAAGCTGAAGGAAATAGTCGGTTATATCGACTTCCTGCAGAAAAATCTTACCTATATCCTCGCATTTATTCCCGAAGTTAACAATGTCATCATTACAAGCTACAATCAATAATCCTAAAGCACCGAAAAGTAATAGCTCCGCATGTTTGGTGAAAACTCCTATAACAGCCACCACGATAAGTATATATCCGATGACATTTAAAATGCTACAGATAATTTTTACTGTCCATAATATTCCATAACTTCCTCCTCCGATAGCAAGAAGCAGTCCGACGGCAGCCAAAGTGCCACATATCAAAGCAAGGGTAATGATCAGAATAGACTTGTAGGGTGCCGGATTTAGAAAGAAGATGCGCCTCATGCCCTTCTCTTTCTTTCCCAGAATCCGCACTTTCGGGTCTTTATGAAAATACCAGGCGATAGCACCGGCAGCGAAAAGGACAGCCAAAGCAATCGCCACCATCTTCGCTCCTCTCTGGCTTCCTCTCCTTATCTTCTCGACTTTAGCTTCAAAATCCTCGGTGCGTTTCTCCAATCCTGAAAACCGGTGGAGGTTGGTGACATATCCCGTCATCACCGGTCCTGAACCCCATTTTGCCGTGACTTTCATCCATTCCTCACCGTCACCCTGATAGACGGAGTCAGTGTCAAAATAGACACGGTCGTAAGGGCGCAGCTGATAAATCAACGTCGCATCTTTGGAGGGACGGGCGCGGACATTTAGTTTCTTGCCCTCAGTGACGGTATGACCGTTGGTCTCTCCATCAGGAAAGCCAAATTCGGCGGAGTATGCGTTGGAAGCGAATAAGGAGAGGAGGGAAAAAAGGATAGTGAAGATATATCTCATTACTTAAATTGAAGTTATAAGTAGCTACTTAGCATATTATTTTCGGTCCTCTTCTTTTTGATCTTCCGGCTTTTCGGCATCCGGCTTATCATATTCAGAATCAGTGTTATCTTTACCCTTATTAATCAATTTTTTTACAAATCCGCTCAGACGTTGCCCAAGAGAAGGTATGCGGCTCTTGAGCAGTTTCTGGTAAGTATTGGGAAGGTATTCCTCCATATATTTCTCAGCCATCTCCTCTGAGAAACCACGCACATCCACAAGCCAGTTGAAGATATCCTGCGCCTTACCCTTGCGATAGCGTATGATCCCCTTCAGGATATGCGGTCCCGCTTTCTTATCCTCCTTGGCACGCTGAAGCGCATCCTCCTCAGTGAGATAGCCGGCAGAAATAAATTCCCCGATAAGGTCGTGGAGAGCTGTAGGATTAGCCTTGCCCACATCGCAGATACGCACCGGCACGAGATCTCCGAGATAGAGCACATCGCCTACCTCCTTGGCTATCGCCCAGAGGTCGAGAGTTGTGCCGTAATCGGATTCTTCCTTATGACCTAAGGCATCTTTCAGAAGATGGAACTGACGCAGGAGCTCTTTCGGAAGGTGGAGTTTGGTAAATGCCAGAGCTATATCCTCCCCATCCTCCCGAGTGATATCCTTAGCTATGATATTCTGTTTTATACGGGTTATTACGGAAGAAAGCAAGGCTTTCGCTTTCGGCGAGCCTATCCATTCTTTAGCCGCCGGATTTGGAAGAAAGTCAATAAGCCTCTTGTGAAAATTATTGACTGCCTCTATATTGTTAAGCGGAGTCACCTCCATCTGCCGTATAAACAGCGGAGCGAAATCAGGGTTAGTCATCTGATTGGCAAAGAGAGTGAAGAAATCAAGGTCGCCTCCTTTGAGAATCCAGTTTACGAGAAGTCTCAAGGAAGAGAAATCATTTTCCTTAACTAACAATTCTACCATCGGACGGAAGATAGCGCTATCCTCGCTTACAAACCCTTCACCTGCAGTAAGATCCAGATATATCCATTGCTTGCGGAACACTTCAAAGCGGTAATGCTCATTGATAAAGACTATATTTATCCCCTGCTTTTTACCCTCCTCATAATGATTTGTTATAAAGGATAGATCAGAAATCATCTCCCGAGGCACAAGACGGACTAATTCCGCCATAAGCCGGGGAGGAGCGGAGATGGCTGCTTTAACAAGCAGAGGACGGCTCTCCTTAATTGACTCTATGAAGGCGAAGAGGAGAGATATCGCTGTAGGGGATATCTCGGGAGTCTTTTCAGAAGAGAATGATTTGTAAATATCAGTCAGGGGCTGATTCTCTCCAACGGAGATATCGCGCATCTCGGTATTAGTGACACGCGGAGCAGGATCTTTAGGGATGAAGCCATTACTGCCGTCAGCAGGATTTTCAAGAAATATCTCAAATATCTCCGCGTCCGGAGGCTCGGGAAAAATATAAGTGTCTACCACATAATTACCCATGCGTCCCGGATTACCATCGAGATAGAATGTATAGTCATAACCGACATATATTTTTCTTCCTAATGCAAAAACCTTCGCATGGTCAGGAAGAGTGACAGATTTAAAGAAATATGTAGCCGGGATGTTACTGATCAGATCCGGGTTCTGCTCGAGCGCGGATGAAGAAACGACAGGACCGACAGCCTCGAATGTGAAGATATCATTCTCCTCCAAAGCGGGAAGAATCTCCTCCGGAATATCGGCAGATGCGGCACGGACACCGAATCCGGCACTTCCCGCCCTGTTCTTTTCTGACGAATTATATATGACGTGGTAAAAATTCATGATGAAGCTATAGAGTTAAGGTTAATGAGGAATATTAAACTGTCCCAACTTATGGAGCACCCATATCAGAGGATCCATCACACGATAAGGCGTCACCTGCTCCACTTTATTGCGGGCATCAGGCATAGATCCGAATGCTGACACTCCAAAGAATTTATAATTATTCTCCGGATCGTCCGGGTTCTGCTCAGTAGGCGGGAGGGATCTGTTTTTCTTGCTTCCCCAGTTTTTGACAAAATGACAGAAATCACCCTCGTCCCATTCATCAAGCAGTGCCTGTTCTATTGTTGAGGAAATGGCGTCAATCTTATGGAGATCCACCTTTCCCGACTTCTTGAAACTGCTGTCGAGGCGTCGGTCGCCGATCTTGAACTCATCGGCTGCAATATTGAGCTCGTCGGTATGATCAAGCACCGAGTCAAATTTACTGAACACAAAAGCGAATGGTTTCTTATACTTTGACTCATCTTCGAAATTGGCGAGTGCATCCTGGATCTGACGTATGGAATCAGCTGATTTTCCACCTGCCTTATCCAGATTATGCTTCTTGAGAATCCTCCCTATGAAGTCGATGGAGAGAGTGTCGAGAATAACTATAACTCCCGAGGACTTCTTGAGATACTTCACATTATTCTTGAGGTTTTCAAGGAAACGTTCGCCCGCTGTGTCATAAAACACAAGATATATCTGTTTCCCCGTCTGCTGCTGCGAGAGACGGAAGATCCAGGGTATATCCTTTTTATTGACAGCGGTTTTATCGAGAGCCTCCCCATCCTTGAATAATTTGGTATCAAACTTATTGAACATATTCTGTGTGGACTCATCCTTATGGCCGTCACGATAGATTTGAGTCGGGGTGACCTGCAGATCCATCTTATAGCCGTATTTCCGCATCTCATGGATAAGCGCGACGATATAGTTGGTCTTGCCGCTCGAGGGGGAACCGATAACGGAAATAATCTCAGCCCCGCCTTCGATCATATCGGTAGGTAGCCAGTTGAAGCAATGGGGGCAGACGAAACGTCGGGAGGAATAGCCGCATTGAGGACAATTCTGCGCATTGAACTTCGGTCCGAAAAGGCGGGACATGAGTCCGCCCTTCATCTGCCATACGTTTCTCATCAGAAGATCCTCACCGTTCCAATAACGGTCATAGTTTTTCGATACGACACGCTCGCAACGGAATTCCCCGTCGGAATCCCGTTCGTCACTCTCGCATTGATACCATGCCTGAGTATTATCAAACTCCTCAAAGCAATAAGGACAAAGTATATTTTTTGATGCCATAAGCAGATGTAAGGTTAAAAGTTTTTATATTCCCCTTCCCCATGAGAAAGGTCAATCGTAAGGGGAGGGGAGTCATAGGCGTTGTTAATTCCTATCTCCTCGGTAGGGGAGGGTTTGAAATATATACGCAGTGTATTCGTATCCTTCAGATGAGACAGCGGAAGGTCATAGGAGAAGAAGGAGTCAAGTATCTCACCCTTCTCAAATCTTTCCACTACATTCCTCTCTTCGATTGAAGTGAGAGGACGCTCTTGAATACAGAGGACGCTCTCATATGGGAGTGGAAAATGATCCATGCTCTCCAGATGAATCTTCAAGACCTGCACTTTCTTTAAGAAGCCTCTCTTCTCTTTTGAAATCGAAGCGGAAATCCTGATGGGAAGGAAAGGAGGAATATCATTTCTGTCATTCCCTTTTCTCTTCTCTGTTTCAGTATATGCGGCTTCTATTTCGGAAGATTGGGGAGGTGGAGCCATAGTTACCCCTTTTTTCTCGACAGTAGGCACCGTCTTGACTTTATCCATAGTCATAGACAGGAGTTCGCGGTCGGCGGCTTCCGCCACAGCGCCGGTGTCTTCCTCCACTTTTGCAAAGGCTTCAGCCATCTCCTCTTCAATGAATCTGTTTCCGATCGCATCTCCGCGCAGGATGAGGATGGAATTGGTGCGGTCGCCCAAGCCTTGGGATATCAGTAGATCCGTGAAGCGGTCATCAAGAGATATTTCCGAGCTGCTGCGCGCACGCAATTCCTGTCGGCTCAGGATATAATCATACTCCTGACCATCGGAAAGGCGTATGCAGCCGTTCTTTTCGCTTCTTCCACTTTTAAGGAATTTCTCAGCCTCCTCTCTCAAAGCGGTCATCTGACTCTCCTTATGGAGATCCAAGGTGCGGTTTTTTATTTGATCCCATATGATATCAGCTACTGTATCGGTACGGTTATCTCTTCCGAGCCCACGGAATACTGAGCGAGCGAAACTATCCTTACGCTCCGGGGAATAGGTGGAGATATAGAGGTCTGTCCCATCCGAAAACACCACTACAATCCCTTTATAATCGAAGTCACGAGCAAAAATATCGCAGAGAAGTGCATCGCGTCGTGCCGGATAGGAATTGGTGAACCCCCATTTGATGAGTTCATTCCGTATACCCTCCAGTTTCTCCTTTGAAATATTCGCCTCCGCTTCAATCACGATCTCCGTATTCTCCTTTATGCCGGGGTAATCGACGAAGAGTTCAAGGAAGTTTGCATTGAAAGCCTTACCTATGCGGTAATCTGGCGCGGCAGCCCTTTCTCCTCCGAAATCGCGCAGAGGAACAGATCTTCCCATCCTCGGAAAGGGGACAGGAAGATCACGATCCTCTACGGCACGGGAAAGGAGAATATCCTTAGCCGAAATCGATATTATTACTCTCTGACTCATTTTAGAGCCTTTAAAAGATGATTATCATAGAAATTCATTCCCTCCAATATAATGATGGGCGCCACGAAATCAAATTTTCCATTGTTATTGCTCTTCTCACGGTGAGCATGGATGTATTCGGGCATCTGTTGCACATATGACGTGATATTGAGATTGGAAGCCTTTTTATCAAAGAAATCATCCGGTATGTCCAGATTGAGCAGCTGGCGGGAAGTCTGATGGAATACACGGCAGAAATCACGGAATTTCTCTCCGGTCTGTGCCGAAGGAGAGAAACGGGTGCCAATGTATTCGATCATCTCCGGAGTGATGGAATTAATCGGCTCAAGAGGGAGGATACGGTTATCCCGGGTGACACATGAGAAACCGGACTCGCCGATTATCTCAGTTTCATTATCTCCGGCAGGATTGCAAAGCTCGGTGATATTCTTTGCAAGTCCTTTTGACACCTCATATTTTATATCGGCTCCTTTCTCCATCGGGGGGAGCTCGATAATGATACGATTCTCGGTATATCCGCCGTTTCCAAAACCGCTCTGGAACATCTGCATATAATACTGATTGGCAAGGTCAGGCTGGGTAGCCGCGAGCCATTGCATCAGTCGGGAACCCTTACCGGCGAAACATATATTTATCTCGGGCCAATATTTCTGACCTCCGATTATTTCGCTATTATCGGTGCGCTCTATATCCTTGATAAGTTTGGCGGAGATCTGCCCTGCATAATACATCAGCAGACCGGTGACATACATGTTGACCCACATCAGTCCCGGTGCCTCTGCAAGAATCAGACGGTAGAAATCGGGGAGCTGTTCCTCCGACAATCTATCCACTATCTGATCGAAATAGTAGGAAGCTGTCTCGGGAGTGAAACGGTTGTCTCCGACATTTAGTCCGAGGATATCTATGTTGAAACGGCTGCATACCGAACGCAGTACATTCTCAAACTCCTTCACATAGCGTGTTGCACCCGATACACGTTGAGCTGCGAATCGAATGGAGTTCTGCTTTATCATAGTGATTCCCTCGTTAAGACGATAGAGGGCTGAGATATCAGTGGTGCTTCCGCCTATGTCGAAGCAGAGCGTGAGGATATCCTTATTGGCATGAGAAGAGGATATGAAATTAGCCACGGCGTTAGCCTCGGTGAGCGAATTATTGGCTGTCGCGTCGCGGAATAACCGCTCGGGATTATACCTTACAATCCTGTTGGGATCATCCGGCGCTATATCAGGTAGCTCATTCTTCTCTTGGTTTTCAGGTTTGGTTTGCTCTGCAAACCCGGTCACTCCCTGTTGTGATTGGAAACCGGAGGGGGCTGCCGCGAAACCTGAAGGAGCAGTTTGTGCTTGCGCGAAGCCTGCGGTTTGTGCCGGTTGAGCTGCAAAGCCGGAAGATGGCGCCGCTGATTGAGGCGATGCCAACTTAGCGGTGATATCTGTTATCTGCTGCCCTAAATCTTGCAACTGAGACTGAACGTTTGCAAGAAGTTCGGCAGGCATTGGCATGCCCAGCATCTGTGTCAGGGTCTGTTGTTGCTGAAGACAGAGTTTCAAATTCGCCATCAGTTCCGCGGTGTCCACAGGCTGTGACGTTTCCTTAGGAGAGGAGAGAGAAGGGGAAGGTGTGGTTGCCGGATTGCCAGTCATCGGCTGCATCGGCTTGGGAGCATGCGAATCAAAGGTAAGGTTTCTTTGAGCCTTACTGATATTCAGTTTATACTTATCCCCCTTTGCGTTGGAAACGGGAGAAAGGAGAGCGAGATCATCCCAGATAAGCTGGTACTTGTTGAGCAGCTGATTGTTCATAGCCGAGGGATAGGACCATCGGAGAGTGACCGGCACTTTCTCCATTCGGAACATTTCGGCATATATATGAAGCATGAGAGTGCGGAGGTATGCCTTTTTACGTGCGACATCCTTGTCCGGATTGCTCCATTTCATGTTATGTACCTGCTCCACCTGTCCGATACGGTTGAATCGCAAGGAGATGATATCCTCCGAGACATTGCTGACGGGGAGGTTATCCATGAAGCATGGGAATCCTCCCTCCACTTCCCGGCTCAGACGGGTGATGATATCCTCATCATTACCGTTGACCTGAAGACGGTTCTCGGGATGTATGGTAAGGATACTATGCACGTTGTTGCTCTGCACGGGACGCTCGGGAGCCTGAAAGAAAAGGACACGGTTAGGCTGGAGACCCGCCTTCGAACCTTTCTCCTCACGGTCAAGAAGAGACACTCTCTGATTGGTGAAGCTGAATCCCTCCGGCACACCATCCATATCCGAATAAGCTACGGAGGTATTGGTAGATCCGAAGTCGATACCTACAGTCACCTCTCCCAAAGCTTTCGAGGAGCTGAGCATGTCGCGTGGCAGGGTGGAAGTCGGATCGTTGGAATAATTGATAATCAGATATCCTCCCTCTTCACCTCCGGGAGCTTGCAGAGCGATACCCTTGAATGGCTTGTCGGAGCTATATATCTCATATTTATATTCATTGGTAAGTCGCTCGTTGATACCCACAAGGATCCGGGCATCCACCTTATTCTTATCCGCTGTGATAACTCCATTTTCTGCAAGAAGAAGGGGAGATTCATCATCGTTGGTCAGGATACGGAAATAGGGATCTGAGATATCACCCACAAAAGGATAGGCGCGATAGCCTTGTCCGCGGGAATTGTGCGGAAGTTCGGAATAAAGGTAGTATTTATTCCATTGTTTTGAAATGAAATTGGGCCATAGCAGAATATCTTTATCGGAGAAGAGGATATCTCTTCCGACCGTGTATTGCTGTGCATATCTTCGGGTTATTCCCTCAATGGTGGTGATTTGAAACTCCACTTCAAGGTTATCTGTTTCGGCGTCGGGGTCATATACTGCGGAGAGCGAACCGTTAAGTTCGCCGCTTGCGGAGTCGCCGATACCTACCAGCGCGCCGATAGCTTTGCCGAATACATTCAGACCCTGCGCGGAGAGTGGGAGCGCGAAGAATGCTCTCTCATCCTTTTCGTTCTTGATATCAGCCCGCAGGAGATAGACGGGTAGTGTTCTTATCTTCTCCGGATTCCGCATATATTCCGAAGATAGATGTATGCGCGCGATTTTAGCTTCCGGGGGGAGGAGGAGATGCCGCGGATCAATAGCTTTGGCTCCGTTAAGACCGGCAGTTTCGGAGAAAGTGCCCTCCACTCCATATAGCTTATCCTGATGGGAAAAGAGCTCTTTGAAAGGACCGCCCATCTCAAATGAAACAGGAGGTATAGCTCCACCGCCTGTTTTGTAGGTGTGCGAAGAAGCATAAGTCTCCATCTCATCTTTCCAGCGCTCGAGATTAGTGCGCACCGGGTTGAGATCAATTCCCAATTTATGCGGGAAGTATGTCTCGAGCTCATTAAGATTTTTGAGAAGATGATCGGCATAGGCGTAGAGGGTTTGGAGCTGAGCTTCGGAAACAGACCCCTTGAGGGGATTAGTAAATTTCCCTTTCCTGCTCACCCACGGACGATCTTCGGACGAGGAGACTGTATAACCGGGGGAGGTGAAGAGAAGAGTCTCGGGCGCGGTTGCTCCGACTACTCTTCCATCATATTTTATAATATTGATATAAGGTGTCCCCTTGTCATTCTCCTCTCTGCCCTGCTCGCACCATCTTTCACGTCTTTCAAGCAACATATTGCCGAAAGCACCCTTTGGTTCATAGATATTGGCAGTCGTTCCAGTATCTTTCCCATCGCTATACACCATATCGATGCGACGGGCACGAATATTGGAATAGTCGAGAGCTATGGCAGCGACGAAACCTCTCCATTCATCCACCAATTCATCATAATAATTGTAGAGATTGCGGTTGGAAGAGGTGGTCTCGCTCCCTATTTTGGAGTTGAATGCCTGCTTGAAGAGGTCTACACGAGCGAAAGCGGTGGGAATACCGGACACGATACTCGCTGTGTCGGCATCTTTCGCAAGATCAGGAGTTTTTATTTCGCGGATGAATGTGCCGGCATTTCCTAAGACATTCCAGTTATTGAGATCACCTTGCGGCACCTCATTGACTACATCGATTACTAAAGATCTGTTACTCATGATAAGGTACCTGTAAGATGAGAATTAGACTGAGATTTAGTGATGGCATTGTAGAGAGTGGCAATAAACTTCTCCTTTATTGACTCACCCTGCTGCTTTGTGGGGCGCACGGATGAATCTTTCACTTTGTCAAGGAATTTATCCATTCTTCGGGCAAGTGTGGAGCCAAAGCCAAGTCCCGCTTTCCAGTTGAAACGATTGTCATTATATATGCCCCCCGGGTCAACGTTGGCAAGCACCTTAGGCTCGAGGGAGAGAGATTCATTAGTAAAGATGAATTGCCCGTCAATAGTGTTCTTAATCTGGAATATCCACCCGGGATTAAAGCGCCCCGACTGAACGGAGTAGGCAAACGTCTTGAGATAATCATCCAGCAGCTTGCCCTGTTCGTCGGATAGAGAGAGGAAATCGGGGAAGTTTCGCTGTGCCATCTCGTCGCGGAAAGCGATTGTCCCCACTCTTCCGTCAAATGCACCTCCGAAATGAGAGAGGAGGAGATGGGAGAGAGATAGAAGCGAACCGAGTTTCTCCTCGAAAATCGGACCATAATCAGGACCTACGAAACTCTCGCCGGTGAGACGCAGTTTCTTGCCATCGGTCTCCTCCACGGAGCGGAAGAGATACTGTGCCTTCGTAGAGGGGAGATCTTTTCTCGTGAAGAAATCAAAGGCTGCACATGCGGCTAATAGCTCCACGAAATGACAGGGATTGCGCTGATCGCTACCTCCTGTAATGACCTCGCCCAAGCGAGACTCGGAGTAATTTATTCGTGAGGAGGCGGGCCAACCTATATGATAAAGGAATTTATAGGACTCGCGCACTGTCGGGTCAGACTCATAGAAAGCCATAGCCGCCTGAGAATTGAGAGCGAAGTTGGCGGAATCGGCTATCACTTTCTCCTTCTTCTTCTGTTCGTCATCGGGAAGGGAGAAAGAGAAGTAATCAGTGAGGAGGGTGGAGGCAAATTTCACTTTATCAAAATTTATCTCATTATTACCTCCCGATATAATGCCGAGAGCCTCACGGAGAGCCACGGGTATCACGGGAATGGATGATGCCCCGGTTCCTCCGAATACAGATCCGAATACGAACACACGCGCATTGTTGGCATTATTATTGAGAAGAATGAGAAACTCCTGCAATTCCTTGTCAATATCCTTTACATCAGCACCGCCTTTCTTAGCTTTGATCGCCGCTTCGATGATAGCGTGATAGATGAGCATTGACCCGAGATGGGTCTGGGCGCGATAGCCATGATTCAAGGGAAATTCCTGAACGGTCTCCTTATCAAAGAAGAGTTCGGAGAGATCCGCGTTATCATCCCTATCCTTCTGGGAGAGACCGCGAGTATGAGCCAACTCCTTGTAGTTCTTGCGCGTTTCGGAAGAGTAATCAGTGTAGAAACGGAAAAGGTTGAGCTTTGCGGAGAAGAAAGTATCAGCCGTTGACTCGCCGCCCTTTTTGTCAGGGTCGCTTGTCTTGATGGCATTGTACTTATTGATGAGTTCCTCAACGCGCCCTTTATTGCCGTTATTGTTATCAGTGTCAATAGTGAGTATCTCGATGGTTCTGTTATCCATCATTCCGGCGGCGCAGAGATGCACGAATGCCTCCAGGCATCTCATCCCTGTGCCTCCGACAGCTATTATAAAGAGTTTATCGTCCACTTTTTCAAATCTCTTTTAGCAGGTTGACATTAATGATTGAAGAATCAGGTATCTTAGAACCATCTTCCTAATTTGCCGCGGCTCATCCCCTTGCTGAGGAGCAGACCAACGACAAAGTAGAACAACACAGAAACGCCACCCGCCCAAAGAGAGGCGGAAAGGTAGGCATCGTGGCGTGTCGGAATCTTTATAGTGGAGGCAGTATAGATATTGATTACGAGAGAGAGGACTAAAGCCACAATCATGAAGATATAAAACCATACCTTGCTGGTTTTGATATCTGAGCCTCCGGGACGGTTAGGGATTGCGTAGGTGATGCCGGCGGCGATAAGGAGAGAAAGGATAGAGATGATGAGAGCCACTACGTAGGCCATTGAAGGATTATTTCCCATATTTTATTTTTTTATTAATTAATCAAATTAAGGCGGAAGATAAACGGCAGAGCCGTAAGCGGGAACAGCTTCGCGCGGGTTATCTTTAGATAAGGGAGGCGGCGGGAAGAGCTTCGCGCGGATTATCTTCAGATAAGGGAGGCGACGGGAAGAGCTTCGCGCGGATTATTATAATACTTTTATATAATAAGTCACGACCGGATGCCCGATAGGATTGATCTGCGGATCGTTGAGCACGTTTATCACCGACTGAGAGAGCGACTGGTTGCCTGTCCATGAGAAGAAACGGTTGGCAGCCTCTATTCTCGGGGTGGCGTTGCTGATTATTATATCTGCTTTTAGCAGATCCTTTTCGCTATCCATGCCCGGAGGGAGAGTCCCTTTAAATTTAGGGTCGAAATCAAAGAGAATCTCGTTCCATCCTTTCTCCTTTCCGGATGGCTGGAGAGTGACGGAGAAGAGATCTTTTATTTCCGTTGCGGCAGGAGGAGCAAATTTACCTCTGTTTCCATTTTCATCTACATTTGCCTGCCAGTCGGCGAAGGCGGCGATAACGGGCTCGAAATCCAGGGCGCTGACTGCTATCCCCTGAATATCGTATGCCTGCTGATTAGTGAAATTCACATAGATTTTGGAGATAAGATGAGAAAATTTATTTTTCTCATCCGGGTTTTCGTTTATATCTGAAATGTTGGTAGGGATATTGGTGTAATCCACCCCGAAAGGGTAGTATTGCGTAAATGCTCCGTATGCGATCCCCGGTGCGGGATTATCTCTATATAGCGGTTCGGAAGAGTAGGAGAAGAAAGCCTCTTCGGATCCATCGCTCACAACGCCGGAGATGAGATCCTCACCATTGGAGTCAAAGTAATTTCCACCCTGATGTGCGGATGGGTAGGAAGAAGCAAATTCGAATGAAGCATCCGGGGCATT
>JAAVFG010000012.1 GCA_014800895.1 Bacteroidales bacterium
ATTTACTAAAAATCTATGACATAGCAAAGGCTTTCGCGCTGAATTTCAGCATGAAAGCCTTATTTTTTAGCCGGACTGAACGAAAAAAGAGACCGCCTAAACTTGTTAGACAGCCTCTTTTTCCGTACTGTCAATATCTATATCCAAAAATTATAATCAGCTTATAACAAGCGAATTACTCCATCAATTACCTTTACACCCATCTTTTCGTCAAACATTCTGAGACAAAGGGATTCCCTGCGTGAGACAATCGCTCCCTTGGAGCGATTGAGCAAAACTGCCATCTGTTTGGGAGCAACTCCACATTTGATCAGAAGCGCCGTATGTAAGTCATTAGAGGTCAACCGTCCTCCTGAAAGCTGGTGAAGACGCTCGATAAACTGTCCGGATTCTGACAGGACCACCGCCTCTATATCTCTCCAAAGAGGATCGCTGTCTTTCAGCTGCTCACCATTTACAATAAGGTCTTGAAGCTTACGATATGCTTCGGACTGAATTATCAGGTGAGAGACCTGATATGGCTGGCTGCAGTTTTCATTATACAGCGATAAGAATTGGTGCCTGAGTCTATCCCTAAGGGTCTTGACCGTTACCTGTGATTCCCCTGCCGGAAATGTCTCTATATTGGTTTTCTTCTCCGTATTATCATCTTCGCGGAGCGAGAGAGACTCCCTGAGTCTGCTGACATTCTCCAATGCCTCCCGGAGCCTGATGATATTGTTTTTGTTTCTGTTTTTCATCCATAATATTGCCACCGCCATCACAAGTGAGAAGAAAGATACGACTATAATCCATTTCATGAGAGTCGCGTTAGACTTCTCTGCTTCGTGACGTCCCTTCTCATGTAATTCATAATTATAGAGGGATTGTTGATTGACCGCCAACTCATTCTCGTTTTCATTGAGGTAGGATTCTAAAAGAGCTAAGTATGAGTTATAATATCTATATATGGTATCGGGATGTAACCGTGGTCGAAGCTCAGGAGAGAGCAATACGGAGTATCCGCTCTTCTTGTTTATATTATCCTTACTATTCACCAGTTCGAGCGCATAATGATAGGCAGAGTCGTTCATGCCGGCGGCAAGGTATATCTCGGCACCCCGCGCCAAGGCACTATTGCGAGTTATCGGCTTTACCTCATCCGGAGTATTACGGATAAATAGAAGGGCAGAGTCTATCTCTCCCTTCCGATATTTAATGCCTGCTATGCGCATACGCGATTTGGCTCCAAACGATTCAGGCATATATCTGCTCTTATCTAATGCTTCAAAGAAATATTTCTCAGCCTTATCATATTCATGTGCTCGCTCATATATCGAACCTAATAATTGCAAATCATACACTTCATTTATAGAGTCACTGAATGTCACATCCAATTCCAACGAACCCTCCACATATGGAATTGCCTCCTTATAGAGGCGTAAATTATTGAGTAGCCCTCCTGTCTGACTCAATACGTAGCCACGAAGCTCCGGATTGTCGGTTTCCTCCGGCAGGAGATCCAACGCTGCCTGAAAATATTTGAGTGCAGTGGGATAGTCGCCTAAATCGCTGTATACCCGTCCGCCATAATATAAGACTTCCGGATATAACTCTCTGCTATGATTTGAATAATAGTCGCGGACACGCATGAAGAGGCTGTCGGAGGTATGAGATATGTAAGCCTTGTCATTAGCCTTTATGGTGAGGAAGTCATAGAAATGCTTATCCTCGTCAGAAAGCGAGCCATAGTCTATGGTGTCAAGACTGCTTAACGCCTCTTGCGGAGATGCTGAAACTATCTCGGATATATGTGTCAGACGTCCGTCATGCTTATCATCCGAACAACTGAAAAATAAGCAAACGGAGATTATATAGATTGCTATACGGATTCTCATTTATCTATTGCCAGGGTAAGGCAGACTAATTTGCTGTAAAATTAGCAATAATTATTAAGGGTGCAAAACAAAGTATAATAAAAAAACTCAATCCTTACCTGTAGATAACTTGTAGATAACCCTATCATAAGTATGTAGAAAACCCTTTGATAAGTGGTAGATAAATAGGATGGAGGAGTCTTGCGCAGCTCCGCTCTTTTTATAGGTCGCCTCAAAAAGAGGTATGCAAGAGAATGGAGAGATAGTTATTGAGATGTTATGAGCAGCGTTTTTGACATGTTTATATACACTTTTCAACAGATCGAGCTCCTCCGGAGGGCTGAATTTATTGACATCCATAGTTATCTACAGGGTGTAAGTAAAGCATTATATCTGATTGAAAATCAGCATAACCATATGTAGATAAAGTGTCAATAACCGGTTTACAGAGCTCAATAACTCATAAATCCAAATTTTAAGCGGAAAAGTTATAATACTTATCGACACCCTTTATTATTGTTGTTTGGTTTTTTTGGAAAATTTTTAGATTTAAAATTCATCTTATAAATAAAAAAATAAAAATCCCTCCGGAAGCGGATGAGAAAGGAAAAATGGCTAACTTTGCAACACTAAACGATCACGATACGAAAAACTATCAAGGTATGAAAGAGACCATATTGCGACTCAAGAAGGAGAAGAACGCGCTCATCATGGCGCATTACTATCAGCGTGACGAGATTCAGGAGATAGCCGACTTCATAGGCGACTCTCTGGCATTGGCACGTAAGGCTGCGGAGACGGATGCGGATATAATAGTAATGTGTGGGGTGCATTTTATGGGCGAGACAGCCAAGATTCTCTCTCCCGACAAGAAAGTGCTTGTACCGGATATGGATGCCGGATGTTCGCTTGCCGACAGTTGTCCGGCTGATGATTTCAAGACATTCGTGGAGGCTCATCCGGATCATACCGTTATCAGCTATGTCAATACATCCGCCGCCGTGAAGGCTCATACCGATATAGTGGTCACTTCCGGCAATGCCCTCAAGATAGTGTCGGCTCTTCCTGCGGATGAGAAGATCATCTTCGGTCCGGACCGCAACTTGGGAAGCTATATCAATTCCGTCACCGGGCGCGAGATGGTGTTATGGCCCGGGGCGTGTCATGTGCATGACCGTTTCTCTCTCGAAAAGATTCTCGAATTGAAGAAGGCTCATCCCGAGGCGAAGGTGCTCGTGCATCCTGAATGTAAACGGCCCTTGCAGCTGATAGCCGATAAGGTAGGCTCTACGGCGGCTCTCCTTGCTTTTGCTCAGGAGGATGACGCTCCGGAGTATATAGTGGTCACCGAGAGCGGTATCTTGCGGGAGATGCGACTGAAATGCCCCGAAAAGAGATTTATCCCCGCTCCTCCCGATGAGGCGGGATGTCAATGCAATGAATGTGACTATATGAAGCTCAATACTCTTCAGAAGGTGTATGAGTGTCTGCGCGACGAGACTCCGGAGATTCATGTGGATGCGGAAGTGGCGGCGAAGGCTGTGCGCTCCATTGAGAGGATGTTGGAGTTAAGCTGAAGGAGATAAGGGGATGAAGAAGAAGAATATCATCGAGCTGACCCGCTGCGATGTGGAGGGGTACAGGGCGATGGAGAAATTACCGGTAAGGGTGCTCTGCGACAATGTGCGTTCGATGCATAATGTCGGCGCTATCTTCCGCACATCGGATGCTTTTCTCATCGACAGCGTCATCCTTTGCGGCATCACGGGCCGTCCTCCTCATCCGGAGATAGCTAAGAGCGCGCTGGGCGCGGAGGAGTCGGTGGCATGGAGCTATGCGGAGGATGCCTTGGCTGAGACTTTGCGGCTGAAGGAGGAGGGATGGAGGATTCTTGTGCTGGAGCAGACACATGGCTCGCTGTCGCTGCGCGAATATCATCGCCGGGAGGGGGAGCGCGTCGTGCTTGTGGTAGGCAATGAGGTGGAGGGTGTCGATCAGCGTATTGTCGATATCGCCGACATATGCCTCGAGATACCGCAGTATGGCACTAAACATTCTCTCAATGTATCCTGCAGCGCCGCCATAGCCTTATGGCAGATTGTATAAGAAAGTCAGATATTGCGAAAAAGAATGGAGGAGGCGAATCATCACGATTTGCCTCCTCCGCGATTAAAATTAGGTTGAATCAAATCATCTTATTCATATCATGTGACGTACGAACTTTCAATTCAATCAAATTTATAATCCATGAGCGGATATGAAAACGGGGATCGATCCGATCCTCCGTTTCCCCGCCTTAATAACATCAGCGTAATTGACTATTACCTAAGGGATGAATCCTCTTTGCGGTCATCACTCTTATCTGACCTTCTACAACCATTCAAATAAGATTTCAATCAGTTATCAAAATTGCAACGTAAGGCTTTTAATTTCTTATTTTCTATGACCTGCATCTATCTTTTTCATGCCATGACTTTTTGCTAAGCTCTTCTCACTCTTGAGAAGAGTGTCATAACATTTTGTATTTAAGATTACCTGAAAAACTTTATTTTGTCAATCAAATATCTTTATATTTGCAACAGAAGTAATAGATTTTCTTATTTCATTGGCAAAAGTATAACATTAAATTTATTTATGCAAATTTAGAGTGAAAAATATTTTTGATATTTTATCCTCTCTTTTGGAGAAATTCCTCATATCATTTCCCAACTGTCTGAATGACAGTCAGTATCTATCTTTTACGAGGTGGGGATATAAAAAAATTACGCCTGCCGGATCTCTTGACGGGCAGGCGCAGTGTTTTATGATAATCCTGTGATATTGATTTATCAGGTAGTTATCGATTTTATTCGTTGATAAATTTGATTTCAACAGTTGCCGGGGCATCGATAGGAGTGCCATCCTGCAAAGCGGGGGTCCATTTCGGCATCAGCGTCACCACCCTGATTGCCTCAGCTTCCATATCAGGGTCAAGATATCTTAATACCTTCACATCAGCCAATGTGCCATCCTTCTTTACCACAAACCCTACGGGTATCACTCCCTCGATGCCATTCTCTTTGGCATATTCGGGATAATGAAGGTTGGCGGCTATGAAGGAGGTCATGGCGGTCTCCCCTCCCGGATAAGAGGGAGACGTTGTCTCTGCCGCCGCCTTGATGGTGAATAAAGAGGAGACAGATGCCATAACAATCATCGCGAGGGTGAGAATCTTTTTCATAATCCTATATTTTTAAGTATTTCCTTTGTTATATTGACAAAGATAGGTAAAAAAAGATTAATAATGAAAAAACGAGGTCTGTTCCTTCCCCTGATATTTTCTCTGATGTTTCTGCTTCCGGCAGCGATTTATGGCAGTGAGCCAAGGTCTGCGCGCATATCATCCGGCAGATCATTGGCTGAAATGGTAAGGGCATTGGAGCAGGACACAGCCCCGTCAGCACTATATCATCTATCCACACTCTATGAAAGAGGATTCGACTCCATTCCGGCAGACAGTCTGCGCGCCATGACATTGCTGAAGGAGAGCGCACGGAGAGGATATGCTCCGGCTCAGAATTATTTAGGATTCAAATTATACACTACTGCTCCCGACTCCGCGTGGTATTGGCTTGGCAAAGCCGCGGACGCGGGAGATGCAAAGGCTCTCTCCAATATGGCATATCTTCTGCTTTCGGAGGATACTCTCGCTTCCCCCTTATCATCAGCGCGTAGCCTCAAGGCAATCGAATTACTGCAACGCTCGGCAGACAGCGGCGTAGCTACAGCCAAGGCTCATTTAGGGGATCTGTACCGCAAGGGAATAGGCGTGGAGCGGGACAGCCTCATGGCGCGTCAGCTCTATCTTGATGCTGTCCGGGGAGGATATGCCGATGCGGAGATGCCATTATGGTATATCGAGGAGGCACGTCTGAATACTCTTTCTCCCGAAGAGGCATTGAGAGCGGGGAAGGAGGCTGCTGAGGCAGGAGCGGATGCAGTGGCGTTCCTTCTCTTCCGGCGTGCCGTCGAAGGGGATATTCCGGAAGCATACACTCTCATTGGCGATGCTTACTCCTCGGCGAAGGGAGTGGATTATAACTATGAGAAAGCTTTGGAAAATTACAAGGCGGGGGCGGAAAAAGGAGACCCGCGCGCACAACGCATTATAGAGGAGCTGTTGGAAATATTTCCCGATATCTTCAGTAAAGAGAGATAAAACAGCCGATATTGAGCGTGTCGGACAGGGAGGGGGAGCGAGTTTTAAAGCGATGCAATAGGGAAATAGGTGATTTTTTATTATCTTTGCGCAAAATCATGCAGATATGGCAAAAGAAGAATTGACAGAACAAGAAATAGTGAGACGCAACAGTATGGAGGCGCTCCGCGAGCGCGGTATCGAGCCTTTTCCTGCTGCGGAATATAAAGTGACCGGTCACACGGTGGAGATCAAGGAGAATTTCGATGATGACCTTACTCCCCCGCGCGAGGTGACAGTGGCAGGCCGAATCATGAGCCGCCGCATCATGGGCAAGGCTTCCTTCATGGAGCTTCAGGATGCCGACGGACGTATCCAGGTCTATGTAAGCCGCGACGACCTATGTCCCGGAGAGGATAAGGATCTGTATAATGTGGTTTTCAAGAAGCTGCTTGATATCGGTGATTTTATCGGTGTGAAAGGATATGTATTCCGCACCAAGACCGGCGAGATCTCCATCCATGCGCAGGAGCTCACTGTTCTTGCCAAAAGTCTCCGACCCCTCCCTATCGTGAAGATGAAGGATGGAAAGGCATATGACGCATTCACTGACCCCGAGCAGCGTTATCGTCGCCGTTATGTCGACCTCGTGGTCAATCCCGGAGTGCGCGATATCTTCGTGAAGCGTACCAAGATGTTCAATTCAATGCGCGAATTCTTTAATTCGCACGGTTATCTCGAGGTGGACACTCCCGTATTGCAGTCAATCCCCGGCGGCGCGGCGGCGCGTCCTTTCGTGACTCACCATAACGCATTGGATATACCTCTCTATCTCCGTATCGCCAACGAGCTCTATCTCAAACGCCTCATCGTGGGCGGCTTCGAGGGGGTGTATGAGTTCTCCCGTAACTTCCGTAACGAAGGTATGGACCGCACTCATAACCCTGAGTTTACCGCTATGGAGATATATGTCTCCTATAAAGACTATAACTGGATGATGGACTTCACGGAGCGTATGCTTGAGAAGATTGCCATCGACGTGACAGGAAGCACTGAAGTTCAGGTGGGCGATAATCTCATCAGCTTCAAGGCTCCTTACCGCCGCATCACCATGACCGATGCCATAAAGGAGAAGACAGGATTCGATATCACCGGCAAGAGCGAGGATGAGCTCCGTGCATTCTGCAAGGAACGTGGCATTGAAGTGGATCCCTCCATGGGAAAAGGCAAGCTTATCGATGAGATCTTCGGCGAGACCTGCGAGGGAAGCTTCATCCAGCCTACATTTGTCACTGACTATCCCATCGAGATGTCACCTCTTACCAAGCGTCATCGCGAGAACCCTGAATTGACCGAGCGTTTCGAGCTTATGGTAAACGGCAAGGAGCTTGCCAACGCCTACTCCGAGCTCAACGACCCGATCGATCAGTATGAGCGCTTCGTAGAGCAGATGCGTCTTGCCGACAAGGGAGATGACGAGGCGATGATTATTGATGCCGACTTTATCCGCGCCCTTGAATATGGTATGCCCCCCACATCAGGTATGGGTATCGGTATGGACCGCCTCGCAATGCTCCTGACAGGTCAGAACACCATCCAGGAAGTATTGCTCTTCCCTCAGATGCGTCCCGAAAAGAAAGCCAAGACAGAGGAAGAGGCTGAAGGGGAAAATGCCGCGGAGAGCGGGCAGAAAGGGGCTGAGTGATGGAAGCCATAAGAAAAATTGCAGTGATAGGAGGAGGAAGCTGGGCTACGGCATTAGCCAAGCTTCTCCTTGCCAACTGCGACCGCATAATATGGTATATCCATCGACAGGACCGTATAGATGATTTTATTAAATCGGGTCATAACCCGGTCTATCTCAGCGATGTGAGCTTTGACGTCTCCCGTATTGATTTCACGTCCGACATCAATCATGCGTGCCGGCTGGCAGACACACTTCTCTTTGTCACCCCCTCCCCCTATTTCAAGGACACGGCGGATAAGATCACTGTTGATATCCGCGACAAGAATATAGTGTCGGCTGTAAAGGGTATCGTGCCTGATCATAATATGATTGTCACGGATTATATCGTGCATCGCTTCGGCTGCGATCCCGACAATATGCTGGTCATCGGTGGTCCCTGTCATGCGGAGGAGGTGGCGCTGGAGCGCCTCAGCTATCTCACCATCGGTTGCCATGACCTCGCCAAGAGTCGGGAATTTGCGGCTCTCCTTGCCGGGAAGAGGATGAAGACCATTGTCTCCTCTGATGTCGACGGTATAGAATATGCCGCCGTGTTGAAAAATGTCTATGCGATAATGGCGGGTATAATCAACGGTATGAAGACCGGTGATAACTTCATGGCTATGATGGTCTGCAATGCTATCCGCGAGATGGACCGCTTTATTGACGCTATGGCTCCTATGCCTTCGCGCGATATCGACCGCTCGGCATATCTCGGCGACCTCCTTGTCACCGCTTACAGCCGCTTCTCACGAAATCATAACTTCGGATCAATGATAGGGAAAGGTTACAGCGTGAAGGCGGCGATGATGGAAATGGCAATGGTGGCGGAGGGATATTACGGCACCAAATGTATTCAGGAGATTAACGTCCAGGGTCCGGATGTGGAGATGCCTATCCTTAACTGCGTATGGGAAATTCTATATGAAGGGAAAAGTCCGCGCACTGCAATTAAAGGGATTACCAGCTCATTCACTTAAACCCATGACGGCGACATGGCGTTATACTTAATGGAGGGATTCTCCTTTTATGATATAAATATTCAGACAAACAGACATTATATAATATAATCCTTATGAAGACAATTGAATTGGACCTTCAGCATGCCGTATACTTCGCAGAGAAGGAGTATGAGGCACTGAAAGATACATCAGTAGAAGCTCTTACCACACTTAACGAGGGTACAGGCGCCGGCAATGATTTCCTCGGCTGGCTCCACCTTCCCTCCGAGACTCCGGAAGCGCTTGTCGAGCGCATCAACGCGACAGCTGAGCGTCTCCGCGAGAATTGTGATTATGTGGTATGTGTAGGTATCGGCGGCAGCTATCTCGGCGCTAAGGCGGTAAACTTCGCCCTCGCTGATTCATTCGCGGATTTCTATGCTCCCAAGCCCAAAGAGCCGAAAGTATTATATGCAGGTCAGAATATCGGAGAAGACTATCTCGCAGAGCTCAAGAAGCTCCTCGAAGGTAAGAAATTCGGTATCATCGTAATCTCTAAGTCAGGCACCACTACAGAGCCCGCGATCGCTTTCCGTCTCCTCAGAGATCAGCTTGAAAGCCAGGCAGGCAAGGAGGCAGCCAAGAATCTTATCGTGGCTATCACTGATGAGAAGAAAGGCGCACTCCGCACTATGGCGGATCAGGAAGGCTGGGAGACTTACGTAATCCCTGATAACGTAGGCGGTCGTTTCTCCGTGCTCACTCCGGTAGGTCTTCTTCCTATCGCTTGCGCAGGTCATGACATCAAGAAGCTCCTCGCAGGCGCTAAGGATATGGAGGCTGAGACAGCTCATCCCTCTCCCGAGAATCCTGCACAGGAATATGCCCGTCTCCGTAACGCCCTCTATCAGAGCGGCAAGAAGATCGAGATTCTCGTTAACTTCGATCCCAAGCTCCAGTATTTCTCCGAATGGTGGAAACAGCTCTACGGCGAGAGCGAAGGCAAGGATGGCAAGGGTATCTTCCCCGCATCCGTCAATTTCACTACCGACCTCCACTCTATGGGTCAGTGGATTCAGGATGGCGAGCGCACTATCTTCGAGACTGTAATCTCAGTGAAGAAGCCTGCCTTGACTCATCGTATCCCTATGAACGCCTCTGACCTCGACGGCATCAACTATATCGCTGATAAGCGCGTGGATGAAGTCAACAAGATGGCTGAGCTCGGCACACTCATGGCTCACGAGGATGGCGGTGTCCCCAATATCCGTATCGAGATCCCCTCTCTTGATGAGTATAGCCTCGGTCAGCTCATCTACTTCTTCGAGATCGGCTGCGGTATCTCCGGATACATGCTCGGCGTAAATCCCTTCAACCAGCCCGGTGTGGAGGCTTACAAGAAGAATATGTTCAAGCTTCTTAAGAAGCCCGGATATTAATACACGGTATTATTGAAACTATTAAATAGAGCAGGCACAACCTGCTCTATTTTATTTTATTCCACTTTAGACTGCAAAAAGTTTGCAGTCTATTATATATTTTAAACAAATAAAATCATGTAAAAATTAGCTTTCGGAACGTTTATATATTAACTTTGCAAACACAAAGAAATAATAAAAGGAAAATAAATAAATACAACATACAATGGCAAAGAAAAAATCAGCGACAAAGAATCCTACCGGTCGTATCGTAGACCTTGAGGAGAAGAGAAAAGCCTTGGGCGTGACCATGGCTCATCTTGAGAAAGACTTCGGCTCAGGCGCCGTGATCCGCCTGGGAGATGAGAAAGTACAGGATATCGAGACCATCTCCACCGGCTCCTTGGGTCTTGACTTCGCCTTAGGCGTAGGAGGCGTGCCGCGCGGACGTATCACGGAGATATATGGTCCTGAGTCTTCAGGTAAGACCACCCTCGCTATCCATGTGATAGCGGAGGCTCAGAAACAGGGAGGTATCTGCGCCATAATTGATGCCGAGCATGCTTTCGACCGCTTCTATGCCGAGAAATTAGGTGTGGATGTCGACAACCTCTGGATTTCTCAGCCTGATAATGGCGAGCAGGCGCTTGAGATTGCCGAGCAGCTTATCAATTCAGGAGCTATCGATGTGCTTGTAATCGACTCTGTGGCGGCTCTTACTCCTAAGGCTGAGATCGATGGCGAGATGGGCGAGAAGAATGTAGGTCTCCATGCGCGTCTGATGTCACAGGCTATGCGTAAACTGACCGGAGCTATCTCACGTACACGCACATGCTGTATATTCATCAACCAGATTCGTGAGAAAATCGGTGTGATGTTCGGTAATCCCGAGACCACTACCGGTGGTAATGCTCTTAAATTCTACTCATCGGTACGTATCGAGATCCGTCCTTCCACATTCATCAAGGATGGCGACACCTCTATCGGTCGACTGGCTAAAGTGAAGGTAGTGAAGAATAAGGTGGCACCCCCGTTCATGCGCGCCGAGTTTGATATAATGTTCGGCGAGGGTATCTCCCGTTCAGGTGAGATTGTAGACCTTGGTGTCGAATACGATGTCGTGAAGAAATCCGGAGCATGGTTCTCCTACAATGGCAGCAAGCTCGGACAGGGACGCGACGCCGTGAAAGCATATCTTCAGGATAATCCCGTGCTCATGGAGGAGATAGCGGCCAAGGTGATGGATGCCATGAAGCAGACTCCCGAGAAAGAGAAGGCGGCAAAGAAAATGCCGGGAGCGCGCAAGGAGAGCATCCGTACAGATGAGGAGGAGATTGACGATATGGATTCAGGATACGAGCCTGATGACGAGGAGCAGGAAGATCTCTTCCGCGATGACTTCGAATTGGAAGTGGAGGAGTAAAGGCTAATTTTTCCATATGGGGGTAATCTTACCCCCGGATAAGACGCTAAAGAGAAGAGAAAAGGGTTGATTCCTTCAAATGGAATCAACCCTAATTTTATATCATCTCAAAAATTTTGATCGGGTAGCAATAATATTTTTAGCGGATACTAATAATAACTAATATGCAAGCTTACTTATCCGCCTCAGCTGCCTTATGTAGAAATTCATCGAGGAAGACCTTGCCGGAAGCGACGATATTGATTTGCGGAGCATTCTCTATATCGGCGCTTACCACCTCCCCTTTCCGTATCTTCCAGTGAGAGCCTCCGAAACGAATCTTGGGATGTGAGAAATTACCTAATATGTTAATGCCGAAAGAGAAAGGTATCAGCGATTTCTCCACTCCCAGATGATAGTAGAGGTCTCCGCCGAAATTATTAAGTCCCTGCATCCTCAGCCGATAACGGTCTACTGCAAAAGTAAAGGGATAGAGCTCTATCAGATTGTCATGTATAGAGGCATGGATTTTCATATCCGCCAATTCCAGCGGTCCGGAATTACGTATAAGCAGCATCCGGGAGATATGTCGTATAAATTTACTCTGATGCAAGGTCAACCCCTCGGAGTTGAGGCGTATATCTCCGGAAATTGAAGGCATATCAACATACATATCCGGATTAATATCCAAGTTGATATCAGCTCCGGCGGAGAGCTCACCCTCCAGATTTTTCATTTCCGGCATCATCTCAAGCAGCGTATGGAATTTTTTGAAGAAATTCACGATATTCAGATCCAGCAGCTCAAAGTCGATACTCATTCCCATATTCTGAATATCCGAGGTCGGAAACCCGTAATTCATGAAGGCATGTCCGAAATCAGTAGAGACACGCATATCTGTCACATTAAGGTCGCCATCCTTCATAGTCAGCTGTCCGTTCAGGTCATGCAGAGTAAGATTGGTATATTGCGTCTCTCGTGCATGAACGCCTAAATCCAATACTAAATTACGCGGCAGTAGAGTCGCCACCTTATCGGAAGCCGTCACTTTCATCTCTCCCTTCTTAGCTTCACCTTTATCTTCACTGTGCTCTCCTCCCACACCTCTCTCTCCTCTCTCTCCTCTCTCTCTTCGGGCTTTGGCACGGAGATAAGTGCCTGCCAGCTGATTGATCTGGAGGGTATCTATAGCAATATCCATCTTAACATTCAAGGGAGCCGGAGATGGAGAGGTGAGGAATTGGCGAATATTGCTCACCATCCCCTTCATGCCGAGAGAGGATGAACGGGAACGGAAATAGAGATTACGGAGAAGGAGCGTATCAAGGGAGCAATAAAGATTAAGGTTTCGCACGCGATTACGAGCCGGGAAAGAGGGGGTGGAGATATCCGTCTCCCCTATCTTCAGATTGAGCGAGGGTCGCCATTGAGCCATCAGCGCCTTAATCTCTTTCGGCAGCGCCACTCTCAAAAACGGATCAAGATGAGGCGCGAAGCTGTAGGAGGCGGTGTCTTGCAGCCATTTCGAGGGGACACGGAAAGCAGGAGCTGTTTTTGACTTTTTCTCCTTCTCCAAGGTGAAATCCATATCGAGATCAGAGAGCGCGAGATTGACATTCTGCTTAGGCACATTCAAACGGAGTCCCTTACCTTCGCCTGTCAGAGTCCAGACATTCGGGAGAGAATCACCTTTTGAATCCGCTTTGAGTTGAAGCTTTAGACTTTTTCCGGAAGCGATGAGGGAGTTTTTCTCAAAAGCTCCCGAAAAATCTTTAAGCATTATCTCCCCCTTCATCTCCATATTTTTCAATGCATCTGTGCCATTGATCTGAGCCAACGGCAAGAGATCTGCCTTGAATGAAGCGAGAGTCTCGACATCCCCTTTCAGCTTGAACTGACGGAGCATCGGGAAAACTTTCGCAATCGGACGGAGAGCGGCATTCCCTTCAATAGACGCTTCGACGGAGGGATTGCCAAGCAGGTCGGACATTCCGGCAGCTAATGTCAGGTCTATACCCTCTCCGGTCACTTTAAAGGGAGGAATAACGAAAGAGGACTGAGCGGGGTCAAGACCGTCAAAGATAAGACGCCCCTCGGCGCCCTCATGCCTCAGGGTGCAGAGAGTGCCGTCTGACAGCGTATAGCTCATATCCCCATCCACTATCTGAAATTCGACCATGGCGGAGGGAAGCACATTTGATGAAAGACGCCAGGGGGAGGTGAGCCGCGCGGTAGCATTCACGCGGAGAGGAGCGTTGAAGCTGTCAAGATCGGGAAGAGTCACCCCCGGGATATATGCTAAGACGCGAAGAAGATCAAAGTCGTCAAGATGCCATGTAAATTTATCCAGGCTGGAACTCTCGCCCATCTCCATCTCCATATTCACATTGGAATGTAACACTCCTAAATTGACTTTGTAATCGCTTGTAGAGAAGCGGATAGGATTAAATCCGAGATTGAGGTCGCCTGCAAGCTGGAAGGGGAAGCCGTTAAGGATAGTCACACCCGACACCACAGCATCAATATTTCCATCCACTTTCAGCGCATATCTGTCAGGCATCGCTACCTCCTTACCACCTATCCTGACTTTCTTCTCCTTCCCTTTCGTATCGACTCTATCAAGGTCGAGAGCCTTAAGCAGGATAGTGGCATCCGCGCCATTGGCAAGCGACTGATAACGCAATTTTCCCCCTTTCAGCAGCGTCACTTTATTGGCAGTGATGCGGGGCATACGGCTCTTTACCGTATCCGGAGGAAGAATGAGATAATTTGAGAGGGAGTCATTAAGGGAGACCAGATTTATATTAAGGTCGTTTGCCTGAAGATTATGCAATTCGATATCCCCTTTGATGAGCGCCAACAGATTTACCCCTCCGCTGAAAGGACCGGCAGAGGCGAGGAAATCTGCATTCCGAGGTAATTGTTCCTTCACATTGGCAGGGAGACTGTCGAATACTCTGCTTCGCAGCGACAAGGAGTCGACCATCAGCCGGAAATGGGGCCAACTGCTCCAGAGGGTGAAACGGACATTATACGCCTTCACATCAGCCTTTAGATTAGCACTCGCCTCATGGTTGACAATTTCAGTGAGACGTTGGGGCGTGAGCCATAACGTGGCTCCGGTCAGAAGCAGGATGATTAAAAGCAAAACGCTCCCGACCGACAAGGCGGCAATCTTTGCCACCTTGGCGCCGCGGGAGCGATGTGTGCCGGATTGAGGCTGTTTCTCTTCCGGTAATTCTTTAGGAGTCATGACGAAGCAGTGGAATCAGTAAAGTAGCTACTTAAAATTTAATCTATATAGGGCTACAACGTAGTCGAAGCGCCTTGAATACCGGATCAGGATTTCTTTTTCCTGGCGGTCGTGGTCCGCTTTTTAGCGGGAGCCGGAGCCTCCATGATCGCCTTCACCTCCTCTAAAGATAGAGATGCAGGGTCAGTCCCTTTCGGAATTTTATAATTTGTAGCCTTTCTGTCGCCCTCCTTCTTATAAGCTATATATGGACCGAATCTGCCATTCAGGATCTCAAGTCCGGGCATCTCGTCAAAGGTTTTGATGATACGGTTGGCATCAGCCTCCCGCTTGGCGGTAATCAGTTGAATAGCTTCCTCGAGAGTGATAGTCTGCGGGGTCATCTCCTTGGGGATAGATACATATTCTTTCCCTATCTGCACGTAAGGTCCGAATCTGCCGATAGCGGCTTTCACCTCCGCGCCATCCCATTCTCCCAATGTACGGGGCAACTCAAAGAGTTTGAGCGCATCTTCAAGAGTGATGTCATATATGCTCTGTCCGGCATTGAGACTGGCGAAGCGCGGTTTCTCCTCATCAGTCGCCTCCCCGATCTGCACGATAGGACCGAAACGACCGATTTTTACAGATACAGGGTTTCCTGTCTCGGGATCTGTACCTAAGAGACGTTCTCCCACCTTATGCTCCGTACGCATGGAATTTACGCGGTCGATATGAGGATGAAAATCGCCATAGAAACCCGCCATCTCATTCTTCCAGCCTAATTTACCCTCAGCTATCTCATCAAATTTCTCCTCTACGCGCGCAGTGAAATTATAATCAAGGATATCAGGGAAATTAGCGGTAAGGAAGTCATTGACTACCATTCCTACATCGGTAGGGATGAGTTTACCTTTCTCGCTTCCCGCCATCTCGGTGAGGGTCTCTGAATTTATCTTCCCGTCGGCAAGTGTAAGCACCACATAGTCGCGCGGCTCCCCCCTCTTCTCTCCGTGGCGGATATAGTCTCTGTCCTGAATGGTAGATATTGTCGGGGCGTATGTGGAAGGACGTCCTATACCGAGATCCTCCATCTTCTTCACCAACGAAGCCTCCGTATATCGTGCGGGAGGAAGTGTGAAACGTTCAGTGGCGGTAAGATTCTTCACGGAAAGGATATCCCCCTTCTCCACTTTGGGTAATAATCCGGAATTATCAGAAGAGTCTGATCCATATGCCTTCATGAATCCCTCGAAAGTGATGACCTCACCTTCAGCTCTGAATTCCTCCCCTGTCCCTTTTCCGTCATGACGCATCTCGATATCTATATTGGTCTTTTCAAGCAAGGCATCGCTCATCTGAGAAGCGACAGCTCTCTTCCAGATAAGATCATATAGTTTTCTTTCTCTCTCATCTCCCGGAATATCTCTCTGGCTGATATAAGTGGGACGGATAGCTTCGTGAGCTTCCTGCGCTCCTTTGGAATGAGTGTGGTAATGGCGTTCCTTATGATAATTCTTGCCATAATCCTCTTCCACAACGCTCTTTATATCACGCAAAGCGAGTGCAGAGAGATTGGTGGAGTCGGTACGCATATAAGTGATACGTCCCTCCTCATACAGTTTCTGGGCAGTACGCATGGTCTGTTTCACGGAGAAACCGAGACGCTTGCCCGCCTCCTGCTGCAAAGTAGAAGTGGTGAATGGAGGAGTCGGGGATCTCTTGATAGGCTTCACACCGACTTCCGACACCTGAAATTCCGAGTTATCGGCTGCCAGGGCAAGGAGATTGTGTGCCTCCTTTTGATTCTCCACTCTATGTTTGAGCTCAGCCTTAATCTGTTCGCCTTCGGGAGTGTTGAAAAGTCCGGTGACACGGAAGTATGGTTCGGGAGTGAAATTATCAATCTCCTTCTCACGCTCGCATATGAGGCGGACTGCCACACTCTGCACGCGCCCTGCCGAGAGAGCGGGCTTTATTTTCTTCCATAGCACAGGCGAGAGTTCGAATCCTACGATACGGTCAAGCACTCTGCGTGCCTGCTGGGCATTGACACGGTCAAGGTCTATATGGCGCGGATTAGCGATAGCCTCCAGAATGGCGGGCTTGGTGATTTCGTGAAAAACAATACGGTTGGTTTTAGCCGGATCCAGTCCGAGCACCTCCGCAAGATGCCATGCGATAGCTTCTCCCTCGCGGTCCTCATCGGAAGCGAGCCATACGGTGTCCGCCTTGGCAGCCTCAGTCTTGAGCGCACGCACTACATCTTTTTTCTCAGCGGGCACTTCATATATAGGAGAGAAATCTTTATCTATCTCGACGCTCATCCCTTTCGACTTCAAGTCGCGGATATGGCCGACGCTTGACATCACTTTATAGTCCGGTCCTAAAAATTTCTCAATGGTCTTCGCTTTGGCGGGAGACTCGACTATCACAAGATTCTTCATCAGCGAGGAAGTTTATTTATATGGTAGGGGTGTTGCAATATGTATATATTACAACACCCGGCATATTATATTAGTTTTTTTTCAGAAGCCTTTGCGTGCTTTGAGAGTATTCATCATCAGGGAGCAGATGGTCATGGGACCCACACCGCCGGGCACGGGAGTGATGAAAGCGCATTTTTCAGCCACATTATCAAAGTCCACATCTCCGCGCAGACGCCATCCTGATTTGCGTGTGGCATCGGGCACGCGGGTAGTGCCGACATCAATCACGGTCGCTCCGGGCTTGACCATATCTTCTGTGACGAAAAGAGGAGAGCCGAGAGCCGCCACTATGATATCAGCCTCGCGGCATATCTCTTTGATATTGGGTGTGGCGGAATGGCATACGGTCACCGTGCAGTTGCCGGGATTGCTCTTCTGCATAAGGAGGGTCGCCATCGGCTTGCCAACGATATTGCTTCTGCCCAATACTACGGCATGTTTACCTTTAGTCTCGACCCCATAGCGTTTGAGAAGCTCCATGATGCCGGCGGGTGTAGCTGATACGAAGCCGGGGAGACCGATCGACATATTGCCGACATTGATGGGGTGGAAACCATCCACATCTTTTGCCGGGTCAATGGCACGGATGATACGCTGCTCGTCAATATGTTTGGGGAGAGGAAGCTGTACGATGAAGCCGTCTACATCCTCATCCTCATTGAGGCGTTTGATTTCCTCGAGCAGACGCTCTTCAGTCACATCATCCTCAAATCTGATCAGTGATGACTTGAAGCCACATTCGGCGCAAGCCTTCACTTTGTTGGCTACATACGTTTCGGAGCCACCATCGTGACCTACAAGGATAGCTGCGAGATGAGGAGCGCGTTCGCCGCGGGCTTCCATCTCTTTTACCTCTGCCGCGATCTCTTTTTTGATCTCGGCTGCTGTCTGTTTTCCGTCTATTATAGTCATGTCGTAGAGTTTGTCGGCAAAATTAGTAAAAAATTTTCATTTGCTCCTTATAGAAAGACTCCATCCACTAAAATTTCTTTATGTCCTAGGCACACGCGCCGCCCGAGTATTAAGAAGCTCTAGTGGAAGGAACCTAATATTGATACTTACGTATAAAGGAAGAGTTCAAAATTAAATGAAACTGTTTTTGGGGGTGTAGTGTATAAGTGATTTTTAGCGTGGAGGGAGTATGTAGGATGTGGAGTTTTATATGTATCATGATTGGGCTAGCGTAATATGTTCCTCATCCCAATCCATCCGGATCTATATGAAAGATAAAATTGGAGATTCTCCCGGTTATTTCATAGATTTATGAATTGGGGAATTATTTTAAAAAAATACACGTAAATATTTTGCATTTTACATTAATTTATTAACTTTGCACCATATCTTGTGAATTGTAATTTTTGTGTAACTAAATATAGGATTATGATTGAAGAAAAATTTTCAAATCTTGTGCCTGGACACAACCTTAATGTTGAGGCTTTGTCAAATATTGTTGCAGGCCGTGGTGCGGACGACATGGAGGATGTGCCACGTGCCTGTGATACAGGAGCATGTTCCTCAAATATAGATAAGGTTGAGGAGAAATGTTCTGTGGCTATATGTCGTATTGGAGCATGAATGTTGAATTTTATCTTAGGGACGGTGCTAATAATTAGTATCGCCCCTAAGACTTAAAATTATATTTATGATAATAGGGTTTAATCACGATTATTATCTGCGATTTGATAATAAGAGAACTATCTTGGCCTCTAATCCGGAAGCAGTACAGGAAAAGGGTCTTAGCGATTGGATAAGTAGAATCCATCCTATATATTCTATGCTTTTCGCGTTACTTTCCAAACCTCAAAAGAAGGAAGATGCAGAGTCTAAAATAGCTGATTTTTTCGGAATATCATTTGAAAATTCCAAGAAAATAATTGATCGATTCCTTTATAAAAAGGGGGTGATAATTGGAAAGTATGGAGATCAGATGAGCTATTTCCCAGAAAATATTATTCGTATATATGATCAACAAGATGAACCTGAGATATTATTTGGAGAAAAATCTGATACGAAAGTCTATAAACCATCTGAATTTATATTTTCAGAAGTTGATTTAGAAAGCAGAAGAATGATGAAATGCCCGCACGGATTGGTGTTTGTTGTCACTACTGTCTGTGCTACTCAATGTATTTATTGTTATGCTGATAAATCCTTAAATTGTAATAGATTTTTAGATCTTAGGGAAATAGAAAGAGTTTTGAGGGAGGCAAGGATTCTTGGAATCAGGGAGATTCAGATGATAGGTGGGGAATTCTTTCTCCATCCTCAATGGTACGAGATTTTATTTATTGCACGGGAACTTGGATTTACAATCCCGTTGATCTCTACTAAATTACCTCTGTCTGAAGTTGAACTTATTAAATTCAAGGAATTTAATATAAGGCTTCAATTTTCGTTAGATTCTGTGGATCCAAATGTTTTATCAAACATATTGAAGGTTAACCAATCTTATACCCGTCAGATTCTTACCTCTATAAGAATGGCGGATAAATTAGGACTTAAGTATAAGGTTGCGACCGTTTTGACAAGAGAAACAGCAAATTGTAAAAACTTGTCAGAATTATATCATGAGTTGGAAGGTTTAGAAAATTTAAATGTTTGGTCAATCCGGTTAGTATTTCGCTCACTTTATTCTTCTTACCGATTTGAAGATATTAGAGTACAAAAGAGGCAATATGACAATCTCTATAATTGGTATAACGGTATTAAGGAGATTAATAATATTTATATTGATTTCCCTGAAAACTATAGAACTAATTATAAATATGCTGAAGGCGGTTCAGAGAACTTTAAAGGAGCTCGGTGCTCTGCAAACATGTCACACATGGTTATTCTGCCGGATGGAAAAGTTACAATCTGTGAACAGCTCTATTGGAATCCAAGATTTATCATAGGCAATATTCATGAAAGTTCTATTGATAAGATTTGGAACACTCCGAAGGCTTTGCTTTTATCACGCTGGCAAAAGAAGGATATCCAAGAGCAAAGTAATTGCTCAAAGTGTTCAGTATACGAAACTTGTCGAGATTTTTCGAATAAGTGTTATGTGAATACAATTAGAGCCTATGGAAATGATAATTGGGATTATCCCGATCCTCGTTGTTCACAGGCTCCACCATATATTAATGATATTTAGTGGTTTAGTTAATATTAGGCTATTATATTCATATTCTATTCTTATCCCTGCTAATAATATTAATTCATTCCTTATTAGCATGGGGGAGAAAGTCATAATGTATAGATCAGTAAAAACTTCAATATATTACCAATATGAGAAAATTGATTTTTCACCTGTTGATTTGTGTAGTCGTATTCGCGGCGGGAGCACAAGACAGGGTAGCCGTGAGATATAAGGTATCCAATCGTGATACTGATAGGGGTGATGTGAAGACTTATGAGATGATGCTGGCGTCATCTCCGGATAAATCCCTCTTTTATAACACTATGAGTCTGTATGTTGATTCATGTAATTCCACACCGCAAGGTAAAGCGGCTCTGGAGGAAATCCAGATGAAAGCTTGGACCGTTGTCCAACCGGATGGTAGCGTGACGTTAGATGGTCGGAAACTTGGACTTGCTCCTGATAAAAATGAGTATCTTTATGTTGAAAAGGATAGGGTTAACAAGAAACTGAAAGTCTATGACCGAAAGGCAGGAGATTTGTATCAATATGAGGAACCATTCGGCGAGCAGGAATGGACCATTGTAGAGGATTCTACAAAGAATATATTAGGTTTTGATTGTCTTTTTGCTTATTCGGACTATCATGGTCGTCGGTGGAATGTCTGGTTTACACCTGAAATACCTATTCAGGATGGTCCCTGGAAATTATATGGATTGCCGGGCCTGATATTAGCTGCTGACGGTGCAGATGATTTTGTGGTCGAAGCTTTAGAAATAGGCACCACATCCCAGAATATTCCCTCTGTATATTCTGAGGATGATTACGATAAAGGAGAACGTCGAAGAATTCTTGCAGACCATGAACATTATATCAATAATTTTTTAAGTAGATTGGCAGCAAAGGGAATAAAACTAAATAGCGATGGCGGGTCGTCAGATTTGCCAAAATACGATAGAAAACATAGAGCTTGGGAAACGGATTATTAGACAGTGAATTAAAATAAATTGAAGTGACCTCAAAAAGTTAGAGGCTGTCTAACAACCAAAGTTAGGCAGTCTCTATTTTATACATAAAATCGGAAGATTCAGGCAGCATTTGCCACTCCCGAGATATACTTTGGGTAAAAGCTAAAAAGAGGGTTCGTATAAAGCCGTTTCGCTGTTGCTGAAGACAAAAATTTGTTCAAAAAAGAGGATTTTGCCCATGCAAGAGCAAGTTTCCTCAGATTATGGGCAAGCGCTTTCAGACCGAAG
>JAAVFG010000013.1 GCA_014800895.1 Bacteroidales bacterium
CAGTAGGATTTAATTTTAGACAGTAGAACAGCCGAACAGGAAGATCCGGATGGTAGCCGCGGAGCGGCGAGTCCTTGTTTATCCCCCGGTAAGGGCATAGCCCGCAGCCGGGGGTTGAGTCATGACGAGACCACTCGGCGGCGGAGCCGTCGGTCTTCCAACATTCAGAGGAAGGATTCAGCGGCGCACTGGGGGCGGGAGCCTCCCGTTGCCGCCAATGTAAGTCTACAATAATAATGCATTGGCGTCGTATGACGCTAACTTTTCAATGCAGTTTATTCCCTTATTACTATTCAGGATAAAACAGATAATCCCAAAATCGTAAACTGTTGAAATTCAACAATAAACACATTTAAAAGTATAAAATATATGATGTCACTCACTTATTAGCGATTGATTAATTGTTAAATGCACGTTCAAACCCCAAAACTCACGGCTCGGTTCTCGAACTCCATAATTGCATCTCCTTGCGATACAATTATTTGCAGAAGTTTGAGCGTCTGCTTAAACGGGAAGGCCGTGCCGGTAACGTGGAGATTACAAAAAAAGAGATACTGACCGATAAAACGTTTGAAGTATGTATTGATTTTAGCTTCGACACCCTGAAAATCAATATTGAGCGACCGGTGGAATACGCCTGACGGCACTGCGGTAGCCATCATCACAATTCTTGTGACAGGCTTCTTAATCTACGTTTTCTTCCGAAAACGCCAATCATTCCACACTCCGAGAGTAGAAGTTTTTTCATAGATTGATTTGAGCATCAAGTAACTGATGGATATGTCGCTCAAATTTAGTAACTTTGCACTATGACTTTACACTTAAATTCATATCGAAACTATTATTACATTGTCATTATATTACTAATAATAACAATACTTTCAGCATGTAGCTACTCACATAAAAAAGTTGATTACCCAGTAGATTTCAAATATGCCTCTATTTCAATAGAGTATTCGGGAGTTTCGGATTCATTAAAATCAGTTGTTGCAGATTCAATTTTCGCAAGTATTTCAAGAATGGGTTTAATCATTACTCCTGTTGATACTCTTAAAAGGGATAGTCTACTTATAGTCAATGCTTATGTTATAAAAAAGGGAGCCAGTACCGGAATTACGTTGGAATTTTATCCACAAGGCGGCAACAAGTTTACTGAAATATATTTCTCAGACGTGAAAAAGGAAGAATCTATTATAACCATTCATGCTCAATCAACCATCCCATTTTCTGACGATTATAATTTTAAGAAAGCTATTGAGATTATGAATGATGGACTAATTACCAAGGGCGGAATGAAAAATATATTTAACAAGGAATAAGCGTCTTTTCGCAACCGTGGTAGAGAAGTTCTGGCGCGAGTCAAACTTTTTATTGATATTGCACGTGGAGGCTACTTTTTCAGCGGTGAAGTCGGAGCATACTTTCAGATAGCAGTGGATTGCTACAACGACCTGCGGTTCAATCAGGAGGAATGGATGTCTAAGCATGACTTCGATACTCAGACCCAGGAGGAATTTATCTACGACCTTTATCTCACCGGATACGATACATCGCAGAAATGGGTAATGTCAAGGCGGTTCGCTCCCTATACAATCAGACAGTAGGAGGACTCAAAGAAGCGAAAGATTTTGCGGAAACCGCCTCGGAGAAAAAGCCTGTGCTTGTCGCATCCGGCTTAAACCTATATCAACTATACGTCAACGTGGCGCAGCTTGACGCTGTGAACGCCATATATATTATATATTTTCAAGGAAACAAATGTCAGCAGACAAGAATCCCGACGTTATGCGAGCTTCGTGACTATTTGAGTATTATAGATCCTCTACACATCGGGTAAAGTCATCAATCTTGCCATCGACTATCTTTATACGTGTCATTCCCGACCAACCCATATCAGAGTATCTTACTACATACCAATTATCACCAATACTCACAATTTCGGTAATATCTGATTCTCCTGTTGTGCCCGGCTTGGAATCTTGCTCTATCGTTCTTAATTCATAAAAGGCATAGCAGTTATTATCTTCACAGTCGAACTCATAACTGTCCTTGAGTTTCTTTAATGCGCTCGCTGTGAAGTAGCGTTCCGGATGTGCATATACTTCGGGGTCAGCATCAATCGCAAATACGAATTTTCCATATACTGTTTTTATCAGATCTGAATAGTCCTGAGAATTGATAACTGAATCATTCGATATTCTCTCTTTTTCTCCTCTTTCAGTCTCATTGGCTGACGAGTTTTTTACTCCGCAAGAGCACATGGCATAAGCTAATGTAATAGCGATAATTGGTTTAATATATTTCATTGCGAATTAAATTATTTCAGAAGTTTTCTATCATTGTTATCACTATCCAATATGCTCATTTGATGTATTGCTATTTGGTTCAATTTCATGAGTCGCTCGCTCTGCGGCATACCTTGTTCGATAAACACGGCATTAAGATTCTCCATATTGGAGAGACATATAAGCTCATTGATCGAAGCGTAGTCACGAATATTACCTTTCAGATCCGGATTTTCATCTCGCTATTGTCGAGCAGTCTTACCGAACATTGCCACATTGAGCACATCGGCTTCATCTGCATAGACAAAGGAAGCCTGTTCGCGCGTGAGTTCTGCCGGGAGTAAATGAGTCTTTATTGCATCAGTGTGTATGCGATAGTTGATTTTCGACAATTCACGTTTTGCCGACCAACCGAGCATTTTTTGTTCCTCGGTTTTAAGTCGTTGAAATTCTTTGACAATGTACAGTTCAAACTCAACTGAAATCCAACTTGCGAACTTGAATGCTATATCCTTATGAGCATAGGTTCCACCGTAACGTCCCGATTTTGCGACTATACCGACGGCATTTGTCGCTTCAATCCATTTTTTAGGTGAAAGAGTGAATGCGTTCAATCCGGCTTGCATTCTAAACCCCTCGAATTCGGTGGGTTTAAAATTAGGATTATACAATTGCTCCCAAATTCCAAGATACTCAATAGTATTACGGTTTCGTATCCAGTTCGCAATAACTGCATTAGGCTCGTCANTCTTGTGCCGCGCCAAATCCGTCAAAGAGATGTAATCATCCTCATTAACTGAAATTATTGTTATATTTGTATTTAGTACGGTGATTTTAGCCATCAGATTTTGAAGTTGCTGATATTTAGATACAAAGGTACAACAAATATCTGATAATTCGGCTATTTACCATGTCTTTTCCCTGACTATAGAGTCAACTGGCAAGTGCAAATTTACTAAAGTCTTTTATAAAATTCAATTTTAGGGGTTTGAATCTAATTATTGACAGAATATAATGGAGTCAGATCCCTCAGTATTATGCTGTAACACCTCATCTCAAGAATTATTTCTCTTGTGAAAAAAACTGTTACGGTCTACTATAAAAAGAGCGGNAACGTATGCGGGCTCTTTATCAAGCTAAACATTTAGGAGTAAATGCAATCGCTTATAATGCCCATACCCCCGGCAGACGATTATCNTGGTGGCGCAANCGNGGNNGNGAAGTNCTGGCNCGNGTCAAACTTTTTATTGATATAGCACGTGGAGAATAGGCTAAGATTTTGTGCGAGTATCCCTCTCCTCTCCGCTACATAGATTATTGGGAGAAAATTGTTCAGGANTATTTTTATACGCCTCTTTCAAAAGTTGAGCTAATTCATNGTCCGACATNCGTGAGCGAATCGGAACAATNTTTATATGTTTTTCTCTCTNCATATATTTATGACTACTTTCCCCTTTTACAAAAGTATAAAAAAACAAANACTTCTGAAATAGTTTTTTATNNTTTCACAAATGCTTCAAGCCGGGAATAGAAGCCCGGATCTTCTCCTGCCGTCAGATCCACTATCTCTCCTTCCGGATTNATAATAGCTTTTGTCGGGAATCCTTCAATGTAATATTCCTCATATAGCTTTTGATCAAGACCGTTATAGAGATTCACCCACGGCAACTGATATTTCTCTACTGCCGCCCGCCATGCCGCTTCCGGCTCATTGCAATCNACGCCGATNATNACTATCNTGTCGCCATATTTCTCATAAGCCTCCTTGAGTGCCGGTATCCCTTTTACGCACCATCCGCACCAGCTTCCCCAGAAGTCAATGACAACCCATTTCCCTCTGAAATCTGAGAGCGATACCATTTCTCCCTTTAGATTAGGAAGAGTGAAATCCGGGGCGCTCACTTTCGGAGCGGATTCTTGCGCCTGTATCNCCGCAGAGGAATAATCTCTCTCCGAGTCATTTATATTACCTTTGCTCTCCGACTTTTCACTACTATTTCCGCAGGCAGCCATCACCAATGCCACNCCCGCCATTATTATCCATTTATTCATACATTGATATTTGAATTTACCATCTCCACCTCAATCTTCTGTAAGAATTGCGTGATTCAGNCCTCTTCTCTTCCTCCTTTATCCCTTCGTCAAGGTTTTCAAGCCGGATGGCATATCGATCTTCCANTCCGTTGCTTTCGATGTATTGCTTAGCCAACTCATAGTTGCCTCGAAGGCTCTTGGNGGCGGTCGCAGGATTACGNCGCTCCCTCACCCATTGAAGATCTACCTCACATANATAGAGATACAATTCCGCCACTACCTCCGCATCATAACAGAGAGAGGAGAAATATTTCAGTTCTTTCTTTAGAGAGGTAATCGTCGGACGCTTCCGTTGCTTTCCCGATGGAGTNTAGAAAAGNCGATGCACTTTCACCTTATATTTCTCCAATTCAGCCTGCTCGTCCGGGTTAAGCCAATATTCNAGATATTCCTTGGCTTCCGGACGCGCGTCATAGAGCTCGCAGACCATCTCCGCGAGCTCTCCGCTTTCCATCTTAGCCAAGGCTTTCTTTAATTGCGCTTTCGACATAATCTTAAACAAAGAAATAGTATGCTATCACTATCGCCGCTACCGCTCCCACAACATCTGCCAAGAGCGCATANCCGGCNGCATAGCGCGTTTTTGATACCCCTACGGAGCCAAAGTATACGGCAAGGATATAGAAGGTGGTATCTGTGCTNCCTCTTACTGCNGCCGCCAATTTGCTNACAAAGGCATCAGGTCCGTAACTCTTCATCACGTCAAGCATCATCGCGCAACTTCCGCTTCCNCTCAAGGGCTTCATCAGCATGGTAGGCAACGCTCCGACCCATTTGGTGTCGAATCCCAACCAACCGACNAAACTCTCCACACCTCCCGTAATGATATCCAANGCTCCCGAGGCGCGGAACATTCCAATCGCNACNAGGATAGCGACAAGATAAGGNATGATCATCACTGCCGTTTTGAATCCCTCTTTTGCTCCTTCTATAAAAACGTCATAGACACGTANTTTTCTTTTTACGCCGGCTATTAAAAATGAAATTATAACACAGAATAGTATGAGATTGGCTCCAAATGTNCTATANANNTGCACTTTATCTGCCGGAAGCGATGAGAAAAACCATGTCACTATNCCCACGAAGAGNGCTATGCCGAGAAGCCATGAGATTATAACGCGGTCTATCCTGATACGTTGTTTGATACATAGNGCGGTCAGTCCTACAAGAGTAGCGATGGATGTGGCTATAAGGATAGGGATAAAGATATCTGTAGGATTTGCCGCTCCTCCCTGCGCCCTGTACATCATGATACTTATGGGGATAAGACAGAGTCCGCTGCTATTGAGCACGAGAAACATTATCATGGCGTCGGTGGCGGTATCTTTCTGAGGGTTGAGTTTCTGCATCTCCTGCATCGCTTTCAGACCCATCGGGGTAGCGGCATTATCAAGCCCGAGCATATTGGCGGAGATATTCATGAAGATTGCCCCCATTGCCGGGTCTCCTTTCGGAATGCCGGGAAAGAGACGCGAAAAGAAGGGAGAGATGAGTTTGCCGAGAGCCTCCACAACTCCTGCTTTCTCCCCTATCTTCATTATTCCGAGCCAGAGGGTTAGCACTCCTGTCAGTCCGAGCGACACCTCAAATGCGAACGCCGCCTGATCAAACGAGGCATTCATGATGCTGCTCCATATCTCAAGGTCGCCGGCAAAGATAGTCTTCCCTAATGCCATAAGAAAGGCTATGGCGAAAAAGGCTATCCATATCCAATTCAATACCATATGAATTAATCTAAAGTGAGTATGCAAATAAGGAGCGAAAGCTGATTGATCTTCCACTCCTTTATTTTTTATTATTACTTTTCTTTGTTTCCATCCCAAAGGATGGAAACATTAAGAATGAATTAATAGAATTTTCTGATACCCATTATCTCGCGCACGTCGGCAAGGGTCTTGGCTGCTGTCTCACGCGCCTTCTCTGCTCCCTGACGCACCACCTTTGATATATACTCATCGTCATTACGGATGTCGAGAATACGCTCACGGATGGGGAGAGTGGTCTTGAGGATATCCTCGGCAAGCTGCTTCTTGAGATCTCCATATCGGATGGAGCAGTCGGCATATGCATTCTTGAAGTGCTCGAGTGTGGAGGGCTCGGAAACGAGTTCCATCAATGTGAAGAGATTCTGAATAGGCTGGCTTACCGGAGAGTTCGGCTCTTTGGGACCCTCATCCGTCACGGCACGCATCACTTTCTTGCGGAGTGTCTTCTCATCATCGATCAGATAGATGCAGTTGCCTTCGCTCTTACCCATCTTTCCTGAGCCGTCAAGTCCGGGCACTTTCACTGCCTCGCCTCCGAAATTGAAGTTGAAGGGCTCGCTGAAGTAAGGTGTCTTGTAGAAGGAATTGAAGCGGCGGGCGAAACGGCGGGTCAGCTCAAGATGCTGCTCCTGATCTTTTCCTACCGGCACGAGGTCGGCATGATGGATGAGGATATCCACTGCCATGAGTGTGGGATAAGTAAGAAGTCCGGCATTTACGCGCTGATTGGTCTGGTTGCCGATAATCTCTTTCTCTATCTCATCTCCATCGGAGTGGATACCGAGTGCCTTACGCGCCTTATCCTTGAAGGAAGCTGTACGCATGAGCTCGCCGATGCCGACGTGCATATTCATAAGGAGATACATCTCCGAAATCTCCGGAACGTCGCTCTGCACGTAGATGGTGTTCTTCTCGGGGTCGAGCCCGGCGGCAAGATATTCGGCAAGAATATCCTTTACGTTCTCATGCAGGATTTTGGGATCGGGATGGGTGGTGAGCGCATGGAGATCCGCCACGAAATAGCGGCAGTCGTAGTCATCCTGCATACGCACGAATTTGCTCAAGGCGCCGTAGTAGTTGCCGAGGTGAAGATTACCCGTGGCACGGATACCGCTGAGCACTATTTTCTTTTTATCTGATTCTTTCTCTTTATTTTCCATTATATATAGTGGTGTTATATTCTTATTGGGATGATCTCTTACCGCAGGGACGATGGGCTAAAAATTATAACCTAATGTAAAAGTCCATGCCTTGGTGTGTCCACCATACGACCGGATAAGGTTATTACCAAGATCCTTGTTCTTATAAGCTCGTGTCAATCCTGCTTCATAATGCACGCCTACATAGTAGTGGCTCATAAATTCGAGACCTGTGCCGATCTTCAATCCGAAATCTACGGAAGCTGGTTTGCCCTTGAATGGCACTTCATTTTCAAGCTCGGGACGACTGGCGATCAACTCTTTATTCTGCAACTTTGATTTGAGCAGAAATGCAACGTACGGACCAGCCTCAATCTGCCAGCGGATGGCATCCGTCACATTGAATCGGAATGATGCAAGCACGGGTATGTTGAGATTATAGGTATGGCGATGTGCCGACTGGGCAACGTATGCATCCCTATCCACAAGGTTAGGGACGACAGAGGTGAATGTTGAATGTCCGGAACGCGATTCGAAGAATACTCCGGGCTGGATTGCCACATAGTCGCGTATATTGATATCGGCTACTAATCCGGCGCTGAAACCTGTGCCCCAACTCTGATACTGATAGTCAAAACCGCAGTCGGAGGCAACCGTTCGATTGGAGGTATTTACCCCTGCACGCACTCCAAGGGTGAATAACTCATCTCTCCTCTCTGTAGAAAAAAATTCCTGTGCTTCCCCTGTCAGGACGCCTGCCAGAGATAATATACCGATAAGTATTGATCGATTCATGTGTTGCATAAGTGTGTAGATATTGCACATCGCTCCGCTCTCTTTGCATCTGAGCGGAATACTTATCAGCAAAATTATAAAATCTCATTCAATATATAAAATCTTTTGCTTAATTTTGCGCTGACATTCCATATCTTTTCCTCTTCCGGATTATTTTCATGCAGGAGGAAAGGGTTAATTTGAGATTTAACTACTTCCATTCATGAATAAGGAGAAATATAATAGTCTGATGACTAACGGTAAGGATTATATCTTTATCATCTTCGGACTTATGCTTTATGCTTTCGGCTTCTGTGCCTTCATCCTCCCCCACAAGATTGTGATCGGAGGCATGTCGGGTGTCGGCACGCTTATCTATTTCGCCACAAACGGTCTAATCTCTGTCGGTGTAACTTCCTTTGTCTTAAACCTCTGTCTTTTGGCTTTGGCATACAGAGTGGTGGGACGTAAATTCGTGCTGCGTACTATCTTTGGCGTCACTGTCATCTCTTTAGGTATCGGCACGTTGGAGAGTATCTTTATGGGACTTGGACATCCGCTTATCCCGGATCGCGTGGTGAGCGTCGTGATGGGTGCGATACTTTGCGGTATCGGCGTCGGCACGGCTTTCATCCATAACGGCTCATCGGGGGGTACGGATATCATAGCGGCGATGGTTTCTAAAGTGAGCAATGTCAGCATCGGCAGAACAATGATATATGTCGATTTCTGTATCGTCTCATCATCCCTCTTTCTCCCCTTCGACGGCACTTTCGAGCAGCGTATCGAGGCGCGTATCCCTACGATGGTATATGGCTTTATGGTGACCCTTATCGTTTCTTATGTCTGCGACATGCTTATCAATTCCAACCGTCAGGCTACCCAATTTATCATCTTCTCCCCGAAATGGAAGGAGATTGCCGACAAAATCAATACAGAGGCTCATCGTGGCTGCACGGTGCTCGACGGCAAGGGATGGTATTCAAAGCAGGATGTCAAGATTCTTCTTGTCTTCTCCCGCAAGATTGAGTCGGTCACTATCTTCCGTATCATCAAGAGCGTGGATGAAGAGGCTTTCGTCACTCAAGGACTTGTGAATGGCGTCTACGGAAAGGGATTCGACAAGGTGAAGATCAAGATGAGGAAGGGGAAACCTCATACTAATCTCCCCGTACACGGACCGGAAGATTTCAACCCTGATATCGAAGCAATTCGTCAGGTGAGACGTTCGAATCAAGAGGAATGATCTTCTCATCGCGTTGCCACCATGTCATCTGCTTCTTGGCATAGACGCGGGTATTCTTCTTTATCCTCTCTATGGCTACCGGGAGCTCCATCTCCCCGTCAAAAACGGCGAAAAGCTCTTTGAGCCCTACCGTATTCAATGAATTTAAGGCGCGCTGCGGATAGACGCGGCGCGCCTCTTCTATCAGTCCCGCCTCCACCATACTGTCCACGCGCCTGTTGATTCGCTCAAAAAGCTGCTCGCGCGGCATGGTGATCATATACTTCCTTATCTCGAAAGGACGCTCCTTGCGCATCCCTTTACGCAGTGAGGTGTAACTCTCCCCTGCCGTGCGGATTATCTCCACGGCATGCAGCAACCGCTTTATATTCTTTTGATCCACTTTCCCGTAGTAGTCAGGGTCAAGATGATGCAACTCTTCACGCAGCCATTCATCTCCCCGCTCCTTATATTCCTCCAAGAGTCCGAACCGTATGGAGTCGGGAACTGTTGGCAATTCGTCAATACCGTTACAAAGCGCATCAACATACATCATCGAGCCTCCGCATACCACCACCGAGCCCGTCCGCGCCATTATATCCTGACTCAAGCGGAGCGCATCCTCCTCAAACTGTGAGGCGCTATAGTAGGCGTCGAGAGGGAGCATGTCTATAAGATGATGTTTTGCCGCCGCCTGTTCTTCAGGGGTAGGCATTGCGGTGACTATAGGAATCCCCTTATATATCTGACGGCTGTCGGCTGAAATAATCTCTGTATTAAGCCGGCGAGCCAGCTCAATGGCAAGGGCCGACTTCCCGGAGGCAGTCGGCCCTGTTATAACATACATGGTCGGACGCATCAATATCACTCTCCTGCCACGATTTTACAAATGTTTACTATCACTTCCGTAGCTTTCTCCATGCTCTGAATACTTACATACTCATAGCGACCATGGAAATTCTCTCCGCCGGCGAAGATATTGGGACAGGGAAGTCCCTTGAATGAGAGCTGCGCACCATCCGTACCTCCACGGATAGGCTGCACTTTCGGGGTGACATCCGCATCGCGCATCGCCTTCTCGGCTATCTCGATGATATGGATCACAGGCTCCACTTTCTCGCGCATGTTGTAATACTGATCGCGGATCTCCACAGAGCAGCATCCGGGAAATTCAGTATTGGTCTTATTGACAAGATGCTCTATCTCACGCTTGCGACGCTCGAATCTGTCGCGGTCGTGATCGCGGATGATATAGGAAAGCACTGTCTCTTCAACTGTTCCGTTGATACCGACGAGATGATAGAATCCCTCATATCCTTCTGTATGCTCCGGTGTCTCCCAGCGGGGAAGCATGGTGATGAAATTATTTGCAACCCTGATTGAGTTGATCATCTTGTGCTTTGCATATCCGGGATGGACATTGCGTCCTTTGATTGTGACTTTGGCTGAGGCTGCGTTGAAGTTCTCATATTCAAGTTCGCCGAGTGCGCCTCCATCCATTGTGTAGGCGAAATCGCATCCGAATTTCTCTACATCGAATTTATGGGCGCCCAGACCGATCTCCTCGTCAGGATTAAAACCGATGCGGATCTTGCCATGGCGGATCTCGGGGTGAGCCTGAAGATATGCCACTGCGGAGAGAATCTCCGCTATCCCGGCTTTATCATCGGCGCCGAGAAGCGTAGTGCCATCCGTCACGATCAGATCCTGACCGAGATAATTCAGAAGTTCGGGGAATTGCTCGGGTGAAAGCACTATATCCTGCTCTGCATTGAGCACTATATCCTGACCGTCATAGTCCTTTACGATACGAGGCTTCACATTCTTTCCGCTCATATCGGGAGATGTATCCATGTGGGCGATAAAACCTATTACCGGCACATCCTCCGAAATATTGGAAGGAAGTGTGGCAAAAAGATATCCATTGTCGTCGAGCGAAATATCCTCAAGCCCCATCTGCTCCACTACCTCCTTGAGATAACGGGCGAATTTCATCTGTCCGGGTGTTGAAGGGGTAAGGTTTGTCTCCTCATCGCTCTGTGTGTCGAATTTTACATATTCGAGAAATCGATCTGTTACTGTCATTATGCTATTAGATTTTATTGTCTTTCATTAATTCTGACAAAAATTAATTGTCTATTTTGTGAGTTAAGTAATATTTTTTTCAAAATTACTAATAAAATCCCAAACTTGTGCCACTCTTTCGCTATTTTAAAACAATCGTTAGCGTTTTATTCCCATTTTTTAATTACTTTTGTAGCTATTAGGGCGTATGACGTCTTAATCTATCTTCCTAACTCTTGATTCTCTTTGAATATGAAGAAGCCTTATATCTTTGCTCTAATTATCATTTTTGCCTTAATGATTGCTTTCGGCGTCTATGGCGTGACCTGCTCACGGAAGTCTTCTCACGGAAATAATTCTGGAGGTGCCACTGCAGCGGTAAATAATAAATCGGAGAAAGAATACAACGGTAATATAACCGGAATACGTCACTCTGCCATTCCTAAATATGACACGGATAAATTGATGGATGTCGCCATCCCTTCTTCGCTTCCCTCCCAGATTAAGGATTATGAAGGCTTCAGAGTTTCTTTCAATAAGGATAACCATACCCCTAACTGGGTGGCTTGGGAATTGACCGCCGCGGAGACTCAAGGAGATATACCGCGTGCAAAGAATTTCTGGCACGACAAGGATATAAAGGGATGTCCTGTCCCGGCTGATTATAAAAATTCGGGCTACGATCGCGGTCATCTTTGCCCTGCCGCCGACCAGAAATGGAGCGCTAAAGCTATGTCTGACTGCTTCGTCTTCGCAAACATGTGCCCGCAGGATAACAAACTGAACACGGGAGCATGGAACACTCTCGAGGCGAAGGAGCGCGTATGGGCTCAGCGTGATTCAGCCATCCTGATTGTAGCGGGTCCGATCTATGATAAGAGTGACAAGAAGCGTATCGGCGAGACAGGTGTCAGAGTGCCGGGTGCTTTCTTCAAGGTGATTGCCGCTCCATATCTTGATTCTCCGAGAGGCATCGCTTTTATTTACCCCAATATGGCGGCGCCCGGCAACATGGCTAATTATGTCGCTACTATTGATGAAGTCGAGGCTCTTACAGGTTTTGATTTCTTCGCCGCTCTCCCCGATAATATTGAAAATCAAATTGAATCTAAATCTTCTTTCAAGGAATGGAACCACAGATAACACCCTCCCCTATCTCTTTCTCTAATGACACGATCGTTGCCGTCTCGACTCCTCCGGGCACGGGTGGAATAGCTGTAATCCGTGTGTCCGGTCCGGAGACTCTTGATATCGTCGGCACTGTATGGCGCGGCAAACCGTTGAAGAGTTGCGAGAGCCATACTGCACATTTAGGAAAAATCGTAGATGAACGAGGAGAGATCGTGGATGAAGTAGTCTGCACTCTTTTCCTTACCCCTAATTCATTCACAGGAGAGGATGTGGTGGAATTGGCATGCCATGGATCGAGGTGGATTCAGAAGGAACTGGTAAACCTCCTCATCCGCTCCGGAGCGCGCGCCGCACGTGGGGGTGAGTTTTCCCAACGCGCTTTCCTTAACGGCAGGATCGACCTGGCGCAGGCTGAGGGAATAGCCGACCTTATCTCCTCGGCATCCCGCGCTTCGCATCGGTTGGCTATGCTGCAAGCAAACGGACAATTCTCCGGACGGCTGGAGGAATTGCGTCATCAGCTCATCGACTTTGCATCGCTGCTTGAATTGGAGCTGGACTTCTCGGAAGAGGATGTGGAGTTTGCCGACCGCAGCCGTCTGATAAATCTTGCTGACGAGGTCATTGCGGAAGTGGATCGGCTCGCTTCATCATATGCCCAGGGGAAAGCTTTCAAAGAAGGCATACCTGTAGTGATAGCCGGCGAACCAAACGTAGGAAAGTCCACCCTTCTCAATCAGCTTTTGGAAGAGGACAAGGCAATCGTATCTGACATCCCGGGCACTACCCGCGACATCATAGAAGATGTTCGCGAGATTGACGGTTCGCTTTTCCGNTTTATTGACACTGCCGGGCTCCGCGAGACTTCCGACACCGTAGAGCGTATCGGCATCGACCGCGCATCCGATCGACTTTCACGAGCAGCCTTCATCCTCTGGATGATTGATGGAGCGTCAGATCTCAAGCCTCAGATCGAGACCATCAAGGAGCAGCAAGCAAACATATCTGAAGAGACGGCACAATATCTTCTTCTNAATAAAATCGACCTGATCAGGAACTCAGCCGATCTCGAGGCTGCCACCCCTATCCGTGGCAATGCATCATGGGATAGCGACAGCCATGACCCCATCTCAGACCTTGAAGATCAGTTGCTCGAAACCCTTCCCAATGCAAAAGTGATCAGCATAAGTGCAAAGAAAGGCAAAGGATTAGACCTTCTTATCAAAGAGTTGGCAGACGCCGTGCGTCAGCTTCAAACAGAGGGAGGAGACATAATGGTAACGAATGCACGTCACTACGAATCATTAGTAAAGGGATCTGACTCCCTACGACGTGCCCGCACACTCCTTACGACAAATCAAAGTGCCGACTTCATAGCGCAAGAAGTACGCGAAGCCCTCCACTACCTTGGCGAGATCACCGGCACCATCTCCACCTCCACCCTCCTCGAATCCATCTTCTCCCGCTTCTGCATCGGCAAGTAATTAGTTGATTATCAATGATTTATATTAATAGTAATTGACTGTTACTGAGCGATAAAACTTAATACATTCAAGAACGCCTAATGCTGATAACTATCAGTGTTAGGCGTTTTTATGCACCATTTTGTACGGATTCTGTACGACAGCGACTCATTTCACCCCTCGCGTCAGCAAGGTGGTGGAGGATTGCGGACGTAGGCGGACGTCAACGGACGCGCACGAACAAATTAAGGCGAAATTAACACCAACGAAATGAGTAGCAACATTAGAATTGAAAGAATCTGTGAGTGGTGTGGCAAGCAATTCACCGCTCAAACAACCGTCACTCGCTTCTGCTCGAAGCGATGTTCAGAACACGCTTATAAGGAGCGTTTGCGTCAAAAGAAAATCTCCTTATCAAATCAAGAGACAGCACACAATAGTCGTGAAAAAGAATCTCGCAATAAAGAGTTTCTCACGCCGTCAGAGACAGCGCGATATTTAGGTGTAGGAAGGACTTATATCTATGACTGCATCAATCGTGGTAAGATAAAAGTAACGAGAATTGGCAGAAAGACACTCGTAAGCAAAGCCGATATTCAGGCGATGTTCGATTTCCTGACTCCGAAAGAAAGCACATCAACTGAACCAGCTGAAAAGAAATCGAAATCTCTTTCCGACTTCTATACCCGTGCTGACATACGGGAGAAATATGGCGTCAAGGATTCGTGGATTTACAAGGTAGTTGCAGAGAATAATGTGCCGAAGACTATAATCAGAGGAAAGGCATACTTCAGCAAGTCGCACATTGACCGCCTTTTCTCAGCGAGAAAAGAAAATCCGGAAATCACTGAGTGGTATTCGGTGGAGGATATTCAGAGCAAATATGGAATGACACTATCTGCCATCTACTGCCTTGTATCGAAAGTCGGTATTCCCAAACGGAAAAAGGGGTCAAAAGTCTATTACTCCAAATATCACTTTGACGTGGCAAAAGGGGCTAAATCTGCCGAAGACGTTGAGTTTATTTCAGTGGCGGAAGCTATGGAGAAATACTCGCTCACACGCGACCAACTCTATCACTACGTCAAGACATACAAAATAAGCAAGCTGAAAAGTGGAAAGTATGTCAAACTGAATGCTAAGGAGTTAGAGGCGTTATTTAACCCCAAGATAGAGTTATAATCCGGTGATTTTGCTCACTGGGCAACCACCATTTACCATTAAACATTATAAATCAAAAACAAATAAGTATGGAATCAGCAACTATCGTAAAAGTTACTCTCCGACAGGAGAAACTACGCAGCGGCAAAGTGTCGCTCTACCTTGACTACTACCCTCCCATCTGGAATCCGCACATCAAGAAGATGAGCCGACGGGAGTTCCTCGGTCTGTATCTCTATGGCGAACCGAAAGACCGATTTGAGCGAGACTACAATGAAGAAATCATGCTGAAAGCGCGTGGCATCAGAGCCAAGCGAGAATTGGCTATCATCAACGAGGAGTACGGTTTCCTCGACCGCACCAAGAAGCAAGCGGACTTTCTGGAATATTTCCATGACAAAACCAAAGTGAAATA
>JAAVFG010000014.1 GCA_014800895.1 Bacteroidales bacterium
AACGAGATAGCCTCCGTTCGCATCGTATTTACCACTCCATTTCTTGGAGGGCATCATACCGAGTGCAGCAGACGTGAGAAGTTTCTTCAATTTGAAGGTGTAAACTTCGACTGCATCGGCTTCGTCAAAACCGAGAGGATTTGACAGAGCAAGTGCGTCTGTAAGTTCATCGAACATACGTGCCCCCGTATTGAATTGCTCAAGCAATAGCTGAGCAATGGTAGCACCGAGTCCGAGGTCAATCATATCGAGATTACGTCGGAAGGTGTCATTATCCACCTTGTCAAAAACGAGTTTGCCGCCCTTACGCTCAATAGCATTGATACGGTCAATGATTTTAGTTCGAGTATCAATAGCATTGATGCGCTCAATATCTTTATCCGAGAAATCACATCCCTCAATTCGATATACGATGTTGGTTGCACCACTGGCGTTAAGCAATGTAGAGTCTCCGCCCAACTGTGACTTGATACTGAACCCCATATCGTTGTTCATTTTTGTACGTTGGTCGTGGAGTACAATGTGAATATCAGTTTTATCAGAGGAACTTGCTTTGAGAGTAGTACAATAAATTCTATCCATAAAGGCTTGCGTACGAGCCACTGGAAAAGAGCGAGAGCCGGCAGGTTTCTCGTTTATAGCTTTTAGTAAAGCCTCTGCTTCAGAAAGGAACTTTGAAGCAGGTAGTCGAAGTAGCTCGTTTCCGTCAGTATTTGTGATTACAATGTCTGCACTTTCGACTTTGTAATCATAAACACCCTCTTTCTCAGAGCGAATAATCATGATAATCGGATAGACCAAGTTCTTGATCTTTTCAAGATTCTGGTCGCCGGCATATACCTTTCCCTCACCAAGTAGTTTGAGGAGTGTATAAATTTCGCTCCACTCTCCAACGTTGCCGTTAATCTCTTTATATTCGCTCATAAGTTCAAAATATTTCTGTCTGATAAAACATTAAGCAACTGCTGTGCGGTAGCTTGAATAGCAGGAACGGCTACCGAGTTGCCGAACTGCTTATAAGCCGATGCGTCAGCAACGGGGATTTGGAAAACAGGTGAGCCGTCGCCGTTGTCATAAACCGGGTAGCCTTGCAAGGCTCCCCATTCACGCGGTGTCATACGACGCCATCCATCCTTATTGTATTCACCCTTGATGCGGGTGGTTGGAGTCAAGTCGGTTTGGCGAGTGTCTATGACAATATTTCGTTCACGACCCATACCACCGACAACGATAGCATTAGCGACTTCGTTGTCTCCGACAATAGCATAACCGAAGCCGTTACCCTTACTTGCATGGCGTTCCTTATGACGTATAAGAGTATCTACATAAGTGGTAGAAAGATAATACTTGGAAGGAACCGGGTCTTTTTCGCGGATATCAATAAAATGTTTGGTAACTTCCTTCTGCTCGGGATATGTAAAGTCTTCCGGATTTATACCGAGATCTTTACGGAATCCGACGATATAAATACGTTCACGGTGTTGAGGTACACCGAAGTACATTGCATTGACAATCTGAGGCGGAACGACTGTGTAGCCTACTTCATCAAGAGTGTTCAATATGGTTTTCAAAGTCTTGCCCTTATCATGGATAGCAAGACCTTTCACGTTTTCAAGGAAGAAAGCCTTTGGCTGCTTACGACGAAGTATTTCCGCAACATCAAAGAAAAGAGTACCACGGGTTTCCTCAAAGCCTAACCGTTTACCAGCAAGCGAAAACGCCTGACAGGGAAAGCCGGCGCAAAGTATATCGAAATTATCGGGAATAAATTGCTTGGTCTGCTCAGAGGTAATATCCCCAAAAGGCACTTCTCCATAGTTGGCAAAATAAGTTTTCTGCGCCTGAGCATCCCACTCGGAAGAAAACACACATTGACCACCGAGATTTTGAAAAGCCATGCGGAATCCGCCAATCCCGGCGAACAAGTCAATAAAAGTAAACTTGGGATTCGCGGGTCCAGGGAAAGGCACGTCGTTCAGATCATCAAATAGTGAGCGTTGAAATGGACTCAACGGCTCACACGCAACTGAGCAATCAATATTAACCTTACTTGGCAAGGTTGAATTAGTCCATGCGTCTATGAGTTCATCTGCCTTAGATTGATAGATCTCTCCGTGCGGTTGTTTTTTCAGCATAAGAGCATGAGTAACAATTGCAAGTTGCGCAGGGAAAGGAATTACAACAGGGTCGCCATTTTCATCAACCTTATCGTAACAAGTTCGCTCGTCGTATATTTGTACGGCACCGGCTTTTTTATAGCCCATATCCATGAGCGTAAATGTCAATCTATCTTTACTCATTATGAAGTTGCGTTATCAGATTTTGAAGTGTTACATCTTTGGTATTCGGTTTCAATTGGCATTGCCAAATCTCAATAACTTTCCATCCTGATTCTTTAAGGCGTTGATAAGTTATCTTATCTCGCTCAACGTTCCCGGAGATTTTGGCAAGCCAAAAGTCTCTGTTAGTTTCAGGGATGGTAGCATACTTGCAGCCGTTATGTCCGTGCCAAAAGCAACCATTGATAAATATGGCGGTTTTATATTTCGGAAGCACAATGTCAGGTTTTCCCGGCAAATCCTTGCGATGCAGACGGAAACGGAAACCATGTGCAAATAAGAAGCGACGTACCAAGATCTCCGGCTTGGTATCTTTGCCTCGTATATGCGACATACATCTTTTACGTTGCTCCTTTGATAATACATCAGCCATATAAAGCAAAGAACTCCCAAGTAGGCAGACAGGCGACCAAGCCTTTTCACGACTACAAAGGAGTTCTCTAAATATGTTATATAAGTAACTTACTTACATGGGTGGTCTTTTTGTCTGCGCTTACGCGTGTTAGATTGCAAAGATACGAAAAAAAATCGATATTTTGAATCCGAGCGCAAAATTAATACTAACCACTGCCTAATCTTTGCACCAACATATTAATAGTTGTTAATACTACTGCCATATTTTGTTCCATGAGGTGGTACTTCTGAATATATCACCGGGAAATGGGTTCTTGAAAATGACTGACGACTTTGAAGAATAGTCGTCCTCCCCACGCAACCAACGTAATGGAATAGATGCAGGAGAAGCATATAATGAAGGAGTTGGCTGACGATTCCATCTGTTCAAATACCAATCATGACCACAATAGAGTAAGTCGATGACTTCTTGTTTGGTAAGCACATAATAATCAGCATCCAAGGGAATCAAAGATTTGATATGAACAAAGATCCAAGGACCAATGATCTTTTCTGACAATTTTTTAAGGTCTAAACATTCCTCACATTTCAGTCCTATTAAAAAACTTGACTTAGTAGTAGCTTTAACCTGAATCCCAATAATTTCAGTGGAAGTAAGTCCATGTTGGCAGTACAAATCTGTGCCTTTGAAATTATTGATTGACTTGTTAAGGTTGACAGTCGGCCATCCGTGCGCCATTAGTTGTGAACTAACGAGATTCTCCCCGATGGCACACAGCATCTGATTTGATATTTGAGTAGCCATAATTTAATAGTTCTCTAAAGCTGCAATGAATGGTTGATCTACTTCCTCGCATGAGCGGAGAGGGTAACGTTCCGGAGTGGCACGTTCATTTGTGCCGTAACCCATACCGGCGCAGTACGCAAGCGCCTCTGCTTCCGTATCGAAGTATTCAGGGGCAGGGAAATCGAGCATATCATCAGATGCAAGGTACTCCTTGAATCCATCAATATCATCATTTATAAAGTATTGGATTGCTTCTGGATCTTCTATTACATATACTTTGATTGCCATATCGGTAGGTATATTGGGGATATTTGTTGTAAAGTTTGTTATTTCGGATGCAAGAATCTTCAATGCCGTTCGAAGCTTAAAGAGTTCTGCAGGTGTGAAAGAGACAGGTTTGCCATTTACGATGTTGTTATTCAACCGTTGAATGAACCATGCCCGTGAACGATTGAAGAATCTCTCGGAAATACCGGCACAGTTCAGCACATCCAATATTTCAGCTCCCTTTACCTGACGTAAGGAAATGATTTCATTGTCTTTCTTAGTCGATTCCATAACCGCAAACTTTCAACTGCAAAGATAATAAACATTTGTTAATTCTGCAAGAATTTACACCAATAATTATGAGTATATGTAGAACATCTTTACATTGCGATCCTGTATCCCTCAGTGTCACACGACATTATTGACATTCTTCTATCCGTAACTCTACAATGCTCTTCGCCATTATGCCAATCACCACCCCGACTTGTACGGAATGAGCCTCCTAAGGGTTCAGAATCGTAATGATTTCGCCAGCCTTCTGAAACTCTTTCCCTTACGTTCCCTGACATATCATACAATCCAAGTTCGTTGGGAGACTTCAAACCTCGATCCTGTCCCTCAAACTCAACATAGGCTGTATTTACATCATACCAACCCACTTCATCAAGATTATCACTCCCAGCAAATGTATATCCGTGAGAATACTTACCACCCTTAGCTGCATATTCCCATTCTGCCTCGGAGGGCAATCTGAAAGATAGTCCCGTAAGCTCATTCAGCTTATCAATGAAATTAAGACCTTCCTCAAAACTAATATTATGAGCTGGCTTATTAGGTCCTATATAAGATTCATAAATCCTCCAGGGCTCAGTTCCCATGACAGCCCACCATTCAAGTTGACTTAATTCATATTTGGAAAGATAGAAGTCCTTCACCTTTTCTGTGTGCATCGGAGTCTCATCACTATAAAGTTCTAATCCGTCATAGATGCCATCAGAACCCATAGTAAACTCTCCACCCTCGATCTTTACCATATTTCCCACTAAGTCACGGAGAATTGTCTTGACAGTGTCAGGTGTTTCCGGTTGCCAATGGATTTCAAGACCATTAATAATCTCTGTTTCAGGTTGCAATTCATCAGCCTTAACTGTGAAAGACAATCCGAATAAGGTTATAATTAGAATGAATAGACTATTTTTCATCTGGAACATTTATAATGATTTGAGGTACAAAATTACAAATTTATATCCATGACTGATAAATCAGAGAAGTTTTTTCTTTTTTACCCTTTGACTTCACCGACAGTACTACGTTTTACCATGCAAAGTTACTGCGTCCGGGAGAATCGGCAAGTATCGCTTCGCTTTCCATATTCTTCACTCCCGTGAGCCTCCATATTTTTTCGTTCCTCAAAAATAGGTATCCCGGTAGCTCCGAATATTCCATACTTGCCTTAATTCTCCCTATTGTCCGCAGTGAGGATTGCATGTAAAACGGCAATCCCTGCCGGAGAAGCTCTAACGAGCTAAACAAAAGGGAAATGAACGAGTGAGTAAGCGCAGAGAAAGTTTACTTACTATGCCGAACGTGAGTGAATTGCGCGAAGCGAAAAAAATTGAACATTAAACTTTTGGAACTATGCACAGCATTATTTTTCAAGTCAGCATAAATCCTATCCACAGAGAGGATTTCATTAACCCCGACAGAATCAATGAGGGAGAAATGGTATATATCGACTATGCGTCAGAACTCAATGAGACAGAGCGAAAGCACCATATCAAGGGAATGGTAGAGAATCTACTTCCCAAAGGTATGTTCGCCCTCAATCCCGACGGAGAGTCTGTAACCTACAAGGGGGGATATACAGAGTGGAGCATGGAGTATGCCAAGGGAATACAGGAGAGAGCCAATGTAATCAATCCCTGCAATCTGATGAAGGCAACCGGTCCAGTATGGCAGTTGCAGAAATATATCCTTAATCCACTCGCGACCGATTGTCTTTTTGTTTCGGCTTTCTATGGAGGAGAAGGAACTGCCGAGCGTTCACGTTCACTTATGAAGATTGTAAGTGAAATGACTATCGGTCAGATACTCTATTTCGGAGCAGTTTTAGATTATCATTTCTAAATCATATCTTATGGAGTTTTTCATAGAACCTATTCCTGTATGGGCTATGTGCTATCTCATTAACGGAGATAGCACCGGTCTTACAGACGAAGATAAGGCAATCGCTGATAAATGGTGGAGCGACAACAAGGTACAGACAGTTTCGCCCGTCAGTGAAGATAGTGGTGAGACCAGTCCCTATTTCTCACATTTCCCTGCTTTCGGTCTTGCCTCAGAAGTAACCGATTGCCACGTTATGACCTTATGACCTATAATATTAATCGCCTCGACTTGAAGTCGGGGCGATTTCGCTTCGTCAACTACGCGAAACCGCTACAATGAAGATTAAGTATTCTAATTTAGTCAGATAAGATTTTGAAAAAGGTTGCAAATAGAGTATATTTGCAACCTAAATTTATAAGTCGATATGAAGTTCACCAAAGTAATTATAGTTCATTTGATTGGGAAACGTAAGTCGTATGCGTTCGGATCTATCGCTGCAATCTTTCATCATCTTTCTTCGGAAGATGTAGGCTGCGGATATGGATATTTGCGACGAGCAGGCTTATCGGGAGGTGGAACAGTTGTTACCAAGAAAGCCATTATCCAACAGACAACATTATTGACTGCTCCGAGAAATAACAATCCTACTGAGGAATGATATTTTTTGCCCATGCCGGAAGTTCATCGACATACATCTTTTCAAGATTCCCATTACTAAGTCTGAATTGAATCTGTGCGTCCCGGTCATTAACCGAGTTATCATAGACATAAAGACGATCAACCAATGATGCTATCGCTTCGCAGTTGATTATTGACTTAGTATATCGAGATATTATCTTACTGATAGGTACATCATGACCACCCTCCATTACTCTCTTTGCAATACGTGAGGCATTAATAGAAGGATGGCTTGTGGATATAAAGAATACTCGGATAAAGAATCCGGCTTTCTTGGCACGTATAAGAAAGTCTATCTTGTCTTCTGCAGAGAATACAGTCTCAAACACGAAACTAACCTTGTCGCGAAGACATTGCTCACGCCATTCAGTACAATAATTGGCTGCTTGAAGCACGGCTTCACGGGAATTCCAGTCTCCGAACTTATCATTTGCGACTTGATCCGGATTGATATACACAGTCCCGTCAGCCCACTCATGGTGAAGAAACTTTTGGGTCACAGAAGTTTTGCCCGACCCGTTAGGCCCGGCAATAACTATAAGTTCAGGTTTTCTTCCAGCCTTAACCATTTATCGCGCTGTTTATACGGTCTGCCCACTTAGCCTTTACAATCTCGGCTTCACGACGCATCTCAGAGAAATAAGCGGCAGTAGCCTGTTCCTGACGTTTCTTTGCGTCATGAGCCACCTCTTTCATAATCTGAGAGAGCATCTCATCACTTGGTTCTTGACCGGAAGTGAAACGGTAAGAGTTCATTTCCTGTTCTGACATAATCATTTCCCTTAATTAGACTACAAATATACTAAATTTTTGGAGAAGCAAAGGAATTATACACCTTTAAAGTTACATTTCTTACCTTGTGGACGATTGGATCTCGTCAGGCACCGTTTTTCCGTGCAAAGTTACTGCGCCCGGGAGGAACGTCAAGTACCGCTTCGCTTTCCGTCTCCGACTCCACACTTGCCTTATCCTCCCATTGGGCGCAGTTCTTGACTTGCACGAAAAACGGCTATCCCTGCCGAAGAAGCTCAATCAAGCTTCACAAAAGGGAAATGAATTGAACGTTTAAGTGAGCGCAGAAACAAACTCGTTTGGTTATGCCGAGCGGTAGTGAAATGCGCGAAGCGAATAGAACATTTATTTTTAAGGACAAGGAACTATGAAAGAGATTAAGGGAGCAACTCCTACAACACCCACCGCGACTAAGCAGGAGGGGAAGAAGTTACCGAAAGGAACTGAACGTTTTGGCGCAGTCATCAAGGCTTATCTTGATAAGAGAGCCGGAGATGATGAACTTTTCAAGGCTAAATATGAAGCAGTAAACCGACCGATTAAGGATATTGTGGCTTATGTCATATCGGAGGTTCAGAGGTCGGGAGTGTGTGGCTGGACTGATGATGAAGTATTCTCGCTTGCCGTCCATGCAGCCGAGGAAGCCGAGTTGAAGATTCCCGATATGAAACATTGTCAGGTAGTAGTTAATCACCACATTGAACTGACAGAGAAGGAGAAAGCGGAGCAGAGAGCATTGGCGTTGAAACGATTTCAGGAGGAAGAGTTGGCTAAGGTCAGAGCGCGTAATGCCAAACCCAAGGTAGTCAAACCGCAAACACAATCAACCACCATTCCTTCACTTTTTGATGATTTCTGATTATGAAGCCACGCACCCAATTTGAAAAGTTGGTCAAGATTTCTAATGAGAAACTTGCCGACATCACACCCAAAGCCTATGATTGGGCGGTTAGGACACAGATAGACCACATCGCTTTCCGCACATCCGGCTACAAATGCACCTGCGGAGATTGCACACACCGATTCAACTATGAGGGTAAAGCAAAGAGTATCAAATGCCCCCATTGTGGGAGAATGGTCAAAATCCTTGATACAAATAAGCGTATTCTCTTACCTGCGGTCTATTTTAACACAACCGAGGTATTGGATAACATACAAGTGTTAAGGACATTCCGACTTAACGCCACATACAGAAAAGGGTCAGAGAGTAGTTATGAGGTCATAGAAGTATGCCGTCTGTGGCTCAATTCCAAAGGTCAAACCGCAGTCACTTCCCGAAAGAGGACACTGGGTTATTATCTTGACAATTTCAACTGGAGTTCGGAGATTGAACTTAAAAGCCTGTCGGAGGTTTATTTCGCAATTTCCGATTGCAATACATATCCTTACTTTTCGGCAATACCGGAACTGAGAAGAAACGGACTGAAAAAGTCAATATCTTATTGTAATCCATTTCTTCTTATGAAATATCTTCTGACCGATTCAAGGATTGAGACGCTTATGAAGGGTGGTCATACAAAGGCGGTGAGATACTTCATTAACAATCATTATCGTCTCAGATATTGTTGGGATTCTCTCAAAGTGGCTTACCGCAGAGGATATGAGCCGACTGACTATTCCTTATGGTGCAACACCATTTCCATTCTTGACAGATTGGGTAGGGACATCCGGAACGCAAAGTATATTTGCCCCGATAATTTGAAGGAAGCACACGACCAATGGGGTAGAAAGTATCAGCAGGTAGAACGTATCCGCATAGACCGTGAGCAGATGATTAAGGCTAAGAAGGATGAGGATAAGTTCATCAAGGAGAAAAGCCGATTCTTCAATATCGTTATCAAGGATTCGGATATTACCATTTCGGTACTTAACTCAATAGAAGAATATCGAGCCGAAGGGGATGCAATGCACCATTGCGTATTCTCCGCATCCTACTATAATATATCCGATTCAGTCATTCTGTCGGCACGGGATAAAGACGGCAGAAGGATTGAGACCATTGAGTTCTCACTTACGCAGGGAAAGGTAGTACAGAGCCGGGGAGTCTGCAATAAGAACACAGAGTTCCATGACCGGATTGTAAGTCTTGTAAATGATAACGCATCACTCTTTAAGAAAGCAAAAGAGAGTGCGTAGATAGTTCCTATAATGTTCTGTAAGTCCTGTCTGCATCGGGAGGTGCGGACAGGTATTTTTCTTATTCTTAAGGAAATTAATTAGTAAACTAATAATCTAATTTATTAATAAACTAATAATAAAATATCAAATATTTTTTGTAACTTTGCGGTAGGTTTGAATGCTTCGCACCGCGAACCGGCTTCGCCGACTCTCGCTTTCAACCTACTCGCGATTGCTTAATTGTCAATAAATAACATCATTCTTATGTCAACAAAAATCATAACCATAGCCAATCATAAAGGCGGTGTCGGGAAAACTACTTCGACCGCTTCTATCGGTTCGGCACTCGCTATACGTGGAAAGAAAGTCCTGCTGATCGACCTTGACGCACAGCAGAATCTTTCCTTTACTCTAACTCAGAATGAAGACCCGGAGCGGAGCGTTTATGACGCTCTTGTGAAGGATGAGCCGTTGCCGATTGTCAAGGTAAGAGAGAATCTTGACCTTGTTCCGGCTTCTCTTGAACTTGCGAGAGCGGAGATTGATATGGCAACGAAGATTGCACGTGAGGGAATACTGAAATCTCTACTGGAGGAACATCAAGCCAATTACGATTATATCCTGATTGATTGTCCGCCCTCTTTGGGAATTGTTACCACAAATGCGCTTGTGGCGTCCGATGAGTTGTTCATTCCACTTACTGCAGAGGCTCTCCCTCTGAAGGGTCTGACTATGCTCGATGATGTGGTGAATGAGGTCAGAAAGAGAGTAAACCCGAAACTCAGACTGGGTGGGGTGTTCTTCACAAGGTTCAATAACCGAAAACTCAATAAGGAGGTGGTCTCGATGATAGAGAGTCGCTATGCCGAAAAGGTTTTCAAGACTAAGATTCGCGAGAATATCGCTTTGGCTGAAATGCCGTTATCAGGGCAATCCATTTTTGAATATGATCCAAAGAGCAACGGAGCAGCCGACTATATGGCTCTTGCTGACGAGATACTTACGAGAAATTAATTAGTAAACTAAATTATTAATCATATTTCCGACTTGATTATTATGTAACAAATAGTCAAGTAGGCTAATCATAAAAGAATATGGCAAAGAAGAACTTGGCTTCTCTTATGAACGGCATTATGGGTGAGCCGAATCAGGAAGTTGTAAAATCCGATAATCAATTGACTGAACCTGCTGCAGAGCCGAAATCTTCGGAAGTAACTGAGGAGATGAAAGAGAATCTGGAGGCTAAACGGTACAGTAATGTTGGGAGACCGAAGAAAGGCACAGCATCTACGAAGAAAGAGGAAACTCGCGCTACTTTTATCGTTGATCCGGAATTGATTCGCAAGCTCAAATACATCTCACTTGTTGAGAGCAGCCTTCTGAAAGATATTATTTCGGAAGCCCTAACCGGCTACATAAATGAGTGGGAAGAAGAGAATGGAAAGATTAGATTGCCGAAGAAAAAGATATGACACCTGGAGAAATTCTTAAACAAAAAATTGTATATCCTAATTTACAGGATATGAAGCTTTCTGATCCTGATAAATACAGAGAGATAACTAAAACAATAATATTAGATAAACTTTCTGAAACATTACCATATTACAATGAGTGGCAAACGAGAAATAATGAATATCCAGTATATGAAGCTTCTTTAACCGACCTTGAAGATGTTCTCTCAGGATTAGATTTCTCAATCTACGATATGGGATTAGAAGGTAAAAGAGAACTGACAGAATATTTTTATCAGGTCTGTAGTCCATATAGATTTCAGGAAATTGTAGATATTGCTAATTCCTATGATTTGGACACTTCGTTAAAAATAAAGAATCTTGTAAATAGAAGTTTTCGAAAATTTTATTCAAATAGACAAAGGATTCTTTCTAATATTAAGAAATATGTTCCGAATATTTTGGAGAGAGGAAATCCGTCTATCCTGAATTATGTGCCTTTTCAAAATCCTAAAATAGGTATAGAGTGGCTTTCTCAGTGTAAATTTATTACACTAAGTGAAATATGCGAAGGATGGATTTTATTGCTCTGCATTGACTTAGACTTATTTTCACCTGAAACATTTCATTATGATCTAATTGATTTTGTAGGAAGAGAAAACGCGGATCTTCTTATTGAAAAGCTTGCTATTTTCCTAGCTGGATGTCCTTATAAGAAACATCCTTTTATCTCTATTGAGAGGCAACTCTTAAAAAGAGTCGCGAAATATAGAAAGCTACTTAATAAATTCCATATTCTCTCACTCCCTATGAGAGAATTGAAAGTAAAGACTAATAAACTTCAATATGATGTTTTTACTTATCTACTTCCATATAGACTTACGAAGGCTCAACAAATATTATTCAAGACCAAAATGGATAGTCTTGAAGAGATATCCATTGTTATTCCTAATGAATCCAACTCTTCGGAGACTTATTTCAAATTTCTTTTTAAGAATGATGAGGATAAGATATTCAGGATTTTAACCGATATATCGGATTTGAATCCCTATTCAGAGAATAAAAATGAAACCAGAGCTCGGTCAAATTCTAACGAAAATAAAGTGCCAAAGGACCAGAAGACTCTATGCTCTGAGAATGAAAAGGAAACCAAGGATCAGCCAAATTCTAACGAAAGGACACCAAAGGATCAGAAGAATAGTCCCTATATTAGCACTATTGATAGAATTATAGCCAAAAGTGTAATGGCAAGCGAATTGAGATTTAATGAAAATATAATCACATTCACTAATGCTAATGGGATTACTTATTCTCTTAGATCAGTTAGAATTCGTCATAATTTCAATCCTAAAATTTTAGAAAAGATTAATCACAAATTTAATTTAGTGAAAGATTGGAGTGGGAAACGTGTAGAAAACAAAATCGAACATAAATTTCTTTTCGAACCTGCAAATGACTTATCTTTTCTTTTAGCAGAGATTGAAAGACTGACTCAAAATCACTATATTGAGACTGATGATACGTTCCCACAATCAGGGGAATTTGAGATTCCTTGGAGATTTGTCAAATTCTATGATGGAACTTTGACGATAATTCATCCAAATCCATCTCGAAGAGGTACATATACTCCTTATCATTTTCGCAATTCTGACATTCTAAAATCTTTTGAGGACATACGTCCCTATATTGAAAAGAGAAGTCCAAAACTTCGTGTGCAAGCGGTGGACGGAGTTATTACTTGTCTTCTCAATTTTAAGGAATTTATGAGTGTCGTAGCTCAATACAAAGATTGGGAGAAAGAAGAAGAAATTGATTTTATAAATTCTATTCGACCTAACAAAGATATTTCAAAGGAGGTATTTGCGAGAAATCGTATAATAAAGAAATCTCCATACCTATCTTATTTGTCCTCACTTCAACATGATGACTTCACTATTAAATACCTTTTAGAAAGGGTTATCCATGAAAGTGGACAGATTGACACAGATGAATATGGATATCTATTTACAATTAAAAGTGCATATTATCAAACGGTTCTACTATATGAGAACATTTCTGATTCTTCAAGATCTAGTATTCTCTTTTATATCGATCCTAGTAAATATGAAGAAGCTGTAGAAGTAATTCGGAAATTCTTAGCGAGTGAAATTAAGAATAAACGGCAAAAGCTATCTTATGGTCAAATAAGGTTTAATAATCCGTCTATCCGTATGATTAAACGAATTAAACATACTGATTTTATAGATTGGAAGTATAACTTAATATACAATTTATAACTGGATTTTTGAATGGAATGATATTTCCACCACTCCCTGGTCATAGGTTACCACTTATGACTGAGAAGTGCCGATTTTTGGAAGACTAATTGCTCTGCAGGTCGGCAGTAACGGTGATGAACCAAATAAATGTGGCGCCACCATTTTCTGCCATTTGGAAGATGAAGTCGGTGTGATTGCTCCGTGATCCTCTCCGAGCAATCTTTCACCGAAATATTTAGAATATAAGCCGTTCCGAATATTGTCAGCGACGCCGAAAAGTCTAAGGTTCGCAAGCTTCACTTTGTCCTTTTCAGCGTCGTTGACTGTTGAAGATTTAATCTGAATCGAATACCCTGTCATAATCGACAGAATATTTGCCGGCTCTCCTCAATCATAGGTTACCACTTATGACTGAGAAGTGCCGATTTTTGGAAGACTAATTGCTCTGCAGGTCGGCAGTAATAGTGACAAACCATATAAATGTGGCGCCACCATTTTTCTGCCACTTGGAAGATGAAGCCGGTGTGATTGCTCCGTGATTCTCTCCGAGCAATCGTTCACCGATATATTTAGAATATAAGCCGTTCCGAAAATTGTCAACAACGCCGAAAAGAGCAAGGCTCTCTGAGCTTCACTTTGTCCTTTTCCGCGTCGCTGACGTATGAAAATATGGTCTGAATCGGAAAACCAGTTCCGGCTATTCTCTCAATGTTTCACATAGAGCGAATATGCCGGATTTTATTTAGCCTACTTATCGCTATGCGAAGTCGGAAATCCCACCGAAAGAAGCCGAGGTTACGTTACACTTCACTTCGGTTTCTTTCCGTGTGCTTACCTTTCTTTGGAATACCATTTCTATCATACCCCTTTCCCTTGTGAAAATTGAGTCTCGACAGGGAGCTGTTTTTCTGTGCAAAGTTACTGCGGACAGGGGGAACGGCAAGTGATCGCTACGCTTGCGGGCGAGGACTGCAACCGTGAGCCTCCCATTTTTATCGTGCCTCAAAAAATGGGTATCCCGGTTTTGTCCGCGCCTGCACACTTGCCTTATTCTCCCTTGAGTCCGCAGTTCTTGACTTGCACGAAAAACGGCTTGCCCTGCCGAAGAAGCTCAACTGAGCTTCACAAAAGGGAAAAGAATTGGATTTCACACCTATAAATACAGGACTATATGGAACAAGAAAGAATCGCTAAGGGTGATTTGGAGTTCGCCCGGCACTTTGAGGATTTCGTAAACGGCTATATGTCATCCGCTGAAAAGACAGGCAAGGCTATGGCGGAAGCACACCGATACCTCCAATCGCAGATGTTCAATGTCTGCCTCGCATACATCCGCCAACTCGCGGAGAACTATCGAAAGGGTTATTATGACCCACGCAACGAGAGGGCAGCGCGTCTGTCGGCAGTGGCTTACGAAGCACTGATTGATGCAGACGAAGTATATGACCCCAAGTATGACATTTCAAAAGCCGTCCACTGATATGGAGGAAGTATGCAGGAACTACGGGCGTCAGTGTGAATTACTGACCTCGTGGAGAGGCTACCACAGAGGAACTATTGTCGGAATGAACGGCTACCGATATTTAGTGCAGTTAAGCAGTGGGGCGGAGATAGAACTTTATGAAGATGAAATAGAATTTGACTAATATGTGTAGATTACAGACACCACAGTTGGAGGAAGCCTTAGAAGGTTTTCCACTATATTCACAGGACGGAAAGGGAAAAGAAGCAATATGCAGAGCGATTTTCGCACTCGGCTCAATCCGGTGGTTCATACTTGAAGGGAACAAAGAGGGCGACGATACAATTATGTTCGGCATCGTTATCGGACTTCTTGAAGATGAATATGGCTACATTTCCCTTAATGAGCTATCCGAGATTGAGGTTGACTTGACCCCACGAGGATTAGGAGTAATGAGAGTTCGCCAACAAGAGAACTTTCCACCCACACCCCTGAAGAATCTGAAAGACCGGCGACTTCAAGATTTCCTTGCGAGGTTTGAGGATTGAGAACTGCAAAAGACAAAAGGTCGGCACCTCACGGCGCCGACCCTTTCTTGCATGTATCCGATATATCCTCACGGACTTATCAAACATCAGTTTATGTGTAGAACTATCACTATTTTCAAGTAAAGAGTATATGATAAACGGAATATTACGAATCCTAAGTGAGACATGTCGCAGGCAAGATTGGAGACTTGCAGTCACCAATGCAAACGACAATGAAACATATCTTGACTTCATCTACTTCACATCTTCCGGAGAACCATTTACCATAACGGTCAGTCTCGCGGATTTAAGTGAAGTTGCCAATGAGTTGATAATAGAGTTTGAGAACTTCAATTCAGATCTAAATGTGCAGTATTTTCTTGAAGGACTCAATACACTAACACCGGAGATATATTTCAAGACGCTTACTGAGGTGGAAAACATCAGATTGCGAATCTGGATTCTGTCTGTGGAGATTCACTATCTTGCAGACCGACTCCGACCGCTCACCGAGTTTATCCGCCAAGGGATGAACTGAGATTGCGTCCGTATGCAAAAGTAATGATTATAAGGCACTTTGTCAAGAGGTTAAACATGGGAAATTATAGGAAAAGATTGGAATTGCAGGAATAATTTTAGCTCGATTGAAGAATATATATCCGAGGGGGGATATATTGGGGCAGGTGACAGTGTTGACACTCAACGAGAATATCCTTGATGAATTAAATCATAATTTCAACACGCTAAGACTCAATAGTTTACTTATTATCTACTTTATTATAAAAGAAAAGAATACATATGTATAGTGTCAACCGACTTACATGGTAATGAAGAGAAAATTGAATTTTGTCAACGAGTGTCAACCATTGTCAACCATACATTTTGTATAGTTACTATTTGACTATCAGCTATTAACCGGGTGTCAACACTGTCATCCTATGAAATATATATGTATATAGACTAACGAAAGGCAAAAAAATTAGGTCGCTCTTCCCAGAGCAACCTAAAATCAGAAATCTATCAAAAATTATGGAATCTAATGTTCATCAATATTTTCTATAATATGGTCAGTGGAATACCTCATCATCCGGAGCTTCATCTTCCGAAATCACAGAGGTTTCCAAATCTAAGCCGAATGTATCTCTAAGTTCGGAATAGTCAAAGCAGAATGCTTTTGGACGATTAACCTTCTGCTTCCGTACCTGTTTGCCGTCAATGATGTCTACTATCATATCAGGCATCCCGGAGGCATTGAGCAGCTTGAACCGATCCTGTTTCAAACCGAGATACGAATGATGAGACTTAACATAGGATACAATAGTCGACCAGTTTGATCTATTTGCCGTAGGATTGGAATTTCTGCCTGAAAAAACAGATGCAATGGCAGCCATATTAAGATAGAGAATCGGCTTTGGAGACTGAAACTCAATCATCTCACTCTCATTGAGAGGCTTGAAGTTTCGGAGATAACGTATGTGGAAGTGAACTCCCTCGATAATCTTGCCGGATGTCTGAAATCCTTGCAGTCCATTCCAGAAATCGCCAACCTCAGAACTCTCTCTTGCAAGATCATTCTGCTCTCTTAGTCCTGTAAGTGCCGTTGACAAGAGGTCCGGATATGAGAAAGGAAACTCAATGACTGATTCAAGTGTGCGATAAGTTGCCAAGGGAATCACCCAGTTACCAAAGATTCGCTCATGAAACTCTTCACTACCGGTCTTGGCAGCAAGTTCATTCTTTGCTATCTTATAGAAGTTACGGAAGTTCTTCTCAAAGAGAGAACGATGCTTCAGGACTTCCAGAGTCAGGTGTGTCAGCCCCATATCACAGATACTTACCAAATCCTCATACCTTGTTCGTTCAATCTGATTAAATGATGTCTTGGAAAATGACAGAAAAAGTACACGAGTGAAGAGAGCCATATCCTGAGTAGGCTTATCCTGCCCACACAGAGCTATTCCGGTAGAGACTATAGTCTGAGTCGCCATACCGTCACTATTTACATTCTTCTTTGTCTGACCACCACCGCCCCAAAGACCTTTAAGGTAGGCGATTTTCTTAAAGTCAAGATCATTCTTATACTCGTCAAGAACTACGAGAATATTCACAGCCTGCGAAACGCGGTCATTCATAGCCGGGACCGATGTAACACCAAGATTGGGTGGATCCACACCATGCAGGAAAAAGGACTGGAGACACGTAGCCAATGTAGTTTTACCTGTACCTTTCTCTCCGAATAGATTCAATATAGGGAAATGCCGGGTAACTCCGAAAATAATATCACGGAAGATAGTAGAGAGAAGATAGCAGAAGGCTATCCTTGCTTTATCACCGAATACGTCAGTGAGCAAACTTATATATTCCGGGAGACTGACACCGCTACGCTTATTATGAATCATAAGTCTTTCAAATTGAAAGGCTTCACGGTTACTAATATACATTTTTGAATTAGCGGGGAGATAGAAGGCTTTCCCATTTGCAGTCCGGACAATCCCGAGGTCATCAACCGAAATAAAAGAGCCGGAGGTAAAGATACCGTTACCGAAAGCATAAAACTCATCAACCGCGTTCCATCCGAGTTTTCTGACTCTTTCCGCCGTATCAGTTCGGGCATAGAGGAAACGTTTCAATCCGTTTAGCCTGTCGGATTTAGCCAGCCATACGAAGTTCCCGACAGAACCGGTTCGCTGCATGAAACAGGGCAATGAGCAAAGATCCGACTCCTTCAGCTCAATCAGCCTCTCGTTACCGTCCTCATTTCTCAACCTGAATATCCGAGATCCATTGCTGTCATCAAGGATATGGTACAACGGTTCCATAATAAAATTGGCAATAAGGGCAGGATCTTGGTCATCATCGCCAATGGTATAATAACAGTTATCCCTGACGAACATACCGCAACGCCGGAGCTGTTCAATCTCTCTCTGAGCTTCATCAAGAGAGTCAAGTTTACGGTGGTCTTTCCGGTTACGAGAACGAGCAAGATTAAGTGCCTCCTTCCAGAATTTTTTCTTTCCATGGATTTCTGCTATTTCGTCCAAGCATCGTGAAAGTATAAGGGGATCCCTTACATTTAGCAGCAGATCTGCAATCTCCTCGACAATCTCATGTTCCCGTGCCATTGACATAGAAAGGCTGAATCTTTTCTTGGCAAGCCACGGAATAAACAGTTCCTCATTAAGAGAATAATAATCACTCTGGTCTTTGATTGCACTGTCAGCATCAGCCTTTTCATCAACATAAAGTTGATCCTCACTCTCAATAGCACCGTCAGGGAAGGTCTCTTCAATCTCCTCGGGATACATCTTTCTCCTTCGGAGCGGAATCTCGCGTACAGTTACATTAAAGCCCTTCCTCACTGCCAGTGAACCATTGGTGATGACTGCACTAATTCCGGCACCGAATGAACCATCCTCCGAGGGGTCGGCATCTGGAATGAAGCAGAGAGCATTCGTTCTATTCCTGAGTAGATCACATTGAGACTCTGTAAGAGCAGTTCCCAGCGCAGCCACAGTGTTGTCAAAACCGATTGAATGGAGACGCAGGACATCAGGCGCACCTTCCACAATGTTAATCATCCCACTGTCTTTACTTCGGAAAGCCTTGTGGAGTCCAAAAAGCGAAGTACTCTTATTATAAATGAGCGTATTAGTAGTATTTAGATACTTGTTAGCTTTTGACCAGCTGCCGATATATCTGCCCGTATAGGATATGATTCTCCCATATCTATCCCTAATAGGCATCATAATTCTCTCCTTGAATCTTACATATACATCGCCCTTTTCATTCTTACCCAGTAATCCCGATTCCATCAACAATGCTTCCTCGATATTCTTGTTTCTGCAATATTCCAGGAATAGGGAAGTATCCGCCGGAGCATATCCGAGACCTTCTGAGAGAAACACGTCCTCAGACCAACGAGAGGTGCAATAGCTGAAAGCTCTCAGACTTTCCTCATTCTTTGTATCATTAAGTCTTTCAACAAAGAATTTCTGGGCTATATCCAATGTGATAAAAATAGCTTCACGTCGCTTGCGAAGCTCTATCTCTTCAGGAGATTTATCCTCATCAACATTCTCTACGGGTATGTTATGGATATTGGCAAGAAAACGCACAGCCTCAATGAATGAGAGGTTTTCCTTATTCTTTATAAACTCTATTGCATCTCCACCACATTTACAGCTGAAGCAATAGAATAAGTTATTATTGGGGGAGACACTGAATGAAGGGTTCTTTTCAGCATGAAAGGGACAAAGCCCCACCAATCTGGAGCCTTGTCTTTTCAGTCTTACATATGGACGGATAACATCTTCAATAGCAAGATCTCTAACCGCTTGAATGGTTACATCACTGATCATGCTTTGGCAATTTTATGCCAGCAATCAATAATAGACTGGCCACTGTACTTAGGGCGATTTACATTAGATACGTTCAAGGGCTTGATAAGTCCGGCTTCACGATAATTTTTAAGGGTCTTATGAGAGACACCCAACTCGAGACATACTCTCTTAACACAGAATATGCCATTCGGATCACATTTTGGTGGTAGTTCTTTCATTATCAAAATTCAGATTATGCCTGACGTTTCAGGCTTTGTGATAGTGATAACCAATTTTGGTTATATGTGATTTTAGGTGTATGGCAATCCAATGCCATATAGCGCGATTTAATCGAGATAGTCCTGTTCTACACGTTGGAGCAGTCTCAGGTCGGCAGTACGGTATTCCACTTTACCTGGACGCTTATAAACATTTACCTTTCCCTTACGTCTCCATCTCTCAACGTTAGCTCTGCCAAACATTTTGAAAGCCATGCGCTGACTGACAAACTCAGGGTCATCTTTGTCTGAATTTATCATGCAGACTATTTTGGCAGCCACGTCATTAAGAAAGGTATCGTATGGAATCAGTTGATCTTTGAACTGGAAAAATTCCATTGTACTGCTTATGGTTAATTGATACGTGTGACATAGATAAGACGAGCCTCACGATCGGCATGGGTCTTATACTTGCGATTAAAAATCGCAGACAGCTCAGATACCTGAGTCCTTACGCTCTTAAGTCTTGTGATACAGAACTCTTTCGTCTCACCGGCTTTCATCCCTATGATAACAGGGCGGATCTTTACCTGATTTCCTTTTTTACCTTGATTTCCTTGCATGTAATTTGTTATTTTAATATTTAATGTTTAACTTTGTATTGCTACTTTGTTAAAACAAAGTGCAAAGTAACATAAATTTGGATAAACTAACAAGGAATGGTTAGTTTATCCTTAAAAATTCGCGTGTTTAATGTTTAATCTTCCGATACATAACATCCATGTAGGTCAGGCAATTAAGAAGAGACTTGAAGAGCTAAAGATGACTAAGTCAGATTTTGCTAAAGCAATTGGCACACCACAACAGCATATCAATCGAATCCTCGAAAGGGACACGATGGAGACTAAAAAACTCGTCAAGATATGTCAGGTGCTTGACTTCAATTTCTTCACACTTTTCTGCGAGGCGGAAACACCTGTGCAAGCCTTTCTTGCGGCAGTTGCTATGGGAGATGGGAATGCCCAAAACTATATTGGGGATGCCACGTTGGCAACACAAGTGGAATCCCTGTCAATTAAGCTCGCGGCTAAAGATGAAGTTCTAAAAAGTAAGGAGGAACTGATATTATCAAAAGATGAGCAGATCCAAATGCTGAAAGAACAGATTCAATCTCTTAAGTCAAACCAACCTCATAAAAAGGAGGCATAAAACGGATAATATATGTAGTAGAACTCAAAATCCCCATTTGGGTCTTGATATTATTGTTCTGATGGAAGGAAATTGATTTAGTATTATAATGCAGCATTGCCCATATAATTACTCGCTACTTACACTTTCAAAGTAAATCATTGATTATATGTACAGTATTGTGGTGGCGCAAGCGGTAATAGAAGACTAATTCATAAAATTTTCAAATATACTCGAAAATTGCCAAAAACCACTTACACTCCAATTACACCAGAGACTTAAAAATCTGATTGTAAGTAAGGGATTATGGCGGCGCAGGCCTGTCTCGAAGACTAAGACGTAACTTAACGTAATCCGACAGTTAGGCTGTAACGTACCTGTAAAAAAGGTCGTTACAGCCTATTGTAGTCTTAGGGGGTTCGTATGGTTAGACACAGTTTCTATGTTCATTCGTGTAGAAATGTGTACAGAAAGTGTGTAACAATTTTCGGGGGCGTATACAGCGTGTATACAGGCAGGTGTACAGGTCTAATTCCCGGTGGTCGAGTCAGATACGGAAAACAACTGAAAAATCAATAAAAAATTATTGGAACACAAAAGACAAAGTAAGAACCAATGGCAAATTTCAAGGCTGTAGTGCGCGGTGAGCGCAAGGATGGATTCATGCAGGTTTATATCCGTGTCACCCACCACCGGATGCATGGGTATATCAAGACCGACAAGATGATCACCAAGAGGGAACTCACCAAGACCAAGGAGATAAAGGATCCCTATGTGCTGACATGGGCGAACGAGCGCATACTTGAGTACAACGCGCGGCTGAACCGAAAGGACATCAGCAAGTGGAGGGTATCGGACGTGGTGGAGTTCCTTAAATCGGGCGATGATGATCTGTCGTTCAGCGAGTATGCGCGTCTGCATATAGACCGGTTGATTGACAACGGACAGATGAGGACGTCTCAGAACTACCGACGGGCTCTCGGACACATGGAGCGATTCTATGGCACGAACAAAATCATGTTCTCGCAGTTGACGTCATCGCAGCTCAACAGATGGATTCAGTCGTTGGAGCAAACCCACCGGGCGAAGGAGATGTACCCGGTCTGCATCCGTCAGGTGTTCAAGGCTGCCGTCAAGGAGTATAACGACTACGAGAAGGAGGTGATCCGAATCAAATCGAATCCATGGGGAAAGGTGCAGATACCACAGAGCGACCGCACGACCAAAAGAGCAATATCACCCGAGGAATGTAGGATTTTCTTCAATGCCCCGTTACCCAAGACGAAACTTATGTCTCCCTTGCCCGAACTGGGGCGAGATGTAGCGAAGATGGTGCTTTGCCTCGCCGGGATGAATACCATTGACCTCTACGAGTTGAGGAAAGAAGACTACATAAACGGCTGTCTATGCTACAAGCGAGCCAAGACAAAGAAATTCCGTGCGGATGACGCTTACTTTGAAATCCGCGTCGAGCCTATAATGCAGGAGTTGATTGAGAAATACAGGTCGAAGAAGAAGAATGATCCTTATCTGCTGAATTTCCATGAGCGTTTCTCCACTTCCGACTCTTTCAATGCCAATGTGAACAACGGCATCAAGCAGATGTGCGATAGTCTGGGCATACCCAAGGATAAGAGTTATTGCGTTTATACATTCCGGCATACGTGGGGAACAGGAGCGCAGAACGATTGCGGAGCGTCCATCTCCGAGGTTGCGTTCGGGATGAACCACAGCCTCGGACATAACATCACCCGAGGTTACATCAAGATAGACTTTACTCCTGCATGGGAACTGAATGCCAAGGTCATTGATTTTATTTTCTTCAGCACCGCCAGAAGCAAGCAAGGAATGGCCAAAAGTGTGGAGGAGCCTCAGGGCAAGTTATTCAGACTCTCGCCCAAACGCATGGTCTATGCCCGTGCCTACTTCCGTGGTGAGATACTGGCAGAGGTAAGCGATATCGGTTTCGGGACTGTCGAGGAGGTGATGGATCGGCTGACACCGCAACTGCCTCCGACAATCCCCGAGGGGTGTGCCGTGCAGTTCCGAATCAAGGATGTGGACGCAGATCGTGAAGCCGTGTATGAGCGCACCAAGGGGAAAGGCTTTTGAGCGCGGCCCCGGCTTTCCTAAAATCTTTTTCGCCCGACTCTGTTTCGACACGGAGCCGGGCGCAACTTTTTCTCCTTTTCTTTTTCGCGCAACTTTTTCTTTTTCTCTTTTTGCTTATGCGCGTCAGCTTTTTTTCAAAAAAATTCTTTTTCAAAAAAAATTATAAATCGTCGACGTCGGAGCGAAGCGAATTACCGACGACTTCCTTATCTACATCCATAGAAAAATATTGGTATATTTTTCTTCTACATCCATAGTATATACTCGATTTAGTATATACTTCCTAATCCATAAAGGAATATCCCGCGCGCACGCGTGAAGGTTTGCCTTTGGTTTACGTTTGGTTATGTTTTGGTTTCATTTTGGTTTTTGTTTGGTTTGCTTTCGGTTTTTATATAAAGTCATAATATCTTGAAATATAGTACATTATAAAACAAACATTAATAAGAGGTCTTTTCTATTTAAATTGTTAATAAATTGTATAAAAGTGTTGTGAATTGTAAATGAAAAAATAAGTGTGCAGAAGTGACGTGTATGTACGATCTATTGAAGCTATAATTATGGTTCAGACTTGGTTTCAAAAATACTGATTTATACAAGCTTAAAAAATAACCATAGGTTGTCAGTTGGTTTATGTTTGGTTTCGTTTTGGTTTATGTTCGGTTATGCTTTGGTTTCCGTTTGGTTTCTACTCGGTTCGTTTTAGGTTGTGAAATAGGAGGTGTCGGAATAAAGTTAGAGCGAACGATCCTCGCGGACGGTTCGCTCTTGGTTTAATTATTATTATTAAAAACTGAAGTTGTCGTTGTCGTTGTCGTTGTCGGTTGGTGCTCGGTTCGGACAGGGCAGCAGCGTCTAAAAGTAGATAAAATAGATGGGGTGGGCACGGTCAATCATCGTCCTCCTCATCATCATCGTTTTCTCCGCAGAGTTCGCGCAACCGGTCCTCAATAGTGATATTAGAGCCGTGAACGTCCATGTCAACCTCCACAGCCTTCATCTTCGGAGTATGGAACTCCATCAGACGCAACTCGGCATTGACGCGCTCGGCAGGACTCAACGCCAACATATCGGCATCCAAATCGGACATGACGAGAGGTAGCCCGGTTGCAGGATCAGTGAGTGAAACGAGGTCTATGACGTTATACACGTTCCCTTCCTCGTCCTGCACGAGGCGTTTGCGCTGTATCTGACGCGCTCCACCTGTTACCGGGTCAGTCTGAACCCTATCCTCAAAGTATTTAAGGCTATGAGCGCGAATCAACCCTTTCAAGGGATTGTCTTTGTTGGGAGTGCCTTTTTGTCGGCCTCCGGTTTTCTTGCCTTTTGCCATGATAAAAAACTATGAAACAAAACTTAAAAGTCCGGGACAAAGATACGTCAGTATCTTCGCATACTAATAATATCTTTTGAAACACGACTATCATGATAGGAAGTTTAATAGGCGCAGGTATGAGTGCTGTCGGTAATATTTTCGGGGGCATTTCAGCCAGCAAGGCTATGAAGAAAGTCAAGAAGAATCTTGAATCGCAGAAGCAGGCTAATCAAGATTGGTATGACCGGAGATACAACGAGGACGCGACCCAACGTGCGGACGCACAACGAATACTGACCAAGACCGAGGAGATGATCAAGAACCGCAACAGGCAGGCCGCAGGGGCGCAAGCCGTCATGGGAGGCACAGAGGAGAGCGTGGCGGCAGCCAAGGCAGCCAACAATCAGGCACTCGCTGACGCAACCTCTCAGATAGCCGTCAATGCCGAAGCGCGTAAAGACCGGATAGAACAGAGCTATCAGCAGAAAGACGCGCAGTTGCAGGATGCACTGAACAATATGGAAGTCAACAAAGCGCATGCTATCAGCAGTGCCGTGCAGGGTGTGACTCAGGCAGGAGCAGGGATAGCAGGCGCATTCTAATCTATTCTCCTCTATGGTAACAGGACAAAAAACTATTGGTGTAGTTCCCCCCAATCCGGGTATTGCTCCCGAGATTGAGGGCGCACCTGTATCTATGCCCGGAGGAAATGACGGCAAGTATAAGACCAAGATGACAGGCACGCCTGTAACTTTTGCTGTCGTTCCTCCTCCAGTATCTACCGACTTGAAGGGCGCACCCGGCTATGTGGCCGTTGACCCAAGTAAGGAGACCCAAGCGCCTGCCGTGACTACCGAGGCGAAGGCTGACAGTCCCTCTAAGACCACTGACACCGATGCAGCCCAGACAACTGACAAGATTTCCCCCGAAGAGCAGGAACGAGCCGATGCAGTCGCAGGCACTGACAGACAGATCAAGACCATTCAAGACTGGATGCAGTCGGAACAGAATAGACCTGAGACCGAGGAACAGCGCAAAAAGCGCGAGCGCAGGGAGAAGTCAAAGAAGATTATAGCCGCCGTGAGTGACGGTATATCGGCTTTGAGCAACCTCTTCTTCACTACCCGGTATGCTCCCAATATGTACAACCACGAGAGGGGAAGCCAACTCAATGCCACGAATGAGCGCATGGAACGTCTGAAAGCCGAAAGGGAGAAGAAACGCGATGAATACCTCAACTTCTCGCTGAAACTCGGAGACCTTGAAAACAACCGCGCACGTACCCTGCGCGAGTTGGAGGCACAGCAGGAGGCGCGGAAGATGGCACGAGAGAAAGCACAGCGCGATACAGAACGGCATAAGTGGCAGGAGGCTCTTCAGCCGGATATTCAGCGTGAGCAGGCAGGAAAAGCCAACCGAGCCGAACAACAGGCTATCGCGGCCCAAGCGGAGGCGCAGTATGCACCGCAGATGCAGGAGGCTAAACTGAATACCGAGAAGGCAAGGGCAGGCGCACAGCAAGCCTCAGCTGCTGCCTCAAGAGCTTCGGCTGCCAATTCCTATGCTTCGGCACGATCACATGACCGCTCCAATAGAAAAGAGTTCTATGGAACTGGTAAGAACGGGAAGGAATATTCATTCGCTACTGAAAAAGCGGCTATTGACTTCGAGTATAGGCAAGGTACTTATAATCCGTCTAAATGGGGTCATGACGTAATTGAAGAGACAACCGTGACAGGTCGTGAGACCTCCGCAAGAGGTAAGAAATCGACTAAGAAGAAAGTCTATCCGCAGAAAAAGCAAAGTCCTACCGCAGGAGGCGGTGGAGGTAAGAAGAGTCCCACAGCATAACATCATCAGCAATTTATGGCACAAGATAAAGTCAAGTCCCTCTATGATACCTTTGTCAAGGAGGGTTACAATATGGAGAGTGAAGCGGAGTTCAGAAAGAACCTCGCTGATCCTGCTAAACGCAAGGCGGCTTATGAGGCATTGAAGAAAGACGGCTACCAAATGGAAGCCTACGATGTTTTTGAGACTAATATAGGTTACGGCAAAGCGCCGACAACCCCTCCACCTGCACCTAAGACTGCGGTTGCACCCAAACCACAGGCACACGTTAAGACAGCATCTGCCCCGGCGGCTACCAAGCCTCAGCCTACAACCACTTCTGCCCCGGCACCTCAGGCGACAAAACCGACGCAACCGACATGGAAACCATCGGAGCAGGACAAAATACGGATGTCGTGGGGACGCTTCAACATGCTCAACGATTTCAGAGAGCAGTCGCAGGCACGAGTGGAACAGGCGAAGCGAGCCACAATGCCGATGACAAAAGAGGGGCGCAAGAAACTTAAGTCAGGAAAGTTCCAAGCGCAGCTTGCAGGTACACTCACAAAGATGATGGGTCTGACCCCGAATGTGAGGACGGCAGAGGCCGCGACCGAAGGAGAGAGTCAGGAAGCTGCCAACAATGAACCTAAGCCGATAGAGAGCGCGCAGTCTCCGGTACCATATGGAGTGCGCTATGTCAACGGCAGGCCCGTCACGGAGTGGATGTTGCCGGACGGTTCACTTACAACAGACCTCGTGGAGGCTGACAAGGCTGAGTATGGAGCGCGTACTGTCCGACTCCGCAACCGGTTCGTTGACCGCATGAAGGAGAACGGACTTGATCCGACCAAGCAGGAGGATGTGCAGAAGCAGAGCCAAATTGACGCTGAGACCGAGGAAGCCAAGTTTATTGAGCGGACATCGGAGGATGCCAACAATGTAGTAGCGGAACTATGGCAGGAAGCAGAGGAGAAACTCAAAGCCGACAAGAACGCCAATGCAGATAAGATATATGGAGGGTCTTTCCCGGTGATGGGGCGCGAGAACAGGGTGGTGGCTACCGCGGCCAGAGATCAGGCAGATGAAGTGAGCCACATGACGAGGTTTGACCTTGAAAAGATGATGAAGACCACATGGGTGCGTGTAGGCAACCGCGTGACCGCTCAATGCTATAACCGACTCCGCACCCAGTATCCGCAGGCAACCGAGGAGGAATTGCAGAAGGCGGCCACGGATATGGCGCGAGGTCTGACCGACAATGCAGTCTACCAGTATGCAGTGAAGCAGAACACTCCGAAAAGCACACTGGAGTATTTCGGGCGCAATGTCGCAGACGCAAATGTCCTCAACTCAATCAGCAAAGGTCTCGCCCGGAGCCAAGCAGGGACATCGGGAGACCTCGCAGCCTATGAGCAGGCTATGGGAGAGTATGGCAAGAACCACCGGGTGGCACAGATAGGAGGCACCGTCGCAGGCATGGCCATTGATCCGGTGACCTATATTTCGGGTGGCATGGGTTCACTCTTCGGCAAGGGCGCGATGTGGGCAGGAGGACGATTCTTAGCGAGCAGAGCCGCAGGGATGAGTACGCAGGTAGGCACACGGCTCTTCTCCTCCTCTCTTTCGGGGAGACTCCTTACTGGAGCGGCCGCAGGCGCAGGCAACTTCATGACCTTTGAGACACTTAAAGAAGCCGAGAACCAGTTCCTGCACGGAGGACACATCAACGAGCAGGGCGAGAATGAGGGTTACTCAGCGCAGGCCCTCTTGAAGTCGGCAGGAAAAGGTTTTCTGCTCGGAGGCGTGACAGGCACAATGACACCTCTATTGGGCAACGTCACCGACAAGGCAGTGAAAGCGACCGAAAGCACGGCAGGCAAGGTTGGACTCCGGGCAACTGAACTGGGTGTGTCAACCATAGCGGAAGGCACCGTGTTTGCCTTGCCCGAATGGTATGAGAACTCAAAGCGCGAGGAGGGAGACCCCAACAAGCGCACGAACATGGATATATGGACTGACAACTTGGCTATGATGTTAGGCTTCAAAGTGAGCCACGGTATAAAGAGCGCACCGCGCGTCATTGCCAGCCTGCGCCCTATCAAACCTGCTGACGGCAGACCGCTGACGCAGGCAGAGCGGAATCACAACCGCATGAGCTTTGAGGAGCGAGTGCGCAAGGCTCTTGACCCTGCCAATCCTAATAATCTCACAAGGGTAGATGATGCAGGCAGAGTTGCGCAGGCAATGAGGTTTACGGCTGACGAGCGCGAGGAACTGCGCCGGGCAGGATATGGGGAACTTGCAGACATATTCAGCCGAGACCGCGAGCAGACAATCTCACAGCCTAATCCGTCAGACGGAGCGATAGAACCGCTTGCTGAGCGAGTGGAAGCCGAAGAAATTAGAAACGGCAATCCTGAATTTGACGGCTATTCCGATATGGAAAAGCTCATGCAGGACGGCAGGGTCAGCCAAGCCGCACGAGCCAAGGCTTACTATGTCCTCACCGGGCGAATGCTACCGATGGGGACAGTAACAGGATGGTCAAAGGATAAAGCGGAGGACGGCAGAGTCACCATAAATGCCGTGACCGCAGACGGAGAGGTCGTAACAAGCCGGACATTCGCTAATGAGAAGGCAGCCGAGAAGGAGACCAACAATATCAGCCGACAGGCAGAACTCAACTCGGTGGACGTTGGCGAGAGATACCGCGAGGCACTTGCTGATGAAATGCTACTGGAGGAAGCCATCAGCCAAGTATCGCCGGGCGCGGATAAGGAGACCGTGAAACGCATATACCGCGCTGTCAAGGCAGGCAACAAGGATATGACCGAGGATCAAGCAGCCTTGGCAGGATTAATTGACGAAGCCATAGAGCGCAACAAGGATATGGCAGACCGCCACCGCCCCGAGGCGATACGTGCTGAACTGCGAGAGGAATCCGGCATTGAGGTTGACGATGCACTCCGCAAGACTCCCGACAAGCGCACGGCCAAGGAGAAGGAGATTGTGCAGACCTATCTTGAACGGCTCTTCCCCGAAGAAGCGAGGGAGCGAGCCGAAGAGCCTACGCCCGAACAGCAGGAGGCGCAGGGACTCTACGAGGAGGGGAAACTTCTCTACGGACGATATGAGGAGGGAGACCCGAACGTGACGGCAGAGGTTGACGCTATCGTGATCCGTATGCAGGAGGCAAACCAACTCTTTGAGGACACATTCGGAGCGGAGAGCGAGTATTACCGCTTCCACCTCAACGAAAATCCGTGGGAACTCATCAACGACCCGGAACTGACAGCCGAACAGCAGGACGCAGTTCTCTATTATATCAACGCCAAGGCGGCTCTTGACGGAGTGATGGACGCATCGCACGAGGCGGCCGACCGCAAACGCGTTGACGTGGAGCGGTCAGTAGCGAAACGAACCCACAAGGAGACCGGGGCAATCACGCCTGCCACGATGAAAGTGAACGACCGACAGGTCTATATCGTCAAGGGGGATGTGGCGATGTATCCCGATGGAAGCGGAGTTGACGCGCATAACTCATCAGAGAGTATCGTCGTGATGGACGCTGATAGCGGAGAGTATGAGTTTACCTCTCCCGATCAGATATTCAGTGTGGGGGAGAATATAGACCCCGAAGATGAAATGCGCACCGCCCTTGAAGCGATCGAGCAGGAGCGCGATGCAATCTTCGGAGAGAATGGCGTACCACCCGCCGAAGAGCCGGAGGAGACACCTCCACCGATGGATGGCAACAATGGCGATGAAAATATTCCAGAAAATGGCAACATTGATGCAGAAAATATTCCAACGAAAGGCAGTAATTATGCAGAAAATGTTCAGCAGATTGCCGACACCGAGAAATACGACCAAGGGTATGAGGACGGAATCACGAGCGCGCAGGAGTATTCCGATGAAAGGCTCAACGACGAGATTGAGAAACTCAGAGGCTATGGCGACACGCTGACCGACTTCGGGCGAGGAATGCTCGAAGCGATGGAGTATGCACAACAGGAAAGGGGGATGGCGGCTGAGAGCGTTCCCGAAAATAGAGAAAGCGTTCCCAATATTGGTGAAAACAGCGAAATTCCTACAGAAAATCGTGAATTAGTCACGGAAAACGTTCCCAAATCCGCAAATTCTGTAGAAAACGTACAGGAGACGGCATTGTCGCGCATACCTCTCCATGAGGAGACGGGAGAGCCGATGTTTGAAGCAGTTGAAAAAGAATTGGCCTGGGATGGACTTGTAGAGACAGTTGGCACCGACAAGGATGCAGCCGACATAGCACTTGCCCAGATAGAGCAGGCGAACGAAGAGCTTGAAGCACTGAAGAAGAAACCTCCAACGATGAAAGCACCCAAGCTGAAAGGGACACCCATGGCCATGGCGAAAGCCAAGAAGGACGCGGAGGCGAAGTATGAGAAGGAACTTGCCGAGTACAACCAGCGACTTGCCGACACGCAGGCGAAGGCGAATGCATGGACTTCAATACTGGGAGTGCATAGAGACCGCGCGACTGAACTTCGGAGACAGCAGGAGGAGGAACGCAGACAGCGAGATGCAGAGCTGCACGATCAGGCAGTGGCTCAGTTTGAGGAGGAACAGCGTCTGAAAGCGGAGCGCGATGCAGAGCAGGCAGCCATAGGCGCTCATGCAGTCAACCCCAAGATAAAAGAGAAATGGGACTCTGCCAACAAGGTAGAGGGGAATCCCGATGCAATCACACTGCCGGATGGCTCAACCATCAGAGGACGCTATGTGCTGACCGAAGCAGGAGCCGCCTCAGCCAGCCATGACGTGAACAACGCCTACGAGCCGACCGAGGGTTTCCCGATTGATGCAAACGGACAGAGCGTGAACGACCGCGACTATCTGCGCGACAAGGATGCACAGCGCATAGTGGGGCAGATAGCCGGGGCATACGATAGCCGTGCGATGCAGACTCCCGTAATTGTCAGTCAAGACGGAGTTGTGTTGTCGGGTAATAACCGTACAATGTCGGGAGACCTCGCCGCACGGCAAGGCACTGATAAGGCTTATGTTGATTACCTCCGCGAGTTCGGCGCGAAATACGGCTTTACTCCCGAGCAGGTAAACGACATGGAGCATCCGCGCCTTGTGTTCGTGCCGGACGAGGCTCTCCCATATGACGCTTCTACCTTCTCACGCTTCAACGCGCAGGATATGAAGAGCCAAAGCAAGCCGGAGGCGGCAGTAAAACTTGGAAAGATTGTACCTGACAATGTATTCGAGAATATAGTGACCGACATTGCCAAGTATGACCGACTCTCGGACTACTACAAGAACGAGGAGGAGACCGCACACGCACTGGGCGCACTGATGCAGGCAGGAGTGATCAACGACAAGCAAATGCCCGAAATGCGGACAGGCACGGCATTATCCGCCGCAGGCAAGGAACTAATCGAGAACACGCTGATCGGAAAAGTCTTTCAGTCCTCTCCCGATGCAGTGCGTCAGATTATCTCCATGCCGACCCTACGCCAGCCCATAGTAATGGGATTGAACGAGATTGCCAACAACCGGACACTCGCCCGTAACGGATACGATCTGAGCGAAGAACTTTCAAGAGCGGTAGACCTCGTTACCCGAGCCAAAGCTGCAATGCCTGACGTTTACACAGAGGGGATGCCGGTGTCTCCTTTCGGACGCGAGCAGGGATTGTTTGATGATGAGTATGGGGATAGCCGGGTAACCGATGCCACAACTCTTCTGCTTGCCGACATGCTTAACAGCGGTAAGCCGGGCGAGCTGCGCAAGGTGCTTGCAACATATAATAACGAGGCTTCCCAGTCAGCAAACGGTCAGATGGATTTGTTTACAGGGAAGATACCGACAAAAGAAGAGATACTGACAAACGTAAATTCAACTTTTAATAATGGAACAGCAAAAGAGAAACAGCAGCTTGTCGATGCAGCCATCGCAGCAAGGAAGGAGCGTGCCGCAGGGATACAGGAGCTTGGAGGAAGCGAGGGAGTGGAACAAGTTGAATATGCTGGCGAACGCGGTGAAGGCAGTGAGGAACGAGCCGGAGGAGAACAGACGACTGAGACAGATCCGCTATCCGAAGAGACTCAGGTAATACATGTCGATCCTCGCCGGATGTCTGATGAGGAAAAGAGCAGACGAGGAGAAATGCTTCATAATGCGGAGGCTATTTCTGTTGAAAAAGGGATGATAACTTCGCGCGACGGTAAGAGCGGAAGAAAGGTTGCAGAAGAATGGTGGGATAACCATGTGGGCAAAGCAATATTCTATGATACCGAGGCGGGTGAAGTCGGAATTGATAAAACGTCTGTCAAGGACTCGTTGTCTCATGGGTATAGTCAGGAGAAACTTGATGCCATAGCTTCATTGGCGGATGGTTTCCAGAACGCAACATATCTTGGCTCGATAGATGATTTCAAAAGACCGGGTGTAAAGAACCACTACTTTGCTTATCCAATTGAATATGATGGACAAAGGAAGTATGTGTTCTGCCGAGCTATGGAAAGCAACAACAAGAATAGACTGTATGTGCATGAGGTATTTATGGAAGACACCATAAAGAGAAGCGACTCCCTTCAAACCATTGCCAGTGCGTCCAAGGACGGTGAGCTTCATGGAGGAATCGCTTTATACAAGGCTATTCTTGCGAATATCCTGGGAGCGTCTGCTAAGAACGGATCTCAGCAACGAAAAGAAAGACCTGTGCTTTGGGAGAAGGGCGCCGACTCAACTCCTGAAACTGTCGCAACTCCAACCGTTACCACCATCAAGGCTCAACAAGGCGACGAGCACATGGGCAACACTGAAGGTCAAGGCACAGGCGAATTGAAAACTGTTGAACCTCTACCCGCAGTTGAGGCGTCTCCAGTCGCGGCAGACGTGGAAGTTCAGGAACAAGGCGACAGTCCTATGAGCGGGGATTCTTCTTCAATAGTTTCCGGTAGCAAAGGTAATACCTTGCTATCAGAAAAACAAGGGAAGGGGACGGAAAGTTCTGATGGCTATACTATCACTCCGACACAGTATCAGAGCAAAAAGAAGAAAGAGCCTACTCCGGTGTGGGTGGTTAAATTTGACCGCGACCTGAGCTATGAGGAGAAGAAAGCGTTAGTGGCGTTTATGAAAGAACCTCTGACAGAAGGGAAAAAGACTTCTCGCGGATGGCTTGATAAAGAATCAGGACAATTCTATATGAGAAGCGAGGAAGCCGCGAAAGGACTTGCCTCAATGCTTGGCAACGAGGAGGCAGTGGCGGACGCACAGCCGCTGACAGCCGAAGAACTCCGCGAGGCAGTTACTCCTTATGATAAACCAAAGGAAAAGAAACCTGCCAAGCCGAAGAAAGCACCTATCAACCGCGTCAGCCTTGAGGATGTAATGACCGATCTTTCCGCAAAGGGAGAGACGAAGCTGAGCGACCATTCGGAGCCAGTCTCACCCGAAGAGAGAGCAGTCACACCCGAAGAGAAACCTGCCGGCGCGGTGGAGAAGGCGGCTTCGAGGGGACAATTCAAGGTGACGGACGAGATGAAGGCGCAGGAGGATGAATTGCGCAGACTTCTCGGCATAGATGATGAAGAGGGGAGCAGAGATGTATATTTCCGCGACCCGGATGAACTTACGCCGGAGGAGAAGCGCAAGGTATTCGCGATCGGAGTGAACTATGCCTTCAACTTCCTTGACAATGGCGTGACATCATTCCCTGACTTTGCCAAGGGAGTAGTGGGGCGTCTTGGATCAAAGGTAAAGCCATTCCTGAAGTCATGGTATGAGGGGGCGAAGCGCGTGCCCGGCTATGGAGGAGAGGGATATACTGAGACAGCCGAAGTGGACCGCTTTGACGTGGAGAACTTCGACAAGCCGAGCTATGACGCCATAAAGGATGCAGAAATGCGCGTAGCAGAGCGCAAGGCGCAGAGAGCCGCCGCACAGGCAGAGAAAGAGATTAAGGAAACCAGAAACAAACAACGCAAGGAGAATGAGAAACAGAGAGAAGCAGATACAGTTGCTATTGCAGAAAAAGGAGAGACTGTTGCAGGCAAAGCAGAAAGTCTCGCAGAAACTTCAGGAGATGAAAGGGAGCTCAACCGAGTCTCAGAGGAGATAGACACGACCATAGAAGAGATCAACGACCAACTTGCCATTTTAGGTTACTTTGAACGGAAAGGGAATGACCCGGTTGCGATTGCAGAGCGCAAGGCGGCAGGGGCAGGAGCAGACTTGGCGGCCCGACTCGTTGAAGACTTAGGTCTTAAACTCGCCGACCTACCCAAAGGGGTAAACGTGGTAGGTGCAGACTTTGGGGAAAAGGGAGGCTATGTAAGGATTAACCTACCTGTGCGCAATGGCTATGAGCCTATGCGAATAGACATTCGCTTTGACCGCACAAATAACGGAAGCCTGCGCCTTACCGAGCTGATGACAACTCTAAAACGTGGTGACGAGGAATCCTACATTAAAGGTAAAGACCACAAAGTATGGCTATCTGCCCCGACGTATGGGGAACTTGTCAACACGATAAAAGAGCAGATAGGAGAATATCAGCCAAAGGAGGAATCATTTGAAGTTCCTGCTTTCTGGCATGACAAGAGTATTACAGAACTTGAAAAGAAGCTTGCCGATATTCAGCCCAAAGCGAAAAGCAAGATGGGGAAGAGTTTCGGTATGGATAAGATTGCAGAAGGACTATCCCGGTACATTGAAAGGCGCAAAGCACAGGAAACACCCAAGGCAGAACTGCAAGAGGAAGCCTACCACGGCACCGTCACACTAAAGGATGGACGCGAAGCCGTAGTCATAGTTGCCAACCACACCGAGACTATGGGAGAGCCTGCGCGGCTGACTGACTACATAGTCGGAGTGAAAGGAGAGCCGGGGACAATCAAAATATCCCCGGAAGAGATAGCCCATGCAGGCGCACCGACAGCCGAGGACATTCCCTCCCATGCAAAGGAAGAAGAGAGCCACAATGGATACAAGCGTGGCGATGAAGTGATGTGGGATCGTTACGGCAACGGCAAGTGGGAGAAAGTCAAGATTGAGGATTTTGACGCTGACGGCAGTCCTATTTTTGAGTCGGTCAAAGGGATAATGAGCGAGAAAGGAGACTGGAGCCGGGTGAAGCCTGCGGACGGAGTGTTCGGAGAGGCAAAGCGCGTAGCGACCAAGGCTCAGGTCGAGAGGAAGAAGAAAGCCGAGACCTCAAAGGGGTCAGAGAGAAAAGATGCAATCGAGCTAAGCTCGTGGCGGGAACAGCTTCGCGATGGTGAAGGGAAGAAGACTTCCAAGAAGAAAGAAATAAAACCTGAACAGCCAGTCGGAGATCTCTTCGGAGGGTTGTTTGATGAAGAACCTATAAGCGATGAAAAGAAAACTGACGTACAATCTCGCGCCGGCGCTTCCGAGCGAGAAGGAGGACACGAACCTCAACCGAATGAACCGTTGGGAACGAGCCAGCGGAATGAAGTTAAAGGATCTGACGGACGAGGAATGGGTGGACGTGATAACGACAATCCTATGTCTGACGGAGAGCGAGGCACGAGCGTATCTCGACAGTCTAAGAGGGAACGCAAGCCTTTAGAGAGAGCCGTTGAGGGCGAGCGTAGAAACGTCCGCAACAACCATGCGGAACGAGGTGTGGACTATGCACCAAAAGGAGAGGACGCACGAATAAAGGCAAATATCGAAGCGATTGAACTTGCCAAGCGATTGCTTGACGCAGGAGAGACCGCCACACCCGAACAAATGGCAGTCCTCCGCAAGTTCAGCGGCTGGGGAGGTCTCGGCAAGGCGTTCAATGAATCCGTCTACAATCCAACTGCAAAGAAACTCCACGACTTATTAGGCGAGGAAGGGTATAAAGATGCAGTAATGAGCCGTAACAGCGCCTACTACACACCTGCGCCGGTCATTGATGCAATGTGGGATGTAGTCAAGGCTCTGGGATTCACCGGCGGCAACGTGCTTGAGGGTTCGGCAGGTATCGGCAATATCCTCGGATTAATGCCAATGGAGCTAAGCGACCGCAGTAGAATCCATGCAGTTGAGATAGACCGGACGACAGGCGGCATACTCTCTCTTCTTTATCCCGATGCAAAAGTTGACATACAAGGCTTTGAGAAAACAAAGGTACGCAACGGAAGTATAGATCTGGCAATAACCAATGTTCCGTTCGTGTCCGGTCTCCGTATCAAAGATGAGACCGGAGACAAAGACCTATCCAAGAAGTTCCATGACATCCACGACTTCTGCATAGCCAAGAATATACGCAAACTTCGTGATGGAGGTATCGGTATCTTTATATCATCAAGCGGAACAATGGATAACTCCAAAGAACTGCGCAAATGGATTATCAATGAGGGCAATGCCGATGTTGTAGGAGCTTTCCGTCTGCACAACAAAACTTTCGGAGGGACCGGAGCCACTTCGGATATCATCGTTGTGCGAAAGCGTGTTAATGGGAAGAAGTCACCGAATGCCATAGATGTAACAGACGTGACAGGTGTACGTGTAGCAGAATACGACACCGGAGAAACAAAAAAGGTAAAGGGAAAGGTAATCCCGATCGTGAAGCAGTTGAGCATGTACTACAACAAGTATTTTGCGGAACATCCGGAGAATATGGCAGGAGAAATGCGCTTCGGCTTTGAAGAGGGAGATTCCTATCGTCCTAAGAGCCGTGCTCTTTATCCGGTAAAAGGGAAAGACCAATCAACTATGCTGAATGAGTGGACAAAGCGTTTTTCCGAAATGGAAGAGGAAGCTATCGCCACTCCCAAAATCGAAGATGAGGTGACACGCATCAATGAGAAGCTTGGTGAGGGAGTCAAGGAGGGCAGCATGGTACTGAACTTTCAGGGAGAACTCTGCATGGCACGAATGGGAGAAGCCGTACCTCTCGGACTCAACAAGAACAAAGTCAAGGGACATACAAAGTCAGAGTGCTTCAAAGCGTATACAGCCATTAAGAAAGCGTTGTCGGACGTGCTTGAATACCAAGCGAACAATGATGACAATGCCGGACTTGATCCACTCTTAAAGGAACTGAACCGTGCCTTTGACACATTCACCCGTACCTATGGCAACCTCCACAAGAACCCTGCAATTTCATTCTTACGCAATGATGTGGACTTTTCAAGCATACTCGCACTGGAGACATATTCAGAGAAAGGAGACAAGAACGGCAACAAGGTAGTCAAGACAGGCAAGACCGACATCTTCAGCCGCCGTGTGATCGAGACTGAAAAAGAACCTCAACCGACCACCATCAAAGACGGTATCCTCGCCAGTCTCTATAAGAGTGGTAATGTCGATGTGGATTATATCGCGCAGGCACTTGGTAAGACAACCGATGAGGTAAAGCGAGAGATAGTTGAAAGCGGACTCGGGTTTGAGAATCCATCGACAACCTCTATGGAAGTTTCGTACAAATATCTTTCCGGTAATGTCCGCGAGAAGTTGCAAATCGCGCAGGAGAATAACGAGGATGGACGCTATGACGCGAATATCAAGGCTCTTGAAAAGGTAATGCCTATGACAATTCCTGCACACTTGATAGAGTTTTCGCTTGGCTCTTCATGGATAGAACCGAAACTATATGAGGATTTCGTATATGACAAGACCGGAGTCAGAGTTAAACTGACGAATGCCGGCGGCACATGGTTTATGAAAACACCATGGAACACATTCAATGAGAAGAACCGCGCTATGGCAGTACACAGCCAAATGTGCGATAAGACCATCATGGGGCATGAACTCATTGAAGCCGCTATCACCAATAAGCAGATAACAGTCAGTAAGCAGGTAAAGCATTCTGACAATACAACCGAGACCATCACCGATAAAGTCGCGACCGCTCAATGCAGTGCCAAGGTTGATGAAATTCGAGCCGAGTTTAAAGACTGGGCGCGTGACCACATGCAGAAAGACCCCGAAATGTCTGCACGCATCGAGCAGACCTATAACGAGCAATTCAACAACTATGTGCCTATGTCAATCCCGGAAGAGTTTGTGCCCAAACACTTCGGAGGACAGGTAAGCGAGTTGCACGGACGACCTTTCGCCCTACGTTCACACCAAGGTAAAGCCGTTGTGAGAGGAACAACAGAACCTATACTGCTTGCTCATGAAGTAGGCACAGGTAAGACCTATACGCTAATCACAACTGCAATGGAAATGCGCAGACTCGGCACGGCAAGAAAACCTATGATTGTCGTTCAGAATGCGACCGTAGGTCAGTTTGTGGAGAGCGCCAAGGAGATATACCCCAATGCCAAGGTGCTGACGATTGAAGAAGCAGACCGCACCGCAGAGGGTCGCAGGAATTTCTATGCCAAAATCAAATACAACGACTGGGATATGATTGTAGTGCCTCAATCGGTGTTTGAGAAGATTCCCGATAGTGAGGAGCGCGAAATGGCATACGTCAAGGACATCATCGAAGAGAAGATGAAGGTTCTTGAAGCCATGCGTGAAGCAGACACTGACGGCAGGAGTTCTATTGTTCGTGAGGCTGAAAAGGAACTCGCCAAGCAGGAGGAACGACTTGCAGAATTAACGGAAGCGTTGCAGGGCAAGAAGAAAAAGAAAGACGAAAAGAAAGAGGCAACCACTCGGCAGAATGCAGAGGTACGCGCTCTTGAAATGCTTGATCGTGAGACTGACGATGTTGAGAACTTTGATGATATGGGCATTGACGCTCTCCTTGTGGACGAGGCTCATGAATATAAGCACCTCGGTTTCGCAACCGCTATCAAGCGCGGAGTGAAAGGCGTTGATCCATCATACAGCAAAAAGTCGCAGGGTGTGTTCTTGAAAACTCAGGCGGTCATGGAGCGCAACAATGGACGTAATGTGATATTCGCTACTGGAACACCAATCTCCAATACCGCAGCTGAAATATGGACATTCATGCGCTATCTTATGCCTGCCGATACAATGAAAGCCTATGACATCTACTATTTTGATGATTTTGTCCGAAATTTCGGAAACATTGCTCAGATGGTGGAGTTTAAGACAAATGGCAAGTTTGACGAGGTAAGCCGTTTCGCAGGATATGTGAACCTGCCCGAACTCGTGCGTATATGGAGCAGTGTAGCAGATACGGTCCTGACACGAGAAGCCGGAGGAGTCAGCGATAAAATCCCCGAAATGGAGGGAGGAAAGCCGCAAGACATTTATCTTCCTCAGACACCTGCTTTACGAAGCGTCATGAAGTTTGTAAAAGAACATCTTGAAGCGTTTGAGAAAATGAGTGGCAGGGAGAAAAGGGAGAATAGGCATATTCCCCTTGATATGTACCGCATTGCAAAAGCAGCTGCAGTTGATGTACGCCTTGTCATGGATGCAGAGGATAATCCTAACAGCAAAACCAATGCGGCTGTACGTGAGACATTGAGATCACTTAAAGATAGTGAGAAATATAGAGGCACCGTAGCCATCTTCGCTGACAACTATCAGAATAAGAACACTGGGTTTAACCTCTATGATGAGATTAGAAACAAACTGATCGCGCAGGGTGTTCCTGCCGACCAGATAGTCATAATACGACCCGGCATGACCATCAAGAAGAAACTTGACATCTTTGAAAAGGTCAATGCTGGAGAGATACGTGTCGTATTGGGGTCAACATACACCCTCGGCACCGGAGTGAACATTCAGGAGAGATTATATCTTGCCATTCACGTAGACGCTCCCAACCGCCCTATGGACTATACTCAAAGAAACGGGCGCATCCTGCGACAGGGCAACCTGCATAAGGATATGGGGATACCGGTACGAGTCATTCGATTTGGAGTAGAGGACAGTCTTGACGTAACCGCCTATCAGCGACTGAAGACAAAAGGGGCGATAGCAGACTCCATCATGAACGGCACAAAGATGATGGCCAATTCTATGGAGAACCGAGTGCTGGAGGAGGAAGAGGACTCATTCGGAGACATGACCGCTCAGTTATCGGGTAGTGAGTACGCCATTCTCAAGAACCAAGCGGAACGAGAGGTGCGCGGACTTACCGCCAAATTAAAAGGACATGAAACGGATCAAATCTATATCCACAATAAACTGCCCGAAGTAGAGAAATTTATCAAGGGAGCGGAGTGGCGAATAGAGCGAGAGAGCAAGAATCTTGAACTGATCAACAAGCACTGGTCCGACGGCACAATCAAGAAAGTAACAGTCGGGAAGCTCTCATTCAACAGCGTCGAGGCCATGGAGGATTTCTTCAAAGAGCAGAACGCCAAGATGAAGGAAGCCGAAGAAAAAGCATCAGCGGGAGGAGAGGCTATCACAAGCAAACTTACAATCAATGTTGACGGCGTTGACTTTGAGGTTACCACAACCGTCAGCAGAGAGATTGAGAAGAGCGGACAGGCAACACTCGGCTTTGAGCTTAACCGCAGCGTGACATATTCCTGCGAGCCACTCGGCATCAAGGACGTGCAACCCAAGGGAAACCGCGTCAAGAATGTGATGCAGGAGATAGCTGAACAAATTGCCAATGGGACTAAAAGCCGTAAGTTGCTCCACGGAGCGCAACATCAGCTTGAACATTATAGGGAGGAGAAGCGTCAACTTGAAGAACGATCAGGGAAGGAATTCCCATACAAGAAAGAACTCGCGGAAGCCAAAAAGCGCCTTGAGCAGTATGAGGAAGCGATGAAGAAAGAGTTGGCGGAGAAAGAAGCCAAGTATGCGGAACTTGATAAGAGTGTAGAGGCCGCTACCGATGTTACTTTATCTGATGAGGATGGAGAGGATAATACTCCGACCAATAGAGAGGGGAACAAATATCGAGACGGTGAAGAGATGTCGGATGGAGAGCGACTTCGGGCAATCCGCGCGTTGGAGCCGATTGAGATAGAGCGCAATGATATGAGCAGGGCAGAGCTGCGGGAAGTATATAACAATCTTCCTTCTGTAGAGAAAGAGGGGCGTGAGATTGAGTTCTACCACAGTGCGTTTAAGAAGATATATAAAGAGGGAGGATTGTTTGGGCAGGTTGTACCGGTGCTTGATGAAGTGTTGGAGCAATCGGTGTTGGCTTACTCGGATGGTGATAATCTCGGAGGGATTATCAGACCCGATGGCACAGAGCATAAGGAACATAAAAACGTCCTGCGATTTGATAACTACGTTGGCAAAGTGAGTATTGACGGGACTTCCTATTTTGTGCGTACAACCGTACAGCATGAAATGGGACAGGCCGGAACACACTCGTTCTTTGTAAGCAATGTTGATGTATATGAAAATCCCACCGAGAGCCGAACCATTCCGATTACATCACGGGGGACTACCGACTTCGATGGGATTGTGGATGCAAAGTTACAACAATTTTTTGAAAGGGCAAGTTCTGAAGCTACGAAACTTGATATGCGCGAGCGAGTAGAGGAGTTGTCGGAGAAGCTGCACACGCCGGTCAGGATAGTATCTGATGAGACGGAGCTTTCTGAATTATCTGAGGAGGGCAAGCCGAGATACAGCCGGAGAGAGCGCAGGGCGAAAGGATGGTGGAGCAGCAGGACAGGAGAAGTCGTTGTGGTATTGCCCAACAATGTGAATGTGGCAGATGTTGAGAACACGGTTGTGCATGAGATAGTGGGGCATAAGGGGTTGCGAGCCTTTATCGGAGAGGAGCGCTTTGATGACTTCCTGAGGGAGGTCTATGACCATGCGTCTGATTCCATCCGCAAGCGGATAGATGCGCTGACGGATAGGATGGTGAATGAAGAGGCCGACCGCCTTCGCGAGCGGAAGAGAAAGGCACACGAGCGAGCCGGGGAGGATTACAACTCCACCTACTATACGGATATGGCCGAGGCACGAGTAGAAGCGGAGAAGAAGCGCGAGGAATACCGCCGGGAAGCGACCGAGGAATATATGGCGGATCTTGGCGGGCGGATAGGCGATGAGGGTTTTACCAAGATGGCACAGGATGAACTTACGCTTTGGGGCAAAATCAAGGCAAAGGTTCAACAGTTTCTTGACAAATTCCTCAAAGGATTGAAGATTGCGAAGAGCATCCGGCTGAGCGATAAAGACCTCTCCTATATCCTCTTCAAATCGTGGAAGAACGCGAGTGAGGCAAAAACCGGACATGGTGATGTGTTTATGGATGCAGAGGGTGTATTGCGTAGTGAGGGTACCCGCTTCAGCTTACCGAAGGAGCATGACCTTATGGAGGTACGGAAGGAGGCAGTGGCTGACCGTATAGAGGAGCTTTTCAATCAGGCTGTTTCGGGCAATCTGAAGGGGAAGCCTGTAGAGGTGGGGAGATTGACTGAGGCCGGAAGAAGGTATCTTGAGAAGCTGTCAGGGATAAAACTGAAGGAGAATGTTCGGTTCATGCTCAATCCTTCCGATCTGCAACATATCAACCGCAGACATTATGGAGAAAATGAGAGAGATGGCAGAAATATTCCTTTGAATAAAGAGGATATTCGTGCGATTGCGGATGTGATAAATAATCCGGACAAGGTGATGTTTGGCAAAGAGACAGCGGGAGATAAGCGCAATATGTTCTTTTTCCTCAAGGATGTAGGGAATGGAAGCTATAATTTGCTTGAAGTGTATGCAAACTCCTGGGGGAATCTGACGTCTAAGAGTTTCTTCAAAAGCAAAGAAAGCGTATCCCAACGTGCAGTGTCCCTCAAGAATGAGTCCTCGCACTTAACGTCCGTAACGGATGGGCCTACGCTTTCAGATAATGAAAAGGCCGTATCCCAACGTGTTCTGTCCTTAATGAAGTCCGAACACCTTACGTCCGTAACGGATGGGGCAAGCCTTTTAGATGGGGCAAAGTTACCAAAATTCTTTGAATATCCCAAATCGGAGGGAGAAGAGGATAAGATTTTCTTCCGTGACCTGGGCCTGGGACTCGAGGAGACCATCACTAAGATGAAAGCGGAGGCGATGCAGGCCAACGCCGACAATTTGCAGGCCAAGCGAGAGGCAATGAGAGCGATCGGAGGGAACCTCAACCACCTGCGCAGAGCGATGGCACGGCAGAGGGAGTATGACATCACGACTGTAAAGAGTGTGAGCGACCTTGCGCGCATCCTTATGGAGAATGGACTTCTTGACGATCTGAGCAAGTATGAGACCAAGCGGATACTATCTGCCATCAAGAATGCGGTAGGGAAAGAGGACGTGAGCCGGTATGTTCAGAAGGTAATGGACATAATGGTAGACAACCAACTGCGAATGGGCGCAAACACACTCGGACGGCTGATGAGCATCCGGGGCAACCGCGTTGACGCGCGCGGGATTGAGGTGCAGGGGGCACTCGACCCGGAGGGTCAGAGGATAGCGCAGGTGGTAAGGAAGTCGACGACACTGCCTAAAGATGATATTGACAACCGACTTGCCGAAGCGATGAACCGCATGAGCAGCAATGACCAAGCGATAGCGGAGGAGGCAACGATAGAGTATGCCGGACTCACGATAGCACGGCAGTATGTGGAGGAGATCACCGAGAGCAAGGCCGAGGAGAAAGCACTGTGCGATAGCATCAAGCAGGGAAAAGAGGAGAAAGAGGCCGGACAAATGACCGAGGCTGCATACCGCCAGATGGTGGAAGCGACCGAGGAGGCTATCCGTCAGAACAAGATAGAGAGAGCAGAGTCTTTCTACGCACTCGCCGAGCAATTAGGAGGGGTGCTGAACGGAAGCATCGAGCGAGCCAAGCAGTGGAGAGAAGCGGAGAAGAAGCGCATAGAGGAAATCCACCACAACACCAACTCCGACATGCAGGGGCGACCGAGCGATGAACACCATAAAGACAGCAGGGCACAGAAGATAGCCAACAACAGCGCAGTGCGCTTCCTACTCGCACCATTGGCAACCTTCGACCAAATGCTGAGGATGTTCGGAGGGAAGAGCGTAAGAGGAGAGGGATATCTCTGGAACAGGTATATGCGCGGATGGGTAGAAGCGGCAGAAAAGGAATATACCGGCTACCGGGACGCGCTGAAAACCCTTGATGCAAAGGTGAGCGAGATATTTGATCCGGGCAGAGCCCGTGGCGGGGACAGCTCCGCGAGGGTAAAGGTGAAGAGCTTCGGCGATCTCTTCACACTTGACCGAAAACTACCGAGAGGCACCGTGAAGTTTTGGGACGGAGGGGAGATGAAAGAGCATGAACTGACACAGGGGAACCTGCTCTACATCTACATGGCCGACAAGATGAGCGACGGACGGATGAAACTGCGGAGGATGGGGATAACTTCGGAGGATGTAGAGGAGATCAGGAATTTCCTTGACCCCCGCTTCATCGAGCTTGCCGACTGGATGCAGGAGGAGTTTCTCGTAGAGAAGCGGAACGAGTATAACGAGGTACACAAGCGTATGTTCGGTGCTTCGATGGCGGCGATAGATAATTACTTTCCATTAAAGATTCTCGCCAACGCGCGACTGGAGAATGTAGACGTAGCGGACGATACGACCGACACGGCACTGCCAGCCACCTCAACAGGAAGCATCATCAAGCGCAGGCGCAACAACCTTGCCCTTGACGTGACCGGGGCAAACGCCTTCTCGGTAATCCTTGACCACCTGCAAGAGATGGAGCGCTGGGCCGCCTTCGCGGAGTTCAACCGCGACCTGAACACGTTGCTATCCTACAAGCGATTCAGGAATCAGGTGATGAACATGACAAGCGCATACGGAGCAGGAAAGACACTTTGGAACAATTTCCGAAATGTATGCTCGATGGCAGCCGGGACGTACCGCCCACCGATCGCGGCACTTGACAAAGCGGCCGTGAACATCGCCAAGGGGGTAACAGCAGCGAAGGTAAGTTTCCGAGTATTCACGGCACTAAAGCAGTTCCTCTCCATGCCCGCCTACGCATCGGACAGCAATCCGCTCTACCTCGCCGCCAATATAGCGAATCCGGTAGGAGCATGGAGATGGAGCATGGAAAACCTGCCCCTCTTTGAGAAGAGATGGAAGAGCCGAATGGCAGGAGATCCACGACTGCTTAAATCCGATATGGACTGGAAGATGTGGAGAAGTCGTATTGTAGAACTTGCTTCGCGTGTCGGTATGAGTCCGAATGCCTTTGTTGACGCGCTGACCGTAGCGATCGGCACACACGCAATGTATCAGACCAAGAAAGCGAAATACTTGCGTTGGGGGATGGATGAAGAAGCCGCTGAAAAGAGAGCGAAGCAGGATGCGACCATTCTCTTCAACCAGACGCAGCAATCGAGCGAGGGAGCCTTCCTGAGCACAATGCAGGTGGACCGCTCCTGGCTGAGCGTACTCTTCACGGTATTCCGCAACTCTTCGATGTCATACACGCGACAACTATATGACGCAATGCGAAACCTCGGACACCGCATGACACCCGGCTACAAGGATATGAGCCATGAATATATGGCGAAGCAGATGCGCCGTGACGGCATAGACCCCGACACGGCAGACCGCGAGGCAAAGCGCGAGTACCGCAGAGGAATAATCCGCGACCTCGTGAGAGTCGGCATCTTCGGAGCCGCCCTTCAGTTGGCCTGGAACTTGGGCGCGTATCTCCCCTACATTCTCCTCGGAGACGATGAGGAAGAGAAAAACAAGATGTGGGATGATGTATGGATGCACACCATGTTCGGAAGCGTTGAGGGCCTTACAGGCGGAGACGTGATGAGCGCGGCAGGCAATATGTGGGCATCGGGCGAGGGCAACCCTGCCTATCTCACCAAGGATATGCCGTTGGCGGCTGATGTACTCAACATCCTAAAGAAATGGGATAAAGACCAAACAGGCGCGATGAACGATGTGATCAATCTGCTTGTGCAGTCGGGTCTCGGTGTGAATCCCCAGTCGCTGACTGACGCGACAATAGCTGTGATGGACTTCTGCGGAGACGATGCACAGAGCGCGAGGGAATGCGCTCTACTCATAACCCGAATCCTCAACTGCCCTCAGAGCCAAATAGACAAAATCTATTTTGATGAACTCAACGCTACCGGGGAGGAGGCGAGCCGCATGACACCGAAGGAGATAGCGGAACGATTTGCGCGATACAAAGTGCGCAGGGGCGCACCGCTGACAGGCTGGGCATACGGAAATGAGACACGCGAGACTCTGATGAACAAATACCGCGACCGAAGCAACAAACTGGCAAAGGAGCGAATCGGGAGGGAAACCGACCGACAGGCAGGCGTGAACGTATCGGACGCGCTTGCCGAGTATGAGACCACCAAGGCGCGAGTGTCGGAGGTCAACAAGGTGAGGAAGCAGGACGAGGAGCGATACTACGAGCTACTTGACACACTGGAGAACTCGCCGGAGTTTGAACGCTACCTCATAGTGGGAGACTACAAGCGCGAGGTGGAGGATCTGACCAAGCAATGGCTGAGAGCCAAGACCACGGAGGAACGCGACAGCATAGCGCAGAGCATAGTGGCACTGAAACGAGAAATGCTGAAAGAAGTGAGCGAGTCACAATAGTTAAAAGAGAGGGTACGGTGGAAAGACGTAATTTCGCACCGTACCCATCTAAAACGCAATCAATATGGCAAAGAAGAGATTACATAGGGCGAGCCGGGTAATGCGGAACGCCAATATAGACAGCGTGGCGCAGGCGAAGAGCCTCGGCAAGGACCGGGCATTTGAGGTGCTTTGGGAGGCTCAGCAATACTGGCAGGCTATGGAGACTTTCAGACAAGACCGCGAGCGCAACAAGAAATACACCTACGGCAAGCAGTGGGATGACCTGATATGCGTGGACGGCAAGATGATGAAGGAGGAGGACTACATCAAGAGCCAAGGCAATGTGGCGTTGAAAAACAACCTTATCCGGCGGATGGTGCAGGCAGTACTGGGAGTGTACCGATCGCAGGCGAAAGAGCCTACCTGCACGGCAAGGGACCGGGACGAGCAGAAATACGGGGAGACGATGAGCACGGTGCTCCAGTGCAACATGCACCTGAACCGAATGACGGAGATAAACGCGCGGTGCATGGAGGAATTCCTTATAAGCGGTTTCGTGGTACAGCGCAAGTGGTATGGATGGAGGGAAAACAAACTGGACTGCTGGACAGACTATGTGCAACCGAACAATTTCTTCATAGACAACAATATGAGGGATTTCAGGGGTTGGGATGTGTCATGCCTCGGGGAGATACACGACATCTCCTTCGAGGAACTATGCACACGGTTCGCGCACAGTCCGTAGGATTACCGTCGGCTCTCGGAGATATACAGGATGGCGAGAGACAGGGCGCGACTCGGAGCGACCTTCGACTATTTCGGGTATCCCTTGCAGGGATACTATGATTTCCTTGTGCAAAAGGATACTTTGCCATGTTATGTTATGATTATTAGTGATTTAGGCCCAACACAAGTTTACTAAAAATCTATGACATAGCAAAGGCTTTCGCGCTGAATTTCAGCATGAAAGCCTTATTTTTTAGCCGGACTGAACGAAAAAAGAGACCGCTTTTTTTGTTACCCAAACAGGAGGTTTGGGATCACTCAAAATCTTCCCTTCAAAATCCTTGCGTCAAACTTCCCGAATCCTACTCATACCTGATCGCCTCAATTGGATCGAGATTGGAGGCTTTAGCAGCAGGATAAAAACCGAAAATCACTCCGATAACCGTACATACAGCAAAAGAGAGCACGACAGAAGAGGGATCGATCTGAACAGGCCAGTTTGCAAACACCTTTATCATCCAGGTGGCAAGTGCGCCGAGTATGATACCCAGTATGCCACCCGTGACAGAGATTATGATAGCCTCGATGAGAAACTGAGTCATTATGTCGCGTCCGGTGGCACCGATGCTCATGCGGAGGCCTATCTCCCGGGTGCGCTCAGTGACGCTCACTATCATTATATTCATGATGCCGATGCCCCCCACAAGGAGTGAGATACCGGCAACGGCGGCAAGCAGCACAGTCATCATCGAAGATGTGGAGGTGATCATTTCAGCCAGTTCCTGCATTGAACGGATGTTGAAATTGTCAGCCTGATCATCGCGGAGTTTATGGCTCGTGCGCAAGATGTCGGTGATTTCCGCAATTGTCTCTGTGGTCTTGTTTTCATCTATGGCCGAGGCTTGGAGCCCTTGGAGATAGTCGATTGCAAGCATACGTTTCATGACTGTGGTGTAAGGCACGAGAGCCAGATCGTCCTGATCCTGCCCCATAGTGTTATAGCCTTTTTCATCCAGAACGCCGATTACAGTAAGAGGAATAGAACCGAAACGCACCACCTTTCCCAGCGGGTCAGTGCCGTCGGGAAAAAGATTCTTCACGAGAGTCTTTCCAAGCACACACACCTTGGCGGCAGTTTTGACATCAGCCTCCGTGAACATCTCTCCCTCGGCCACTTTTCGTTGCCGTATGTCGAGATATTGCGTGTTTACCCCTTGCGCTTGCGAAGGATAGTTGTTGTTGCCATTCACCCACTGGCCCGACGAACTCACCATTGGAGTGATATTGGCTATGGTGGTGGCTTGATTGACGAGGGCTTCATAATCGGCTGGTTTCAGGGTCTGCATATCATCGCTACTCTGCCTCACGCCCCCACGTCTTTCCGCACCGGGCATAATCATTATCATATTGCTGCCCATCTCTGAAATCTGGGCCTTGATGGAATTTTTAGAGCCCTGGCCTATTGCAAGCATGGCGATTACGGCCCCTACGCCGATGATTACGCCCAACATGGTGAGGAAACAACGCATCTTGTTGTTGCCCAATGCTTTGATGGCTATTTTGAAAAGATTGGATATATTCATCCGGGAAAAATTGAAAATTGAAAAATGAAAATTGCGTTTCCTCCCTATCAACTGTGTCCTATAACCTAAATCTCATCTTCCTTCGGCAGCGAACGAAACACCTCCTCCGCCGACCGGATGTCGTCGTTATATTCATCGCTCACGATTCGTCCGTCGCGAAGGGTGATGTTGCGCGATGAATAGAGGGCAATCTCAGGGTTGTGGGTCACAAAGATGATGGTCTTTCCCTCCCCGAACAAGCGCTGAAAGAGAGTAAGGATGGAGAAGGAGGTCCGAGTGTCGAGGTTGCCGGTGGCCTCATCGGCAAGGATGATTACCGGGTTGTTGACCAACGCCCTCGCTATCGCCACACGTTGCTGCTGACCGCCCGACATCTGGTTGCTCTTATGATAGAGGCGCTCCCCGAGTCCTACTTCCCGTAGACATTTTTCAGCCCTTTCGGCCCGCTCTTTGGCCGAGACAGCCGAATTGTAGAGAAGGGGAAGCTCCACATTCTCTATTGCCGTAGTCTTGGGGAGGAGATTATAATTCTGGAAAATAAATCCGATTTTACGATTCCGGATCTTTGCCCGTTCATTCTTCCCCATCCCTTTCACCGGGATTCCGTCGAGGTAATATTCTCCCGAAGTTGGGGTGTCGAGGCATCCGAGCGTGTTGAGTAGAGTGGATTTTCCTGACCCGGACGTTCCCATTATGGTGACGAACTCACCCTCGTAGATTGTGAACGATACACCCCGGAGGGCTTTCACAGTCTCATCGCCCACCTTGAAGTAGCGCTTAAGATTTTCAATTTTGATTATTTCTTTTGCCATGACCTCGACGATTTATTTTTTCTTTGCTCCCGGAGGTTTAGGCATGAAAGGATTCTCCTGTGTCTTCTTCTCATTGCCACCCTTCTGATGTTCCTCATATTGCAGTGCAATCTTGTCGCCACGCTTTATGCCTGAGAGAATCTGTTGGTAGACACTGTTTTTCATGCCCAGAGTCACCGCCGTCTCCACGAGTTTGCCGTCGCGTTCCACCCATACGGTGTATTCAGCCTTCCCCTTCAAAGGTTGTGGAGAGGGGAGATCAGACTCATCTCCATCCTGCATTGGCTCAAACTTCAGGGCTTTCAACGGCACGGCAAGAGCATCCTCAAGTTGGAGAGTATATATAGAGAGGTTGGCGGTCATTCCCGGAATGAGCTTGTGGTCGGGATTAGTGGTTGACACGATCACTTCATAGGTCACGACGTTATTTGTGGTTGTCGGGTTGATACGCACCTGGGTGACCGTGCCTGTGAAAGTGTCGTCGGGATAGGCATCCACCGTAAATGTAACGTGCTGGCCCACCTTCACTTGGCCTATGTCAGCCTCATCAACGTCGCCCACTACCTGCATATGGTCAAGATCGGCGATTACATAAAGACTCGCGACATTCATGTTCGAAACGACAGTCTGTCCCTCCTCCACCTCTCTTGACACCACGATACCGTCAATCGGGGATGTGATTTCAGCGTAGGTCAGGTTTTTGGCAGCGCGCACACGGTCGGCCTGACTCTTTTCGTATGCCATACGAGCCACCTCATAATCCTTCTGGGTGGTTTGATATTCATAATCGGAAATAAGCTTCTCGGCGTGGAGAGCCTTGTCGCGTTCGTAGTTCTTCTTTGTGTATTCATAAGTGGCGCGGGCAGAAGCCAGAGTTGCATCGGCACTCTGCAGCTCGCTCTGCAGCACTGTCTTGTCGATTTCAGCAATCAGCTGCCCCTTCTTCACCTGATCGTTGAAATCAACGAAAAGATTCGATATAATGCCTGTCACCTGAGTGCCCACATCCACGGAAGTGACCGACTCCATGGTGCCTGTTGCTGTCACAAGTTCGGAGAGTGACGTGGGTTCAACGGTATAGGTGTCAAGTTCGAAGGAGGTTTTTTCCGAACATGAGGAAGCGGCAAACATGATCACTGCCGCCATAGGATAATAAGCTTTGTAATATTTCATAACTGTCTGATGGATGACTGTGGAGTGTCAGAGACTGACATCCCGGGATGCGTAGAAATTGATTGCCTTTGATGAGAGGATTGCCATATATTTGCTTTGGAGCAATTCAAGACGTGCGTTGAGGAGATTGTTGTGTGCTGTCAGAAGGTCAAGAGGATTCACGAGTCCGAGTTCAAACTGTCTGTTCACAAAGTCGTCGGTCAGTTTGACAGCTTCGAGTTGCACCAGTCCCGCCTCGTATTTGGCATGTGCATTCGTAGCGTTTATGTAGAGGCTCTCGATAGTTTGCGAGAGTTCGTCAAGAAGGTTGTCTTTCGTCAGGTCGTACTCCAGTTCGGCCAACTTTGCTTTTGCAACGGCTCTCTTGGTGGAGTTGGCATCAAAGATCGGGATATTCAGGTTGAGACCGATGTTCTCATTGAAATTTTTGCCCATCTGTTTCCCCCATCCCCTTCCTCCGGTGGAGTAGCCGGTGCCTATTCCCCCTTGAAGGTCGATAGAGGGGAGATTTCCGGCCTTTGCTATCTTCACATCGTTGGCATAGATCTCCTTGTTCAGTTCGTTGCTCTTGAGCTGCGGTAGCCAAGCGGCAGCCAGTCGGTAGACCTCCATTCTATCAGGGAGAGGGGCAATCACTTCTTCATCCGGGAAATTCACATCCATGATATTGAGAGTGTAGTCAAGCCCGAGTTGAAGAATTTTCTTCAATGAAAGTTTGGAAGAAAGATAATTGGCTTCAGCCTGCGTAAGGTTATAGGCATCCTGAGCACGCTGGCTTTCAATCTGGGCGTATTCCACCCTTGAAGTCCTTCCGCTTTCCATAAGTTTCTTTGCCCTTTCAGCCTGGGAAGTGCTCACCTCGAGAGTCTGATCAGCAATCTTGACAGCCTCTCCGGCATAGAGGATATTCAGATAGGCCTCTAAAATTCCGAGTTTTAGGGTCTTTACNACGTCATCGCCGGCAAGCTGCTGCTGTTGCTCAAATAATTTGGCCGATTCCTGACGATATTTCCTCACATTTCCGTCCCACACTGTCCAGTTTGCACNGACGTTATATGAGCTTCCATATGTATTGGANNCATGGCCTGTGGAAGGGGAGGGGAAGTTGGTGAAGTTATGACTCGTGGAAAAACCCACCGTTGGCAACCATGCATCCTTTGCCGCGAGAATATCCTGCCTGGCNGAAAGNATGTTGAGCATAGTGCGGCGAATGTCGGTGTTGTTGGCCACCGCCCAATCAATACAATCGTTGAAACTCCACACTTTGGGTAAAGGGGAGGAGGGCATTGCCGTCACCATCTCAGGAGAGATGGAATCAGCTGGGGAGACCGCGACATTGGCAGCCGAAGCAATCAGTGGGAGGAGAGAAACGACCGCCGAAAAGAGAATTTTTTTATTCATAGTGGAATGGNGAATGAGTCAGGAAAGGAGGATCTTGNATACTGATTCTAAATCATCAGTAATTCCCATGACTCAAAAAATATNTTATTACCTATTAATTATGACATGANAAATTGAAAAACGTTTATTTGAGAATCAAGTTTTATTAAAAAAAAATCCGTGAAAGTGAATAGTTGATTGTGGTTGGCGCACCTGTAAAGGAATTGTTAAAAATGCAATATGAGAAAATATAGGCCATTGATCTTGGCAGAAAAGGAGTGGCGTGGCCGTCACTNATGTATGNCAGATCTCCTCAAACGGTTTGCCAACGCAGCGTTCGTGCGATGNCAATGATTATGTTAAGGATTATTGCAGCCGNGACCCCGTTGAAATTATGTGTTGGGGAAGGCGCGCGACCTCAAAGGGAATCCAAGCNAGAGCATCCGGTTCATCACGTCTATCCTTAACNGACTGCGCAAAGAGTTGCCGGNGACGAAGATTGCGNTCTACGATTAACGCTTCATATCCACTATTAAACAACAATACAAAATTAAGTGTATGAAAAGATTATTAAATCTCTTTGTGTTGGTTGCTGTTGCAATCTTCAGTACAACAACTTTTTCCGCGTGAAGTGACGATGATAAAGTCGAAACTAAGGACTTGATTGGAACATGGAAGATGGTTCAACCAAGGGGTTGGGTAAAAGAAAATGGGGTAGTTACAGATGAATGGAAAGAGACAATCGACTATTTCACTTCATGGGAGTTCAGAGGTGACGGCNAATGCATTTCTTATTACATACACTGCGCCTCTGAACCACCTTTCCTTGTTGCAAAGAGAACTTCCCAAACATAAGAAAGCTAAGAGATAGGATACTACACCATATATATTGCTAAAATTTAGTATCTTTGCACTTAAAAAGGACAATTCCAAACAGACAAGCTTAGATATATGTAATATGCCGGAAGCAATAAGACCTAATACAGATGAAGTATTTGTCTCATCACGTCATGNCAGTGATGGGGAAAGTGTCTATTATATCAGTGAAAATGCTTTGGTATATGTGGCTNCCGGTGAGATAGATATACTTATTGACGGCGATCTAGTGGCTAATTTTAAAAAAGGAGANTGTGTATTCGTTCGTAAAGATCACAGAATGACACTGATTAGTTATGCTACCGGGACTGTTGATTACCACCTTACTGTGTTTCTATTTTTCCCACGCCAATATCTTTTTGACTATTACAAGAAACTTCAAACCTGGGATTTGCCGGTTATAGAAACTCCCTCTGACAAAGTTTTCATAAACATACCGCGTTCATCATTGCTCACAAGTCTCTTTGATTCNTTTAAACCATATTGGGAGAAAAACCAGTTGCCTGAACCTCATTGGCTGAGATTGAAAGTCTTGGAAGCCATTAAATTTCTGCTCCTGATGGATAAGACCATGTATGCCACGCTATTTGACTTTACAAGCCGGTGGCGACTGGATATTATGGATTTTATGGAGCGTAATTACAAATATAATCTTACGCTGGAACAATTAGCCCACTATACCGGGCGGAGTGTAGCCACATTCAAACGCGATTTTAGAAAAATCAGTCAGATCCCTCCGGCAAAATGGGTTATAAATCGCCGTCTTCGNGAAGCTCGTCATCTCTTGTCATCCACTGNTTGGCCTGTATATAAAATAATGAATCATTTGGGATTCAAAAATTTCTCTCATTTTTCAAGATGTTATCATCAATTGTTCGGTGAGACCCCGTCTGCCACAAGATCAAAATTAAATGAGCCGTAGAGAACAATACAATGAGCCGTAGAGAACAATCAATATTGAGATCCAAAGTGTTTTAATGGCATAAANAACGAAAAATAAANTATAAACACAAANGATTATGAAAGATTTTATTGGNTCTCACTTTATCTACACCTACGCCAACGGCTGGATTTATGAATTCTACGTCAAAAACGAAAACACNGTGGACTATCGAATCCATTCCGGAATGGTNGGCGGTCGNTGGGTGAAAGACCAGAAGGCNGACATCGTGAAACTCACTGACGGTGTNTACAAGGTGTCATGGACAGAACCTACCGGTACCGACGTGAGTCTNAATTTCATGCCCAANGAGAATAAACTCCACGGNGTTATCTTCTTCCCCAAATGGGTTCAGGAGCATCCTGAAATCACCGTCTGCTATCAGAACGAGCATATTCCGTTGATGGAAGAGAGCCGTGAGAAATACGAGACGTATCCCAAATATGTAGTCCCGGAGTTTGGCGAAATCTTCTTCGCAAAAAATGAAGGGGTCAACAACGAGAAGGTTATCTCAGAAGCCCCATACGAAGGAATGGTCGATGACATCATGAGCGGTAAACTTGATTTTACCAAGTAAAATCTAATCGACATAAAAATCCACAAACTCCATTTAGCNGCCGCATTTGCTCTGACAGCACTATCGGCAGGAGGGCAGACTGCTGNCTCGCTATGNATTGAAGGATCCCGTACGCTGGTCANAATTTCCTCGACGTNANGGTTTATTACGCATTAACTTTATCAGATTTTATTTTGCAATAGTCTGATTTTTCTCAAACATATTTTAAGAGGCCGTCAACTTCGCATAGCTGACGGNCTCTTATTACGACNTNCATCCTTGTCGCAGCCCAGATTCTCATTCNCAGGCGACATTTTCAGGCAGTCCAGCTTTTCCAACTGATTATCGGATTTGTGTTTGGATTCCTACTGGANATCAACATGATAATTANNTCCTATTTGCNTTANGTTTTTTGGGGGGAGAAAATCTTAGCGCAGTTNATCGNCGCCACCGTATTGGGAGCANNCGTAGCTATTGAGGTAANATGCGGTTCATNTATCATAAAAGAAAATGGTAANACCTTGTCAGCTCAGNNGTTAATCAAGAAATGTACNTTTAGGGNAGTATAATNCCTTTACTTCTCCAAAAANTTAGTATNTTTGNAGTCTAANTAAGGAAAATGATTATGTCGGAACAGGAGATGAATTCNTATCGTTTCACATCCGGAGAAGAACCGAGTGATGAGATGTTGGCGCAGCTTATGAANGANGTNGCTCATGATGCNAAAGTNCGTCAGGAANAGGCTACCGCCGCTTATTTCTCTGAGATGCGTCGTGAAGCNGAGANTGTAAANGCTAAGTGGGCAGNCCGNATAAACAGCGCGCTAAATGGGTAAGGCTGGAAGAAAATTTGAATATGATCCAAAAAGTAACGGAGNNGCNGACTATATGGCTCTTACAGACGAGATACTTACGAGAAATTATTTGGTAAACTAAATTATTAATCATATTTCCGACTTGATTGTTTGTAACAAAGCAATCAATTTGGATAATCATATTATAATATGGCAAAGAAGAGCTTGGCTTCTCTGATGAACGGCATTATGGGCGAGCCGAATCAGGAATTTGTAAAATCCGATAATCAGTTGATTGAGCCTGCTACAGAGCCGGAATCTTCGGAAGTAACAGAGGAGAGGAAGGATAATCTGGAGACTAAGCGCACCTTACATAAGAATCTGGATAGTGAAACATTTCGTAACTATTATTTTCTGAAAGAAGAATTAGTAGATTTTTGTAGAAAGAACGGGTTGCCTACATCGGGCGGAAAGCAAGAGATAACTGAAAGAGTCGCTCATTTCCTTGATACTGGCAAAGTACTTGGTAATGGAATTACTCAACATCGCTCAACTACCATTTCTGATATTACTGAAAATTCAATAATTGAACAGAATATAGTGTGTTCGGAAAAACATAGAGCCTTTTTCAAGAAACATATCGGAAAGAGTTTTACTTTTAAAGTTGCTTTTCAAAGATGGTTGAAAGAGAACGACGGTAAAACATACCGGGATGCGATTGAAGCTTATCACAGTATTCTGAAAGCGAAGAAACAGGGCAAAACAGAAATAGATAAACAGTTTGAATACAATACCTATATACGTGATTTCTTTGCTCATAATAAGGGGAAAACCTTGGAGGATGCAATTAAATGTTGGAAATACAAGAAGTCTCTACCCGGTTCCAATGCTTATGAAAACTCTGATCTCAGTATATTAGATAGAATACCTATATAAAATCGAATACTTGCCGGCACTTCTCAATCATAGGTTGCCACTTATGACTGAGGAGTGCCGATTCTTTGGAAGACTAATTGCTCTGCAGGTCGGCTGTAATGGTGACGAACCATATAAATGTGGCGCCACCATTTTACTGCCATTTGGAAGATAAAGCCCATCTCTTTTTGATTGAGGGGGTTTATATTTTAAAAAAGAAGACTCGAACAACGTAAAATTAGTGTTCGAGCGTTGCTTATTGGATATCACTGAATTTTATCGGACGACAGCAATAAAAATCAATATCGAGCGANCCTCAATAATCGCTGAGTAGCCTGAATTTTCGTNCCAANGAGGACANANCCCAAGCTTGTTTTAAGTTATGCCAAGTGCAGCCGAAAATGTGCGTTGCGANATTATTCGCNTGACCGNAANCAATNGGNGCGTGATAGACANCCGAAAGTTGNATNATAATCAAGTCGAGNACTACAACCGCATAGATACGGTGGCTTATCATCAATTAACGGTTGAGTCCTCGGCTGAACATTCGGCTACAACGCGCATTTATAATCCGCTGTCCGGCACCGCCGTTGCGGTAGTCGCGCTTATCATCGCTGGAGTTCTCATCTACATTTTTCTGCGGAAAAAGTAATACGTCACTCATTGAGCGATATATCCATTTTGGATATATCGCTCTGTTTTCGTAATTTTGCATTATGGAAATAAAGAATGGAAAGTACAAAATTACAGGAAAGGACATTTGTCTTGTTGTCGGAATCTTGATGGCTTTAGCCGGGATTTACTGGATGTGGTTCAACAATTCAGAAGATTCAACAACAACCGCTTGTTGTTGCTTTTCTGCAGCAGCGGTGCTTTTATTTAGTAGGTCTCGTAAGTAGCGTTCATCCTTGTTTACCCACCCGGCTGGTTGCGAATGGCGGCTGATACTAACCTCACTCCGTCCTACGTTTGCTGCCTGCATCCTTCCAAGTCCGAGCATTTTGAGTCGTACCTCTCTACGACTCAAAACCGGTACGGCTATCGGGTTGATAGATTGCTCCGTGATTCTCTCCGAGCAATATTTCACCGATATATTTAGAATATCAGTCGTTCCGAATATTGTCAGCAATGCCGAAAAGAGCAAGGGTCGCTGGCCTCACTTTGTCCTTTTCCGCGTTGCTGACTTACGGTGATTTAATCTGAATCGAATACCTATCTGAATTGNTAACTAATCTGAAATATTGCTGTCATACATTTGTACGGTTTAATGATTTTGACTAATTTCATCTTCAATACTCAGGATAAAAGCATGGTGTAGGCACAAAACATAGCGGACTATACGCCCCATGCATTTAACTACAAAGGTCTGATTCCTGGAGGGGGAATCAGACCTAATATTATGTTGTCTCAAAAATTTTTAGCGGAAAGTATCATTTATTTGATAAACTTCTTGCCGTTATTGATATAGATACCTTGTGGAAGGTTATCCAAGTCAGATAATGAATATTTGTGTCCTGCGAGATCATAGATTGTTTGTGTCTGAAAAGATGGTTCATATATCGTTGTAGTATCCTCAATCCCCGCTTCTTCGATTGCAGACTTAGATAACAGGAATTTTAATGGGATCTTTACTCTTTGCTGCCAGTACCACTCATTATGCCCTGCGCCTTTAGCATCATACACATATAAACGACCATTCTCCTGAGTATAACCCTTATTGGCAACGATCTCTCTTGCGACCACTTCGTATTTAAGGTAGCCGGCATCCCAATCTTTTGTGCCCTGATCCATATAAAGGCGATGAAGGCCATCGGTAGGAATATGGTCACTGAGATATTGAAGGATTGCATTAGCGCATATCTCATCATCATTCATCGTATAATCGGGATTCAGATTGAGAGAGCCAATCCAATGGGTGGAAAGACATGCCGCCCCTCCGAATATCTCAGGGTATTCACAAAGAAGATACATAGAGGCAAGTCCACCCATGCTGGATCCCATTGCGAATGTCGTCTCCATATCGGGAGCGGTGCAATAGAGCGAATCAACAAGAGGCTTCAGTTCTTTTGCAACAAATGCCGCCTCCTCATCTCCGTAGAAAATATCATTACAGGTTTGATATATAAAAGTTTCCTCCTTATCCTCGGGTGTAATATAATCAAGTGCCTTCTCCGGGAAATAATCGTTGGGACGAAGGTTCTCGCTTCCTCTGTTATTAATCCCCACTACAATCGGCATATCAAAGTTACTGTCAGAAGATAGTTGAGAGCAGGCTTTGTCAACAGCCCATGGCACGCTGGCAAAGGAGTATGCCCCGTCGAAAAGATTCTGTCCATCATGAGCATATAGAACCGGATATCTTCGGATTCCTGATGGATCATAACCATTCGGAGTCCAAACATCAACAATAATGTCTGACTGAAGATTCTCTGATGAGACGGAATATCTTGTGATCGTGCCATACACCGATTTAGGGCATGGTGCATCAACTATCGTATATTTCGGTAGAGCCGCCGAAGCAGTGGCACCGACCATACTTCCTAAAAAGAAGAGAGCAATTTTGATCAATTTCATGGCTTTTAATTTTATTGGTCTGTAAAATTACTAAAAACAATTTGCCCTAACAAATTAGCCCTGCCATTAAGGAGCAGAACCTTGTAAGTTTTATTCATATTGCTTAATTTTGCAGTTATTTTTTATCAATGAGAAGGAAGGGGAGGATGGAGCCTTAAAATACGGAAAGAGAAGTAGTGTTATGAAAACGTTTAAGCAAAGTGTTAAGGAAGCATTAAAATATTATGTCTATGCTCTTGTTGATCCAAGAGACAAACGGATATTCTATATCGGCAAGGGGATAGGAGACAGAGTTTTCCAACATGCAGAAGCATCACTTGACGAAATGAATGAAAGTCTAAAACATTCAAAAATCAGGGACATACATAATGCAGGAATGGAAGTGGAGTATTATATAATTCGCCACAACCTTACAGAGCAGGAAGCATTCCTTGTAGAGTCTGTTGCAATAGACCTTCTGACGTATAAAGCGTTCAACACCGATCATTTCTTGACAAATCTTGTCAGTGGACTTCACCAGTGGAATGAGGGGATAAAGACAGAGAACGAAATCAATCTTCTATACGATTGTGAAAAGATTGAGCCATTGCCCGGTGAGAGATTACTATTAGTAAGTCTCAATAGAACCTATAATCAATCAAATACGAGAGGTATAAATAAAAGAGAATCTGATTATGAAAGTGCCCGTAAATACTGGGCTATTTCAGCAAATAAAGCACCTAAAATTGATTATATTTTAGGAATCTATCGAGGAATAGTCCGTATAGTCATAGATGTCAAGAATTTTATACCTTGCGATATTGCAGAGGATGGAACAGTTTTTCCAAAAAAACGGTATGCCTTTGAAGGCGATGTTATGGAAAACTCTCCATATCTGAATAAAGATGTAAATGATTACCCTTTTGGCAGTGGCGGCTCACATACTTATATACCAAGGGATTCCCGAGAATGGCATTAATGCCTGCAAAGTCATTAATGAAATGAAAACTATTGATAACTAATATATTGGTATATTTTCCATTCATGAAATACCACACTTGAACGCATTTTAGTATCAAAAACATTTGATTTGTTGAGGTTGTTAAATATTTATGAATGGAATAATAATTGGCCTCTTATTGCCATTTTTAGGCACAACACTTGGGGCGGCTTGTGTATTTTTAATTAGAAACTCAATACCCCAAAAATTACAAAAAATACTTACCGGATTTGCTGCGGGTGTAATGGTGGCAGCTTCGGTATGGTCACTCCTGATTCCCTCGATAGAAATGACAGACGAAACGGGTTTTATGAGTATTTTGCCGTCAATCATAGGATTTGGGGCGGGTATCTTATTTTTGCTGTTTCTGGATGAAATTATACCTCACCAACATATTGATAGCAATGATAGTGAAGGTCCTAAGTCTCAACTATCCAAAACTTCAAAATTAGTATTAGCAATCACGCTCCATAATCTACCCGAAGGAATGGCAGTTGGAGTGGCACTTGCAGCGGCTATTGAACACAGTTCCTATTTGACAATGGCAGGAGCAATAGCTTTGTCTTTAGGTATTGCTATTCAAAATTTTCCCGAAGGCGCCATCGTATCCATGCCTTTAAGAGGAACGGGAAACACAAAGTGGAGGTCGTTTATTATGGGCACTCTTAGCGGGGTAGTTGAACCTATAGGAGCAGTTATAACTATTTTGCTTGCCTCATTCATTATCCCCATTCTGCCATATTTGCTATCTTTTGCAGCGGGGGCAATGATGTATGTTGTAGTAGAAGAGCTTATTCCAGAGACACAAGAGGGGAAACACTCCAATTTGGGAACAATAGGTTTTGGAGTCGGTTTTCTATTAATGATGACTCTTGATGTGCTTCTCGGCTAAAATACCCCTAAACTCCAATAAATTTCAGGCTTACATGGTTCATAAAGCAAGCATTAAATCGTCATACTATACTGTGTGGTAGCTCTTCCTGCATTGTGTTATCCAAAGCTTCTATAAAAATAAAAGGCGAGTCTCATAATGTTGTTGAGACTCGCCATTTTATCATTTTCTAATATTTTTAAGTAAGTATTCAAAATTAAAGGATAGTAGCTACTTAACACTTAATTATTCAATTAAGAGGTACTGTTCATCTGTCACAGGTTCGAGCCAGATATTCTCAGACACTTCACCTGGCACGCCAAATGCCAAATGTGCAAACCAAGAGTCCTTTGCTGCTCCATGCCAGTGCTTTACATTCGCAGGAATGTGAATAACCGTTCCGGGAAGAATTTCGACTGCCGGTTTACCTTCCTCCTGATACCATCCTCGACCTGCCACACCCACAAGCATCTGGCCACCACCTTTTTTTGCCTTATGAATGTGCCAGTTGTTGCGGCAACCAGGCTCGAAGGTGACATTTGCGAAAGGAATCTGAGAATCTGATATCGGTGCGAGATAGCTGTTGCCGATGAAATATTTCTCATATGCCGTATTCGGTTCTCCTATAGGGAAAATCATCTGACGTTGAAACTCTGCTTTCGCATCATCTCCTTTAATGTCATCGCTCCAAACATCTTTAGCAAGTCGGAATGCACCCCATGCTTTAGGCCAGCCGGCATAAAAAGCGATATGTGTTATTATCTCGGCTGCTTCTGTGCGGGAGATACCGTTCTTCTTTGCTTCCTGAAGATGATATGTCAGCGAAGTGTCAGTGATTCCCTGGGAAATCAGGGATGTAATTGTGACCAAGCTACGGTCGCGCAGGGAAAGGAGATCATTTCTGCTCCACACCTCCCCGAAAAGAATGTCATCGTTAAGATGGGCAAATTCAGGAGCAAATTCGCTCAGCGCATCTCGTCCTGCTGTCTGTACGATTTTAGTCTGTGCCATAAGATTTAAAACGTTTGTTATACAAAATAACAATAAAATCACATGTTTCATCTTTTGTTTGTCAGTATTAATATTTACTACTGCAAATTTAATAGAAAAAATAATATGTAGTTTTGTTGACAGGCTCAATTTTAGGTATAGTATGCTTCTTGAATAATAACAAATAATTATTCTCAAAAGAAAAATGACTATATTTGCAACATGATTATTCCTTTTGTCGCAGAGTTGCAAGAGGATGGTAATTTAAAAAATATCAATTTTAAATATGAAGAAACTGACCAAACTAAAGATTTGTAACCGGAGTCTACTTTTGGCTACCTTTGCTGTCTTAATTTCAGGCATAGAGCTTGAAGTGATTCACAGTAACGGTTCTTTATCCGTATGGATCCACATAATTTTAGGATTATTATTCATGTGTCTTGTGGGTATCCATATATATTTGCATTTTGGAAAAAGTAACTGGTTTGCCAGATTCAGTAAGCTAAGAAGTCAGGCAACCCGTATATTGTGGTGGCTTACTTTAATCACTCTAATTACAGGCATCGCTACCACTGTCAGATGGATTGTAACAAATACTCACTCGCCCCTCGGAGGAATACATGGGAAACTCGGGTTCCTAATGATAATCCTGTCAATCTTTCACATTGCAAAAAGATTCAAATTCTTCAGACCGCACTCTACCTGACCTTAAGATATTCAAAAATATTTTTTAATTTTGCAAGAGGAATCAATAATAGGTTCTGTTATGCGAAAAGGATTAATACTCATTATGCTGGGAGGATTTATGATGAACCTTTCAGCCCAAACATGGAATAAGATGCAATGGTTTAATGAGCCGGAGAAATGGAATGTCAACGACGGTTCCCTCTCAATGTTTGTAACTCCTCAGACAGACTACTGGCGTATTTCTCATTACGGCTTCACAGTGGATGACGCCCCATTTTACTATGGAGAATATGGCGGCGAATTTGAAGCTACGGTGAAAATTACCGGTGATTATAAAGCGAGATTCGATCAGGCGGGGCTGATGATACGTCTCGACAATGAGAATTATATCAAGGCTGGTATTGAGTTTGTGGATGGTAAATACAATCTTAGTGTTGTTGTCACACATCACACAAGCGACTGGAGCGTGATAAAGCTCGATCATCCGGTTGAGGCTATCTATATTAAAGCTGTGAGACGCCTTGATGCTATTGAAGTATTTTATTCTTTCGATGGGAAAGATTACGTGATGATGCGTAATGCCTGGATGCAAGATAATCATCCGGTCAAGGTTGGAGTGATGGGAGCGAGTCCGGATGGAGAGGGATTTGAAGTGAAATTTGAGGATTTTAAGGTCAAACATCTTCCGGATACCCGCCGACTGAAATGGCTTGAGCAGAATAAATAGATCAAATCAACCTGTAAAATCCTTAGTCGGTAAGGGAATGACCATTTCATTAGAGAAAAAGCATCATGAAGAGATTACTTTTTATCTTGATATTGATTTCTACTGTTGCTACGGTTGAAGCAAAACAGCCGAAGAGGGGATATCGCGGCTTCCTGGAATGGAGCAGTAGTATTCGCTCTGAAGTTTTTGATGAGGATGAGTTCACTCATAAAAAACAGAGAGAAGCAATGTTCTGTGCCGGGTTATCTACATCTCACGGCTATCAGATCAACCAGGTGTTTTTTGTGGGAGCGGGAATCAATTTGGAATGTCTTTGTAATAATTTTGAATTTATAGCTCCGGTGTTTCTTCAGGGTCGTGCGGATTTCCTTTTCGGTAAATTCACACCATTTGCTGATTTACGTATAGGATACAATCTTGTGCCGGACAGTGAAATATATCTATCTCCAACGATAGGGTATCGCTTCAACTGGGGACGCAAGATGGGAGTCAATATAGGGTTGGGCCTGAGTGTCGTAGATTATACTACCGATCGTTATGATTATATCGTTACCGGTCCGGATTCATATGAAATGTACTTTGTTAAAAAAGAACATAACGTAATGGCATTCTTTACATTCAGAGTAGGAATTGATTTTTAGTGAATCAGGCTCCAACCACTAAAACATTGTAAAACGGGCACCCTGATTTTCAGCGTGCCCGTTTTATGTACCCTATATCCGAGTAATTCTTACTTTTTGATTGTATCAGAGTTTTGGTTGTAAGCTTTTGCCACGCATTTCCATTCCCCGTCAAGTTTGAGAAGAAGAAGGAAATCAGTAAAGTCGATTGAGCCTCCCCAACCTTCTTCGAGAACGCGAACTACGGCAACCGTTTCTTCAACAGCAAGAACATCTATACGAGCTTTGAAATCCTCACCCGCACCAACAGTGTCAACGTTATTGTAAAACTGTTCAATAGAGCCACGTTCCACCGCCCCGTTTAAAATACCGAACAGCACGGCATCCTCCGTGAACAATGTCTTGGCATATTGACTATTGCCCTCTGCTACACTTTTTACAAATTTTTCAGCAGCTTTAGCTACTTCATCATATTCTTTTATCTCATCTCTCATAACATCGTAAAGTTTTATCTTTTGAATACAAAATTACGATGTTACCATACAAAAATCAAGTACCGAAAAATTTTTCATATACTGAAAAATTTTTCGGTATATGGTTATTAGAGAGTTAATGAGTATCTTTGTGATCGTAATTTAAATCAAATAGCATAATGGCATACGAAAAGAAAATACCGGTAGATCTGGATTGCCCTCTCCGTCTTACTATGAGCCTGATTGAATCCAAATGGAAGTCGTGCATACTGGATGAGTTAAGAGGAGAGAGACCATTCCGACCGAGTGAGATACACAGATGTCTCCCCGAGGCGGCTCCTCGCGTGCTTGATATTCAGTTAAAGGAACTTGTTGAAGACGGTCTTGTAGAAAAAACCATTTTTCCGGAACTGCCCCCACGCTCCGAGTATCGTATCACACGTCTTGGTCTATCCCTTATTCCTATTATTGATATGATGTTGGAATGGGGTAAAGAACATTATGACATATTTGAAAAGAAATATGGGAAATAAAAAATATTTAGGTTCCAACCTCTAAAAATCCTCCGCCATGCCATTGAGAAATTTGAGTTGATGGAGCCTTAATCCTTGATACGATTATTAACATATTCGCTGGGGGTCATTCCGGTCACTCCCTTAAACATTCTGGCAAAATGCTGAGGATGACGGATTCCTAATGAATATGACACTTCCGAACTGTTCATACCGCTTGCGAGTCTGTTCTTAGCAATCTGTATTACATGACGTTTAATCAGAGTGCCTGCTGACTCTCCTGACAATTTTCTTAATAGGTCTGTGAGATACCCAGGTGTAAGAGACAGTCTATCGGCACATAGTTTCACGGTTGGTATCCCATACTGATATTGTTCTTCATTTTCATAGTATCTTTTCAGGATATTCTCCAATCTTGATGGTATGTCATTCCCAATTTTTATCCCAGAAGAGAATTGACGGTCGTAAAACCTTTTAGCATACCTTAATATTACATTTAAAAATCCTACAATAATTCTGTCTTGGTTGGAATCGTGAGGACAATCAAGCTCCGCATCAAGAAGTCGGATGACATCAATAAGTTTCTGTTGCTCGGGAGGGGTCATTTGTAATGCCTCCGCCACACTATAATCAAAGAACCTGAAGGAATGTATATCCTTCTCCAATCCCGTAGATTGAAGGAGATCGGGGTGAAACACAACAGCCCATCCACCTAAATGATAAGTGTTGCCGTCATACTCCTTTCCACCGACTTGTCCGGGAGAAACAAATATCAACGAGCCGCTGACATTACGATATTTTCCTATACCATAATCAAGCTGATGATTGAAGTCCTCATCTTGGAAAAATATCCCATATACATCGTAACGGTTTAAGCTCATACGGATGGGAGATAACTTGGAAAAGTCTATACAGCAGATTAAAGGATGACGTGATGGAACGCCAAGCCATCTGCAATAATCTTCCGGAGTCTGTACTTTTAGAATCTTCTGCATTGGAGAAAAGATAATATGCTCAAAACTACTACAAATTCAGTAAAAGTTCATCTTTATTCATATCTTACAACTTAAAAAAAGAAGTCGAATCTATTAAGGCTCTATCCACTAAAACATTTATAAAAGTAACTTTGTTCCTAAGTAAGTTGAAATTATTGAAGTATTTATGGAATCAAAAGGATACAAAGTTCTGTTGGTTAATGGTAGCCCCCATATCAAAGGATGTGTGGCGCGAGCTCTTGACGAAGTTGAGAAGGAACTGAATGTTAACGGAATCTCTACTGAAAGAATCAATGTTGGAAATAAGGATGTTCGGGGGTGCATAGCATGTAACTTCTGTCGCTCTCACGGCAGATGCGTGTTTAATGACATTGTGAATGAGACGGCGCCCAAGCTCGCGGAGGCAGACGAAATGATTGTCGGCACGCCGGTGTATTATGCCGGGTCAAATGGGCAGCTTCATGCTTTCATGGATCGTTTGTTTTATAGCACTTCGGGAACAATAGATCTTAACCAGAAGGTCGGTGCTACGGTGGTCTCTTCACGTCGAGCAGGCAGTACATCCGCATTTGATGACATCAACCACTTCTTTACGATCAGTTCAATGCCTATTGTCTCTTCAACATATTGGAATGAAGTGCATGGATTCACAGCAGAAGATGTGGAGGAGGATCTCGAAGGTTTACAAACCATGCGAAATCTCGGTCGTAATACTGCATTTCTAATCAAAGCCATAAGGGCACAAATGGAGAAGGAGGGGTTACCGGTGCAGGAACATGATAAATTTACAAGTTTCCATAGTGAAACCAGACTATAAGGTGTAAATTATTGGTATGGAAGAAATAAGAATTGACGTAACAAAACAGACAGAGGAGGAGCTGGCACTTGCCAGGGAACATGCTCAGCTCATATTCAGGTTCAATCATACCATGCCCGGCACAGAGGAATATACTGAAATAATGCATAAGATATTCCCCACAATGGGAGAGGGAAGTATTGTCAATACACCGTTGACAGCTATCAGACCTCACATGGTAAACATTGGGAAAAACGTTGTGGTCATGCCCGGATGCCTGATGATGTCGGCAGGTGGAATTACGATTGAAGATGGTGCCATGATAGCCGCTAATGCACAGTTGATCTCCAATAATCATGATTTGTATGAACGCCAGATCATTACATGCAAGCCTGTGCATATTGGGAAGAATGTCTGGATAGGGGCCGGGGCTACTATTTTACCTGGTGTCACAGTGGGGGATAACGCCGTTGTGGGAGCAGGAAGTGTAGTGACAAAGGATGTAGAACAGAATACGATAGTTGCCGGTATTCCTGCCAAGTTGATAAAGGTTATACCCCCTAAAGCAAAGTGTTAGAAAGGAAAATATAAAATATAAAAAATAAAAAAGAAGCGAGCATATGCGGCTATAGACTCGCTACTTTTGTATTTCCCATTATATCAGAGGCGGATAGACATATGAAAAAGATATATATTATAGCAACTGTTCTGTTCATAATCTTATTTTCATCTTGTAAGATCAAACAAAGAGAGGAGGAACTGCCCACGTCAGTTTCTTATGGGTATGACAAAAGATTAAATAAGATAAGGAGACTTCAAAACGAAATAAATTTATACGTATCAGATAAAGATGCTCGTATAGGTATTGCAGTTCTTACAACTGAGGGAGATGCTATCTTAGTGAATGGTAAGAAAGAATTCCCGATGCTGAGTGTTTTCAAGTTTCCCATTGCTTTGGCGGTGGCTCATATGGTGGATAAAAGTGGAGGCTCTTTTGATGAAGAAATCATGGTATCAAAGGAGGAACTTAAGGAAAATACCTACAGCCCGATGCTAAAGAAGTATGGTAGGAAGGAGAGGAGGATGACACTTCATGAGTTACTTGAATGGTCTCTCAAGGAGAGCGATAACAATGCAGCTGATATACTCCTGAAATACATTGGGGGAATTTCAGGATTAAACGACATTATGAGAGAAATGCAAGTGGATGAGGGGATTAAAATAGGGGCAACGGAAGATGATATGCATCGCGATCCGTGGCTGATATATCTTAATCGTTCCACACCTTTAGCAATGGCGGAGCTATTTTTTGACTATTACAAAGAAAATAGAAATGGGAAACCGGTGTATAAGGCAATAGGGGAGATGTTAGAGGATTGTCAGACCGGGAGCGATAGATTATACGCGCCATTATCAGATAAACGAATAACATTTGGTCATAAAACAGGAACCGGCGATATTTTGCAATCCGGAAGAATATCGGCAATAAATGATTGTGGGTATGTCATACTGCCAAATGGGATATCCTATGCCATTGCAGTCTTTGTAGCTGACTCCGGCTGCGATATGAAAGAGACATCAAAGATTATTGCCGAAATTTCAGAGATGGTTTATAAATCACTTATATAATGATAATAGCTATTTAGAAAATGGTAACAGCTCGCGATGTAGAAAGAATGTTGGAGGCTGAAAGGAATGAAAAACAAGCTGCACATCTGATGAGATTTTTCAAGACCGGTCCAAACGACTACGGTGAGGGAGATAAATTTCTCGGACTCAAAGTGCCTCAAACCAGAGCGATAGTAAAGCAAGCTAAAGGGTTGTTGACTTTAGAAGAGATAAAAAAATTACTCTATAATAAATGGCATGAAGTCCGACTTGCGGGTTTTCTACTATTAGTGGAGGAGATGGACAATGCTATTCCAAAGAGGAATGAAAAAATGTCGAAAGAGAAGGCATTAAGAAGATCTGAGCTCACTAAATTCTATCTCCAACATTCAAGGCAGGCAAATAATTGGGACTTAGTGGATATGTCATGTCCAAAAATTTTAGGAGTGTTTCTACTTTATTCACCTGAAAAAATACGTATGCTCAAAGAGTTGGCTGATAGTGATAATATATGGCAGCAACGGATAGCGATGGTGACAAACTGGATGCTCATTCGTTATGATATCCTACAACCTACTATAGAAATTGCAGATAAACTCCTTTCTCATTCCCATGATCTTATTCACAAGGCTGTCGGCTGGATGCTTAGGGAAATGGGTAAAAGAAATCCGGATGCTTTGATGGAGTATTTAGAGAGGAATTACTCTAAAATGAGCAGAACGACATTGAGATATGCAATAGAGAAACTCCCGGAAAACGAGCGTCAATATTGGCTGAAGAAAGAGAAGTAAGACGTGCAAGCGTTTGAGTATTTATTCAAATGCTTGCACGTTATAAGAATATGATTATTACTTTACAATGATTTTATCCATTTCATTCCCTCTCTTACGGATATAGACACCGGGGGAATTTGGTTTTGAAATGACCAAACCATTAATAGTGTAATAGGTAGCGGCATCTTCCGCAGTTCCTTCGATAGATTCTATTGAGCTGGACTCTGATTGCTCAGCGACTATCTCACATTCTGCTTTTACAGCTTCCCCGGATGGAATGAATACATGATTCTTTGGAAGTTCAGCTTTGAGGATTACTCTTCCAGGCTTTTTAAATAGGATATTTCCATCTGAGATTTCTGCCACATCAGTATCTGAAACGTAATACTCTGCCAACTCGGCAATCTCCTCAGGTTGAGTCAGCAAATGCGGGAGCGGGAGAGAGGTGGACTTCTCTAAATAGAGATGTAGATTTCTCTCATCAAACTCCCATTGTGTAACAGTCTCTTCCTTCTGTTCAGACTGGTCATAAACAATAATAAACCTTTGGAAAGCAAGATAGTAGTCAGGGTCAGGATTTTCAACTAATTTACTCAATACATTGGGGACTTTTACGCTCAGTCTCGCAACAACTTTTCCATCAATCGGCAGAGAGAAGGTTCCCCTAACTTCATTCAATTTTGTATAATCCGTTGCATCGTCTCCTTTTAAAGTGACATACTTTCCTCCATTTACAGACACTTCCAGATCAGGCGCAACTCTCGTAGGGTCGCCATCTATATTGGGGTTATCCCTGTAATTGAACGTAGTTATATTTATTTTTGAACCACGTACCCATCTTTCCGGATTTATAACAAATGTTACACATCCTTCCTCATCGGTATTCGGATCAGAAGCATAGACGAACAAGGCTCCTCCACTATAAGAATCACCGTATTCATCTTTTAAGCCCTCCTTGCAGATAAAGGACCCTCTGCATTGTGGTATTGCAGACACGATATCTTTAGTAGCATCATCTCCATTCAAGAAATCCATAAGGATTGTTGGAGTGGCTGTCTCCTTGCTTTCATCTGCTTTCAAATTGCTAAAATTGATTGCCACAGTGTCAGCAAATAAGCTTGATGCAAATGTGAGACCACAAGATATGGTTAGGAGACTTTTGTAAAACGAAATCTGATATTTCATGAAGTCTAAATTTTGGTAGTTAGATATAAATATGCCATCTATAGGAGAGTTTTCTAAGTAAAATTATAAATAAATATTCAGAATGCAAAGGTTTCAGTCTAATTTATGGAAATATTCTATTTAGAAAATCCTTATTAGAGAATTCCTTATACCCTCCGCATCATTGGAGCATAGAAACTTGACAGCCGAAACTACGGCATTGGAAAAATTTTCGCAAGAATATGTAATCCGATTGACAGTTATCTTGTCATAAGTGGAAAGAAAAGTCTCTTCCTCATCTGAATTTTGGGAGAGGACAATAAGTCTCCCGGAATAATCAGAAGGGATTGAATATTTCTCTTTGAAGGTTATCCAGATTTTCTCAATCAATCGGTAATAATCATGATTGCAGATTACGACATCCACATCTCTCCACGCCTTGAAAAGGTGGGCAAATGCAGAGTTTAAATCCTTTTCCTCCTGATGCTTACCTTTTATGAATCGAATGCCGAAGCATTTCACTAAATCGGCTCCCTTTTTATCATCATCCGACACGACTGCAATTTTACTTCTCGTTTTTAATAATTCCTTTATGAGAAGCTCGTCAAATCCTGAAGTAAGGATCAATATTCTCTTGGACGGAAATAGAAATCTTATACTATTGGGGGATCTTGCAGAAGTAGGAGAGTCCCTAACGGTATATTCCTTAGACAATTTACCGCTTTTTAAATCCTCCATCTTGCGTTCAAGATAATTATCAGCCATAATGATATTAATAGTAACGGATACCAACATAAGAAACATCTGATTTTCTTACATTGGTATCCGATTTATTAAATAGACTTTAAAAGGAAAGATTTAAAATCCTGGAAATCGCGAGACATCTCAATGCTCTTCTTCTCACCATTCATAAATGCCCGGAGTTTCTCTGGAATCTCTATATCACCTTTAGTGATAACGTCAACAGTGTCTTTAAACTTCGCAGGGTGTGCAGTCTCAAGGAAGATACCTGTTTCATCCTCTTTCAGTCCTTCTTCCAGAGCTCTCAAGCCAACGGCACCATGAGGATCCGGAGTGTAGCCTGTGGAGTTCACAGCAGAGTACAATGTCTCAGATATTTGATCGTCAGAATATGTCGCTCCGGATATCTCTTTGACAATTTCCTCATGAGAATTATCATAAAGATCAAGTACACGCGCGAAATTACTGGGATCGCCGACATCCATTGCATTCGCAATAGTTGAAACTGAAGCTTTTGGTGAGTAGACTCCCGTATTCAGATAATTAAAGAAGATATCGTTGGCATTGTTTGCCGCTATAAATCTCTTTACAGGCAGACCCATCTTCTTGGCAATAAGCCCGGCAGTGATATTTCCGAAGTTTCCGGAAGGCACACATATTACAATCTCCTCAGGATTAACTCCGGCTTTCACCGCTTGACCGTAGGCATGGAAATAATAGAACATCTGGGGAAGAAAACGAGCTACGTTTATTGAATTTGCTGATGTAAGCATCATTTTTTCGTTAAGCTCGGAATCCATAAATGCTTCCTTAACCAATCTTTGGCAATCATCAAAATTTCCATCTACCTCAAGCGCTGTGATATTCTTACCCAAAGTAGTGAACTGCGCCTCCTGTATTTTGCTGACCTTACCCTTAGGATACAAAACAAAAACTCTGACACCATCGACACCCAGGAAACCATTGGCAACCGCGCTACCGGTATCGCCGGAAGTCGCTACCAATACATTTACGACACGATCCTGATTGTCACGGTTAAAATAACCTAATAAGCGCGCCATAAAACGGGCTCCGACATCCTTGAAAGCAAGTGTGGGGCCATGGAAGAGCTCGAGAGAATAGATATTATCCTTTACTTTTACCAAGGGGATAGGGAAATTCATTGTCTCCTCGGTCAGCCTTTTAAGTGCTTCTTTATCCACATCCTCCCCAAATAGAGACTGAGCAACATATACTGCAATTTCCTGAAGAGACATATCAGGCAAAGCATCAATGAATTCCCTCGGGAGTTGAGGAAAGGAGAGGGGCATGTATAATCCTCGGTCGGGAGCCAATCCCTTTATTACCGCTTCCTCAAGGGTTACCTCAGGCGATGCTCCGGTTGTACTTCTATATTTCATATTAAATCTTATGCTAACTTTTTGAAGGACTACTTAAAAAATTCTTTAATAAACTCATCACCTCGCATAAATCCATATCCACCTTCTGCAGCGCTTCTTTCAGAATAGGAGGAGACTCGATCAGGAGTCATCCCTTTTCTGTATATGAGAAAAGGAACGGGAGAGGCGGTATGAGTTCGTAATGCCACCGGAGTGGGATGATCAGGGAGAACAGCGATAGAAAAATCTTCGCCACTTTTCTCGAGTTCCTCCAAAATCGGAGCAATCACCCTCTTATCAAGTGCTTCGATAGTCTTTATCTTTAAATTCAAGTCTCCTTCATGTCCAGCTTCATCACTTGCCTCTACATGAAGAAAAACAAATTCAGAATCACCACGCAGAGCATTCAGGGCTGCCTTCGCCTTACCTTCATAATTCGTATCATACAAGCCGGTGGCTCCTTCCACATGTATCGGTTCTAAGCCGGCGTATACACCAATTCCATTTATAAGATCAACAGCAGAAATTACATTCCCTTTCCCAATACCATATTGCTGTGAAAGAGTCTTCATAGCGGGTTTATATCCGGCGCTCCAAGGCCAAATACTATTGGCAGGATCTTTGCCTTCACTAATTCTCTTCAAATTTACGGGATGCTTAGATAAAATATCCTGCGACTTGAGAATGAGTTGATTCAAATATTTAGCGGTCTCCTCGGCTTCCTCACAGTCGGCACTGACCATAACATCCTTTGCGGGTGTGCCGGGCACATCATGAGGGGGAGTACAAGACACTCTCTTATCTCCATTTTTAATCTTAAGCAGATGGCGATAACTTACGCCTGTATAGAAACGAGCCTTTCCATCTCCTAATTTTTCATTAAGAGCCTTGATGAGTTCATCAGCCTCTTCAGTAGAGATATGTCCTGCGGAATGATTCTTAATCTTTCCCTCCTCATCAATACATATCAAGTTGCATCGCATCGCCATTTCATCCGATTCTATATCAATCCCCATGCTGGCAGCTTCCAAGGAACCTCTGCCCTCGAAAACTTCGGGAAGGTCATAACCTAAGAGAGAAAGATGCGCAATCTCACTTCCGGGGGTATATCCGTCAGGGACAGTATACAGCAAGCCTGACCGACCCATTTCCGCCAGTCTATCCATTGCGGGGGTCTCTGCGGCTTCGATAGGGGTCTTCCCTGATAAGGTCGCACACGGCTCATCAGCCATACCATCGCCTAAAATAATTATTCTCTTCATATATAAGTCCCTTTATTAGAAGAATAGCATAATCCTTAGCGGATGTTTGCAATACTTATGATATCAGCAAATACACCGGCAGCAGTCACCTCCGCTCCCGCACCATAACCCTTTATCACCATAGGATATTCCATGTATCTCTCGGTAGTAAGCAGGATCACGTTATTGCTCCCGGCTAAAGAATAGAAAGGATGCTCTGCATTGACAAGACGGAGACCAACACTCAGTTCTCCATTGTCAAGAGCAGCAACGAATCTGAAATTCTGCCCTGCTTTCTCAGCCTCACTTCTCTGCTTCTCGAAATCATCATCCAGTTCCTTCAGATTTTCGATGAAGTCGGAAGCCTCACCCTTGAATAATCTCTCAGGAACGAAAAGATTTTTCTCTACATCTTCCTGATCAACAATATAACCGGCTTCACGCGCAAGGATAACGAGTTTTCGCACCACATCTTTACCTGAGAGATCTATACGTGGGTCGGGCTCAGTATATCCTGCCTCTTTCGCCATTTCAACAGCGCGACTCAAGGGCACATCTTTTGATAACACATTGAATATATAATTCAATGTGCCGGAAACAACTGCCTCAATCTTCAGGATATTATCGCCTGAATTAATGAGAGAGTTGATAGTGTTTATGATGGGGAGTCCTGCTCCGACATTAGTCTCGAACAGATATTTCACATCTTTCCTTCTCGCTGTTTCCTTCAATTCCCTATATGATTCAAAGTCTGAAGAAGCGGCGATCTTATTGGCTGCGACTACATTAACATTATGGTCAAGCAGATCGGAATACAAGGCGGCGACCTCGGGAGACGCGGTACAGTCTACAAATACCGAGTTAAAGATATTCATCTTCAAAATATTCTCCTTCAATAATTCCGGATTACTGTCAATACCATTCTCACGCAGTTCCTGACGATAGTTGGTGATATCGATACCATCACGATTGAAGAGGGCCTTTTTGCTTGATGCGATACCGACCACGTTTATTCGGAGATTCTTTTCTTGCATCAGACGCTCTTGCTGTTTGGCTATCTGCTGTAATAAAATACCACCAACATTTCCCACTCCGGCAAGGAAGATATTCAGCACCTGTGTCTCCGAAAGGAAGAATGAATCGTGAATAACGTTCAATGCCTTACGCAGACTCTTCTTTTCAATGACGAAAGAGATATTGGTCTCTGAAGCTCCCTGAGCACAAGCAATGACGTTGATGCCGTTACGTCCCATTGTGTTGAAGAGTTTACCAGCCAAACCGGTGGTATGTTTCATATTCTCACCTACAACAGCAACCGTAGCCAGATTGGGCTCAGCTTTGATGTCATTAAACATACCGGTTTCCAGCTCGACCGCAAATTCTTCCTTAAGAGTCTCGACAGCTAAATCAGCATCATCATTTTTTACTGCAATAGTGGTGTTATTTTCACTTGCTGCCTGACTTACAAGAAATACTGAGACACCACGTTCCTTCAACGCATTGAAGATACGTGAATTTACGCCGATAACCCCAACCATACACAGACTTGTGATAGTAACAAGACAGGTATCATTTATGGATGAAATTCCCTTGATAGGTTTACCGTTATGAGTGCTCTTGTCGCAGATCAATGTACCCGGAGCATCCGGGTTATAGGTATTCTTTACAAGAATAGGAATATTTTTGTGATAGACCGGATAAATGGTAGGGGGATAAATAACTTTCGCTCCGAAATTACAGAGCTCCATAGCCTCAGTGAATGAGAGAGTCTCAATAACATAGGCTTTGTCTATGACTCTGGGATCAGCAGTCATAAACCCATCCACATCAGTCCAGATCTCAAGTATTTCAGCATCAAAGGCTGCGGCAAGAATAGCAGCGGTGTAATCGGATCCACCGCGACCCAAATTAGTCACGTCTCCATTTATATCCGAGGAAATGAAACCGCCACAAACGGCAGTGTCCCATTCCTCATTCTCCATCTCATGCTTGATTAATTCATTTGTAAGCTGACTGTCAAGCACGTTATGTCCATGAAGATTCTTCTTTGTCTTGATAAAAGTTCTGGAATCAAAATGCACCGCTCCATCTATAATGTTAGCAACTATTACGCTTGAAAGTCGCTCACCGTAGCTCACGATGATATCAAGAGCTCTTCGGGAGAGGTCATGCAATAGCATCACTCCCTTATAGATATTGCCTAATTCCTCAAGCATGAGTTTGACAACCGCCTCGGTAGCGGCGCGACGTGAGTCAGGAACAATTCCCTTGATTATATCAAGATGACGTTCCACTATTCTTGCATAGTGATCAAGATATTTTATATCATCGGAAACAGCCAAGCGAGCAGTTGATATCAGGAGATCCGTTATGCCACCTAAAGCAGACACGACCACAATCTTTCTACCATCAGTTGATTCTACTATTTTTCGGATATTAGCAAGACCTTCAACAGAGCCAACAGAGGAACCACCAAATTTCAGAACCTTCATAAGAAAGAAAAAGTTTTAAAAGATGGCTCACCTAAATTAAATAAATTAAGATGAGCCATCGTAATTGAATAGTAGAGTGCAGGAGATAATACCCCATGCTTAACATGTCAATATTAATTGTTCTCGGGACGGAGCTGACGAACAACCGCACCGACCTGCCACATTTCGCTTTCACGGAGAGCTTTCAATTCCTCCTCGAGACCTTCGCGATAACCGGGCTTGGAGTTTGAATCGATAGAATTCTGTGCCTCCACACCTGTTGCAACGCTGTTATAGAGTTTCTCAACAACAGGCTTGATAGCATCATGGAAGGGAGTCATCCAATCAAGCGCCCCACGCTGAGCAGTGGTAGAGCAGTTCGCATACATCCAGTCCATACCCTTTGCTGCGAAAAGGGGCATGAGTGACTGAGTCAATTCCTCAACAGTTTCATTGAACGCCTCTGAAGGAGAGTGACCATTCTCACGGAGCACTTCATACTGAGCGAGAAGAAGACCCTGGATAGCTCCCATAAGTGAACCACGCTCACCTGTAAGATCACTGTATGCCTCACGCTTGAAAGTAGTCTCGAAGATATATCCTGAGCCGATTCCGATTGCAAGGGCTAATGTGCGATCAAGAGCGCGACCGGTATAATCCTGTTCTACAGCATAGCTTGAGTTAAGACCACGTCCTTCAAGGAACATTGTACGAAGAGAGGTACCGGAACCTTTAGGAGCGACAAGGATAAGGTCAATGTCCTTAGGCGCCACAACACCCGTGCGATCCGGCCATGCGATTGCGAAGCCATGAGAGAAGTAAAGCGCCTTGCCCGGAGTGAGGTACTTCTTGATCTTAGGCCATACAGAGATGACTGCCGCGTCAGAAAGAAGACACATGATGATAGAAGCCTTCTCACATGCTTCCTCAATAGAGAAGAGAGTCTCGCCGGGTACCCAACCGTCGGCTACAGCCTTGTCGTAAGTCTTGCCTTCACGCTGACCTACAATCACCTTGAAGCCATTGTCACGAAGGTTAAGAGCCTGACCCGGACCCTGCACGCCATAACCGATGACTGCGATAGTCTCATCTTTCAATATTTCACGAGCCTTCTCTACGGGGAATTCCTCACGAGTGACAACGGTCTCCTCGACCTCACCAAATTTAAGCTTTGCCATAATCTTAAAATTATCTATTTTGTGTATATTTTCTATTTCACTTTATATTTCATACTTCTACTGAAACATTACACTCTCCACTGTACTGATTGGGAAGAAGCGATACTCTGAGAATGTCTACACGCTTCTCCAGTTGCTTCACGATTTGCTCCATTATTTCCGGAGAACTATGAAAGACAACCGTTATTTTATGCACTCCCGCAGTGGAGCAGGGCTTCGCCTCAAGATATTCAATATTCACGCATCTTCTGCTGAATGTCATCGCCACCTGATGAAGCACACCAACATGATGCTCGGAATAAACCTCTATCGTATAAAGCTGTTCTTCCATATTCATTTAATTTTCCGCTTTAAAATATTCATGTTCCGACAGCATAATCTCATCCACACCGGCTCCCGGTGGAGTCATCGGGAACACCATATCTGTAGGATCAATATTGATATTCAAGATATATGCACCTTTATGAGCAGCCATCTTTTCAATCTCCTTGTCGAGTTGGTCACGATGTGAAACATCTACTGCCGGAATACCGTAAGCCGCACCGATCATCTTAAAATCGGGATTAAGCATCGGGGTTGCCGAGAATCGACCCTCAAAGAAGAGATGCTGCCACTGGCGAACATTTCCAAGGAAGTTATTATTAAGGAGCACAATCTTCACGCCAACATTATACTCCATGATCATTCCTAATTCCTCTATTGTCATCTGGAATCCACCATCGCCGACAAAGAGAACCACCTCTCTATCCGGAGCTCCAATCTTAGCACCAATGGAAGCGGGCAAACCAAAACCCATCGTGCCTAATCCACCGGAAGTGACAATACTTAAAGGAGAATTGAAACGGAAATACTTCACACCGAACATCTGGTTCTGACCAACATCTGTAACAAGAACAGCATTGTCCCCAAGAGCAAGGCTGACTTTATTGATCACCTCACCCATTAGCATGGAGCCGTCAGCAGTAGAAGCATTAATCTCACGGTTGATAACCTTTTCCTCCTCAATCTCTCTCAATTTAGCAAAGGAAGCAATCCATTCTTCATGTTTGGAATCATTAATAAACGGTAGAAGTTTATCAAGGGCTTTCTTGACATCGCCATGTATATGCACATGACTCTTGATACACTTATCAAACTCGCTGGCATCAATATCTACATGGATAATCTTTGCGTTTGGAGCATATTTCTTTACATCACCTGTGACACGGTCATCGAAGCGCATCCCCAAGGCGATTATAACATCGGCTTTATTAGTGTTAATGTTTGCACCAAGATTGCCGTGCATACCCAACATTCCGACATTCAACGGATGGTCGGAGGGGATAGTCGAGAGTCCCAACATGGTAGTTGCAACCGGGATAGAAGCCTTCTCTGCCAAATCAAGAAGCTCCTTTTCCCCTTTGGAAATGGCGATACCATGACCGGAAAGAATCAGCGGATGTTGCGCCTTATTTATGAGCTCAGCAGCTTCAAGGATAAGCGAATCCTGAATATGCGGATCCGGCTGATAGCTTCTGATATCCGTGCATACGGCAGGTACATATTCTGACATTGCTGTCTGTGCATCCTTTGTCAGGTCAATTACCACAGGACCCGGACGTCCGGAATTAGCTATATAGAATGCCTTCGCAACGGCAGGAGCAATATCCTCCGGTTTTCTCACCTGTATAGTCCATTTAGTGACCGGAAGAGTGACACTTACAATATCCGATTCCTGAAAAGCATCCTTCCCGAGGAATGCAGTTGCAACCTGTCCGGTGATCGCTACAACCGGCGTACTGTCAATGAGTGCATCATTCAAACCCGTTAAAAGATTCATGGCACCAGGTCCAGATGTGGCGAACACTACACCGGTCTTCCCTGTGGCGCGTGCAAGACCTTCAGCCGCATGAATAGCACCCTGCTCGTGGCGGGCAAGGTAATGGTGTAACTTATCTGCGTAACCGTAAAGACGATCGTAGACCGGCATGATAGTGCCACCCGGATAACCGAATACGGTATCTACGCCCTGGTCAATCAGGGCTTTTATAAGAATTTCTGCACCAGATATTTTGTTGCTCATTGGGCTAATCTTTAAAGTTCTTTTCTTACACCACCTTTATCAGCTGATGTCACGGAAGCGGCGTAAGCTTTCAATGCTCTACTGATATATCTTTCACGATTGCGCGGAGTATAGGCATCTTTTCCAAAGGCTCTCTCTTCCTCTCTGCGCTTCTCCAATTCCTCGTCAGAAAGACGCACATTTATGGAGCGACCGGGAATATCAATATCTATTATATCTCCATCCTTTACCAAAGCAATATCTCCTCCGGCTGCGGCTTCGGGAGAAATGTGTCCGATAGATAGTCCGGATGTTCCCCCGGAGAAGCGTCCGTCGGTAATAAGCGCACATTCCTTACCAAGGTGTTTACTCTTGATATAGCTTGTAGGATAAAGCATCTCCTGCATGCCGGGACCACCTTTAGGTCCTTCATAAAGAATAACTACAACATCACCGCTCTTAACCTTATCCTTGAGGATTCCATCAACAGCTTCTTCCTGTGAATTAAATACTTTCGCCGGACCTGAAAATTTAAAGATACTCTCATCAACGCCGGCAGTCTTTACTACACAGCCATCCTTGGCAATATTACCTTTCAGCACCGCGAGACCACCATCCTTAACGAATGCGTGTTCGGTATCTCGGATGCAACCGTTCTCACGGTCTTTGTCAAGCTCCTTGTATTCGCTATTTTGAGAAGCCATTTTAGTAGTGTGCTTGCCTCCGGGAGCTGAGTGCCATAGCTTATCAGCCTCAGTAGAGAAGTTCTCGCCTCCTACCGCATACTCTTCAATAGCCTCTTTTAGAGTTTTTCCATCCACTCGCTTTACATCGCTATTGATCAACCCGGCATTATCAAGCTCCTTCATAATAGAGAGGATGCCTCCTGCACGATTGACATCTTCAATATGATATTCGCTATTAGGCGCGACTTTACAGAGAACGGGGGTCTTACGGGATAGAGTATCTATATCATCCATAGAGAAATCCGCACCCGCCTCATTTGCAACAGCAAGAAGATGAAGCACAGTGTTAGTGCTTCCGCCCATTGCAATATCCAAGGTCATGGCATTAAGCATGGCATCGCGTGAAGCTATGCTCCGCGGAAGTACCGACTCATCTCCATCACGGTAATATTTATATGTATTCTCAACAATCAGCTTAGCCGCTTTCTTAAACAACTCCTCTCGATTTGTGTGAGTAGCTACAATCGTGCCATTTCCCGGAAGTGCAAGTCCGATAGCCTCATTCAGGGAATTCATAGAGTTTGCAGTAAACATTCCGGAGCAAGAGCCGCAGGTAGGGCATCCGTTCTTCTCCAGCTCTGCGACCTCTGCATCCGACTTGGAATCATCAGCGGAGTCAATCATGATGTTGATAAGATCGACCTTCTTTCCTCCGGCATTACCAGCCTCCATCGGACCTCCGGACACAAAAACAGTAGGAATGTTAAGACGCATCGCCGCCATAAGCATACCGGGAGTGACCTTATCGCAATTACTGATACATACCATTGCATCAGCCTTATGCGCGTTGACCATATATTCTACAGAGTCGGCAATGAGATCACGAGAGGGTAGAGAATACAACATACCGTCGTGACCCATAGCAATTCCGTCATCAATCGCTATAGTATTGAATTCCGCTGCGAAACATCCCTGTTTCTCTATTTCTTCCTTAACTTTCTGGCCGATTTCATGCAAATGAGTATGACCCGGTACAAACTGGGTAAAGGAATTGACAACAGCGATAATAGGTTTACCAATCTGCTCTTCCTTCATGCCATTGGCACGCCAGAGGGCGCGAGCTCCCGCCATTCGGCGACCAAAGGTGCTCGCATAGCTCCTAAGTTTATTAACCATAATCTTCTTACCTAACAAGAACCGGAGGCGCAAAGCAACATTTCATACTCCGAGTTCTTTTTTAATTTGGAACTGCTAAATTATGCAATTTTTTACAGAATCCCAAATAATCATGGCATTTTTCTGTAAAAATAGTCACAATACTATTAGATAGCTATAATTATTCAATATATTTTTAATAATAAATGAGGGGTTTAGTTAATTTTTTACTATATTTGCCTAACATATTGGTAACCTCGATTATTATATTATTACAAGGTTATTAAGAAATGAACTGTTATAACTCACAATATACTAAGAAATGCGAAAATTATTTTTAAGTTCTTTGGTCGCTTTGTCGGTGATGAGTTTTGCATCGGAGGCATCGGGAGCAAAGAATAATCCTCTCATTACAGGGGGGACCGGTGTGTACGGCACACTTCCTTTCACATTGCTTACCCCTCAAGATTATGAGGAGGGTGTGATTGAAGGTATCAAACTTCGTAATCAGGAGATTGCCTCAATCGTGAATCAGCGAAGCGTCCCTACTTTTGAAAACACTATTGCCGCTCTTGACCGTAGCGGAGAAGTCCTCACTCGCTCCATTCTTGCGCTTAGTAATCTTGAAAGTGCATCGGGAGACACAGCGATGATGAATGTCCTCGCCAAAATTACTCCTGCTATTTCAGAGCATGAGACAGATGTCGTGCTTAATGAAGGACTTTGGCAGCGTATCAAGCAGGTTTATGATAATAAGGAGAAAGATACATCCCTCAACCCTGAACAGAAACGACTTATTGAAGACACATACGAGTCTTTCCTCCTTTCAGGAGCAGGTCTTGAAGGGGAGGCAAGAGAAAAGTATCGTAAACTCAATGCCGAACTTTCTGATCTCAACGTACGCTTCTCTCAGAATGTCTCTAATGCAATGAAGGATCCTAATGCTGTTCTATGGCTTACAGAAACTGATCTTGTCGGAATCCCTGATGCGATTAAGGCAAGCTACCGCGAAGCAGCAAAGGAGACACTGGAAGCTGAAGGCAAAGCAGACGACGGCAAAGCTTATCTTGTCACAATCTTTGCTCCCTCTTACATGCCCTTTATGAAATACTCTCAGCGCCGGGATCTTCGTGAGAAGCTTTACAGACTTTACTCAAGTCGTAACATCGGAGGGGAATATGACAATGTACAGGTGCTGAAGGATATTGCGAATATTCGTCTTGAGATAGCGAATCTCATGGGTAAGAAGAATTTTGCTGAATACAAGCTCCAGAATACAATGGCTCAGACTCCTGAGGCTGTGAATGATTTTCTCGAGAATCTCCGCATCAATTACACAGAGCCCATGAAAAAGGAGGTGAAGGAGATTGAAGATTATGCAAAAGCGACAGAAGGGTCTGATTTCAGCCTTATGCCTTGGGACTATTCTTACTGGAGCGATAAGTTGAAAAGCGATCGCTATGCCTTCAATGATGAGGACATGAAGCCTTACTTCGAACTGGAGAATACTATCGGGGGAGTTTTCGGACTCGCAACAAAGCTTTATGGCTATACATTTAAGGAGAACAAGGATATAAATCTTTACCATCCTGATGTAAAGGCATATGAAGTGTATGAGAAGGATGGAAAACTTCTTGGTATCCTGTATGCAGACTTCTTCTACCGTCCCGGAAAATCACCGGGCGCATGGATGACGGAATTCCGTGCGGAGACTAAAGATGACGAGGGAAATAAAACTATTCCTCTGATTTCAATAGTTTGTAACTTCTCCAAACCTGTAGGCAACGAGCCTGTACTTCTTACGCCGTATGAGGTCGAGACATTCCTGCATGAATTCGGTCATGCTCTTCATGGACTCTCCTCCGAGGCAACATATGCTTCATTGAGCGGTACAAACGTGAAACATGACTTCGTTGAGCTCTTCTCACAGTTTAACGAAAACTATCTTACAGAGAAAGAATATCTTGATGGGTTTGCAAAACATTACAAGTCTGGAAAGAAAATACCTCAAGAGCTAATTGACAAATTTATCAAGTCGTCCCAATTCGGAGCAGCTTATGCATGTATGCGCCAGCTCGGTTTCGGGTATCTTGATATGGCATATCACTCCATTACAGAACCATTGCGAGCATCTGCCGATATCTCTGAGTTTGAGAAAAAAGCTCAGGACCCTGTAAGAATATTCGAGGTAGTGGACGGATGTCTTACTTCTCCATCTTTCGGTCATATCTTCTCAGGAGGTTACGCAGCCGGTTATTATGGTTACAAATGGAGTGAGGCTCTCGATGCAGATGCCTTTGCTGCATTTAAGGAGAATGGTCTTTTTGATAAAAAGACAGCGGCAAAATTCCGTAAAATGCTCCAGAGTGGTAATACTGTCGATCCCATGACCTTATATAAGGAATTCAGAGGGAAGGAGCCTACGGTTGATGCCCTCATGAAGCGTGACGGAATAAAGAAATAAAGTATTAACCCTAAAAATCTCATAAATCATGGTAATTCAAAGATGGCAGAGCCTTATGCTGTTTATGGCAGCGCTCCTGATGGGATTCTTCACTTTTATGTCCCTCGGACAAGTGCAGCTCCCGGACCTTACTACACTTAATTTCACAACCTTCGGTTTTCAATACGAAGGAGAACAGCCTACGGGTGCTGCAAATCCATATTATTTGCAGACATGGGGATTCTTTGTGATTTCTCTTCTGACCTGCATACTTCCCTTCATCAACATATTCCTCTTCAAGAACACTCGTCTTCAAAAGAGAGTATGTCTGATCGAACTTCTCCTTCTGGTTGCAGTAATAGTAGTAGGAGCTATTTATGGATATAATGGTATTGATAATGCGGCGGTAAGCTGGTCAACAATCATTTGCGCTCCATTCCTTGCACTCATCATAACTGTTATGGCTTTCAATCGCATCAGTGCTGACGAGCGTCTGCTCCGTTCTGCTGAAAGATTCAGATAAGTTGATAACAACAACAAAGATTTACTCCCCGAAATTCCTTAGATTAGGAATTTCGGGGAGTTTTGCTTATCTTTACATTATAAATGAAGATATCACACTAAAAAGATAAAGCCTTGCCTGATATAAAACGGACATACATTGCTATTGACCTGAAGTCATTCTACGCATCGGTAGAATGCGTAGAGAGAGGTCTTGATCCATTGGATGCCTGCCTGGTAGTGGCAGACAGCAGCAGGACTGATAAAACCATATGCCTTGCGGTCTCTCCCGGTCTGAAAAGCTTCGGGGTAGGAGGGAGACCCAGACTTTTTGAAGTAATCCAAAAAATCAGTCTTGTAAACAGTCGCCGCAGGAGCAATAAGTCATCCACATCTTTCAAGGAGTTAATGGCAAATCCGGACATCAAGGTTGATTATATTGTGGCAAAACCGAGAATGGCTTTCTATATTGATTACAGCAGCAGGATTTACGATATATATTTACGTTTCGTCTCGCCGGAAGACATGCATATCTACTCTATAGATGAAGTATTTATAGATGCCACCTCCTATCTTGATATATACAAGATGAATGCCCATGACTTTGCTATGATGATGATTCGTACGGTATTATCGGAAACCGGAGTGACAGCCACAGCCGGAATAGGGGATAACCTTTATCTTTCCAAGGTAGCAATGGATATTGTGGCGAAGAAAATGCCTCCTGATAAGGATGGAGTAAGAATCGCCTATCTGTCTGAAAAAGATTACCGTCTTAAGTTATGGAATCATATGCCCCTCACAGACTTCTGGAGAGTTGGAAAGGGTACAATGAACCGTCTCGCTCCTTACGGGATCAGAACCATGGGAGATATAGCAGTGGCATCTCTGAGGCATGAAGACCTCCTGTATAAGATATTTGGAGTAAATGCGGAATTATTGATTGATCATGCCTGGGGTTGGGAGCCGGTTTTGATAAGCGATATAAAAGCCTATCACCCTGAAAACCGCTCACTCAGCAGCGGACAGGTGTTAAGCGAAGCATATTCCTACACCAAAGCTTTGACCGTCATTACCGAGATGGCTGATGCACTCTCATTGGAAATGGTGGATAAGGGGATTGTAACTGACCAAATAGTATTGCACATCGGCTATGATGTCGATAGTCTCAACTCAAATATTGTAAAAGAACGCTATACCGGACCGTTACATCGAGATCATTATGGGAGAATGGTTCCATCATCTGCTCACGGTTCGCTTAATCTAATAGGATTTACCTCCTCCTCCGAGATAATTGTCAATGCAGCCCGTAAACTCTTTCAAGATATAGTGAATCCGATTTTATTGGTAAGACGCCTTAATATCATTGCTTCTCATGTGGTGGGAGATAGAGTAGCGAAAATGGAGAGAATGGCAACAAGTCAAAATCGTCAACTGGATCTCTTCACAGACTATGAAAAGAAAGATAAGGAGGACAAAGAAGAGGAGCGGAGGAGAAGAGAGGAAAGAAAAAGACAACAACTTATTTTAGATCTTCAGAAGAAATTCGGAAAGAATGTTATTCTAAAGGGGTTTAATTTTGCGGATGGAGCCACTCAGAAAGACCGAAACCGACAGATTGGGGGCCATCAGGCGTAAAGCAGAAGCAAATAATTTCATAAAAAGATAATGTAATGATTTACGACGAGATAATAGACCTTCCGCATTTCGAGCCCAAGAGGCATCCACGAATGTCCATGTCAGCACGAGCTGCTCAGTTCGCTCCATTCTCCGCCTTAGAAGGATATGATGATGCGCTTGAAGAGACTGCAAGGGTGACAACAGAAAAAGTGTCTCTCTCCAAAGATGAAAAGAATGAGCTTTCAAAGAAAATTGATATATTGTTATCCGGAGTAATCTCACTTTGCAGTATACGCTATTTTGTTGCCGATAAAATGAAAAGCGGGGGAGAATACCGGACTATAAAAGGGATAGTGAAAAAAGTAGATATTAGGGATCGGAAAATCTTTCTTGCGGGTGGAGTTGTTGTTGATATGGATAATATTTCCCAACTCACTCTTTATAAATAAACTTATATCCATCTACGTTCATGATGAGCACCAAAAGACTATATCTGTTATTCCTGTTATGTATCATCTCTCTCACCGGCTTCGCACGCCCTTTAAGAGTACTGGCGATTGGCAATAGTTTCTCGGAAGACGCTGTTGAACAAGACCTTCACTCATTGGCTGTCCTGAGTGGTAAGGAATTAATCGTCGCAAATCTCTATTATCCTGCTTGTTCCCTTGAGCGCCATTGGAATAATTTGAAAGATGACAGAGCCGAATACAGATATAGAAAAATAGGGACTGACGGAAAAGTGACGACCATATCCAATTGCACAATGTCCATAGCCCTCAGAGATGAGTCATGGGATATAATAACTTTTCAACAGGGTAGCGCGGTCTCCGGAGTTTATTCATCTTACCGCTTTCTCGGACCGTTGATCAAACGAGTAAGAGAGATGGTAGGGCGCAGACCGAAATTCCTATGGCATCAGACATGGGCATACGCCCCCGAATCAGACCATCCCGGGTTCGCCAAGTATTCTAAAGATCAGATGAGGATGTATGCGTCCATACTATATTGCACACGTAAAGTATTAGCTGACTATCCGGAACTTAAAGGACTCATACCCTCAGGAACGGCTATTCAAGATGCACGGACATCTTCATTAGGAAATGACCTGACAAGGGACGGCTATCATCTTGACCTTGTGCTCGGTAGATATATCGCCTCATGCACATGGTATGGAGTCCTCTTCTCCCGACCCTTCAGTATTCAGACATATCTCCCCAATGGCATGACTATGGAAGAGGGTGAGATATGCAGATGGGCTGCCAGCGAAGCTATAAAACATCCTTTCGAGATAATCAAACACCCGGAGGATACAGAGATTAAACTCCTTTAACACAACCTTTTTTCTTATAGACTTGTAAAGGTGTTTAAAAATTATTAACTTTGCGTATAAAAGTGTACCATATTATGGCAAAAGAATTAAAGAATTTAACAAAAAGATCCGATAATTATTCTCAGTGGTATAATGAATTGGTAGTGAAGGCTGATCTGGCTGAACAGTCTGCCGTACGCGGCTGTATGGTAATCAAGCCTTATGGCTACGCAATCTGGGAGAAGATGCAGCGCACACTTGACGATATGTTCAAGGCTACAGGTGTTCAAAACGCCTATTTCCCTTTACTTATCCCGAAGTCTTTTCTTTGCCGCGAGGCGGAGCATGTGGAGGGTTTTGCGAAGGAATGTGCGGTTGTGACCCATTATCGTCTAAAGAATGACCCTGACGGCACGGGAGTAATCGTAGATCCTGCCGCTAAGTTGGAAGAGGAGCTGATTGTTCGTCCTACCTCTGAGACCATCATCTGGGGCACTTATAAAAATTGGATCCATAGCTACCGTGATCTTCCATTACTCATCAACCAGTGGGCTAACGTAATGCGTTGGGAGATGCGTACAAGAATGTTCCTCCGCACATCAGAGTTCCTCTGGCAGGAGGGGCATTGCGCACACGCGACAGCTGAGGAATCAGAGAAGCGAACTGTAGAGATGATTAATGTCTACGCCGACTTTGCCCAGAATTATATGGCGATGCCCGTGACTATCGGTGTAAAGAGTCCGAATGAACGTTTTGCAGGCGCGCTCAATACATATTCTATTGAAGCAATGATGCAGGATGGCAAGGCGCTCCAGGCAGGAACGAGCCACAACCTCGGTCAGAATTTTGCCAAGGCGTTTGACGTGACCTTCATGAATAAGGATAACAAACCGGAATACGTATGGGCTAACTCATGGGGGGTATCTACACGTTTGATGGGTGCTCTTATCATGACACACAGTGATGATAACGGACTTGTCCTTCCTCCTCTCCTGGCTCCTATTCAGGTTGTGATTGTGCCCATCTATAAGAATGAAGAAGGCTTGAAGGAGATCTCGGAGATAGTAGAACCTCTCGTAAAAGAGCTTCGTAAAAAGGGAATCAGCGTAAAATATGATGATGCTGACAACCGTCGTCCCGGCTTCAAGTTTGCCGATTACGAACTCAAGGGTGTGCCCGTGCGTCTTGCTCTCGGACAAAGAGATATAGAGAATGCCACAGTGGAACTTATGCGCCGTGATACTCTTGAGAAAGAAACTCTTCCTTTGGAGGGAATAACTGAAAAGATAGAGGAAATCCTCAAGGATATGCAGGAGAATCTCTTTAAGAAAGCCCTTGAACGCCGCGCTTCCCGCACTATCGAGGTGGATTCTTACGAAGAATTCAAGGAGAAAATCGAGGATGGCGTGTTTATCCTTGCTCATTGGGATGGTACTCCTGAGACAGAGGAGAAAATCAAGGAAGAAACAAAGGCAACAATAAGGTGTATCCCTCTGGAGGGCGACAAGACACCCGGAAAATGTATGGTGACAGGTAAACCCTCCTCACAAAGAGTGATATTTGCAAGAGCATACTAATTTCAACATATTGACAATGTCGGGATTATTGCTAATTCCGACATTGTCGTTTTCATTTGACTCCAATGTTCCAAAATAAAAATAATTTCATAAGAGGTCTCCTTCTTGGCGGGTTGACAGTGGCATCTTCAGCTTTTGCTTTAACAGTAGAGGACTATTGCGACCCCGTTTTAACGCGTCCGAAAGCGATCCGCACAGTTACACCCTTGGCTGACGGCTCAACATACTCTGCAATTTCCAAAGATGGAAAGAAGATTGAGGTATATAGCTATAAAACCGGAAAGGTAGTGTCGACACTCTTTGATGTTGATGCAATTAAGGGAGATGTTAAGATTGACTCTTTTGACGGTTATCGTCTGAGTGCTAATGAAAAGAAAATCCTTCTTTGGAACAATGTGGAGAGAATCTACCGCCACTCGTTCCGTGCGGATTATTATGTCTACGACATTATGCGCGGCACTATGAAAAGAGTATCGGAAAACGGAAGTCAGCGTGATGCTACCATTTCCCACGACGGCAGGATGGTGGCCTACACACGTGATAACAATATTTATATCTCCAATCTGGATTACGGCACAGATTATGCCGTTACCACAGATGGGGAGATTAATAAAATTATTAACGGGTCGTCCGATTGGAGCTATGAGGAGGAATTCGGAATGGTAAATACCATTCGCTGGAGTAAGGATGATACAAAACTTGCTTTCATCCGATTTGACGAGAATGAAGTTCCTGTGTATAGTTTTGACAACTATAAGAGCTATTGTGACGCCGATCCGTTATCAGATATATATCCGCAGAGCTATTCATATAAGTATCCCCTTGCCGGTTACCCAAATTCTATCGTGACAGTACACAGCTATGATCTTGACACTCGGATCACCAAGAAGATGGATCTGCCGATAGGGAAGGAATATGTACCCTCGATAGAATTTGATGGAACAGGAACTAATCTGATGGTGATGCTTCTCAACCGTGATCAAAATCATCTGAGACTCTATCGCGTTAATCCGGGCTCTACAGTGAGCCACTTAATTTTGGAAGAGACATCAAGCGCCTGGCTCTCTCCGTCGGCGTATCAGATGGTAGATTACATGGATAAGTCTTTCCTTATAGGCAGCGAGAAGAGCGGATATCGTCACCTATATGAATATGATTATAATGGCAATCTCCTGCGTCAGGTTTCAAAAGGAGAATGGAATGTGACTGATTATTATGGAAGAGATCAGAAGACAGGACGTACTTATTTCCAATCTACCTTAAACGGTCCGATCAACAGGACTCTTACTTATTCGGATAAGAATGGAAACATCGGCACATCCGGCTTGAAAGAAGGGACTGAAAGCGCGTCATTTAGTGCTGATATGCAATACTATGTTCGCAATTATAGTGATGCCCTTACACCTCCCACTTATAGCATATGCTCAAACACCGGGAAAGAGCTGATTGAAATTGAAAATAATGCGGCATATAATGCAAAATATGCAAGCGCACCGAAGAAAGAATTCCTAAAAGTTCGTAATTCTATCGGAGAGGAAATGAACGGGTATGTCATCCTTCCTGCAAATTTTGACTCAACAAGAAAGTACCCTTTAGTTATGTGGCAATATAACGGACCGGACTCGCAGGAGGTACTTAACCGTTGGAAAATGGATGGGACGTACTATCTTGCATCTGAGGGGTATATCGTTGCATGTGTAGACGGGCGTGGCACAGGCAATCGAAATCGTGATTGGTCCACATGCGTATATCGCAATCTCGGAGATCTTGAAACAAAAGACCAGATCTCAGGAGCTGAATACTTCCGTAATCTTCCATATGTGGATAAAGCCAATATTGCATGCTTTGGCTGGAGCTACGGAGGCTACATGAGCTTAATGGAACTCTCAGCAGAGAATACACCCTTCAAGGCGGGGGTATCTATGGCTCCGGTGACTGACTGGAGATTCTACGACTCGATCTATACAGAGAGATATATGTCTACACCCCAGCAAAATAAGGGAGGATATGACTCTGCTTCGGCTTTGCTCAGGAGCCGCAATATGAACTCCCGCCTCCTTATAATGTCAGGGACAAGTGACGATAACGTGCACTATTATAACACGTTAAAATATACTTCAAAATTGAATTTTGAGGGGAAGGTTTTTGATATGATGTCGTTTGCCGGTTTTGAGCATAGTCTTCCCATGTGTAATGCCCGTGTACAACTCTATAAAAAAGTTAAAAATTTTCTTGATAATAATCTGAGATGAATTGTTAATAAGTAAATGGAAGATTTAAAGAAAGTCAATAGCGACCGTTTATATGCCTTTTGGAAAAATTTTGCAATAGGCTTGCTGATCCTCATTCTGATGATCGGACTCAACATGTTGCTACCTGTCTTTTTCTCTCCAATTATTGCATTGATTGCAGCTGCCGCCCTCTATACGATACTGTATAATAACAGATTGACGCGCAAGTCAAACTGTATGCTTGTGATCTATGCGCTTTTCTTCGGATTAGTCGGATTTTCTTTCGTGGAAATCCTTGTTAATATAATAGATATCTGGGAAGTAATCCCATATCGCCTTCCTAAGGCATTCTCTTTCTTCAACGCTCCGTTCCTTCCCTCATTGCTGTTGGACCCGATAATCTTCATAACGGTTCTGATAGTCTATTTCCGGCGAAAACATCTATCCATATGTATCAACTGTAAATTGGCGAGTGGTGATTATGCCGGCAGCAGTAGAATGGCACAGTTGCTATCTACAGAGTCTTACCTTCAGCTTAGGAATCTGATCCTTATATTCGGACTTCTCTCTATAATTACATGGGGGTATTACCTTTTCAGTTTTGTTGAGGTAAATATGAGCGGTAAGGACTATTATGTCTTTGTTTGGCTTAATATAATCATCCTGTCAATTGACGAACTATATTTTGCTTTCCGGTATTTCAATATCTATATAGATTTAAAAGAGAATAATGAGCTGATATCTCAGGAGGAGCTGAATGATATGTCATCAAAGACATTCATACGCTACTACGTGATATGTGACAATCAATTATTCATAAATCCTAAAACTATAGATAATGCAAGAGGTTCCATCCCTGTACTTGATACTCCGTTCTATACGAAAAGAAGTGTAAGCGGTATGACTGTATCGGAAATCCACAAACTGATCAAGAGAATGACCGGAGTTGGTGATGGAGAGCTTCGATTCTTCTTTGGGCGTAAGAACCCGGGAAGCGATAAAAACAGTACGCTTCGCTATTTTTATTTTCTTGACGGAAAACCGGAAGATTATCCGGAGATGAACGTTGAAGGAGAGTGGGTGGATTTTGAAAATATCAAGAAAATCTACTCTTATCAGCCTCAAAGTCTTGGCTCAACAATGGTATCCGACATAACGCGAATGGCTACTATCATCTTGACCCAGAAAATTTTCAATGAGGATGGATTCAGAAAAATCAAGTTAAAATCCTACCGCCCCTCGTTTAATCTCATAGAGGTTAAGAGAAATAACTATGATTTTCAAGAAGATAAATGGATTAAGATATCACTTTTCAATTCAGATACAAAATTATATCGCCTTAAAAAATGGTGGAGAGGAATAAAGAAGACGGAAAAAGCCGCCTCTCAGGGATGGTAAGAGAGGCTATAGCTATAGTAGGTCCGACAGCAAGTGGTAAGACCCGGAAGGCTGTAGCGTTAGCCACAAAACTCAAAAGTGAAATTATATCCGCTGATTCCCGTCAGGTATATCGTGGCATGACTCTTGGGACCGGTAAGGATCTTAAAGATTATCAGGATATACCTTACCACCTGATAGATATCTGCGAAGCCGGAGAGAAATATAACCTTCATAGATTCCTCAGCGATTTTCACTCCGCATTTGAAGATGTAAAAAGCCGCAATAAACTTCCGATTATTTGCGGAGGCTCCGGAATGTATGTGGAAAATGCTCTGAACGGCATACGAATGCCTGAAGTTCCGCGTAACGAGGAATTGCGCGGTTCATTGGAGGGAAAGACGCTTGACGAACTGACGGAACTCCTCAAGAAACAGAAGACTCTTCATAACTCCACAGATGTAGACACCATTCAGCGTGCGCTCAGGGCTTTGGAAATAGAAGAATATTATAGACTTCATCCTAAGGAAGCTGAATTATCCAAGAAGGAGGCAGCCACGCCAATCAACGCCTATATAGCAGGATTGGAAATCCCGCGTGAAGCCCGCCGACGCTCGATAACGGCACGACTTCAGTCGCGTCTTAAAGAGGGTATGATTGAAGAGGTAGAGGGTTTGCTAAAGAAGGGAATCCCTGCTGAAGACTTAATATATTATGGGTTGGAATACAAATTCCTCACCATGTATGTTATAGGCAAACTCTCATATCAGGAAATGTTTACCGGGCTTGAGACTGCGATCCATCAATTTGCAAAGCGACAGATGACATGGTTTAGAGGTATGGAGAAGCGTGGCTTACATATAAATTGGTATCCCTACGATATGCCTGATACTGAGTTTACGGAAGCGGTAATCAAGGATATTAATATGTAGACAAGCGAATCTCAAATCTCCAATATACCAACAATAGGCTGTAGGAAGCAGTTTCTCACCACAGTTATAAAATTAATAATAATCAAGTTATATTATTATATGAAAACTCCGATAGTCGCCATTGTCACATTAATATCTTCCAGCCTGTATTCCTCATTATGTTGGGCTCAGGATATTAATGAAATAACCGTTGTAAATAAATATGAGAGACCGGATAGCATAGCTCACAATAATGTAACTAAAGTAACTCCTGAAGACAGTGGGATTTCACTCCCATTGATTCCGCTTCCAAATACTATACAGGATTTCAAGAGTCTTTCAAATGTTAATGGAAACCGTGACCTGATGCAAGATCTATCATTCCATAATCCTTACAGTGTTTTACCGGGGCTAATGATTATTCCTCTTTGGAATTCAGGTGCGTTAGTGGTTTCCGGTAATACTTCGGAGATGTCGGGATTAATGAGGAAAGAGAGCGGAGATATAGGGTTATCACAGAGTATAGGGAATTTGTCAATGTATTTGGGTGGCAAGGCAAATAAGTATGGATATTTTAAAGGTCTCCATACACAATACGGTGTGACAGGAGTAATAGAGTATCAGTTTAATCCGCGCTTTTCAATCACTGCCTTCGGTTCTTATTATTTCGGAGGTCCCCCTATGATGAGAAACGGTATGCCCATGCTTCCTGCCATGATAGGATACTATGATGTATCATCATTCGGAGGAACTTTCAACTATCAGTTAAACGAAACCTTAGGAATGAGTGTCGGTGGAAAATACGAACAGCAGTTCGGTACAAACAGATACTGTTTTTCACCTATAGTTACGCCTACTTTTAAGATAGGAAAAATAAAGATAGGCATTCCTATTGGTGAGATTATGTATGATTATGTCAAATCAGAGATAGAGCGTAAGAAATTCAGTGCTAAACCTTCTATGAATCCACCGAAGTCAAAAGGTGGTCCGGTGAAAAATGCCAGATTTTGAGAGATTCCGTTATATTTACATATAAGCGTTCTTACTTTTAACTTAACGTAATGATAAACTAAAGGCACCCTGAATATAACAGAGTGCCTTTTGAATATTTTGCAGGTAATATTTCCTATTTTGATTTCAAGAAAAGTAGAATATCGTGAGGAGTGAATTTCTTTCCTTTAAGGAGAAGGGAAGAGGTATAAATTTTCCCGGACATTATTATTGATCCCCAGGCGAAGAAATAGAGGACTAATAGAGCGAGTACTGATTGCCAAAGCGGGACTGAGCCGGCAACTGCATTTACAGCCGCAATAGTGGGCGCCGTAAAGGGAATAAAGGAGGCTATTACCACGAAAATATTGTCAGGATGGGTCACGGTAAATTCTCCTAAATAGAATGATCCTAACAAAATGAAGGTGATAATGGTCATGTATGCCTGATTCTCATTATCCTTATCCGTCATAGCACCACAAGCTGCATAAATTGCACCATAGAAAAGATAGCCTCCCAAGAAAAATAGAAAGCTCCAGCTCAAGCCGATATAAAGTCTGGGGTCACTAAGGATTTCCCAAGGAATATCAGGGGAAAAGATAATAACAACACCAACCATAATAAAGACTATCATTGCCACCCATATCAATAACTGGGTCAACCCGAGAAGTCCTACGGAGATAACTTTACCTAACATCATAGTCTTGCCCGTAACGCAAGTAGCAAGGACTTCCATAACCCTGTTGGTCTTTTCCTTTTTTACTTTACCATATATCTGACTTCCATACACCATCAGGAAGAGCGCAAGAAAGATTCCGGAGGTCATACCCATTGCCTGCATCCCGGTCAGTTCACCCGGATCGGGAGCAGCAGGATTGGCAAGCTTAGAGGATGTTTCACTATCCGCAAGTACAAAACCGATAAATAGTGAGAACGCAGCCATCAGGACGGGCACTAAAAATGTACCGATCCAGAATGATTTATTTCTTATATCAGTCAGATATTCATTTTTTATTATAAGTCCAAGTTGGCTCATATTTTTTTTATATTTTTTAGATTTGAAAATATCACTACAGCTTAGTGAAGCAGCGTATCACAAAGACGAAGTATATTTTATAAAAATATCATTAAGAGAGGGGAGTGCTTCCTCAAAATGAAGAATCTCGCTTCCCACGGATAACTCTTGAAGGAGCGGGAGATTTGAGACTCCTTCTCTCTTTTTTACACGATAAGTATAACCCTTTCTACCATGTTGACTCACATCCGGCACTAAAGAGAGAATATTCTCACTCATAGAGAAATTCTCGATGTCTATTGGAGAGGAGAGTGTTACGAGCAATTCATCAGTCTTGTTCGCTTCCTTAACGTCCTCTATTTTACCATGCAGAAGCAAACGACCTTTATTAATAAGCGCTATCTGGTCACACATCTCCTCGACCGCATGCATATTATGGGATGAAAGGATAACAGTCACACCTTTTTCATGCAGGCGAGCTATCAATTCTTGCAAAAGAGCTCCGTTGATAGGATCAAAGCCGGAGAAAGGCTCATCAAGAATAACAAGCTCAGGTTCATGTACCAAAGTGGCGATAATCTGGACTTTCTGCTGGTTCCCTTTAGAAAGTTCTTTTACCTTTCTATTCTCATAATCAGAGATATTGAAGATTGATAGATACTCGCGCATCACCTCCCTCAGCCGCGGCTGAGATCCACCTTTCAATTGACCGAAAAATATAATCTGATCTGCCACGGTCATATTATCGTAAAGACCGCGCTCTTCCGGCATGTAACCGATTTTCCGTGCAACTTTTAGATTACTTTCCTCACCGGAGATCCGCACCTCTCCGCTATCCTTAGCGAGAATACCGTTAATAATGCGGAGAAGAGTGGTTTTGCCAGCTCCATTTGGACCCAGTAATCCAAGTATGGCACCGGAACTCACTTCAAGATTGACATCTGACAAGGCTTCTACCTTATCAAATCTTTTGTTTAGATCTTTAATTGAAAGAACGTTCATTGTTATTTCTTTTCCATGGAGTCACTATTCTATCCCCAACATTACGGGCAATAAGTGATCTCCTGTGTAACTTATCATTTAATTCAAACTGAAGAGTGGTTTGTAGTTCCAGATCTTTTTTTTCAGCCGCCTCGGCAAAACGTCTGAACAAATCTGAAATTTCCTGATTAAGGATTTCTGTTTTCAACTCGTTTATGGCACGAGGTACTAATATATACAGACGATCCTCCTCGGTTTCAACTATATTATTGTCGCGGGAATATATATTACTTAACTGATGAGGCTCAACAGCCAAGGACGTGGCAGCATTTCGGATGACATTGTCCTCATGACTTCCAAGTTCTTTGGTAGGGAAAAATCTTTCAAACTCTTCGATTGAGCTATTGACGAATGATTTGACCTTATCTTCAAGGGCTTTCTCCTCTTTTTCAATATCTGACATAGATAGTCCCTTTCCGGCTATATCCTCATAACCGGCTTTTTTCATCTTTTCTCCTTTGGATAGGAGAGCGGTATATTTTTGAGCTTTCAGTTCTTGAAATGATTCCCTCTTATCCCATAAGATTTCAAAAATTTTTCTCAATACAGGATTCACTATAGTAATACCGTCAGAATCCAATTCATTCTTGATATATTCCATTACGCTCCACCATTCCTCCGATTCGATATTATCCTCAGCATTAACTTCCTTAGAAGCGCAGAAAGGGATATAGCCATATTTTACCACAAATTCCATCAATCGCTTCTCAAGCGGAAATAAAGGATGTGAAGCATAAGAAGTAGCAGTAGGTTTCGGGGTATTGGATGACTCGGAGGCTATCCATTTAGTATAAGTAGCCGAAGACTCGCCGGCAGGATTAAGGGCTTGATGAGGATTTGATAAGGATATATTCTCTTCTCTCTTGCGCTCCTTAGCTCTTTCGTAGGAGAGTTGCTTCAGCTTATTGCGGACTTCATTCCTGATTATTTCCTGCGAAATATTCATCAAGTGAGAGCAACTCTGTATATAGACTTCCCTAGTCATCTCATTTGGCACGCTTGCCAAAGTCGTGACCATATCATTCAAGGCATTTATGCGACTCTGGTCGTCATTCCCATTCTCTTTAGTCAGAACCTTAGCTTTAAACTGAATAACATCGGTTTCATTTTCTTCCACATATTTCTTAAATTCCTCCGGAGTATGCGACTTTGCGAACGAATCCGGATCTTCTCCGTCAGGCAAAAGCAAGACCTTAACCGACATCTCGTTTTTAAGCAACATGTCCACTCCACGCAGAGCTGCCTTTATACCAGCCTTGTCACCATCGTAAGTAAGAGTGATATTCTTGGTAAAACGTTTTATAAGATATATCTGCCCATCGGTTAATGCAGTCCCGGAGGAGGCAACGACATTCTTGATGCCCGCCTGCCACATACCAATCACGTCAAAGTAACCTTCCACCAAAAAGCATTTGTCTTCTTTTCCGATAGCATTACGTGCCTGGAAAATACCATAAAGCTCTTGATTTTTCTTATATATCTCTGATTCAGGAGAATTAATATATTTACTTAAATCATTTTTTAAGGTTCTACCTCCGAATCCAACGACTTTACCCGAAGTGTTTAGAATAGGGAAAATCACTCTTCCTCTATATCTGTCATAAGTCCGTCCATCTTTAGATGTGCCAATGAGCCCGACCTTCTTGAAAATCTCAAGATCAAAACCGGCTTTCTGTGCCTCCCTGGGTAATGCCTGCCCATTATCCAGAGCATATCCCAATCGGAAAGCGTTCACTGCCTCACGGGTAATACCGCGTTGACGATAGAAATAGGAGAGACCAATATCTTTTCCCTCCTCTGTCTCAAAAAGGTTCTCCTGCATTTTCCGCATCGCCCATTCGTTGGCGACAAACATAGCTTCGCGCTCTGATTGTCTCTGACGCTCTTCAGGAGTCAGCTCTTTTTCCTTAACCTCAATGCCATATTTCTTGGCAAGATGAAGCAAAGCCTCATGATACTGCAGACCCTCCTTCTCCATAATGAAATTGACAGGAGAGCCTCCCTTCTTACAAGAGAAACAGTAACAATAGTTCTTCCTTCTATTTACAGAAAAAGAAGGAGTGCGCTCATTATGGAATGGACAAAGTCCAACATAGTTACCGCCACGACGTATCAAATGAACATAATCGCTTACTACGTCAACAATATCAGCGGTATCCTTGATTCGTTGAACAGTTTCCTGATCTATCCTTGGCATAGTGATATATGGAAAAGTAACACCGGCATATTATGATTTCTTCATTTCCGATAGAATCTTACGAATTTGCTCAATCGTCTCTTCTCTGGCAGGTACTAAAGGTAATCTAAGCTCATTCTCAATCACTCCCATTTCAGTCAGAGCCGCCTTCACTCCCGCCGGATTGCCATCTACAAAGAGCAAAGAGTATAGATCATGGAATTTCAAATGCTTGGGGAGTGCCTCAGCATGTCTGCCCGATAAACACAATCTTACCATCTCCCCGAATTCCTTAGGAAAGACGTTACCCAAAACCGATATCACACCCTCGACTCCTAATGCCATAAGGGGATATGTGATGGAATCATCACCCGATACCACTACAAAACCATCCTTTCTTCTTTTGATTATTTCCTGAATCTGCGAGAGATTTCCTGAGGCTTCTTTAACACCTATGATATTGTCACACTCTTCTGCTAATTTCAATGTAGTCGCGGGCGTCATATTTACGCCTGTTCTACCGGGAACATTGTAAAGAACAACAGGGAGGGGAGAGGCCTCGGAAATAGCCTTGTAATGACGGTAAATACCTTCCTGAGAGGGCTTGTTATAATACGGCACAACAGATAAGATAGCAGAAAAGCCACTTAAATCTGTATCTTTAAGCTCCTTAACAATACCAAGAGTATTATTGCCTCCCAAGCCCAACACTAAAGGTATCCTTCCATTTACATGATTGACAACAAAATCCCTTATCGCCTTTTTCTCGTCAGGGAAAAGGGCTGGAGTTTCGCCGGTCGTACCAAGCACGACTATATAGTCGGTGTCTGCTTCTATGAGTTGATCTAACAAGACACCCAATGCCTTGAAATCTATACTCTTATCGCTTTTAAAGGGAGTAATCAGTGCAACTCCCAGTCCTTTAAGATCAAAAGTTTTCATATAGGGCTACTTTAGTCTAATCCCCTTAATATTACTATTTTAGGAAAAGAGTTAACATCCCGGGCAACAGAAAGATTATTACATCGAATACTTACTCTTCCATAATGGGAATGTAGCTTTTCTAAAATGGGGAAGTATTATATTATGCAAATTTAGCCAAAAGAGATTTATTATCAAAGTATTTTTCATAATTTAGAAGATATCTTTAACGTTATCCACTAAAGAAAAAGATTTTTTAAAGATGATTACAAAATTTCCTTGCGTTATAGCAATACTTATATTTTCCGCCTTATCGGTTTTCCCTTTTTCAGTATCTTTTGAGGGAAACTCCAGAAGCGTTGTAGAAATTGAAGGCAACAAATCGACGGGCCTGGATTATATATATGTAGCCTATAATTCAAAGGAAATTGACAAATTAAGTATATCCGGATTATCTGGCACAGTTTTTGATATAAAAAGATACAGTAACCTTGGAGGTGGATTTGCAGAAGACGTACCTTTCTCAGTTTCAGATGGAAGGATTATAATTTCCAAGCCTGAAGGCAACATGGGATATCTGCTTTCTACCTCCACGGGAACCTCCGCTTTCTGGCTTGTAGACTATGCGTCTCAGCCTCTTCACCTATCTTCTATAAATTTACTTTCTGATCAAGATTGTGAGAGCACATCGATAGAGATAACAGGCTCAGGGGAGCCTATCCATTATTATACCATTGATGGACGCCAGCAAGTATTGAGCAGAGAGATATTGTTAGAATATAATACTCTGGAATGGAATGTTGAACAGTCAATTTATGATCAGGTAAGCAAACAGAAGACTCTTGACGCAATAGGAAGGGTGCTTCTGATTCCACCTGTATATTCTTCCACGACTTTCAACGTTAAAGGAGACCGGTTTCTTAAAGTTTGGGAGAGTGAACAAACTATTGAAAGTTCGGTTTTCCGCCCAAATGCTGTAATGGTCAATTCTTTTGCGGAGCAGACAAATGGGAATCAGGATGACGCGGATAATGGTTCTAATGTTATTGCAGGAGAGACATCCGGATTAGGAGGATCCGCTCCGGCTGATATCTCCTTTACGGGATATATATCAGACGCGGTCCTTCATACGGAATGGCAGATGGCAACCGATGGAGAGTTTGATAATATACTTTACCGCTTCAATGAGCAGGATTTTAATTACACATTCCTTGAAGAGGGTCAGTATTACATACGATTCATAGGGAGCAACGCGGATGGAAGCTGCGAGGCGATAGGGGACACCTACGAAGTCACGATCGGAGCATCTGATTTAAGAATTCCAAATGCATTCTCACCGAACAATGATGGAGTTAACGACGTTTGGAAAGTTGGATATCGTTCCCTGATTGAATTTGAATGCTGGATATATAATACAAAAGGCACTCAGCTTTTCCATTTCAAAGACCCTTCAGATGGATGGGATGGGAAATACAAGGGTAGAGCCGTTAACCCCGGGGTGTATTATTATGTAATACAAGCTTTGGGAGCAGACGGAAAGAAGTATAAGAAAAGCGGAGATATAAATATTCTCAATTACAAAAAGATTGGAGAGAGCACAGTTGAAACTCCCTCCGAAGAAGAATGATGGAAAATAATATACTAAACTCTTCCACCTCCGTAGACGTCTATGGGGCAAGAGTACATAACCTGAAAAATATAGATGTTTCCATACCTCATAATTCCCTGAGCGTTATTACAGGATTAAGCGGGTGTGGGAAGTCATCGCTTGCATTTGATACTATCTTTGCCGAAGGGCAGCGTCGATATATAGAGACTTTTTCATCTTATGCCAGAAATATGCTTGGCTCCTTGGAGCGACCGGATGTGGATAAAATCACCGGACTTTCTCCTGTGATATCAATCGAGCAGAAGACCGTAAATAAAAACCCTCGAAGCACAATCGGCACTACTACCGAGATTTATGACTTCTTCCGTTTGCTTTATGCCCGCATGGGAGAAGCCCGAAGCTATATCAGTGGGAAACCGATGGTAAAATACACTAAGGAGCGTATAGTTGATATGCTCCTTGACGAGTATGAGGGTAAGAAGATATATGTCCTCGCGCCTCTTGTGAGAAACCGAAAAGGTCACTATAAGGAACTCTTTGAAAATTTACGCAAGAAAGGTTTCATTTATGTCAGAGTGGATGGCAAACTTGAAGAACTCTCCTTTGGGATGAAACTTAACCGCTACCAGAATCATAGTATAGAACTGGTAGTAGATCGTCTTAAGCCGGATCGTGAAGATGTGCAGCGTCTGAAAGCCACGGTTGAGAGTGCTCTTAAACAAGGTGAGAAACAGATGATGGTGATGGATATGGATACTGAAGAGGTTAAACATTTCAGTCAGCTGCTCATGGATGCTGAGAATGGGCTCTCTTATCCCGAGCCTGCCCCTCATAACTTCTCTTTTAACTCTCCGCAGGGGGCTTGCCCGCGATGCAAAGGATTGGGTTATGTCAACCTGATCGACACGTCAAAAGTTATTCCGGACACCTCCAAAACCATATACGATGGAGCAATCACCCCCTTAGGGAAATATAGGAATTCTATGGTGTTCTGGCAAATCAAAGCCATCTGTGAACTTTATGGGTGCAATATCAAAGATCCTGTGGAGAAGTTACCCAAAGAGGCATTGGATGATATACTTCACGGAACTGATGCAAAACTGAATATTCAAAATGAAACTTATTCCCTTTCATCCGTTCGCCCCACATATGACGGCCTGCTGAAATATATAGAAATGCAGCAGGATGAAGATGCCGGTAGTGAAGCTAATAAATGGAGCAATCAGTTTTATTCCGTAGCTACTTGTCCGGAGTGTCACGGAGACAGACTCAATAAAATCTCTCTTCATTATTTTATTGACGGGAAAAATATAGCGGAAATATCCCGCATGGATATATCGGAATTATATCAATGGACTCAAGGACTCGAGGACAGACTGGATCCGGCAAAGAGGGTAGTGGCAGAAGAAATTCTTAAGGAGATCCGAAGCCGATTGAAGTTTCTTATTGATGTAGGTCTGGATTATCTTTCCCTTAACCGTGCCAGCGCCACTCTCAGTGGTGGTGAAAGCCAGCGTATCCGGTTAGCTACTCAGATTGGCTCGCAGCTTGTCAACGTTCTTTATATACTTGACGAGCCTTCCATAGGATTGCACCAGCGTGACAATATCAGACTAATAGATAGCCTTAAGCAGCTTAGAGATAACGGCAATTCGATCATTGTAGTTGAGCATGATAAAGATATCATGAAAGAAGCTGATTATATTGTGGATATTGGTCCCGGAGCGGGTAGGAAAGGGGGTGAAGTGATGTTTCAAGGCACTCCTGAAGAGATGCTGAAGACTCACACCTTAACGGCTGATTATCTAAACGGGGATAAAGCAATAATGGTTCCTGATAAGCGAAGGATAGGAAACGGAAAGGAAATAGAGATTAAAGGAGCTACCGGACATAATCTAAAAAATGTAGATCTCAAAATCCCTTTAGGGAAGTTTGTATGTGTGACAGGAGTGAGTGGTAGCGGTAAATCATCTCTGATCAACGGAACACTTCAACCATTACTGAGTCAGAAATTCTATAGGTCACTCCAAGAGCCTTTGCCATACAAAAAAGCACTCGGTCTTGAAAACATAGATAAAGTCGTGACTGTCGACCAGACTCCCTTAGGAAGATCACCGCGCTCAAATCCAGCCACTTATACCGGAGTATTCGCAGATATCCGCAAATTATTTGTAGAATTGCCTGATTCAAAGTTAAGAGGATACAAACCCGGGCGTTTCTCTTTCAATGTGGCTGGCGGCAGATGCGAAACCTGTAAAGGAAACGGCTATAAGACTATCGAGATGAATTTCCTCCCTGACGTGCTCGTGCCATGTGAGGAATGTCACGGTAAGAGATACAACAGGGAGACTCTGGAAGTAAGATATAAAGGCAAATCTATTTCCGATGTATTAGAGATGACTGTCAACCAGGCGGTTGAATTCTTTGAGAATGTCCCTGTCATACTTAAGAAGATCAAGGTGCTTCAGGATATCGGTTTAGGCTATATCAAGCTTGGACAGCCCTCGGCAACCTTGAGTGGGGGCGAAAACCAAAGAGTAAAGTTAGCCACAGAATTGGCAAAGAAAGATACCGGCAAGACCTTGTTCCTTTTGGATGAACCGACTACGGGATTACATTTTGAAGATATCCGTGTGCTCCTGAATGTAATCAACAAATTAGTTGATAAGGGGAATACTGTTGTAGTTATCGAACATAACCTGGATGTTATAAAATGCGCTGACTACATAATAGACCTTGGTCCCGGTGGCGGACGTGATGGAGGAATGATTATGGCGGAAGGTACACCTGAAGAAATAATTAAGGTTGAAACTCCGACCACCAAATTCTTAAAGGAGGAATTAGCATAAAAGATTTTCCCAAAGAATAGTAATAATAGCATAAGGAGATGGCATTAATAGAAAAAATTAATACATCTCCTTATATCTATACTTTTGTTACATAATCACTATTATGTTAAATAGAACTAAAATCTTTATACGTGTAGATGAGTCATTATATAATTTTCCGAGATTATCACTCCCTCTTCCCATAATTATGAATTTTTTATCTTCTGGAAAATCAAAGCCGGATAATTAATTATCCGGCTCTACATGTATATAGATAATTACGTCATCTCCTAATTCCTTATGGAGTGCTTCCTCAATGTCGGTAGCAATTATATGTCCTTCCTGGACAGTAATGTAAGGATCAACGTGGACATTCATCTCTATTATAGTAGAATGTCCATTTCTACGACCTCTCAGATTATGGATTTTTCTGACTCCTTCTACTTTCTCCGCTAATTCCCGAATCTCAGCAATTTCACATTCCGGCAGCGCAACTTCCAATAATTCATTAATTGCAGGTTTAGCTATCTTCATAGCCGAGTAACCAATCATGAAAGAGATAATGATAGATGCAATTGGATCACATATCCGCCAACTGTCGCCAAGCAAAAAAGCTAATGTGACACCCACAAGCGTCGCTACTGATGAAACGGCATCACTTCTATGATGTTCTGCATTAGCGAGCAAAGATCCGCTACCTATTTTTCTACCGGCATTCCTGGTATATCGATAACAATATTCCTTAAGACCTATGGATGCTATAGCCACCACAATAGTCCAAATATCGGGCTTCTCCGGAATAATGCCGCGACAAATACCCATTATCTGCTCCACGCCCTCTATACAAAGGAATATCGCGACTAAAAATAAGATAATTCCTATAATCAGAGAGGCAAACGTCTCATATTTACCGTGTCCATAAGGATGGTCGTTGTCAGGCTTTTTATAAGCAGCCGCGGCAAATAGAATCACAATGATGTCGGTAACAAAATCACTTACGGAGTGATAGCCATCCGCTACAAGCGCATCACTATGTCCCCAATAACCAAAGAATAGTTTAAGAACAACAAGTAACGCATTAATCCAGAAACCGACCACAGTGACATGGCGAATAATCTTTACATTCTCACTTGGAGTCATAATATTCAGGTAGTAATAAAATAAAAAAGCAGCTGAAATTCAGCTGCTAAGTTGCCTTGGAAAGACTCGAACTCTCACAAACGGAACCAGAATCCGGTGTGCTACCATTACACCACAAGGCAGTGATTGGATTGAAATTGTGTTGCCTTGGAAAGACTCGAACTCTCACAAACGGAACCAGAATCCGGTGTGCTACCATTACACCACAAGGCATCATTTCATCTCCGGGGCTCTCCCCTTTTGACACTGCAAAATTACATATAATTTTTTAATCTGCCAAATAATTCGGAAAGATTTTTTAATTATTTTGTAATTATTCTTCGCGCGCCTACATAACGAGGTACATAATATCCCTCATAATCAGATATCTTAACCCCTTTTAAACTTGCATGGATAAATTTGAATTTTCCTGTTTCATTATCGGCAGAAACTACAATGCCTACATGTCCAACATTCTTTCCGCTCCTTCGGCTGGTGAAGAATACCAAATCGCCGGGACGAAGATCATTTCTATCCACCTTCTCTCCTTGTGTATACTGATCGCGAGANGAGGGCGACAGCTGGATNCCAAACTGTTTATATACATAGCTTGTAAAACCAGAGCAGTCGAAACGTGAAGGACCTTTCGATCCTGCCAGATATGGCTTGCCGATATGCTTTCTCCCCTCTTTCAACAAATCNGCAACCATCTTGGAGGATTCATCGGAAAGAACCTGNAAATTCTCTTTCTCACGTTTTACAACTGATTCCTTCANCTCATCAGAAATAACNCTCTTGTCAATTTTTGACTTGACATTAGCCAACTGATTCTGATGAAGTTTATGATGANCAGAGAGTGTAGTCTCTGAAGTCTGTGCATTAGAAAAGAGCCCGAATGAGGCTATGAAAAGTCCGGTTAGTGCCGCTTTAAAGTTCATGGTCGATCTCTATCGTTTTGTTCCCTTATGGGAAAGTTGTTATTGTTGTTCTCTGCAAAGTTAGAAAATACTTTAACTTTTTCCAAATTATCTATATTAATTATCAGTATTTTAAATTTATTTAGGATTCGGCACACCTTTGNAAAGATTGTGCAGGATTCGCTTTTTTACTCTTTTTTTTGTAACTTTGGAAGTTAGAAACANCTTTAACTTTAATGGGTAGAAAACAGAAACCACTCCCCTTGCTTGAGGGAGTCGAAATAACAGGTATCGCTNCTGAAGGTAAAGCTCTGACNCGCACAAAAATAAAGGAATCTGACGAGACTCCGATAGTAGTGTTCGTTCCTTTTGCTGCGCCCGGTGATATAGTAGACCTGAAAGTNGATAAAAAGAAAAGGAGTTNTGCAGAGGCTCANATAGAAAAAATGATAGAGCCCTCTCCTATCCGCGTTGCTCCTCGATGTGAACATTTCACGATATGCGGAGGCTGNAAATGGCAACATCTTCCTTATGATGAGCAGCTGAAATTCAAGCAGCAACAGGTGGAGGATGCATTGACCNGGATTGCTAAAGTAGAACNTCCTCCTATCTCCCCCATTTTAGGATCAGNAAAGATATGGGGNTANAGAAATAAGATGGANTATACTTTNTCCAANAAAAAATGGCGAACATGGGAGGATGTTAAATCAGGAAAGGAGTTTACCGATTCCCCCAACGCTTTGGGATTTCATATCCCGGGAGGATTTGATAAGGTTTACCACATAGAAGAATGTCATCTGCAAGATGATTTAGGCAATCGTATCCGCAATTTTATCTATGACTATGCCCTCNCCAATGACCTCTCCTTTTANAACATTAAGGAGAATGTGGGCTTCCTCCGCACTCTGATGATTCGTATCGCCTCTACAGGAGAAGTAATGGTGGTGTTAAGTTTTGGCGAGGAGAATAAAGAACAAGCGGAATTACTTCTTAATGCAGTAGCAGAGGCTTTCCCGGAGATAACNTCCCTCNTCTATGTTGTAAATACAAAACTTAATGATACTATCGGAGATCTTGAAGTTTTTGCATTCAAGGGACCGGATTTTATTATAGAGGAGATGGAGGGCTTGAAATTCAGGGTAAATGCCAAGTCTTTNTATCAGACTAATTCTCTTCAAGCTTACGAGTTATATAAAGTGACACGTAAATTTGCAGGATTGTCTCCGGAAGATCTTTCAGCAGAATTGNAGAAGCCTCTTGTTTATGATCTCTACACAGGAACCGGCACTATAGCTAATTTCGTTGCACGNCAGNCACGTCAGGTNGTGGGAATAGAATATGTNGAGGCTGCAATAGAAGATGCAAAGATTAATGCGGAGGTAAATGGACTCGACAATACTCTCTTCTACGCCGGAGACATGAAAAATATCCTTACAGATGAATTCGTGGAAAAGCATGGCAGACCGGATGTGATGATAATTGACCCTCCNCGGGCAGGCATGCACGAAGATGTAGTAAAGGTTATATTGAATGCCGCTCCTGAGGTGATAGTATATGTATCATGCAATCCTGCTACNCAGGCNCGTGATCTTGCTCTGTTGGATTCNAAATATANAGTAACAGATGTTCAACCGGTGGATATGTTCCCTCACACGCACCATGTTGAGAATGTCGTGAGACTNATAAGGAAGTAATCAATATTGTTNGTTCNAAAGCAGNCCTTTATAAAAGGCATATCCCTTTACCAAGCCGGTAAAGGGATATGCCTTTTAAGATATAATATGAGCCTAAGTAGCTACTTATAAAATTACTTGGCGGTCAGCACTTTTGCTATAAGCTGTCTTNTTTTCTCACCGAATTTAACTTTATAGCTGTTAGCTGCGGCATCATATGATTCAATCACACCCTCACCGAAGACCTTATGAATTACTACTGTCCCGGCAGCCCAATGCACATCCGAAGTCATCATGGTCTCACAGTTTAATTGAGCCACCATCGCTTTTGTCCCTTCAAATAGGTCGGGATCAGGATTGCCCTCTATCCGCAACATCTCANTNGGAATCTCTGAAATGAAACGAGATGGATATTTCATAACTCCTTTCTCATTCATATATCCCTCGGATTCCGAAAGATAAAGTATATTCTCGGCACGAGTGACAGCCACATACATCAAGCGTCTCTCCTCCTCTTCCCCATCCAGACGACGTTCCCTGATTGTGCGGTGACTTGGGAAAATACCTTCGGTAAGTCCCGCGACAAATACAATCGGAAACTCAAGACCTTTNCTCTGATGAATTGTCATCAAGCGCACTTTATCCTTGTCATTCTCAAGATCAAGATTAGTGTAAAGCGATACTTCTTGTAGATAAGCATCTAAAGTGGCATTATCTTCCCTGACATTGCGATCGGAAAATTCCTGGATTGCGTTCATCAATTCATTAAGGTTCTCAAGTCTCTCCTCTTCGGTATCAGTCCGGAGCATATCAGTCATACCTGACCGNTGCATNAGCATATCAGTNAGATCAGTTACGTTCGCCTTATCGGCAAGTTCGCTCGCCTGATCTATCAAATTCACAAACTCCCTGATACTCCCTCTATTAAACGGAGGAGAGAAAAGGTTATTTTTTAGAGTATCAAAAAGGNAAGCATTATCCGTTTCTGCAAGTANTCTTAATTTTTCCATACTTGCCTTTCCGAACTTGCGGGGAGGGACATTCACAATTCTTGAAAAACTTATATCGTCATTATGATTGGNTACCAGACGCAGATANGCCAATGCGTCTTTTATCTCTTTCCTTTCAAAGAATTTTATTCCNCCCCAAACGGTATAAGGAAGCTTGGACTGCATCAACGCCTGCTCCAATCTTCTGGAAATATGCGAGGCTCTGTATAATATAGCATGATCNCTCGGTCTTCTTCCCTCACCGATACTTAAAGTAATCGTATCAGCAATATGCTGCGCCTCGTCACTCTCACTTTTTTCATGACGATATATGACAGGCAATTCATTTAATTTTACAGTNTAGAGATCCTTAGCNACTCTCTTCATATTGTTAGCGATAATAGCATTCGCCACATTGAGAATATCCGGAGTGGAGCGATAATTACGATCCAATATCACATCAGTATGTGCTTTAAAATCGACAAATATTTTAGGATTCGCCCCTCGCCATTCATAAATCGCCTGATCAGGATCTCCGACAACAAAGAGATTATTATGATAGGAAGTAATNGCATGAAGTAATTTCCAGTCATCTCCGGAACAGTCCTGCACTTCATCTACCATCACATAATTTAATTTCTCGGTCCAATACTTNTTGGCATCAGGGAAGTGGTCAAGAATATATAGTGTAAAATAGAGAAGGTCATCATAGTCAAGAGCATAATTTTTAAGNTGCAATCTTAAAAACCTTACTATGGCATCCGGAGCTTCNGGAGAAGAATGAGGGAGNAGATGTTTCTGTATATAACCGTNAGGATCCCANCCCTTAAACCCCGCGACCTGTTTAAGGAAACGTTCTGCAGTTGTCTTTTTTCTATCAATGGCAAATTCATCCATAGCCTGACGCGCTAACTGCTTCGCATCCTCGGGATCAATTACAGTAAAATTCTTTGGATATCCGATACGGTANATCTCTTTCCTGAGAAATTTTACACAGAAACTGTGAATAGTGCAAACAAAATCATTCACACTACCCCTATCCACAAGTTTTGATATCCGCTGCTTCATTTCATNGGCAGCTTTATTAGTAAAGGTAAGACATAACACATTTCCGGCACTTATGCCCAATTCATTCACTATAAAAGCAAACCTATGAGCCAAAACACGAGTCTTACCTGACCCTGCTCCGGCAATNACNCTNACACGTCCTTCAGTCGCCTCAACTGCCTCAAGTTGTCTATGATTNAAAATATTTTCTCCCATTTCATTAGCTAAATTACAAATAAATGCCTACCTTTGCAAAAAATTAACATTTAGACCCGTAGAGTCTGAATAATTTATAGGGGTGTTCAGCCAAATGCCATTGACAAGAGAGTCTTGGCNGCTGATCTGAGATTATACCCTTCGAACCTGATCCGGGTAATACCGGCGTAGAGAAATAAATTTTATGAAAAGAAAAGCTTTTCCTACGGCGTTAGCTGTGATGAGCGCATGCACNCTCTATCCGCATGCCGCTGAAAAGGAAGGATCTGCGGAGAAAGACTCCCTGTCTACCCTTCTGAACGAAGTGGAAGTAGTAGCCAATCGCGCCACTTCCAAAACACCCGTCGCTTTTACAAATGTNTCCAAGCAGAAGCTTCTGGAACATAATGACGGAAGAGACCTCACTTATCTTCTTCAAGCCACTCCNTCGGTAATAACTACATCGGATGCCGGTGCAGGTATGGGTTACACTTCCATGCGCGTGCGTGGCACAGACGGATCCCGAATAAATGTTACTGCAAACGGCGTGCCTATCAATAATCCGGAAAGCCATAATGTATATTGGGTAAACATGCCCGACTTTGCATCCTCCTTAAGGGATGTGCAGATACAACGTGGAGCNGGCACTTCCACCAACGGCGCAGGCGCCTTCGGAGCAAGTGTCAATATGGTCACAGACGCCCCTTCCCTCACACCCTATGCGGAAATATCCGGCGCATATGGTATGTACAATACAAATCGAGAGACTCTCCGTGTGGGNTCCGGANTGATTGGCAATCATTGGAGTTTTGATGCACGTATCAGCCGTTTAAGTTCAGATGGCTACATTGACCGAGCTTCCTCATCTCTCTGGAGCTATTTCGGACAAGCGGCATACAAGAATTACAATACTCAAATCCGGCTTCTCGCGTTCGGAGGAAAAGAGAAAACCTATATGGCATGGGATTATGCCTCCAAGGAGGATATGGAGAAGTATGGCAGACGCTATAATCCGTGCGGTCAATACATAGATGCCGAAGGGAATATCGCCTATTACCCNGATCANAATGATAACTATATCCAGCATCATCTGCAGCTGCTCCTGTCCCAGCATCTCGGAGACCTNTTCAACTTGAACGCAGCTCTTCATTATACCAATGATGACGGTTATTATGATCAGTATAAGACCAANCGCACACTCGAGGAGTATGGCCTTCAGCCATTTCTAAATNCCGAANGAGAAACTGTCAAGAAATCCGATCTNATCCGACTTAAGAAGAACCAGAATCATTTCGGTGGGGCATCNGTCAATCTTAACTATAAGGATACTCGTTGGAACGCGACCTTCGGAGTTGCCGTCACCGACTTCTACGGTCATCATTTCGGTCAGGTGAAATGGGTAAGAAACTATTTAGGTTCCATCGACCCGCTTCAGCGTTACTACGACAATGCAGGTCATAAGTTGGACATCAATACCTATCTGAGAGCTAACTATCAGATCAATAATTATCTTAATGCCTTCGCTGATCTTCAGTACAGGCATATTAGATATACCATCAAGGGGGCATCTGACAACTATAACTATAATACAGGTGCTCCGGATGTGCTTAATGTGCATGAAAACTGGAACTTCTTCAATCCCAAATTAGGTCTCAACTTCGAGCTTGGTCCCCACAGGGCATATGCATCTTGGTCGGTCGCACAGAAAGAGCCAACCCGTGACAATTTCACTGATTCAGATCCTGATCACAAGCCGAAATCGGAATACCTTAATGATTTTGAATTGGGATACACCTATTCTACTTCCCTATTTAATGTAGGCGCGAATCTCTACTACATGCTCTATAAAGACCAGCTTGTAGCCACAGGTGAGCTTTCCGATACCGGTAATCCGTTGAGTGTGAATGTACCACACTCTTACCGTGCCGGGATTGAGTTGCAGGGAATGATCAAACCTGTTAATTGGTTTGACTGGTCTCTCAACATGACACTCTCACGCAATAGAATAAAGGACTTTGTGGAATACATCTACGAGGATGAATGGACTAATCCTATCTCAATAAACTGCGGCAACACCCCGATCGCTTTCTCCCCCGACTTCATTCTTAATAATGATTTCAGTTTTCATGTCGCTGGTTTTGACGCCTCTCTGGTCAGTCATTATGTCAGCAAACAGTATATGACGAATGCTCATAATGAAGCAGCCGCCTTGGACGCATATTTTGTCAGCGACCTTCATCTCAGTTACACATGGAAAAACATTCATGGGATAAAGAGCCTTAAACTTGGATTCTCCATATATAATGTGTTTAATGAGAAATACTGCAACAATGGTTATGCAGGTGCCGGCTATTATATGGACGGGGACGAGAAAGTAATTTACCGCTATGCCGGTTATGCAGCTCAGGCACCTGCACATGTAATGGGCACAGTCACATTAAAATTCTAATTCTGTAAGTTATGTTTCTTCAAATCTTCGGTTTCTGCATCGGTATCCTATATCTATGGTGGGAATATCAGGCTAACCCCAAAGTATGGATTGCATCTATCGTGATGCCTTGTATTTCAATGTTCATATACTGGAGTAAAGGTCTGTATGCGGATTTCGGTATTAACATCTATTACCTGCTAATCGCTGTCTATGGCTTTATGATGTGGACAGCCGGAGATAAAAAGAAGAAAGAGAATAAACAGACACTCCCTATCACCCATCCTTCCTATAAAGTATGGATGGGTGCGGGAGTGTCATTCCTCTTTTTATGGTATTTAATTTGGCTGATCCTTACCCGATTCACGGATTCAAACGTACCGGTTGCAGACTCATTCACCACTGCCCTGTCAATAGTAGGCCTTTGGATGATGGCGAGGAAATATGCCGAGCAATGGCTTATTTGGCTGGTGGTAGATATTGTTTGCTCCGTTTTATACTTCTATAAAGCAATCCCCTTTTACGGAGTCTTATATGGAGTTTATTCTGTTATTGCAATATTCGGATACAGAAAATGGCTCCGCATAATGCATACTGAATCTCACGAGGATAAGGATATGCACGCCGCTACGCCTGATTAAGCGGAGTCATGTGATAACCCAATGCATTTAGCTCCATTGCCGCGCCTACGGTATAAAGGGCATGGAGACATGACTCATACGCATGAAGAGCCTCAGATGTGCCGGGCTCAATAGTAGAGCGGTTGAGAGTGGCGAGCACTCGTGCGGCACACTCCCCTACCACCTTGCTCATTTCCTCACTTTTTTCAGTGTCGAGTTCAAGGACATCAGCAAGGATATGATCATCCATATTATCGAATCCCTTGGCATCCCGAAGACGAATATAGATCTTTTCTCCTCCCTCTTCATTATATTTTATCCAGTCTACATCCCAGTATTTTGCCAACGCCATTCCTACGAACATTATTGAACCCAGGGAATACATGGGATAGTCCTGAAATTCCCTTATGCCGTCGGGAAGGTATGCCTGCTTGATTGCGGGCCATATTTCATCAAGGTCGGGACATTCAGGCATTTTTTCATCCATTTTTCCAATGGAAACGAGAAATCTGTGAAGATCCTCTACAATTTCTTTCTCAAATTTCATTTTCTATAAGTTTTATCTATTTTCAACGTTATCTAAAAACAGACGGTCAGAACAATAATCACCGTCTACATATCTTCTTAACATTCTTGCATCTGTCAAAGTTGCATTTAAGGGAGATGTTTGTTAATTTTGTACTTGCTTAAACTTAATACTTACTTTATGCCTGACAAAGGGTTCACCCATCTGCACGTTCATTCTCAATATAGCCTTCTTGATGGTAAAGCTTCTATCCCGGAATTAGTGGATAAGGCCATCAACGACGGTATGCGTGGTATTGCTCTTACCGATCATGGAAATATGTTCGGTATAAAAGAATTTTTCAATTACTGCGAGAAGGTCAACAAAAAGCTGCCCGAGGACGCCAAATTCAAGCCTATCATTGGATGTGAGATGTATGTGGCAAAAGGAAGCAAGACAGATAAGAGTGATAAACGTGATAATGGTTTCCATCTTATCGTATTAGCAAAAAATCAGAAGGGCTACCACAATCTTGTCAAGTTAGTGAGCCGGGCTTGGACAGAAGGGTTCTATTACAAGCCACGCACGGATCATGAAGATTTGGCAAAATATCATGAGGGATTGATAGTGTGCTCCGCTTGTCTTGGTGGCGAAGTGCCCCAGCTCCTTATGCACGATCAGATTGATGAAGCCGAAGAGATGATCAAATGGTATAAAGGGGTTTTCGGAGACGATTATTACCTTGAGCTGCAGCGCCACCAGACTTTTAAGGAGAATGCCAATACTGATGTTTATGTGGAGCAGCAGAAGGTGAATGAGCACCTTCTGCGCATAGCAAAAAAATATGACATAAAGGTAGTGGCGACCAATGATGTCCATTTCACTTATGAAGATGACGCGGAGGCACACGATCGATTGATTTGCGTCTCTATGCAGAAAACTTTCTCAGAGCCCCGCATGCACTATACGAAGCAGGAATGGCTGAAGTCTCCTGAAGAGATGGCAGAAATCTTCAAGGATATACCAGAAGCTCTTTCAAATTCAATGGAGATTCTTGATAAAGTAGAGACCTACAGCATCAATCACGCTCCTATAATGCCTTTCTTTGAAATTCCCAAGGAATTCGGTACAGAGGAAGAATACCGTCAGCGCATCACTGAGCAGGATCTTTTCGAGGAATTCACACGCGATGAGAATGGGAATGTAGTCCTTTCTCAGGAAGAGGCTGAAAAGAAAATAGAGCGTCTTGGAGGTTATGATAAGCTTTACCGTATCAAATTTGAAGCGGACTATCTTGCTAAGTTAGCGTTTGATGGAGCGAAGGAACGCTACGGAGATCCTCTACCTGAGGATGTGCATGAGCGAATTAAATTTGAACTCCATATCATGAAGACAATGGGATTCCCCGGCTACTTTCTTATAGTACAGGACTTTATCAACGTAGGACGAAAGGAGCTGGGAGTCAGCGTCGGTCCGGGTCGTGGTTCGGCGGCGGGTAGTGCCGTTGCATATTGCCTGGGAATAACACAGGTTGACCCTATCAAGTATGATCTTCTTTTTGAGCGCTTCTTGAATCCCGACCGTATCTCTCTGCCTGATATCGATGTGGACTTTGACGATGACGGACGCTATGAAGTCTTGAAATATGTCACAAGAAAATATGGAGAAGAGAAAGTGGCTCATATCATCACTTATCAGACTATGGCTACCAAGATGGCTATCAAGGATGTGGCAAAAGTGCTTGAAGTGCCCCTCCCGGAGGCAAACCGTCTTGCCAAACTGGTGCCCGACCGTCTGAATGATAAGGATGGCAATTCGCAGAAGATCAATTTCAAAAATCTTCTTAAATATTGTGATGAGTTTGCCGCTGAGAAAAATAATCCTAATGAGAATATCAGGGAAACCCTTAAATATGCGCAGCAGTTGGAGGGGAATATCCGAGGTACAGGTATCCACGCTTGCGGTGTGATTATTTCCCGTGATGACATCACGGATTGGGTGCCGGTGTCTATGACCACGGATGCGGATGAAGGAAAGGTTATCTCCACTCAGTATGAAGGAAGTGTTATTGAAGACACAGGACTGATCAAGATGGACTTCTTAGGTCTGAAAACTCTTTCCATAATTAAAGAAACTCTTATCAATATCAAGAATACAAGAGGCTTTGATCTTGATATTGATAACATACCTCTTGATGATAAAGCCACATATGAACTTTATTGCCAAGGGAACACCACGTCTACCTTCCAGTTTGAGTCTGCCGGTATGCAGAAGTATCTTCGTGAGCTTCAGCCATCGAAATTCGAGGATCTGATTGCCATGAATGCTCTATACCGTCCGGGCCCTATGGATTATATCCCCTCCTTTATTGCCCGAAAGCATGGAGAGGAGCCGATCGTATACGACATTCCCATCATGTCGAAGTATCTTGAAGAGACTTATGGCATCTGCGTCTATCAGGAGCAGGTGATGCTTCTCTCGCGTCTGTTGGCTAATTTCACACGAGGAGAGTCAGATATGCTCCGTAAGGCAATGGGTAAGAAGCTTATTGATAAGATGCAGGCTCTAAAAGTAAAATTTATTGATCAGGGTAAAGCTAACGGTTATGAGGAAAAGACTCTTGATAAAATCTGGGGAGACTGGGAGAAATTCGCATCATATGCTTTCAACAAGAGCCACGCCACATGCTATTCATGGGTGGCGTATCAGACAGGTTATCTGAAAGCCAATTATCCTGCCGAATACATGGCGGGGGTAATGAGCCGTAATCTGGGCTCCTCTGACAAAATCAAAGGAGTCATGGATGAGTGTAAACGTATGGGACTTGAAGTTAATGGACCCGATATCAACGAGTCTGTTGAGAAATTTGGTGTCAACCAGAAAGGGGTAATCCGTTTCGGACTCGCAGCTATTCGTGGAGTTGGGGTCAATGCTGTCTCAGCCATTATACAGGAAAGAAAGGAGAATGGTCCGTTCAAGGATATCTATGACTTTGTGGAGCGTGTCAATCTAAGCGCATGTAATAAAAGTGCAATAGAGAATCTTGCTTTAGCCGGTGCCTTTGATTGCTTTGATCTTCCGAGAGAGGCTTTTGCTTCCCCCGTTGGAGACACGACATGGGCGGATATTCTCGTAAAATATGGGCAAAACGTACAGCGAGAAAGAAACAATCCCCAGATGTCTCTTTTCGGTGAGGTCGAGGAGGTGGAGACAAGCAAACCTCCTGTGCCGGATTATATGCCTTGGAGCCGTCTTGCCTTGCTCAATAAAGAGAAGGAATTGGTGACCATGTATCTTTCCGCCCACCCTCTTGATCCATACTGGATGGAGCTGAATTATGAATGTAATCTCCCCTGCGATGGATTGAAAGAGCGGCTTGAGAATACTGAGGCAGGGAAAAAAGTCAGGGTTGGCGGATTGGTGACAAAGGTAACCGAAAGAGTATCCAAGAGAGGTAATGCCTTTACAATCGTTGAGATTGAAGATTTCACAGGTAAAGGAGAGATTGCCCTTTTTGGGAAAAATCATGCCACTTGGGCATCCTCTTTTCATGAAGGAGAAGCTGTGATGGTGAAAATAAATATTGCTCCCGATCGCTTCAATCCTGAAAAGACTTCGATTCAGATAGATGCCGTGCAGCCTCTTTCTTCCATTCAAGGGAAAGTGGCGAATTCTGTAGTCATGCGAATTGACTTAAATCAGAATTATCTGAATTTATTCACGGAATTGGAGAATCTGAGGGATAATTCACGTCCCGGAAGAATTTTTGTGGATATTTATGACATATCAACCCGTCAGAAGATACGTGTACGCTCACGCAAACTGATCGGAATAAACAAAGAGTTGATAGGAGTGTTAAAAAGAAATGAGTGTCTCTTTGAAGTGGAGACTCTCAAAGAATAACCAAATAATATAAAATCTTAAGAAAATGGCAATTCAGTTTACAGACAAGACTGCGCGCGAGGCAATCGAGTCAGGAAAGGTCGTTGTAATTGATTTCTGGGCTACATGGTGTGGCCCCTGTGTTAAACTCGGTCCGGTTGTTGAAGAGTTGGCTGAGAAGTATGGAGACAAAGCAGTCATCGGTAAGATTAATATTGATGAAGAGACTGAGATCGTCGGTGAGAATGGAATCCGTAGCGTTCCGACAGTTCTTTTCTTCAAGGATGGCGAAGTGCAGGCTCGCAGCGTCGGACTCGTTTCTCTCGCTGACCTCGAAGCTAAACTCCTCCCCCTTCTCGGTTAATCATATCATTTCTCAGGAACTCTTCCGAATTGAATGAAAGTTCGGGTATAATAAGGTGTTGTGATATCAGATATCACGACACCTTTTGAAGTAGAAGCATGTATGAAATTCTTTTCGTCCAACATTATACCCACATGGGAAATTTTGTTAGGATCTTTTCCTGTTGCAAAGAAGCACAAGTCTCCTATCCGCAAAGTAGAGGAATCTATTTCCTTACAAAAAGCCGCCTGCTGAGCGGAATTACGTGGCAGCTTTATTCCCGTCACTGTTTCATATACCGACATTACCATTCCCGAACAGTCCGACCCTTTGCCCTTATCACCGGAAGCATATTTATACGGCGTTCCGAGCCAATCCTTTGCTTCCTGTGCCACGCGCTTTCCTCTTTTGTTGGATCCATCAAAATGAATATTGCTAATTTCCTTGTTATGCTCTTTCCGCCGCTCATATCTTGACTTCGAGGCTGAATGTCTTGATGTATGACATGATGTTACAAATGTAGCAGAAAGCAAAGTTAATAAAATAAGGCTTAGGTACTTAGAGAAAGAGATCTTATTGATTATTATTTTTGTGAAAAGATTCATTACCTTAGATTTTTTGTCAAAATTGACAAATTATTCAATACTATCCAAATTTATGTTTATCTTTTTTGTTTTATTGAATGAAAAGTGCTGTGACATAGCCTTAACAAATGATAAAATAATGAATTTAGTGTTAAGCCGTGTAATAAAGTCAGCTATTTTGTATTTATAGAAAATAAGCAATTACCTTTCGAGGTGGATTCTATAATACGAAGTTATCAATATCAAAGATTAATAGTAGAAAGATGAAGATGAAGAAAACTAATCTCTATGTGGCAGGTGCGCTCCTTGCACTATGTGCCGGCTCTCTTTTCGCTACAGACGATCAGAAATTCATTCATACAGCCTCAACACCGGCATTTGAAACCGACTTCACTACAGCTGCCGAAAAGACTGTAAATGCCGTAGTCTGCATCAAGAGTTATGTGTCCCGACCGCAGAATCCTTATGGAAATGCCGGTGGGATGGATCCCTTCGGCGGCATGTTTGACTTTTTCTTTGGAAATCCTCAGCAGCGCCAGCAGCGTCCTCGTCAGCAGGAACGCAAAAGCGAGCCGGTTCAAAGCGGACTCGGTTCGGGAGTAATTCTTTCAGAGGATGGATATATCGTAACAAACAACCATGTCATTGATGGTGCTGACAAACTTGAGGTGCTTCTCAATGACAATTCAACCTATGAGGCGACTGTAATAGGAACTGATGAGGCTACTGACCTTGCGCTTATAAAGATAGATGCTAAGGGACTATCCCCCATCATTTTCGGGGATGCCGAGAATCTAAAGGTCGGTGAATGGGTATTGGCGGTCGGAAATCCGTTCGGATTTAACTCTACTGTCACTACAGGTATCGTTTCTGCCAAAGCGCGCAGTCTGGGTAATTCTCATAAAGGCCAGATGAGCATCGAGTCTTTCATTCAGACCGATGCCGCATTAAATCCCGGGAATTCAGGGGGTGCCTTAGTAAACCTCAAAGGTGAATTGGTAGGTATTAATTCTGCTATTTATTCAAACACCGGAAGCTATTCTGGCTTCTCTTTTGCAATTCCGACAACGATTGTAAAGAAGGTAATGACAGACCTTCGCCAATACGGCACTGTCCAGCGAGCATTATTAGGTATTTCCGTGATTGACCTCGACGCAAAAATGGCAAAAGAGAAAAATATTACCGCTACAAAGAATGGTGTCATTATAGCCTCTGTATCCGACCGTTCTACGGCAAAAGAGATGGGTCTGCAGATTGACGATGTCATCATCGCTATAAACGGTACAAAGGTCGCTAATAACGCTCAGTTGGTAGGACAGCTCAGTAAATATCGTCCGGGTGAAAAAATTACCATCACCTATATACGCGATAACAAGGAGCAGACTAAGACAGGAGTGCTCCGCAATCAGCAGGGTAATACATCTATCACTAAGAAAGGTGACTTCTCTGAGTTAGGGTGTGCCTTCATGAAACTCTCCGATGACACTAAACGCAAACTTGGTATCTCTTCCGGTGTGCAGGTGCAGGGAGTAAAGAATGGTGCTTTCCGAGATGCAGGAGTAAAAGATGGTTTCGTTATCACTGAAATTAATAACTATTCCGTGCGTTCCTCCGACGATGTAGAGAGAATTTACAACGCTATAATGAAAAGTGATGATGAGGATAAGGTGATGTTCCTTACCGGTCTTTATCCCTCCGGGCGTAAATACTACTATGCGGTAAACCTCTCAGAGGAGTAAGGAGTGCGAACACCGAGAGAGTTATAGCTCAGTAAAATGATAAAAAAGCGTGATTCCTAAAGGAATTATCGACTTTTATTTGTTAGAAAGTTGTGTGGTTTATAATAAAACCGCACAACTTTCGTTTTACTAAAGAATAAATTTTTGCAGTTTATAATATTTATTAATCTGCAACGATTTAAGGAGATATATATGAGACAATTAAAAATCACCAAATCAATCACCAACCGCGAAAGCGCATCTCTTGACAAATATCTGCAGGAAATTGGGCGTGAAGAACTTATCTCAGTTGCTGAGGAGGTAGAGCTCGCGCAAAGAATTAAAAAAGGAGACCATGCAGCGCTCGAGAAGCTTACAAAAGCCAACTTGCGTTTCGTAGTGTCGGTGGCAAAACAGTACCAGAATCAGGGTCTGTCCCTTCCTGACCTTATCAACGAAGGAAACCTTGGTCTTATCCGTGCGGCTCAAAAATTTGATGAGACTCGCGGTTTCAAATTCATCTCCTATGCCGTATGGTGGATTCGGCAGTCAATTCTTCAGGCTCTTGCCGAACAGTCAAGAATTGTGCGTCTCCCTCTCAATCAGGTGGGTTCGCTTAATAAAATCACCAAAGAGCTTTCTAAATTCGAGCAGGAGCATGAGAGACGTCCTTCTAATGAGGAGCTCGCTGAGCGTGTGGATATGCCAGTAGATAAAGTCACCGATACGTTAAAAGTATCAGGTCGTCACATCTCTGTAGATGCTCCATTTGTTGATGGCGAGGATAATTCTCTCCTTGATGTCCTTCCCAATGACGACAGCCCTATGGCAGACGCAAGCCTTAATCAGGAATCTCTTTCTAAAGAGGTGGATCGCGCCCTCAAACAGCTCTTGGACCGTGAACGTGAAATATTGAAAATGTTCTTCGGTATAGGCTGTCAGGAGATGACACTTGAGGAAATAGGTCAGAAATTTGATCTTACACGTGAGCGTGTGCGTCAGATAAAAGAGAAAGCTATCCGTCGACTCAAAGGACAGAAAAGTAAACTTCTCAAATCTTATTTAGGAGAATAATATTTTCACCAATGGCGAAAAGCTACTCTAATCTATTGTCCGTAGCAAGAATAAGGATGATCATCCTTATTCTTGTTACGGGCTTTCTTTCTTTTAAACTATCTGCTGAACAAAGAGAAAGCATATTTGGATCGGACAGACCTTTGGATAAAACCCATTTCACATGGGGAGCGGATGTCGGAGCTTCAATAGATTTAACCGCCCACGACCTTTCCACTTTTGATCTGGACTTTATTTTGGGGTATAAAAATAGTTTATTCAAGATTTTAGGAGTAGGTGCAGGTATACACCGGACGGTACAGGGAGGTGACAATTTTATCCCTGTTTATGCTCTTATCAGAACAAGTTTCACTACTCGACCTTCCTTATTATTCTTTAACGCCAGAATTGGTTATTCTTTCAATACGATTGATGACTCCCCTACCTTCGGAGATTTTAGTTCCGCGCTGGGTCTGGGTATCAATTTATTTCAATCAAGAAAGGCAAAGACCTATATGATTTTAAGTGCTGCCTATCGCTACTTTAATGAGCGCCATAAAAATGCTATCGAACGCATAGATACTAAATCCATATGGATTGCACAACTCCAATTCGGAGTTAATTTCTAAAGAAGAGATTGAATGACTGAGGTAATACTCTCTTAGAGCACGTCTTTTTTGGCGTGCTTTTTGTTATTAAAGTAACAAATGTTTATAAAGAAGCTTATGCAGGAAAAATCAATATATACGGAGATTTATAATCTTGTAGATTCTTATAATCTCTCCAGGGCATTTGATCTCCTTAAAAAAGAGGCGAATGCCATAAACGACCGGGAGGCTCTTGCGGAGCTTGAAAAACTTTGGTCGACATACCGCTATATGGCAGAATATATGACCAGAGGTCAGCAGGATAATACCCGTCCGGAAGTGGTGACTGATATTTCAGAAAGCCTTCTCGCAATAAATGATAAATTAAAGCGGGATAAAATTGCCGTTGATTCATCCGACCCCTATTCTGAAACTCTTCGCTACTTGAAGTTATCTAACAAGAAGCTCACGGATTTATTGACTCGCTATGCGGATCTTTATTCAGCATATACGCTTGCTTCTGCTGTTGAAAACGATACTAAAGAGCTCACTGTGGAAATGGGCGACCTTTCCAAGCAGATTTTTAATACAGTTTGGACTTCCATAAACGACAAAAACATGGGAGAGCAAGTGTATACTGCAATCGTATCGGAAAAATATGGAGAAATGTTACCCTTGCTCTTGGTTAATGCTCTGCTTTTATCTTCCACATATTATTTTGACAGATATAAGCTTCAACTCCTTCTTCGGCTTTATTCTGAGGAGATATCTGATGCTGTTTCAGCTCGTGCTTTGTTAGGAATTGTTTTATTTTTGAATAAATTTCCAGAAAGAGTAAAGAGAATCAAGGATATTACCCTCCGCCTTGAGGATTTGAAAGATAATCTGCTCTCTTATCAAAGAATAAAAGACACTGTGCTTTCAATCATCCGCACAAGAGATACCGACAGAGTGTCAGCTAAAATGAAAGATGAAGTTATTCCCGAGATTATGAAGATCAGTCCTGAATTTATCAGACGAATGAGGGAGGCTGACCCGGAATCTTTGGAAAACGGTGCACTGGAGAATAATCCTGAGTGGGAAGAGATTCTTGAAAACTCAGGATTGACGGATAAACTCAAGGATTTAACCGAGATGCAGAATGAGGGAGCTGATCTTATGATGGTGGCTTTCTCTAATCTTAAGCAGTTTCCTTTCTTTAACTATCCCGCTAACTGGTTTCTTCCCTTTTATCTGGATCATCCTGAGATATCCTCAACAGAGGAAGATAAGGCGATTCTTTCGCGTCTCCTTGAAGTAGGAGATTCAGTGTGCGAGTCTGACAAGTATTCTCTCGCCTTTGCTTTATCCAAAATGCCGCAAAGTCAGAAACAACTGATGACGACACAGCTGGATGCACAGTTTGCTCAAATGAAAGAACTGATGAAGGAGAAAGATCTGCATTTGTCCCAACCAAAATTCAATGAAGAGCTGACGAAAAGTGTAAGAGAGTTGTATCGATTCTACAAGCTTTTTCGCAAAAAAAATACTCTCGCCGACCCATTTATCGAACCTGTAAATTTTCTTGATTTACCTGTGATCGGTTCACTCGCTTCCGAACAGGAAATGGTAGAAATCATTGCGGAGTTTTATTTCAAACGTAAATATTATTCTGATGCTTTGCCACTCTTTATCCTATTATTGGAGAATAATCAGGATGATACCTCTTTATGGGAAAAGATAGGATTCTGCTATCAGTCAATGAAATTCTATGAAAAGGCTTTGGAGTCATATATTCGCGCAGAGTTCCTGAAAACACCTTCTTCATGGTTACTTAAGCGCATAGCATATGTCAATCGCCGCTTAGGAAATTATGCCACCGCAGCTGAATATTATCGCCGTCTTCTTGAAAGGGATTCAGAGGACCTATCACTTTTACTCAATGCTGCTTATTGCGAGCTGGAAAGCGGTAACGCCACTGAAGCATTGGAACATTATTATCATGCAAACTATATAAATCCGGATGATAAAAATGTTCTGAGAGCTTTAGCCTGGGGGGAATTTCTCAATAAAAACTTCCAAAAAAGTGAAAAATACTATGAGCGAATCCTCTCATCCTCACCCTCCCCTTCCGACTTCCTGAATGTCGGTCACCTGGAACTTGTAAAGGGTGATATGCTTAAGGCAGCCACATATTACCGGAAAACGGCAAAAGAGAGCTATGAGGACTTCCGCAAGACTTTCCTTGCAGACCTTCCGGTCCTTACCTCACTTGGAGTATCTTCCGTAGATGCCCATATCCTATTGGATGCCTTAAATATGGATGAGTAGATCTTTTATAGCGCTTTCAGAAGAGATGATACTACTTTCGGGAAGTATTCCTTCTCCAAAGCATGTATTTTCTCCTCCACGATCTTTGGAGTATCCGTGGGTAATATATCTGTTTTCACCTGAAATATCACCTCTCCTTCGTCGCAGACTTCACTAACATAATGGATTGTGATACCACTCTCCTTTTCCTTTGCAGCAACTACTGCTTCATGCACATAATGTCCATGCATCCCCTTTCCACCATATTTCGGTAAAAGGGATGGATGGACATTAATCATTCTACGCTTATAGGCTTGTATAAGAAAATCAGGAATCATGAGCAAGAAACCGGCAAGCACAATAAACTCTACCTCATATTTTTTCAAAAGCGGAAGAATAATTGTTGCTTCGTTTATCTCTCTTTTTGGTATGTGAACACACGGCACTCCTAATCGAGCCGCCCTTTCATATACACCGGCTTCCTTACGATTACAAACCACCAAAGCTACCTCTCCCTCATCAGGGTGGCTTTGGAAATAATTTATAATATTTTCTGCATTTGACCCATTTCCGGAGGCGAATATAGCGATCTTTTTCATATTGCTAAGTTGGTTACTAATTACAAGAAGAGACACTTAACCAATGCTAAGTGTCTCCAAATTTAGTAAATAATAAGAATTAATCCAAATCAGAAGATTCTGTCACTACTGAAATCATCAAATTATGTCCAAATTCCTTAATCAGATTCATCCGTATCTCTGATGCGATTTCCCTCCCCTTATTAATGGTAATATCTCCATTGACATCCACAGTTACATCAAAAATAAGGAAGTGTCCATTCTTTCGGGTTTTCAATTCTATAAGTCTTTCCACTCCCTTAGTCGATTCAATTATACTACTCGCTTTATCGGTAACCTCTGGCGAACAAGTATGATCCATCAATTCCCGAAATGCAGGCACTAACATTCTGACGGATGCAACAACAATGAAAACTACCAATACCAATGATGCACACGGATCTAAAATCCGCCAGGATTCCCCAAGGAAATGAGCGAAAGATACGCCTAATAATGTCGCTATTGACGCCATGGCGTCGCTCCTATGATGCCATGCATTAGTCAATAAGGCAACCGTTCCCGTTTCCTTTGATCCCTTACGGTAATACCGGAATAAAAATTCTTTGGTAACCATTGATACTACCACAATGATTACAGTCCATATATCCGGCTGCGGTAAAACTTCTCCCGCAGCATACCCCTTTATTGAGTCAATCGCTTCTTCTGTGATATGAAAAGCCACAAATAATAGAAAGATAGATATAATGAATGTGGAAAAAGTCTCATATTTCCCATAACCGTATGAGTATTTTCCATCTGCTTTCTTAAATGAGATTCCTAAAAACAGGAGCATTATAAGATCCGCGGCAAAATCGTTTAATGAATGAAAACCATCTGCCACCAAAGCATCGCTATGTCCATAGTATCCTACCCCTAATTTTAACACCATCAGGATAGCATTGAGTACACATCCGACAATTACGATATGCCGTATCCGACGGCTTATTGCAGTCGGCTCTCCCGAAAGGAGCTCTCCAAGCTGATTGGAAATTGAATGATTATGTTTCAATGTATTTGAAAGCATCTCTTAATAATTTATATAGTCGGGAAATGGAATCATATATCATACTAAAGGCGACCTTACGGCCGCCTGTCATATCTTCCTTTGATAGAAAGACCTTATTGCCTTCCAAACCGATTATTTACCCTTACCGGAACAGGCTGAAACTGTAGGTCGCTGCTATCGCCCAAAATTCCGTTAAGCACTTTTTTGAGGGTCTCCTTAATTTTTTCCTTCATCGTTTAAGATTTTGAATATATGTAGTTATAGATTGATTATAGAAGCGGATTACATTCGCCACTTTTATCTATTAAACATGTAAAAAAAAATTTAGTTCATAATATTTCAAGGTTTTATCCATTATTGTATCTAAATAAGTAGATTTACTAACAATTCTTCCTTAATTTACAAGTTTTTATTAATTTTGTTGTTTAAATATATAAAATCAAAAAACTTTTTTAACATCATGAGGAAATTAGCCTCTTTATTTTTCATTTTGGCTTTCTCACTGCTCACTGCAGTAGCCAACAATGTGGAATGGAGTTATCATTTGATTGATGACAATACCCCCAATCCATCTTTAGAAATTACCGCAAAAGTAGCTCGCGGTTTTCACCTTTATGCTTTTGACAACCCCGCAGGCGGATCCGCTCCTCTCACTATGCACTTTGATTTACAGGGGTGTGAGACCGTAGGCTCCCCGGTGGCAAATAAAGCATACACAAAACAATTTAATGATATTTTTGAGGTAAATGAGCATTTCTGGAGCGGAACAGTAAAGTTCATACAGAAGCTTAAGGCGACTGCCCCCTCTTATTCCGGAAAGGTTGAAATAAAGGGTCAGATTTGTAGTGACGAGAACTGTATTCCTGTCTATAATTCATATAAATTTGAAGGGAAAGCACCCACTGTTGTTCCTGTAGCGAAAGAGGAGAAGGCAGCCGCAACAGAGGAAAATGCAAGCACAAAACCCTCAGAAACAGAGGAGAAAGCTGATGCAGTTGCCGAAATGGTTGACTCATTGCAGGCTTCTAATGGTCCGTTAGTTCCCGGTGTGAATCTATCCTCAGCAGATACCTCTGATTGGTGGGCTAACGTTGAGGCGGAATTTAAAGTGTTTGAGGATAATGGAAAGGAGCAGTCACGTTCTCTATGGTATATTTTCATCGCCGGATTTGTTGGCGGTCTCATTGCATTGGTGACTCCCTGCGTATGGCCGATGATTCCGATGACAGTAAGCTTCTTCCTGAAGCAGAATAAGACACGCCGCAAATCTATAGCAGCAGCAGCCACATATGGTCTGTCTATCATCGTTATCTATCTCCTCCTCGGTATATTGGTGACCGTTCTGTTTGGCGCATCTGCCCTGAATGAGCTTGCCACTTCAGCCGGGTTCAATATAGCTTTCTTCATTCTCCTTGTCATCTTCGCCATCTCGTTTATGGGTGGCTTTGAAATTACGCTCCCCGCTTCATGGAATAACAAAATTGATGCGAAGGTAGATGCCACTACCGGCTACCTCAGCATCTTCTTCATGGCATTTACTTTAGCATTGGTCTCTTTCTCTTGCACAGGTCCGATCATCGGAACTCTGCTTGTGGAAGCTGCCGCTACTTCAAATTTCATCTCTCCGGCAGTCGGAATGCTTGGCTTCTCACTTGCCCTTGCTCTCCCCTTCACTCTTTTCGCTATTTTCCCGACAATCCTCAAGTCAGTACCTAAGAGCGGCGGATGGATGAATACCGTTAAGGTCGTGCTTGGCTTCCTGGAGTTAGCTCTTGCGCTTAAATTCCTTTCGGTGGCTGACCTCGCATATGGCTGGAGAGTATTGGATCGCGAAGTATTCATCTCTTTATGGATTGTAATATTCGGACTTCTTGGAGTATATCTGTTAGGCAAAATCACCTTCCCGCATGATTCAAAAGTAGAGAAGATTGGTATAGGAAGATTTATGCTCGCAGTGATTACATTAGCTTTCACGGTCTATATGATTCCGGGACTATGGGGTGCTCCCCTCAAAAGCATCAGTGCTTTCACTCCTCCGGTGTCCACTCAGGATTTTAATCTTTATACAGGGTCGGTACATGCCTCATCTTCTGATTATGAAGAGGGAATGAGATTGGCAAAACAATTGAATAAACCGGTAATGATAGACTTCTCAGGATATGGATGTGTCAACTGCCGTAAGATGGAGGCTTCCGTATGGACTAATCCGGAAGTGAAATCTATCATTGATAATGACTATGTCCTTATTACCTTGATGGTGGATGATAAGAAGCCTCTCCCTTCTCCTATAATTGTCACCGAAGCTGATGGTCAGGAACGCACTCTCCGCACATATGGAGATAAATGGAGCTATCTGGAAAGATCTAAATTCGGAGCTAATGCCCAGCCTTATTATATCCTTCTGAATAATGAAGGCAAGCCGCTCGCAGCTCCATACAGCTATAATGAGAATGTGGCAGCTTACCTGCAATTCCTTCGTTCAGGTCTTCAGAGATACGATTCAGAAAAGAAATAAACCTTCTGCGCGAAATATGCAACTGAAACAGATAATACAGAATGTAGAGGGCGTCCTAAGACGCCCTCTGCTATTATGCTTGGTTATGATGTTGGCTGATATTATGTATACCCATGCCGACACATTAGAGCGTTTGTCATACGAAGCTCTTATAGACTCCGCTGAATATTATTCCCAAAGAAGCGACTGGAAAAGAGCGGAGAAATTGACAGTTGAAGCCCTTCGCCGCAAGCCTGCATCAGCCTCCAACTGGATATTATGGTCGAATCTTGCGGAAATCAGATCACGTATGGGAGATGTAGACGGAGCTCTTGATGCTTACGATATAGGACTCTCCCAACGTCCGGAATCCATGACTTTACATAAAGGGCGTGCCGCCCTATATATATCCGAGGGTAGGAATAAGGATGCTATTGAAGATCTTGAAGCCGTGCTCAAAAGCGACTCAATAGCCGAGTGGCCGCTTATGATGCATGGTATGTTGATGTTAGGAAACAATCAGGATGAGAAAGCGGAAGAAGACTTTACATTGCTTGCAAAATCTCATCCCTCAAATGCTCAGGCATATTCCGGGTTAGCAAATATAGCCGCAAGAAAAGGAGATGTAAAGAGCGCCCTGAAATATTATGATAAAGCCTTGGAAATAGAACCGGATGAAAATATATATTTCTATAAGGTCACTCTGCAAGCAGATAATGACTTACTCCCGCAAGCAGCCGAAACTTTAAGGGAAGCAATGAAAAAATACCCTCGAAACGGTAATCTCTTTCTACTTAGAGCATATCTCCATAAATTAAATTTTCAGTATAATGAAATGGAAATTGCTCTGAAACTTGCGAAAGAATATGAGGCAGATGAAAATTTAATTCATTCGCTATTCCCGCAAAATCCGAACAACAAGAAGAAATGATAAAAATTCTTTGAAAAAATTCTTCTACTTAATATGTTGGTGCTCAATGAGTAAGTAAAAATACTAAAATTTTTATAAAATTTTTTACTCAAAATATTTGCATAGTTCAAGAAAATGTTCTAACTTTGCACTCGCAATCGGGAAACAAGTTAAGACATCTCGAAAGCACCAACAGAAACGCGAAAATAGCTCAGTTGGTAGAGCACGACCTTGCCAAGGTCGGGGTCGCGGGTTCGAGTCCCGTTTTTCGCTCCAAGAGAACAATGAAATAATAAGTGAGTTAGAGAATCTAAATGCGAAAATAGCTCAGTTGGTAGAGCACGACCTTGCCAAGGTCGGGGTCGCGGGTTCGAGTCCCGTTTTTCGCTCC